>JAZULJ010000001.1:0-9986 GCA_045603045.1 Alistipes sp.
ATAACGCAGATTGACCCTATCGCCTACGACCTTCTGTTTGAGCGCTTCCTAAACCCCGACCGTATATCGTTGCCCGATATAGACATCGACTTCGACGACGATGGTCGCGGTCGTGTGCTTAACTGGGTAACGCAGAAGTATGGCAAGGAGAAGGTGGCGCACATCATCACCTACGGCACTATGGCGACCAAGATGGCGCTCAAAGATGTCGCACGTGTGCAGAAGCTGCCTTTGGCACAGGCAAACCAGCTGTGCAAGTGGGTACCCGACCGCATCAACGACCCCAACGACAAGGACAAGCAGCTGAAAATAAACCTCAAAAACGCCATTATGGCGGTACCCGAGTTGAAGGCTGCCGAGGAGTCGGACGACCCCGTTATGCGCGACACGATAAAGTATGCCAAGATGCTTGAAGGCAATGTCCGTGGCACGGGTGTTCACGCCTGCGGCACCATCATCTGCCGCGACGACATCACCGACTGGGTACCCGTTAGCACAGCTGACGACAAGGAGACAGGCGAGAAGATGCTCGTTACGCAGTATGAAGGCTCCGTAATTGAGGATACGGGACTTATCAAGATGGACTTCCTCGGGTTGAAGACCCTCTCGATAATCAAGGATGCCGTAGAGACCGTCAAGCAGACACACGGCGTCGAAATCGACATAGACAACATACCTATCGACGATAAAAAGACATACAAACTATACTGCGATGGTCGCACCGTCGGCACCTTCCAGCTTGAGTCGCCAGGTATGCAGAAGTATCTCCGCGAGTTGCAACCCTCGACCTTCGAGGATCTTATCGCGATGAACGCCCTCTACCGACCGGGACCGATGGACTATATCCCCGACTTTATCGACCGCAAGCACGGCCGCAAACCTATTGTCTATGATATAGACATCATGGAGCGCTACCTGAAAGACACCTACGGCATTACCGTATATCAGGAGCAGGTCATGCTTCTCTCGCGCCTTCTCGGTAACTTCACACGTGGCGAGTCGGATACGTTGCGCAAGGCGATGGGTAAGAAGATTAAGTCAAAGCTTGACGAGTTGAAGCCCAAGTTTATCGCAGGTGGCAAGTCGAATGGCCACGACGAGAAGGTTTTGGAGAAGATATGGGCAGATTGGGAGAAATTCGCATCATACGCCTT
Source organism: Alistipes sp. (assembly GCA_045603045.1). Lineage (GTDB taxonomy): Bacteria > Bacteroidota > Bacteroidia > Bacteroidales > Rikenellaceae > Alistipes. The sequence goes on from JAZULJ010000001.1 coordinate 1,155, forward strand.
CAACAAGTCGCACGCCACATGTTACTCATGGGTAGCCTATCAGACGGCTTATATCAAAGCTCACTACCCCTCGGAGTATATGGCGACGGTGCTCAGCCGCAACCTTAACGATATCAAGCAGGTTACGGTATATATGACCGAGTGCAAGAGCATGGGCATCTCGGTATTGGGTCCCGACATCAATGAGTCGTTGGTGAAGTTCTCAACAAACAAGAAGGGAGATATACGCTTCGGCCTTGCCGCAATCAAGGGTGTTGGCGAGGCAGCATCGCAGGCTATCGTTAATGAGCGCTTAAACAATGGCCCCTACAAATCGATATACGACTTCATCGAGCGCGTAAACTTCTCGGTGGTAAACCGCAAGTGTTTGGAGAGCATTGCGTTGGCAGGTGGCTTCGACTCACTCATCGACTTCAACCGCTCACGCTTCTTTGCTATTGACACCAATGGCGTTGTCTTTCTCGACATGCTCGTACGCTATGGTCAGCGCGTGCAGATGGAGCGTCAGAATGCACAGCAGAGTCTCTTTGGTATGGCCGGAGGCTCAGGCGACATACAACAACCACGCGTTCCCGTGGCAGAAGACTGGAACAACTTTACTATACTCAACAAGGAGCGCGAGGTCATAGGCCTCTACCTCTCAGCACACCCACTCGACCGCTTTGGCTTCATCCTACGCAAGATGTGCCAGGCAGAGTTAGGCAGTCTCTCCGACCTTACAGGCATGGATGGCCGTCAGCTAGGTGTTGCGGGTGTTGTAACGAGTGTTATCCCGCTTACAACGAAGGATGGACGTCGCTATGCACGCTTCGTAATGGAGGACTACAATACGCAGCATGAGTTTACGTTATTCAGCAAGGACTACGAGAAGTTTGGCATCCTCATAGAGCAGAACAACTTTCTATACATCAGCGGCAAAGTGCAGCCTCGCCCCTACCGTGAGCCCGTGGAGTTGGAGTTTAAGATAAACTCGATACAACATCTTGCCGAGGTTGCCGAGCAGATTAAATCGATACATATAACCTTAAATATCAACGAGGTATGCTCAACTCTTACAGAGATGCTCTTTGAGAAGATTGAGGCAACTCCCGGCAAAACAAACATATCGTTCACGATATACGACCCTGCCGAGGATGTCAAGGTGAAGCTCGTATCAAGGGCTCATCGCATAGAGCCGACAAGCGAGTTTATGGAATTTTTGGACAACAACGAACTTAACTATAATATTACTAACAATTAAAACATTACAATTATGGCATTAGAGATTAAGAAGGAGAACTACGAGGAGATTATGGGCAAGGGTATGCCCGTTGTTATCGACTTTTGGGCAACATGGTGTGGCCCCTGCCGCATGGTATCGCCCATCATCGACGAGCTTGCAACAGAGTATGATGGCAAGGTGATTATTGGCAAGTGCGATGTTGACGCTAACGACGATATCGTAGCTCAGTACATGGTACGCAACATCCCTACTATCATCTTCATTAAGGATGGCAAGCAGGTTGACAAGCACGTAGGAGCAGCTACCAAGGAGCAACTCAAAGCTAAGATTGAGGCTATGCTCTAATCTTGCCTTCGCGCACAACAAAAATTGGATGGCTAACTTACTTCTAGCCATCCAATTTTCTTTTATGTGAGTTGAATAAAAAGATGTATTACAGACTTGTGAAGCTATAAGGCCTAAAAAGCGGAGGTACTAAGCGCAGATGAGTATTATTGAGGGCGAACGTAACAATAAAACATTTTTTTGAGTCTCATGACTGCCCTACGTAATAACCACTACAACTCACTATTCTCGCCACTCTCAGCCTTTTCATTCGGCTGCCTTGATGCGGTCCCGACACATGGAGTTGCATCGCTGTCGGCACGATACATCGTACGTATCAAATGCATCATACCCACAGCCACCACAATCCACGAAACGACATATATTATGTAGTAGGCATTTGACTCTCCAATGAGTTCATGCACACTCTTATCCTGATACGACAAAACGATAAGCGAATAAGCCACAGCGTTATTGCAGATATGTAGCACAATAGGGGTTATTATCGACCTCTTCAATAGGTAGAAATAACCAAATATAATGCCTGATATAAACGCACTTATACCAACAAATAGACTCCCGTGAGCCACTGCAAATACGAACGCCGAAATTACAACTGCCAGACCCGGTCGGCATGTATGGCTGAGTATCGAAATAAGTCTGCCTCGAAATATAAGTTCCTCTATAATTGGACCAATGATTACAGCCGCCAATATAGTCCATCCGCCCCCGGGCAATGTCTGATGAGTGGTTGGCAACAACGTTTCGAGTGGTGATAATACGATTGACACCGCAACCATAAAAACAATACCCCACAATATCGCTCTGGCATCAAGGCCGCCTCTTTTATGCTCTATCTCTGCTCGTGTGCCATAAACTCTCTTCTCATATAATCCCGCCAACATAAAGACTGTGAGGCCACTAATAAGGCTGAACAACATGAAATTAAAATCATCTATCGGAGTTATGATTAAGGAGAGGAGAATAACCACGACAATATAGGCAATAGCAAATATCACCACATCACGCAGTACCTTCAAAAAACTATTCATAGCAACATTTTATTAACGGCAACCATACATAAGATGAAGCTTGCCAACAAAAATCAAACAAAGATACGTTATTTTCTCAAAACAAGGCATCGTAATACGATAAATTTTACTAATTTTGTGCGCATTATTTATGTATAAGGATTTTACATCGTAGAGATATGGCAAAAGTTGTTGCATTGGCAAATCAGAAGGGCGGCGTAGGCAAGACTACAACCGCCATTAACCTCGCAGCGTCGGTAGCATTGTTAGGTAAAAAGGTACTGCTTATCGATGCTGACCCTCAGGCAAATGCCACTTCGGGCTTAGGTTTCGACATCAACCTCGCCGGCATCTACGAGTGTATCGTGGGCGAGAAGCGCGCCGAGGAGGTCATTCTCCATAGTGCCGACATCAAGAAATTATGGTTACTACCCTCGTCTATCAACCTTGTGGCTGCCGACACCGAGCTTGCCACAATGGAGAATGCCCACCATATAATCAAAGGCATAGTCAATTCGATACGCGACGCCTACGACTACATCTTCATCGACTGCTCTCCGTCGCTCGGCTTCACCACCGTCAACATACTCACTGCCGCCGACTCAGTATTGGTCCCCGTACAGTGCGAGTATCTGGCCTTGGAGGGACTCAGCAAGCTACTCAACACTATTAAGATGGTCAAGAGCCGCCTTAACCCTGCGCTACAAATCGAAGGCTTCGTGCTAACGATGTATATGCGTAACAAACTCAATAATCAGGTTGTAAGCGAGGTGCGCGAACACTTTTCGGACTTAGCTTACGAGACCATCATACAGCGCAACATACGTCTGGGCGAGGCACCCTCACACGGCAAGCCCATCATGCTCTACGACGCCTCGGCGACAGGTGCAGTAAACTACCTCAATCTCGCACGCGAATTTTTGAAGCGCAACCGCAAGAAGAGCGAAAACTAAAAACCGAATAAAAGCATAAATGATATATGACAGCACAGAAAAAGAGAGGCTTAGGCCGTGGTCTTGATGCCATTTTTGGCGCAGACATAGCAACCCAACAATCTACACCCATGAGCGAGATGGCGGAGATTGCACTCACGGATATTGAGCCCAACCCCTTACAGCCGCGAAGCGTGTTTGACGAGGAGAGTCTCGGCGAGCTCTCGGCATCTATCGCGCATCTTGGCGTGATACAACCCATAACGCTCAAACGTAATGGACGCAATAAGTATATCATCATAAGTGGCGAGCGTCGCTGGCGCGCATCACAGATGGCTGGTCTTGCGACCATTCCCGCGTACATACGCGAGGTGGACGACCAGAATCTCCACGCCATGGCCCTCGTAGAAAATATTCAGCGCCAGGATCTCAACGCCATAGAGATAGCCCTCGGCATGCAGCGACTCATCGACGAATGCGGCCTAACACAGGAGGCTATGGCCGACAAGGTTGGCAAGAAGCGTTCTACGATATCCAACTACCTGCGTCTGTTATCGTTACCCGCAGAGATACAGCTTGCACTCAAAGAGGGTATTATCTCAATGGGGCATGCAAAGGCTATCGCCGGCCTTACACCTGAGTTGCAGCTCAAAGCGCTTAAAAAGTGCATTAAGAAGGCTCTCTCGGTACGCCAGATGGAGCAGCTCGCACACAGCCTCTCGGAGACAAAGCCAACGCCAAACATAAATGATGATGATGAACTTCCCGAGGCATATACACTCCTTATCGACGAGTTGGAGCGCGTACTCTCGGAGAATATCTCTATTAAGCGCACCAAGTCGGGAGGCAGTCGTATAACCATAGAGTGTGCCAACGACAAGGATGTTAATCGTCTCATCGAGCGATTGAAGCGCGTAAAATAAAATGTAAACTTCGACGTTTAATATACGATGAACCTACGACGAGCGATATACGCTATTGTGATTGTGCTTATGGCTATCATTAGCACAGAGTCGTCGTATGCACAAGTTTACACACGAGATAGGCTGCGTGGCAACGTCCGCGCCATCAATCAGGGCGAGTTGGTACCCATCGACTCGGCAGCACTACTCAAAGCACAGGCCGAGGTAGCTGCACGTCGCGACTCGATTTACTACCACTTCATCGACTCGGTAGCTAGCATAGACCACGTAGGCTACACCCTACTTCCGACCGAGGCACGCGACTCTATACGCTCAATCGTTGCAGCACGCGTCAAGCGCGACTCTACGGTTCGCAGCCACGGCGATAGCATAGCTCCCGACGGACGTCGCATACGCCTAAACAAGAGGGGCGAGGTACGCCAACCATTCATCAGCGACTCAATGGGCCTCTCGAAAGTATGCCTGCTGTCGGTACCCCTACCCGGCTTCGGACAGATTTACAACAAGCAATATTGGAAGTTAGGCATACTATACCCCACATTGGGCGCATCGCTCGGCATGTTAATCTACGAAAATAAGCAGTACAAACCGCTAAAAAAGGAGTATGACCAATACCTCGTCGATCACGGCTATATGCGCACACCCGAGCTCGACGCTATGCAAACCAAGATGATACGCAGCAACACTCGCCAACAGATATATGCGGGCTTGGCTATTGCAAGCTATATCTACTTCATTGGCGATGCCGCCATCAACTATGCCACAAACGATGTGTCGCATGTTAAGAAGGCGACCACCCTATCGTTTATATGCCCCGGCGCCGGCCAGATTTACAATAAGAGCTATTGGCGTGTGCCTATCGTCATCGGTGGCTTGGCCTCGACGATATACACTATCGACTGGAATAATCGTGGCTTTAAGCGTTTTACCACCGCCTACACGCTACGTGCCGACTATGAAGCAAACCCCGAGAAGTACCCCAACGGCTCGCCGGACGAATTTAGGGGTAACTACTCGCCTACATTCCTCAAAAACCTCAAAGACAGCTACCGCCGTAATCGAGACCTCTGTATCTTACTCACCGTTGGCGTCTATCTCTTGCAGGTTATGGACGCACATGTCGATGCACACCTACAAGACTACGACATATCGGATGACCTCTCGATGAACGTAGAGCCATATTTCGACTATACGCCAGTTGGCTCCAACCCGGCAATAGGCCTAAATCTAAGCCTTAATTTTTAACCACTACACACATGAAGCAACCTTTTGTCAGATTTATCGCACTTCTGATTATAGCCATCACCATAAGCATATCTGCTCATGCCGACAACCTCTTTCGCAAGCCCCAACGCCGCCAAAAACAGTATATGACGCAAGAGCAGATTGCTGCAAAGCAGGACAGCATAAACAACATAAATGCACCCATCATAGAGGAGACTTCAACCGAGAAACATGGCAACAAACATGACGCAAAGCCTCACGTCGCCAAGAAGGATATAAACTCCACACAGCAAATTGACTCACTTCTAACAATGTGGCGAACTATTAATACCACAGAGTATTACGAGCGCTACTTCAAAGACTTTTTAGCTACTGCCAAGAGTATCGACAAGCAGATTGCGGACGACAATAAGGACTCAATGTATATTGCTCGCCTTGAAGCTCTCATGTCCCCCGTACCCCTACAATACAACTATGAAGTACGCGCAGCCATCGAGCGTTTCACATCGAAGTATTATGCTCAGGTTATGTCCTACGCCTACTACTACTTCCCGATGATTGAGGAGGAGCTGACAAAGGCAGGACTCCCCATTGAACTACGCGCTATGGCCGTCATCGAATCGAGTCTAAACCCTACCGTAACATCGCGTGCCGGCGCCAAAGGCCTCTGGCAGTTTATGCCTCGCACAGGTAAGGAGTATGGATTGGAGATTAACTCACTGGTCGATGAGCGTTGCAACCCCCTGTTGGCCACGCGCGCCGCTTGCAAGTACCTCAAAAACATGTACCAGGCATACGGCGACTGGACTCTCGCCATCGCCTCTTACAACTGCGGTCCAGGCAGCGTAAACCGCGCTATTATACGCTCAGGGGGCGACCCTGCGGACTATCGCGGCTCGTTCTGGGATGTGTATGACGAGCTACCCACCGAGACACGAGGCTATGTTCCCTACTTCATGGGGGCCACCTATGCCTTTGCCTACCACAAGGCACATGGCATCGAGTATAGCAAGCCCCCCATGCCGTTGGCCGTGGATACCATCATGATTGACCGTCCCATGCACCTCGAGCAGGTCTCATCGACCATAAATATCGATTTGGAACTACTCAAAATGCTTAACCCGCAATATACAATGTCGATAATCCCGGCAACGACGAAGAGCTACTCTTTGACGCTGCCGGCAGACCGCATAAGCGACTACCTCATCAACGAGGAGGCTATACATGCTAAGGACTCTACATATCTCAAAGAGTATGTCATCCACGCCAACCTCGAGAAGAAGAGAACCGAAGCACCCCCTGCCAAGTATCACACTGTTAAGAAGGGCGACACACTGGGTGGCATTGCCAGAAAGTATGGACGCACCGTAAATCAGCTCATGAAGTGGAATAAGTTGAAGAATGCCAACTCCATAAGCATCGGACAGCGCATCCGCGTTAGCGCATAATCGACATGCACGTATAGCAATGTATAAGCAACTCGACATAGACAGCACCATCGTAGCCCCCGCCACGGCGTCGGGCGGTGCCGTCATGGTCATACGTCTCAGCGGCAAGGATGCTATTGCTATTGCCGATAAGATGTTTTATGGACGCAAGCCCCTGCATGAGGCCGAGGGCTACACACTGCACTATGGCACGATACGCGATGGAGAACGCACCATCGACGATGTTGTCGTTGCCCTTTTCCGCGCACCCCACTCCTACACGGGCGACGATACCGTGGAGATTACAGCCCACGGCTCACAATATATTACCTCGGAGTTACTGCGCATGGCCATCGAGCATGGTGCGCGCATGGCTACGGCAGGCGAGTTTACACGCCGCGCGTTCCTCGCCGGAAAGATGGATTTAAGCCGCGCCGAGGCCGTTGCCGATATCATCGCTTCAGACTCTCGATGGTCGCATCGTATCGCCACTACACAGATGCGCGGTGGCTACTCTGAGCAACTTGCATCGCTACGCGAGAAGCTGCTGCACCTATGCTCGCTCTTGGAGTTGGAACTCGACTTCTCGGAGGAGGATGTAGAGTTTGCCGACCGCAATACCCTACGCCATATCCTTGCCGAGGTGGGCACAACCATCGAGGTTCTACGAGGCTCCTTTGCCCTTGGCAACGTACTTAAAGAGGGTGTAGCTGTGGCTATCGTAGGCGAGCCTAATGTCGGCAAGAGCACACTTCTCAACGCCCTCGTAAACGAGGACCGCGCCTTAGTCTCAGATGTCGCAGGCACCACGCGCGATACTATCGAGGCTACCACGACCATCGATGGCATACGCTTTCGCTTTACCGATACGGCAGGCCTTCGCGACACGGAAGATTGCGTCGAGCGCATGGGCATCGAGCGTACAATAAAGACTATCAAGCAGGCACATATCATCCTGCACCTCGCCACTGCCGAGCTACCCAGATTTGAAGAGATAGAAACGACAAACGCACAACACTACATCCGCGTTATCAACAAGATAGATAAGACCACATCAAGTGATGATGCAGCAAGCGACGCAATATTTATATCTGCGAAACTGGGTATCGGCATCGACGCTTTGCGCGATACGCTTCGCTCGACTATCGACACGTCTGCCATCATGTCGAGCGACGTTGTTGTATCGAATATGCGCCACTATGCTGCACTGAGCGATGCCGCTACTGCGCTACGCGATGCGGAGCACGCCATGGATAATGGGCTACCCTCCGATTTATTAAGCGAAGATATCCGCCGTATTCTCCATCACTTGGGCGAAATCACCGGCGAAATTACCAACGACGCCATCCTTCAAAGTATCTTCTCATCTTTCTGCATCGGGAAGTAAAAGGACTTTATCATTAGCTATCATAGACTATCAAAGGCGCACTCATTAACGGCGGATAACATATCCGCCGTGACGGGAATTCCTTATTTATTCACAACAGTCCAGCCTTCAGGGATGCCGCTTGTGCCGGTTGGTATTTGGCCTGCTTCTGAACCTTGTACTAAGCTTGCCGCTTTGGTGAATGTACCTGTTGAAGCCACGCCTGATACCCAATCACGTAAACAACCAACATTTGCAGGTATATCCGTTGCCAGCATAGTGATGCTACTCAGATTTGTGCAACCATAGAACATACTACTGTAGCACCAATTAACTAAAGTTGCAGCAGGAAGTTCAGGTGCGGCAGTCAGGCTTGTGCAACC
>JAZULJ010000002.1:0-18299 GCA_045603045.1 Alistipes sp.
GTGCGAGTCCCTTTATACGCAAAAACGCGACACTCGAAAAAGTGTCGCGCTTGTGCGGATAAAGGGACTCGAACCCCCACGCCTCTCGGCATCAGATCCTAAGTCTGACGTGGCTACCAATTACACCATATCCGCAGGATCGTGCTCCCGACAACCCAGGCCCGAGTATCGAAAAGCGTTGCAAAGGTAAAAAACTTTTTACAATAAAAGCAAAAAAAAGTGTATTTTTTTGATATTTACCTTTTTTATCCTGCCTATGTGTGTACTCTTCGGAGTATGACATATGAAGAGGTTCCTGATTAACTCATATTATATTAAACGCATAAGATTTTACTTATGCGTTTTTTTTAGTATCTTTGCATAGTTAATTGACATTTTATGCCAAAGACCGTTACCCTACAACTATCGCCCAAGCAGGCGGCAGACGAGAAATTCTACCTCGCACAGGTGGCTCATCGTCTCGGCATACGTCAGAGCGACATAGCCCTGGCGCGTGTCATCAAGCGCTCGATAGATGCACGTCAGCGCATGGCCAAGGTCAACCTGACACTCGAAGTATATGTCGATAAGGAGCCGCAACCCGCGCCCCTACACTTCGACTACCCAACAGTGGAACATGGCACGGAGGTCATAGTCGTAGGCTCGGGACCCGCAGGATTGTTTGCCTCGCTGCGCCTCATAGAGCTCGGCTACAAGCCTATAATGTTGGAGCGTGGCAAGGCTGTACTCCCGCGCAAGCAGGATATAGCGCAGATAAACCGTGGTGGCGACGTACACCCCGACTCGAACTACGCCTTTGGTGAGGGTGGTGCAGGTACATTCTCCGACGGTAAGCTCTTCACGCGCAGCAAGAAACGTGGCGACTACAACAAGGCATTACAGACCCTCGTATGGCACGGCGCTAACCCCGCAATCCTCTACGAGGCACACCCCCACATAGGCACCGACAAGCTGCCACGCATCATCTCGAACATCTGTCGCACCATAACCGAGCACGGCGGCAAGGTGCTCTTCGAGAGTAAGGTATCGGGCTTTGTGATAAAAGGTGGCCGCATCACAGGCGTCAAGGTGGGCGACACCACGATAGAGGGTGCCGCCGTGGTACTCGCCACGGGACACTCCGCACGCGACATCTACGAACTGCTGCACGCCTCCTCAATAGCCATCGAAGCCAAGCCCTTCGCTATGGGTGTGCGCATAGAGCATCCGCAGCGACTCATAGACAGCATACAGTATCATCGCGACGAGCGTGGCGACTACCTCCCTGCGGCGAGCTACTCGCTCGTAAGTCAGGAGGCGGGACGTGGCGTATATTCGTTCTGCATGTGTCCCGGAGGCTTCATCGTGCCAGCCATGACCAGCACCTCACAGACTGTCGTAAACGGCATGTCGCCGAGTGGTCGTAACTCGGCATTCGCCAACTCAGGTTTGGTTACGGAGGTACGCTTGGAGGACTTTGCCTTCCTGCGTGAGCAGTGGGGCGAGCTCGCAGGACTACGCTACCAGCAGCTCTTTGAGGAGCTGGCACGACAGAATAGCGACGGCCGCCAGGTGGCTCCTGCACAACGTGTCTCGGACTTTGTGGCGGGACGCGCCTCAGCCACGCTGCCCCGCAGCTCCTACATCCCCGGTCTCGCACCCTCGCGCCTCGATAGGTGGATGCCCGAGGATATAGCCTCGCGCCTACGCAGCGGCATCGCCACCTTTGGACGCCGCATGAAGGGCTTCGTGACGGATGAGGCTATCGTCGTGGGCGTGGAGTCGCGAACATCGACACCCGTGCGCATACCGCGCGATAGCGAGACACTCATGCACATCGAAGTTGAGGGTCTCTTCCCCTCAGGTGAGGGCGCAGGATATGCCGGAGGCATAATCTCGGCTGCACTTGACGGCGAGCGTGTTGCCGACGCCGTGGCACGCTACTGCATGGCTCACAACTACTAATATCGACACACAATGTCGCACACAGCGATTATACTCACCCTCGCGGCCTATGTCGCACTGCTTTTCGTCGTAGCAAGGTGCACGTCGCGACGTAGCAACAACACCACATTCTTCACAGGTGGCCGCACAACGCCACGTGCTGTGGCTGCCGTGGCGATGGTGGGCGCAGCAATGTCGGGCGTTACATATATCTCGGTGCCAGGCACGGTGCTCACCGACGAATTTTCATATTTGCAGACGACGTTAGGATTCTTCGTGGGCTACATAATCATCGCCTACATACTCATACCGCTATACTACCGCCTCGGCGTGGTCTCGCTCTACGAGTACCTCGACCGTCGCTTCGGCGTGCTCTCACACCGCACCGGTGCGTGGCTCTTCTTCATCGCAAAGATAGCCTCGGCATCGCTGCGCGCATACGTCATATGTGTAGTGCTGCAACAGCTGCTCTTCGCGCGCCTCGGCATACCCTTTGTCGCAAATGCCGCGCTTATGATGTGCCTCGTATGGCTCTACACACGGCGCGGTGGCGTGAGGTCGGTGGTGTGGACGGAGTTTGTCAAGACGCTGCTCATGGTGGCGAGCATCGTGGTATGCGTAGCCCTCATCATCGAGGCAATGGGCATGGGGCTCGATGGTGCACTCAGCGCCATCGCCGAGAGTCGATACTCCGAGGTCTTTTTCTTCGATGACCCCCTCGACGGACGATACTTCTGGAAGCAGTTCCTTGCGGGCATCTTCCTCGTTGTCGCCATGACAGGTCTCGACCAGGATATGATGCAGACGATGCTCTCATGCCGCACGCTCCGTGATGCACAGCGGGGCATGATGGGCTCTATACTTATTCAGATGTTGGTCATAGGACTCTTCCTTGCCCTCGGCAGCCTACTCTACATCTTCGTCGGCAGTCGCGGCATCGTGGCCACGGAGGGCGCCATGCCCCTTGTAAATGGCGCGGGCGAGATAACTGTGGCAAGCGGCGACGACCTCTTTGGCTATGTCGCTACCGAGTGCGAACTACCCCTCATCGCGGGCATCCTTTTCCTCTTGGGCCTCGTGGCCTCAACCTACACCTCGGCAGGCTCGGCACTCACAGCCCTCACCACATCGTTCACGCTTGATATAGTACGTGCTCGCGAGCGCGGCGACGAGAGATATGTAGAGCGCACACGCGGCAAGGTACATAGCCTTATCGCTGCGCTCATGTGCCTAATAATCATCGCCTTCGAGAGGTGGAGTTCGTCGGGTGTCATAACCCTAATTTTCACCATAGCAAGCTATACATATGGTCCGCTGCTCGGTCTCTTTGCCTTCGGACTTCTCACACGCCGCAGGGTACACGAGCGCGCCGTGCCTATCATCGCCATACTCTCGCCCACATTGTGCTACATCGTCGCACAGCACTCCGAGGCGTGGCTCGGAGGCTACACCTTCAGCTACGAGATAATCATCCTCAACGGCCTCCTCACGATGCTCGGCATGTGGCTCGCCTCACGCCGCGAGCGATAATCAGAGGTCATATTGCTCGATAAACAACTTGGGGAGCACTATGTTTTCGACCTCCACAGCACGGCGAAAGAGAGGGGCAATGTCGGCGGGATGGAAGCCCGCAATGCCACAGCCTATGGGTGTCACGAGGAAGTATAACTCAGGGTGGGAGAACGCAAAATCAATGAAATCATCGACATAGGGTCTTATATCCGCCACGCCACCGTGCATCGTAGGTATGGCGTAACTTTGACCAAAGTAGCCAATACCCTCACCCCATACGGCGCCAAAGTGCTCATAGGCAGCACGTGCTGCGCCGCCATAATGCTGACCTGCGAGGTTGCTGCCAAAGACAAAGACTTCGTCTTGTTGCAGCGTTGTGATGATGTCGGGAGTGTAAAGGTATCGTCTCACGGTAAAACTATTTTTGTCGTTGCAAATGGTTCATTCGGTGTGTAAAGAAGGGGCGCTCGCCTACGCGCTCGAAGCCATGCGCGGCATATAACTTCTCGGCATCGGGGTTCTCGATATCGACAATCAACCCCACACGCTCGGCACCCTCCGCAAATGCTCTCCGACACAGTGCCTCAATAAGTGCAGCACCCACGCCACAGCCACGATAGGCAGGCAACACACCCACCGAGTCGAGGTAGTACTCGCCCGCCTCGGTCTCATCGACAATTGTCGGCTCATGCCCCACATGCCTGCGTATCACAGCGAGGGTCCCTTTGCGCAACTCATACAGGCGTGCGCCATCGTAGCCCACAACGGCACCTGCCACCCTACCTTCATATTCGGCGACAATGGTATTCTGCCAGCTGTACTGCGTATCCTCGGCTTGTGCCACGTCCGTAAGTACATCGAGGTAGTTTTGCCCGCAATAGTTGCATAAGCCCACCTCATCACCGATGGCCATGGCTATAACCTCGGCAATGATGCGTGCATCGTCCCTACGCGCCGAGCGCAGCGTGATTTTCGGAGTATTCATACCGCAAAGATACTCTTTTTGTATTATAAAATGTAACTGTCAAGAGCGAAAAGTAACCTCGCATTATCGACTTCACCTATTTTCTAGATGAGAGACTATCAGCTGCGCTTATAGCACCATAACTATTTCCACTCGATTTTGCTTGGTGGAGCGCCTGATTATCCCGATATTTGCAGCGTGGTAAGGATGCGTAAATAGTGTGAGATTATGAATGACCCCGATATACGAAGTTCGACGCCCGAGCAGCGAAGGGCATTTGTCGAGGAGCAGTGGCGATGCACGCACAACTGCGAGATGTGTGGCAAGTGTTCGATGCTCCGAGGCCGACAAGCCGAGATACTCTACGCCGACTATATCGAAGGACGCCGCGAGTATATGGACATTACATTTGAACTTAGAAATAGATACTATTAAAAACTATTAAAAACTATTAAGACTATGGAGACAAAAGAGAAGGTATTGGCAACAATGAAGGAGGCGGGTGCACCCCTCAACGCAGGTAAGATTGCAGAACTCAGCGGCCTCGACCGCAAGGAGGTGGATAAGGCGATGAAGGAACTCAAAGATGAGGGTGCCATCATTTCGCCCGTACGCTGCAAGTGGGAGCCCGCAAAGTAGGCTTTCGTCGCGCAAATATAGAGGCTGGCTTCAAAGTCCGTAAGGGCCCGAAGTCAGCCTCTATCTTCTTACTGCCCCACCGGAAGTCGAGACCTAACCTCTTTGGGGCCGTTGTCGTATAAAAAATCGGGGGCGAAGAACACGCCCCCGTCTCCAAAAGGAGAACACCCAATAAAAACTAAAAAGATCAAACTATTTACAAATTGCCCCACGCTACGACAGCGTCTTTTTGCCGGGGCCTTTTTCACAATGCAAAGATGGAGCATTTTTTCCGCCCCCACAATCGCAAAAATCGGGTAATTTAGCACCCTCACGCATCCCTAATTATGGGGATTGGCATTTTACAAAATTATTAGTATATTTGTAGTCGAATATCGCAATGCGATAATTATCAACATCAAACCGCAGACGATGAACAATATACGACATACACGACAGATGGCCGCATTCGCCCCCGAGATGAAACTCTTCGAGCTGATAGACATCGAGCCCTCGTTGCTATCAATCTTCGTGCGCCTCGGCATACGTCTCCCCTTTGGCGACGCCTCCATCGATGAGGTGTGCAAGCGCGAGAACTACTCAACAACGCTCTTCATGGAGCTATGCCGCATGCATCTCGACAGCGAATACCGCCCCTCACCCGAAGCCTTGACCTCGGAGATGCTTCCGCAGGTAATAGCCTACCTGCGCGCCTCGCACCGCTACTACACACATGAGATACTACCCCACACTGCTGCGCACCTCGATGAGATACTCACATTATGCGACAAGCTCGTAGCAAGCACCCTGCGTCGCTTCTACGACGACTATGTACGCTGCATCGAGGAGCACCTCGAAGATGAAGAGCATAACCTTTTTGCGACAATCAACACGCCGAAGCAGGCCTCGCTCACACAGTTCGACGACATCGTCGTACCACATGCCGACATCGATGACCGCACAAACGACATAGCCTCGCTTGTGGTCAAGTGTCTGCCCGAGACAACACCCACGGCTCTGCGCTACGCCATGCTGCGCGACATATATGCCTTGCGCGACGACCTGCGACGCCATACCGCCGTCGAGCTATACATGCTCCGCCCGTTGATACTAAAATTTATAACGCGTAAGTAGCATGAGACAGCCACGCATAGCCATCATAGAGCCATCGACAATCATAGCCGAAGGCATCGCGACAATAGTGCGCACAAACGCCTGCGCCGAGGTAGTAGCCATGGTGCGTCGCCCGAGCGAGATGCCCACACTACGCACGTTGGAACTCGATGCCATACTCCTCGCCGTATGCTACGCCGAGGATATTGCCTCGTGGAATGACATCGACGACACGACCATTATAGGCATACAAAGCTCCTTAGTCGAGGGTGAGCGTCTGCGACGTTTCAATGCCCTCTTCGACATATATGCCACCGAAGAGGATATTCTCCGCACTGTGCGCGAGGCTATCAACGCACCTACACAGAAGAGCCATGCCGAAAGCCACGAGCTATCGGAACGTGAGCGCGACGTCCTCGTCCTTGTAGCACGCGGATACACCAACAAGGAGATAGCCTCGGAGCTCAACATATCGCCCCACACCGTAATTTCGCACCGCAAGAATATCGT
This sequence comes from Alistipes sp., assembly GCA_045603045.1. Lineage (GTDB taxonomy): Bacteria > Bacteroidota > Bacteroidia > Bacteroidales > Rikenellaceae > Alistipes. Next base: position 6,641 of record JAZULJ010000002.1, read on the forward strand.
ACACAAGACGGGCATACGCTCGGTGGCCGGCTTGACCGTATATGCTGTACTTAACAAGCTTATAGACAGCGAATAACAATATGAGAAAGATGAAATGTGAACTTTGTGCCTACTCGGTGGAGGCTTGTCGTACGGCGGCACGCCTCGGTGTTGACCGCGTAGAGCTATGTGCCTCACCCTCTGAGGGTGGCGTAACACCATCGGTGGCAACCATCGAGCGCGTGGCTGCAATTGAGGGGTTGGACCTCAGCGTGATGATACGTCCGCGTGGTGGCGACTTTCTCTACGACGACGATGAGTTTCAGACCATGCTCCTCGACATTGAGCGTGCCCGCACAGCCGGTGCCACGGGCGTAGTCTTTGGCATTCTCACCGCAAAAGGCAGAGTTGATGTGGAGCGCACACGCCGCCTTGTGGAGGCTGCCGACGGCATGGAGACAACCTTCCACCGTGCCGTGGATATGACCGAGGATTATGAGCAGGCTGTGCGCGACATTATCGAGGCAGGGTGCACACGCATCCTTACCTCGGGTGGCTACGACAAGGCGATGGAGGGTATCGAGAATATCGCACGTGCCGTGGCTGTGGCCGCAGGACGTATAGAGATTATGGCGGGCAGTGGTGTTGTTGCCACCAATGCTCTGCCCCTCGCATCTACGGGTATCGATGCCCTGCATTTCAGCGCCAAGAAGATGGTCGCCGGAGGCATGGAGTATCGCAACCCCAGAATCTCGATGGGTGGCTCATCGGCGGTCGATGAGTTTGCGCTACGCATAGTTGACGAGGAGGAGGTCAAGAAGATTATCAACGCCGTAAAACACTAATTTACAGATATGAAGAGATTAGAACTACTATCGTTACTCGCCCTTACGCTTGCTGTCATGGGCTGCAATAACCAGAAAAACGAGCCTGCAAAGTACCCCGCAGGTATCCCCGAAGAGTATTATGCCGAGCTGGATGTCGCAATGGAGGCCACCACACGTCCTGAGGCTCTCACCGAGCTGTTGAAGGCTACGCCCGAGGCGTCGCGACGCGACATGGCATACCTCATTATAAATATGCCCTCGGCCGACCGCGACACCATGGACCTCACGCTACTGAGCGAAAATGTAACCATGGCGGCCACGGCGCTCGAGAAGTATGCGTGGACACGCGAGCTCCCCGAGGAGGTATATCTTCGCGATGTGCTCCCCTACCATGTTATGGACGAGGTGCGCGACTCATGGCGCACGGAGCTGCACGAACTCTTCGCCCCCGCGGTAGATACGTGCAAGACCATGGAGTCGGCTATATGCGCTGTGAATGCCAATATACCTCGCATCACGGGTGTCGATTACAACACCCTACGCGAGAAGACCAATCAGAGCCCTCGCGAGTCTATGCGTCAGGGCATGGCGTCATGCACGGGCCTGGCCATCCTACTCGTCGATGCCTACCGCTCGGTGGGCATACCGGCACGCTTCGCCGGCACCGCCTCATGGCACGACAACCGCGGCAACCATAGCTGGACAGAGGTATGGCTCGATGGCCAGTGGCGCGTGACGGAGTACTACTTCCCCTCGCAGCTCGACCACCTGTGGTTCATGCCCGATGCCTCGAAAGCCAAGGCCAACGACCGCACCTATGCCATCTACGCCACACGCTTTGGCAAGGCTGACGACTGGTTCCCCATGGTGTGGGCAGACGAGGATGAGGATTGCCCCATTCAGGAACTACCTCGGACCATTGGTGCCGAGAATGTTACGGAGCGATATATAGCCCTTGCCTACGACCAATATACACGCCACTTGGAAGCGGGCACACACACCTTCCTGCGCATCGCAGGATATAAGGAGCGTGGCAAAACCGAGCACTCGGGCGACCGTACGGCTATGGGTGTAGATGTCTTCCGCGGCACGGAGCAGATGGGCGGTGGCCTCACAGCTGGCGAATTGCGCGATATGAATGATTTCTTCTCGGTGTTGCTGCCGAAAAATACGGAGTACGAGTTGCGCTACTACAATGCCGATGGTGAGTTGCAAACCGAGAAGGTACTCCTGGGCGAGGAGCCCAAGCTGGTGGAGATATACCTGAAATAACGTATTTTACCCCGCAGACAAGGTGCGAAAAGCAGGGATATACTACAATATTGAAATGGCCCCGGAAGTTTGGATAAAAAACTTCCGGGGCCATTTCTATAATTCGAATATCCTTTTGTTGACTCAGCAGGTCATTATGCCTTGTTATCCGAGCCAAGAACCTCCTTAATCTTGTGGATGTAGAGCTTCTTCATGTTATCACGTGCAGGACCCAGGTACTTACGGGGGTCGAACTCTGCGGGCTTGTTAGCGAATACCTCGCGTACAGCAGCGGTCATCGCCAAGCGTGAGTCAGAGTCGATGTTAATCTTACATACCGCGCTCTTGGCAGCCTTACGTAACTGCTCCTCGGGGATACCTACGGCAGCCTTCAATGCTCCGCCATACTTGTTGATGGTGTCAACCTCATCCTGGGGTACCGACGACGAGCCGTGGAGCACGATGGGGAAGCCGGGAAGCTGCTTCTCGATAGCCGCCAACACGTCGAAAGCGAGGGGAGGAGGTACCAAACGACCTGTCTGGGGGTCGAGAGTACACTGCTCAGGGGTAAACTTGAAAGCACCGTGCGATGTGCCGATAGAGATAGCCAACGAGTCGCAACCAGTCTTTGTTACGAAGTCAACAACCTCCTCGGGCTTGGTGTAGTGGCTCTCAGCAGCCGACACCTCATCCTCAACACCTGCCAACACGCCAAGCTCTCCCTCAACGGTAACATCGAACTGGTGTGCATACTCAACTACCCTCTTGGTGAGTGCTACGTTCTCATCGTAGGGAAGGTGTGAGCCATCTATCATCACCGACGAGAAGCCCATGTCGATACAGCTCTTGCAAGTCTCGAAGCTGTCACCATGGTCGAGGTGAAGCACAATCTCGGGGTTCTCCCAGCCAAGCTCCTTGGCGTATGCCACAGCACCCTCGGCCATGTAGCGGAGAAGAGTCTGGTTGGCGTACTGACGTGCACCCTTTGACACCTGCAAGATTACGGGAGACTTTGTCTCGGCAGCAGCCATGATGATAGCCTGCAACTGTTCCATGTTGTTGAAGTTGAAAGCGGGGATAGCATAACCGCCATCAACGGCCTTGCGGAACATCTCGCGCGTGTTCACGAGGCCTAAGTCCTTGTAATTAATCATATTACAAATTTTTTATTGAGTTGTTAGTAAAAAATCTCTTCGTCGAGTATTACAATTTCCGCACAAATATACTAAAAATAATCATACTATTACTAAAAAAATTTAATTTCTTGTGGTAGCGACGGACGAGAAAGATAAAAGAGAACTTTGCAGTTAAGGCGGGGTGCGCACATAAATCTAAATTTTATGAGTCAACATTTTTCAGTACAAGAGATATCTGATATCAGAAGCGGAGGCTGTACCGATAAAGAAAACAGCCCGAACGGGTAGCACATGTGTACGTCCCATTCAGGCTGTTGATTGTGAGGCCGATAATGGCCACGTATCACACCATATTACAACGTCTTCATAAGTTCAACAAGCAACTTCCAGAACTTATCGTCCGTGGCTATCTCGAGACGCTCGTCGGGAGAGTGAACGCCACGCAAGGTGGGGCCGAACGACACCATTTCGAGGTGAGGATACTTCTCAAGGAAGAGACCGCACTCCAAGCCCGCATGGATAGCACGAACCTTAGGCTCCTGCGCAAAGAGCTTGCGGTAGCACTCAACGGTGGTCGCGAGAAGCTGCGAGTTGGGGTCGGGAGCCCAGCCCGGATAGCCGTCAGAGTGCTCTACGTCCATGCCCGCGAGGTAGAAGACAGACTCTATTGTCTGCGCCGCATAGAGCTTCGCGCTCTCGACAGACGAACGCTGCGACGTAGTGATGACAACCTCCTGCTTCTGCTCATCGAACTTAACAGAGGCAAGGTTTGACGAGGTCTCAACGAGGCCGGGAACAGCAAACGACATTGCCAAGACTCCATTGGGAAGACCCACGATGGCGATGAGCAACGCACACATATCATCGTTGGTCATAACCTCCGCAGCATACTCAGCATCCGATACCGAGAAGCGCATGCGGGGCTCCGTATGTCGGAACTCCTCCTTCATCATCTCGCCAAACTCCATGTAGCGCTCCACGAAGTCATCCTTAGCCTCGGCGGGAACACCCACAATAGCGTATGCCTCGCGAGGAATAGCGTTGCGCAGGTTACCACCATCCATGCGTCGAAGAGCAATCTGGAAGGTGTCGCACGCATTGTAAAGGAACCGTGCAAGGAGCTTATTTGAGTTAGCACGACCCTTGTCGATATCGTCGCCCGAGTGACCACCAAGAAGGTCGCCAATCTCCAAGCGCACAAAGGCGTAACCCTCGGGGGTCGCCTCCGTATCGTAGGGCATGCGCGCCACGGTGTCAATGCCTCCGGCACAGCCGATGAAAATCTCGCCCTCGTCCTCCGAGTCGAGGTTTACGAGGTACTTACCCGTTAGCATACCTTCGCCAAGGCCAAAGGCTCCCGTAAGGCCGGTCTCCTCGTCAACGGTGAAGAGAGCCTCAACAGCGGGGCGCTCCAACTTATCGTCAAGCAACACGGCCAGCGCAGCAGCCATGCCGATACCGCAGTCGGCACCTAAGGTAGTACCCTCGGCACGTACCCATTCACCATCAATATAGGTGCGGATGGGGTCGTTCTCAAAGTCGAACTCTACATCCGAGTTCTTCTCGCAGACCATGTCCATATGCGACTGCAATATAATCGTAGGACGGTTCTCGTAACCGGGTGTCGCAGGCTTACGCATAACAACATTTCCCGTGGCATCGGTCTGATACTCAATACCGTGCTTCTGAGCAAAGGCAACAAGCCACTCGATAATCTTCTCCTCCTTCTTCGACGGGCGAGGAACTCGCGTGATATCGTCGAACTGCTCCCAAATAAGTTTGGGTTCCAAATCGCGTATTGTCATAATTATAAGTTTTAGTTAGTTCTGTTTTATCTTCCATAATTCATCCTTATCCCGCCTCTCAAAGAGGTAAACACCACGCAGCAGCGGATTGCGGCGCGACATGATGAGGAACTCGACAACTAACAACAGCAGGGCTGCACCGAGAAACCACTGATACTGCTCGTCATACTCTTCGAAGGTACGCTGCTGCATCTTCGTCTGCTCCAATGCCTCTACCTGCTCCATGATGCTCTCCAAGCCGAATTCATCGTTGCGCGAACGGGTGTAGATGCCACCCGTGGTGGATGTTATATCCTGCAACAGTTGCTCGTTGAGCTTCGTGAGCACGGGACGCCCCGTCTCGGTGTCCTCAACCGTGCGGCCATCAATTTGGAGAATGACACCCTCGGGGGTGCCAATACCCACGGTGCATAGCTTGATGCCATCGGCAGCGAGCTCCTCGGCGACAGCTATGGCCTGGCTGTCGTGAGCCTCACCATCGGTGATAAGGATAATCATGCGGCTCGCCTTGCTGTGTGTATTCGACGAGAAGGCGAGGTGTGCAAGCCTCAACGCGTCGCCAAGCTCCGTACCCTGGTTAGCGATGAGCGCAGGCGAGAGGCTGCGTATCTTCGACTCGGCAATCTTATAGTCGCCCGTGATGGGGAGTAACACCTCGGCCTCGCCCGCAAAGGCCACGATACCCACGCGGTCGTCCTTCATCTTCTCCACAAGGCGCATGAGGGCATAGCGCGTGCGCTCCATGCGGCTGGGCTTGGTGTCCTCGGCGAGCATAGAGTTCGATACATCGACGACGAAGAGTATCTCACGACCCTCGGTATCTATGCTACGCAGTTTGGAACCTGTGCGTGGGCGCGCCGCGGCAAGGCCAAGAAGGATGATGGCCAGAGCTAACAACGACACCTTGAACCATCCTCGCGCCACTGAGCTGTCGGGCATGAGGTCGCGGAGAGTAGCGACGTTACCGAAGCGGCGCAACTTGTGGCGACGGTAGAGCGTCAACGCCCAATATATTACGAGTAGCGCAGGTGCTGCTAACAGCAGGTAGAGCCACTCAGGATGAGCGAAATCGAAAATATTCATAGAAGCATATTGCGTTTTATGCGTTCAACATTAGGGTATGCGGTTGAGCACCACATAGTGCATGAAAAGTTCGGCAGCAAGGAGCAGCACGCCGAGCACCATCCATCCGAGGAAGAGCTCGTCGTAGAGCGTATATTCGGTTACCTGTACATCGCTCTTCTCCAACTGGTTAATCTCGTCGTATATAGCCTTCAACGCATCGTTATCCTCGGCACGGAAGTAGCGGCCGCCCGTCTTTGCAGCTATATCCTGCAACAGCGCCTCGTCAATCTCGACATCGGCCATGATGGTTGTCATGTTGCCAAAGATATCCTGCGCCGGATAGGGAGCCTTCCCCTCACGACCTACGCCAATGGTATATACCTTAATGCCCATCTCTGCTGCTATGTCGGCAGCCATGACCGGCGATATCTGCCCTCGGTTGTTGACTCCATCCGTGAGAAGCACTATGACCTTGGACTTTGCACCACTCTCGCGCAGGCGGTTTACCGCCACACCAAGGCCATTGCCTATGGCTGTGCCATCCTCAATGATGCCGCTACGCAGACGTCCAAGCATGGTCTGCACCGTCGCCTGGTCGGAGGTGAGGGGACACTGCGTGAAGGCCTCGCCCGCAAAGGCTACAACCGAGAGGCGGTCGCCGAAACGGTCGGCAACAAACTCCGAGGCTATCTTCTTCGAGGCGGTGAGACGGTCGGGCTGGAAATCACGGGCAAGCATAGAGCCCGAGATATCCATAGATAGCACGATATCAATACCCTCAGTCGTTACATCGCGCTCCACACGCTCCTCGACGGGACGCGCCAAGGCGATGATGAACATTGCAAGTGCACCCATGCGCAACAGCATGGGCATATCGCGCAGCCAATAGCGCAGGGTGCGTGGTGCACGTCGTGTGCCCGTGGTCGTAACCGTAAGCGTAGCACCACGACGCGACACGAAGATATAGTAGGCCACAAGTAGCGGTATGATTACCGCAAGCCACAATATATTAGGATTTAAGAAGTTCATCGCTTACCAATTTTTCTTTCCAGGGACATAGACAGCCTTACCCTCCTTCAACTTATCCTGGGTCTTATCCTCCTCGGCCTGTATAGCGTCGAGCATGCGCTCCTGCTCACCTCGGCTCATGCCACTCGGCTGAGGCTCCTGTTGACCATTGCCATCCTGCTTATCATCGGACCTGCCGTCATCGTTCTTATCCTCCTTGTCCCGGCCATCCCTATTTTGATTATCCTGCTGACTGTTCTTATCCTGGTCGTCCTTATTTTGATTATCTCTATTTTGGTCATCCTGCTGGTTATTCCCGTTTTGGTCGCTCTTATTCGGGTCCTGGTTATTATCGTTCTGACCCTGCTGATTTTGATTTTGCTGCTGGTCATCCCCGTCTTGCTGTCGGTTATCGCCACCACCCCCCTGCTCCTGGTTTTGCTGCTGCTGGCGACGCTTCTGGTCCACGATACGCTTCGTGAGAATATAGTTATGCTTAGTCTCGGCATCGTCGCCATTGAGCAACAACGACTCGCGGAACGAGTTGAGTGCCGCCTCGTAGTTCTGCTGTCGGAAGAGGCTCTCGCCAAGGTTACGCAGCACCTCGGCACGCTGCGTATCGCTTAGTAGCGAGTCCGCAGCTAAGGCATCGTAATATTTGTTAGATATCGCCCAGCGCTCAGCTAGCTTAGCGCTATCGTTCTTCTCGTTAAGCAGCACCTGAGCCGAGGCATTGGCTCTGTTGTATAGCACCTCATAGGCCATAGAGTCGTGCTCCATAGCCTCCTCATAGCGGTTGAGGGCACTCTTAAAGTTGCGACGCTCAAACTGCTTGTTACCCTCGCGCACAAGACCGCGCTCACGGTGATATTGTGCCGTGGCGACGACATTGCACACCACAACGAGACTTAGGGCGAGCACCAAGCGTGCGAGTATATGTTGCATCGATAGTCTCATCAGTCATGAATTTTTGTTTCGATGGTTATATCCTGTTTACCCTCATTGCGCTGCTCGTTGACGAGTTTCGTATTCTCGACGAAGTAGTAGGCGCGAGTGTAGTTCTCCTCATTGCTCTCGGCATCGGGCTCCGCCTTAGCAAACTTAACCATATCGGCCATGCGCAGAATCTCGTTAAGGTCGCGGCGGCTGCCGTATGGTAAGTCATAATCGGCGAGAGCTGTCATAATCTCGTCGGTGGTCATCTCCATAGCGCAGATGCCCCAGCGACCTGAGATATAGACACGTAGAATATCCGTGAGATGAGTGTAGTAGAGCTTATACTTGCCATTCTGCCACAATTTGCGGTTGCTGAGCTCGACAAGCGCCTTGATAGCCACAACATGCGGGGGCAGCTGTGGGAGTAGAGGCTCATCACTCGTTCGATGCGCCATATGGCGACGCACAAGCCACACCACAAACCATATTACGAGGGCAAGGACAATAAGGCCGATGGCACCGTAGCTGACATAGTCCTTAATCTCTGCGAAGATGAAGGGCATAGGCTTTTGCGACTCCATACCCTCGCTACGCAGGAGGCCTGCCGTGAGGGTAGAATCTACCTTAAAGCCCATCTGCGATGTGGGGTCGGCAACCAAGAAACTCGTGGTATCGTACTGCTCGTAACGCTCCACATGCAACGTTAGGCTATCCTCGGCGTATATCGTATCGGGGATATCGCGATTTTTCTCGAAGTAAAGGATAGAGGGGCGCAGATGTATATCTCCCGTCTCCATGACGGCAAGTGTGTAGCGCTGACGAAGGTGCAGACGACGACCATCGACCTTGATGGTATCGAGGCGGCTATCTATATGCTCGAAAATATCGTCATCGTACTCTACATTCTCGGACATAGCGGCACCCGCGGCCTTAGGCGCGGCACCACCCTTGAAATCAGGAATGCCTATCTGCGTGGCACGGTCCTTCTCTATGTCGATGATATACTCTATGCGGTTACCCACCTCGACACTCTCCTTCGAGAAGCTACCCCTAATCGTAGGCTTCTCGGCATGACATACCACGGCGCACAGCACCATGACGACACCGAGCAGCAGACGACCTATCTTGACTATCTTAATCATCGTTGCTTGAACATCTTAATAAGTTCTACGACATAGTCGCTATCTGTTGCCACCTCTGCAACATCTACGCGATTGTGGCGCAATAGCCCGCATATAGCATCACGACGCTGCGCATACTCCTCCGCCCAGAAGCGACGCACCCTACGCGACGAGGTGTCGAGCCACTCCGAAGCCCCGGTCTCGGCATCACGTACCTCGACGATGCCGACATTGGGCAACTCGCCATCGCGACGGTCATAGACACGTACGGCCATGATATCGTGGCGCGACGAGGCAATCTTCAAAGCATCCTCCAACGACTCGGCATCCTGCGGGGCGTTCACAAGGTCCGAGAGCAAGAAGCATGTAGCGCGCTTCTTGTTGACACCCACAAGGTAGCGCAGCGCCTCCGAGATGGCTGTGCCCTGCCCCGTGGGACGGAAGCCCACCAACTCGCGGATGATGGCGAGGATATGGCTGCGACCCTTCTTGGGAGGTATGAACTTCTCGACACGATTCGAGAAGAGTATGCAGCCCACTTTATCGTTGTTCTTAACGGCCGAGAAAGCCAAGGTAGCAGCTATCTCGTTTATGAGGTTCTTCTTGGTATGCTCCGTAGAGCCAAACATTCGTGATGGCGAGACATCTACCAGGAGCATCATTGTCAACTCGCGCTCCTCCTCATACACCTTGACATGCGCGCGCTCGGAGCGTGCCGTAACGTTCCAGTCGATATCGCGCACATCATCACCCACACGATATTCGCGCACCTCGGCGAACGACATACCACGACCGCGAAACGCCGTGTGATACTTGCCGGCGAAAATCTCGTCCGACAGGCCACGCGTCTTAATCTCTATTTTGCGCACGCGGCGCAAGATATCGTTCTCGGTAAGGTGCATTAGGGTACTATGACGTTATTCAATATATCGGTTATAATCTGCTCGGTAGTGATATTCTCGGCCTCGGCCTCGTAGGTGAGACCTATACGGTGGCGCAACACATCGTGGCATACGGCGCGTACATCCTCGGGGATGACATAGCCGCGACGCTGTATGAAGGCGTAGGCACGTGCAGCCTTAGCCAGAGCGATGCTGGCACGGGGCGAGCCACCATAGGCTATGAGCGACTGCAACTGCTGCAAGTGGTACTCCGCAGGCTCACGCGTAGCAAAGACGATGTCGATGATATACTTCTCGATTTTCTCGTCCATATACACCATGTTTACTACCTTGCGAGCGCGCATGATATCCTCGGGAGATATAACCCTATTTACCTCAGGGAATCCCTCGCCCGAGAGGTTCATGCGGATAATGTCGAGCTCCTCACTGCGCTTGGGATATGAGATTTTTGCTTTGAGCATGAAACGGTCAACCTGCGCCTCGGGCAGCGGGTAGGTACCCTCCTGCTCCAAAGGATTCTGCGTGGCAAGCACCAGGAAGGGCTGCGGCAGAGCATAGGTGGTATCGCCTATTGTTACCTGCTTCTCCTGCATCGCCTCCAAGAGTGCCGACTGCACCTTTGCCGGCGAGCGGTTAATCTCATCGGCGAGGATGAAGTTGGCGAAGATAGGGCCACGCTTCACGGTGAACTCCTCGTTGCGCTGCGAGTATATGAGCGTACCTACAAGGTCGGCAGGCAAGAGGTCGGGGGTAAACTGAATACGCGCAAACTTGGCATCTACGGCCTTTGAGAGCGTTGTTATTGCGAGGGTCTTTGCTAAGCCCGGCACACCCTCCAAGAGGATATGGCCATCAGAGAGTAGGCCGATGAGAAGCGTGTCTATGAGGTGTTTCTGACCAACAATTACACGGCTAAGCTCATTGCGCAACGTATCGACAAATACGGACTCTTGCTCGATGTGCGCATTAAGTTCCTTGATATTAACTACTTCGTTCATTTTTTCGTGTATATTTTGTTTCAATTTTCGACCTTGTGAGGCTCTATCTTAACATGGGGTTATCCATAGGATAATGTTTCCGACCATAAGACAGAACGCAAAGTTAGCTATAATATTGCAAATATACGAAAAATTATGCAACGAACGCCTATGCAGAGAAAAGAGTTTGGGAATAGCCCATAATCTCCTTAAATTCTCATTTCTGTTTTCTTTTTTTTGGGGAGGGGAGAGTACAGAGGAAAACGGAAAACGGAAAGCGGAAAGCGGAAAACGGAAAACGGAAAACGGAAAGCAGAAAACGGAAAACGGAAAACGGAAAGCGGAAAGTGGGAAATCCCCACAGACCCCAAATTTTTGCGCGAGGGGGAGCAAGGGGCACATTGGGTATAATGGGTACATTGGGTGTATTAAACTATCAACCACGCTCCCAACCAACTATCTTTCATCTGTACTCTGTACTCTGTACTCTCACCTCAGACCTCAAACAACCACGCCATTAATCAGCGCGTTTTTTCTTGTCAGAAGGGTTGCAGATGTGCCCTCGATAAAGAAATCAGCCTGGATAGGTAGTACTTGGCGTACGTCCTATTCAGGCTGATGATTGAGAGGGTGCAGATGCGCCCTTATCACA
>JAZULJ010000003.1:0-82824 GCA_045603045.1 Alistipes sp.
GGTTGATAGTTTAATACGCCCATGTCCCCCTCGTGCAAAAGGCTGAGGTCTTTTGAGGTCTGCGAGGTTTGTGGGGATTTTCCACTTTCCACTTTCCACTTAAGTCGGAGGCCAAGCGGGTCTTAGGAAGACAATGTCATAAATCAACTCCTTGGCTCACAGAACGACATGGCTACGATCCGACTTGGTTGATAGTTTAATACGCCCATGTCCCCCTCGTGCAAAAGGCTGAGGTCTTTTGAGGTCTGCGAGGTTTGTGGGGATTTTCCACTTTCCACTTTCCACTTTGCTCTGTACTCTGTACTCTTTGCTCTTTCCCCTGTCGTTATGCCAAATTTTATAAAAATTTGAGCCTCGATGTAATATTCTTGCAGTCGGATGCGTTACTTTCAGTAAAAATAACATATCTTTGCAAGATGATACGAAAAATACGACATATAATTTTAGCCACCACACTCTTCACCCTTGCTGCATGTGCGTCGAACAACGACAATAGTGACGGCGGTGGCGCACATAGCCCGGTTGTGGCTACCGTTGATGGTCAGCATCTTACCATCGAGGAGCTCCGCCGCGATATGCCTGCGGGACTGAACGAGACAGACAGCATAACCTTCGTCCGCATGTATATAGACAACTGGGTGCTCAACCGGCTTAAACTGCGTCGCGCCGAGAAGGTTTTGGCGTCGTCGTACGACGATGTCGAGCGTCTTGTGGAGGACTACCGTCAGTCGCTCATCATGCGTCGCCTCGACCAATACTACGTTGACCAAGCCATTAACCTCGAAATAACAGACCAGCAGATAGCTTCGCACTACCGTGCAAATGCTGCATCGTTCCGCCTCGATCACCACAAGGTGCGTGGCGTGGTGGTCAAGGTGCCGGGCACCTTTCGCAACAAGCAGTCGCTGACAACGGCGCTCAACCATGTGCGTAGCAATGGCATCGACGAGTTGCAGGCATTGGTTGAGAAGCATGGGTTGCTACTTCACGACATGAGCGGTACGTGGGTATCGTACTCCGACTTTTTGAGCAACCTGCCTACGGAGCGTTCGAGTAGCTATGATGCGCTCCTCGCGCGCAGTGACGTCCAGCAGATGGCGGGTGCCGATGCTACCTTCTACTTCATAATTACGGATGTGGTACGCAAGGGCGAGACTGCTCCCTTGGAGTCGGTGCGCGAAGATATATGTCGTCGCCTCTACTCGGAACGTCGTGTCGAGATTGTGCGTAACTACGAGGCAGAGCTACGTCAGGAGGCTGTGGCAAGTGGCCGCGTGGATATTGGCGACACGGTGCTCATGAAGTCGATGTACTACGTACCCAAGCAGAGCATTGTCGAGGTAGTCGAGGAACACAACGTGGAGATTATTGACGAGGAGATTATCGACGAGGAGGCTGAGATATTGCCGGTGGATGGCGTGTCAGAAGTAGCACAGCAAACAGAGTAACAAACGGAAACTATGATACGAAAAACATTGCTTGCGGTCATCACCGCATCACTTCTACTAATGGGCGACATCGCCTCGGCGCAGCAGCGCCGTCAGGTTATGCTCGACAAGGTTGTAGCCGTTGTTGGCGGCTCTTCGATACTCCACTCCGAGGTTGCGGCATATGCGCAGGAGCTTGTGGAGCAGCGCCGTCAGATGGGTTATACCTCTGACCGCGACCCCATGAACGAGGCGTTGGAGGCACTCATGCAGCAGAAGTTGCTCTACAACCAGGCGCGTATCGACTCTGTCGAGGTAAACACCTCGGATGTGTCATCGCGCATCGAGAACTATCTCCAAGCGCTCATCGTGCAGGAGGGAGGCATCGCCGAGTTGGAGGCCAAGGAGCACATGCCCATCTTCACCTACCGCGAGATGTTGCGACAGAAGTATGAGGAGCAGACCTATGCGCAGACCATGCAGAGCGAGGTGGTGAGCCGCGTAACGGTGGTGCCGGGTGAGGTGGAGCGTTTTTATGCCCGTATTGACAAGGATAGCCTGCCTGTCATAGGTGAGCAGTATGTATATGCCCAAATTACGAAGTTTCCCTCGTCGTTGAAGGAGGCGCAGCAGCGTACCAAGGAGCGTCTGCTCGACATGCGTGAGCGCGTCATCACGGGCAAGACCAAGTTCTCGGTATTGGCGCGTATGTACTCCGTGGATGGCTCGGCGCTGCATGGTGGCGAGATGGAGCCCATGCCCTCCTCGGCCTTCGTGAAGCCCTTTGCCGATGCTTTGGAGAAGTTGAAGCCCGGACAGGTGTCGGAGATTGTCGAGACGGAGTTTGGCTTCCACATCATCGAACTCATAGACAAGAAGGGCGACCTCTACCACTGTCGCCATATCGTCATCCGTCCTACCTTCACGCGCGAGGAGCTAATGCAGCCTGCGCGCGAGTTGGACAGCATTGCCAACCTCATACGTCTTGACTCTATATCGTTTGAGGATGCCGCCTTACGCTTCTCGGACGATGCCTCGTCGAAGCAGAATGGAGGTATCGTCTCGAACCACGATATCTTAGAGCGTCAGGGCGTATATGATGGTGCGCGCCTCACGGCAACACGCTTCCTCAAAGAGGACTTCGGCTTGCAGGGTGGTAAGTCGTTGGAGGACTATGCGGCACTCATGCGTCTCAAAGTGGGCGAGGTCTCGGACTCGTTCCAGACTACCGACCTCATGGGTAATCAGATGAGTAAGATTGTCAAGCTCGTGGAGATTATCCCTGCGCATACCGCCTCACTTGACGAGGACTACATACGCTTGGAGGAGATGGCTCTTGCCGAAAAGCAGGAGAGAGTCTTTCAGCAGTGGCTCACGGAGAAGATTGACGGCATGTACGTATATATAGCCCCGGAGTATCGCAGCGACGAGTTTGTGAATAAGAATTGGATAAAGTAGCGACGTATGCGTCTGAGAGTTAGTTCTATTGTGGTGGTCATGGTTGTCCTCGGAGCGTTCCTATACGCTGCGAGTGGCCGTATGAATACCCTCTATCGTGCCTCGGAGGTGGATGCTCAGCTGTCGAATGTTGCGCCGCAGACCAAGCGCGCAAAGACGGCAGATAGGCGTATCGTGGATATGGTTGCCGACGACTCATACCTCATAGACCAGGGCGACTCGACAATATTTATTCTCGTAGGTAACTTCGCGGCGCACCACAACGGAGCTGTCATCCTGGCTGATAGTGCTGTGCGCTACTCCAATCAGAGCTTTGAGTGCTTCGGTCATGTGCTCATCAACCAGAATACAACATACGTCTATGGCGACCGTGCCGAGTATAACCATATCAACGGTAAGGCCAAGGTTTTTTCCGATATTGTCAAGATTGTCGATGGCGACGCCGTGATGTACACCTACAACTGTTCGTTCGATACCATTGACGAGGTAGGCGAGTTCTCGGGAGGCTGCTATGTCGAGAAGGAGGATAATCTCGTGGAGTCGGAGCAAGGCTTCTACAACACGCGCACACACGACCTTACGGCGGTGAAGAATGTTCAGATGCGCGACGATAAGTACCTTATCATCGGCGACTCGGTGATATTTAACACCCAGAGCGAGGATGCACAGTACTTCACCAATACCAACATATGGAACGATAAGGATGAGTATCTCTATGCCGATGATGGTGAATATACCAAGCTCCTTGATTTGCACAATTTGAAGCGCAATGCCTATATCCTCACCCCCGAGCGTGAGATTTGGGGTGATACGTTGGAGTACTACCGCACCGATGGTCATATCATCGGCCGTCGCAACTTGCAGGTGGACGACACCACTGAGAAGGTTCTCGGCTTTGCCGACTATGGCGAGTGGTGGAAGGAGCCGGGCAATGCATTTTTCACGGGACGTCCCTCGCTCATCAACTACGACCCCGAGCAGGCAGACTCAATATTCCTCGCTGCCGACACGTTGTGGATGTTTACCATATCGGCAGCACCCAAGATAGAGCCCCGGGCCGATAGCACTAATGTCGATAGCCTCGCTGTGGAGGGTGTCGCCGATGGTGCTGTGCAACGCGAGGAGGACGATGTGCGCGCGGAGAAGGCCGATTCGCTGATGGCGGATAGGGAGAGTGTTGGCGACAAGGAGCGCGCCGCACGAGATAGCAAGGGCCGTGGCGAACGCCCCGCGAGAGATACTGCTGCGCATGCCGAGCAGCACCGCGACAGGGAGCGTGGCGATAGTCTCGCTTCGGCATCGCATACGCAACGCGACAGCAGCGTCATGGCTGCCGATACGCTCGCGCAGGATACTCTTGCCGCCGACACCGTGCAATATACTGCAAAGCAGCTGCGTTACCGTGCCAAGATGCAACGTAAGGCTGAGCGAGACACGCTGCGTGCAAAGCAGCGTGCTGTGCGCGACTCGTTGAAGGCTATAAAACAGGCAGAGCGAGACTCTGTGCGCAAGATACGCGACTCGATACTCGACATCAAGATTGATAGCATCATCGCACGCCGTAAGGCTAATAGTGCCCGCATAGCCGATGAGGAGAAGGCGCGTATAGAGCGCGTAAAGCAGAAGGCGGAGGAGCGTCGTCGCAAGAAGATAGACAAGGCCAAGGCGCGTGCACAGCGTCGTGGCAGAGAATATACGGGCGAGGACTACACCCTCGATACCATACCCGCGGATAGCATCCCGAGCGCGTTGCGTGATAGCGTGGCAACCACCGTGTGCGATAGTCTCGCCGACACCCTTGCGCAAGACTCCATGCTCCTCGACTCCGCACTCTTGGAGCCGCAGATACCCGCCGATAGCGTCTATAAGATGATTAAGGCATATCGCAATGTGCGCATGTTCCGCTCCGACTCGCAGATGCGCGCGGACTCGCTCGTGGCGCTCAACACCGACTCGGTGATACGTCTCTATATCGACCCCGTGTTGTGGAACAAGAAGAACCAGATAACCTCGGACTCGATGGCCATACATACCGCCTGTCAGAAGATTACACAGGCGCACTTCATGGGCGACCCGATACTTGGTGCGCAGATAGATACGATGTACTACAACCAGGTCAAGGGTAAGGATATGATTGCGCGCTTCCGCGACGGTCAGGTATATCGCAACGATGTCGATGGCAATGCCCAGACTATATACTACATGCAGGACGAGAACGACTCTACGGAGGTTACGAGTATGATGTATATCGAGAGCTCGGGCATCACCTTTTACCTCGACGATGGTCAGATAGATAAGATTACCTATCGTCAAAATCCCGACTATGTTCTCTATCCTCTGGCTATGATTCCCGAGGAACAGGAGTTGCGTCTGCCCGACTTCAAGTGGTGCGATACGTTGCGTCCCGCGCGTGAGAGCATCATCGACCGCACGATACGTCCCTCGCAGCGTGAGCGCATCGCTAAGCGTCGCAAGCCTACGTTCCCCATTACCGAACGTATAAACTACGACCGTCGTCGCCTTGTCGAGAACCGTCGTTGGGTTGACCGTCTCGACCTGCTGACACCCGAGGTCGAGGAGTGGCGCAACAGCCGTCCTTCGTACCAGAACAGAAGGAGGTAAGACTTTACAAATACTGCGTCGCCGATACCGTACTTTTTACTTTTCACCTTTCAGTGGTTTCTATGTTCAGATTTAGTATATCTCTTTGTGCGCTCCTCGCCGTTGCGAGTGTTGCCATGGCGCAGTCCAAGACTACACCCTCCGAGGGTGCTGACCTGCACCGTACACGTCTTATTCCCTACCTCACGGATGCCGCAGCATCTAAGCATCTGCTCACCAAGCAGCGATACATGGAGCCTATTGTCGAGTGGTCGAGAGATGGCGAGGGGGTGTTGCATGGTACCTTTACCTACCCCTTCTCGTGGGTTGAGCGTCAGGTGTTCCTACGTGTTGAGGGTGCCGGACAACCCTACGAAGTGTGGGTCAACGACAAGCGTGCCGGAGCCTCGAATAATGGTTTTGGGGATATCGAGTATAACATCACGAAGCTTGCGCGCGAAGATAAGAATGACGTTGCGTTGCGCCCTCTTTGCACGGAGGATGTGGCAGCCATAGAGTGCTTTGCACAGAGCATGGCTCAGCCCCGTGTATATGTCCTCTCGCAGCCTCGCGTGCGCGTGCGCGATATATATTATCGTACGTCGCTCGGCGTGGGTAAGACCGTAAATGCCGATTTTGGTGTGGTCATGCACAACCAGACACTTGGTGCAAAGACCTCGCGTATATACTACGAACTTATGCTCAACGACACCGTGCGTCTCACGGGCGGTCAGAGAGATGTGGCTCTCGGCATGTATGGTGTCGATACTATGCGCTTTGGTGCTCCTGTGCCCGATACGTTGCTATGGCGTGCCGATAACCCTAACCGCGTAACCCTCCATCTCAAAAATCGCATTGCAGGACGCGATGTTGAGTTTTACGTTGTTCCCGTCATGCTGCGAGATGTGCAGTATTACGATGGTAAGTTTGAGGTAAACGGTAGGGTAGAGAGCCTTGTGTGGCGCGTTGTGGAGGCCACTGCAACCCTTGCAGATGTTGAGGCTATGGCGGGTAGCGGGGCGCGTGCTCTGCGCTTCAAGGCGGGCTATGTGAGTGATGATATTCTTGACTACTGCGACGAACAGGGCCTCTTTGTAGCCCTCACCGCGCCCATTAACTCTTCGAAGTCGGGAAAGTCGAGACGACGTGATGGCAACCCCTCAAACAACCCCAAGTGGGTGGCAGACTACGTGGAGCGTGGCGTGCAGCTTGTGCACACCACCAAGCGTCATCCCTCGGTTGTGGCATACTACATCGCCGACGATAGTGCCAATGGCATAGCCCTATATGAGTGTTATCTCGCTATGAAGGATGTCGCCGGCAGCCGTCCTGTCTTTTATGAGGATGGAGGTAACGAGTGGAATAGTGATTTGAAAAATTAAGTGAGATTCATAGGGCGTAATGCTTCGCCAAACAAAAAAGAGACTGCGTAACAGCGCATCAAAAGGGGGGTAATGATGCCAAAATAGAAAGAGTCTGCCTAACAGAAAACTTGTTAGACAGACTCTCATTTTGTTAGGCAGTGTATATCTGCCGAATCGGACTCGATTACTCCTCGGGAGCAATAGCCTCAGAAGGACATACGCCTGCGCAAGTACCGCAGTCGATGCACTTATCGGGGTCGATTACATAGATATCGCCTGCTGAGATAGCCTCAACGGGGCACTCGTTGATACATGTACCACATGCAACACACGAATCAGAAATTTTGTAAGCCATATTAAATTTGTTTTAATGAGTGTTTCGCAATGCAAATATACACATTTATTTTATAATATCAAACCCTGTGTAAGGAATTAATACGTCCGGAATGCGTATTCCCTCCTCCGTTTGGTTGTTTTCGAGCAAAGCTGCAACAATTCGGGGCAGTGCAAGAGACGAGCCATTCAGTGTATGTGCGAGCTGAGTTTTGCGATTATCGTCGCGGTAGCGCAGTTTAAGACGGTTTGCCTGGAACGACTCGAAGTTCGATACCGACGACACCTCCAACCAGCGCTTCTGTGCCTCTGAGTACACCTCGAAGTCGTAGGTGAGTGCCGAGGTGAACGACATGTCGCCGCCACATAGACGCAAGATGCGGTAGGGTAGGCCGAGCGATGCCACGATGCTCTCTACGTGTGCTACCATGGCGTCAAGTGCCTCGTACGACTTTTCAGGGTGTGATACCTGCACTATCTCCACCTTGTCGAACTGGTGCAGACGGTTAAGGCCGCGCACATCCTTGCCATACGATCCGGCCTCGCGACGGAAGCAGGGGGTGTATGCCGTCATCTTCACGGGAAGCTCGCTCTGTTCGAGGATAACATCGCGGAAGATATTCGTTACGGGAACCTCTGCTGTGGGCACAAGGTAGTAGCCGTCAGCTGTGGCATGGTACATCTGTCCCTCCTTATCGGGTAGCTGGCCTGTGCCGAAGCCCGAAGCCTCGTTTACCATGATGGGGGGCTCCACCTCCTGGTAGCCGGCACGTGTGTTGCAGTCGAGGAAGTAGTTGATAAGAGCGCGTTGCAATCTCGCTCCCTTGCCCTTATATACGGGGAAGCCGGCACCTGTGAGCTTTACTCCGAGGTCAAAGTCTATAATGTCGTACTTGCGAGCTAACTCCCAGTGGGGTAATGCCTCGCCGGGTATCTCGGTGTAGTTTTCCACGAGCTTAACCACCACGTTATCCTCTGCTGTGCGACCTTCGGGGACAATCTCTGCGGGCATGTTGGGCAGTGTTACGATAGCTGCCTGCAACTCGTCGTTGACTATCTTAGACTCCTCTTGGAGCTGTGCCGAGCGAGTTTTAAGCTCTGCGACCTCTGCTTTCTTGGCCTCGGCCTCCTCGCGAAGACCTTTGCCCATGAGCATACCAATCTGCTTCGCGGCGACATTCTGCTGTGCAAGGCAGTTGTCGAGCTCAGCTTGCAGAGCCTTACGCTTATCATCGAGGGTCTCGATGTTGGCGATTATGGGTGCGGCATCCACACCCTTCTTAGCAAGGCGGCGAATAGCCTCCTCCTTATTCTCTCTTAGTTGCTTTAATGTAAGCATATAAAAATGCGATATATTTATATTTTCAACTCACAAAGATACAACTTTATTGGTAACATTGAGCCGTCTATCCTTAAAAAATTTGTATCTTTGTCGTCGCAAGCATGATATTATGACTGTAAAAAGACGAAATATCGAACTCCTATGTCCTGCACGCGACTATCGTGGCGCCATCGCTGCCGTAGATTGTGGCGCCGATGCCCTATATATCGGTGCCGATAGTTTTGGTGCGCGCCGTGCTGCGACAAACTCTACGGACGACATCGCGCGCGTGGTGGCCTATGCTCACCTCTTTGGTGTGAGGGTATATGTTACGCTCAATACCATACTCTACGAGAGCGAGTTGGAGCGTGCCGAGTCTCTTGCTCGTGAGCTTATTGCCGTGGGTGTCGATGCCCTTATCGTGCAGGATATGGCCTACCGCGAGATGGGGCTCCCCGTCGAGCTACACGCCTCGACGCAGGTGTGCAATATGACGGCTGAGGGTGCTAAGTTTTTGGAAGATAGTGGTTTTACGCGCGTGATATTGGAGCGAGCATTGTCGCTTGATGAGATACGTGAGATACGTAGAGCCACAACCGTTGACCTCGAATGCTTCATTCATGGTGCTATATGTGTAGGTCATAGTGGTCGCTGCTACCTCTCGCGCTCGCAGTCATCGCGCTCGGGCAACCGAGGTGAGTGCTCGCAGCCCTGCCGCTTGACATATGACCTTGTTACGGAGCGTGGCGATAGGCTGATACGTTCGAAGCACCTTCTCTCGGTCAAGGATATGGACCTCTCGGAGCGTATAGGCGAGCTTATCGATGCGGGTATCATGTCGTTTAAGATTGAGGGTCGTCTCAAAGATGACAACTACATAAAGAATGTGGTCAGCTACTACCGTCGTAAGATTGATGAGGCGTTGGCCACGCGCAAGGATTGTTGCCGCTCGTCGGTTGGACGTTCCGAGGTGGAGTTTATCCCCGACCCGCGTAAGAGCTTTTCGCGCGATGGCGGCGAGTATATGTATGCCGGTAAGCGCGCGGGTGTCGCGTCGTTCAACACTCCCAAGGCTGTTGGCGAGTGGGTGGGTACGGTATCTGCCACGGAGCGTCGTACATTCCGCATCAAGGGCGATGTTCAGCTTAATGCGGGCGATGGTCTCTGCTTCATCGCGGGCGACGGACTGCTCGGCACCAACGTAAATCGCGCGGAGGGTAACGTAATAGAGCCTAACCGCATGGAGGGTATTCGTGTGGGAATGGATGTGTATCGCAACTACGACCACCGCTTTACGCAGAGCATCGAGCGCAGCCGCATACGTCGTGCCATAGATGTAACATGTCGTCTGAGTCTCTCACATACTGCCATAACAGCACGATATATCGATGAACAGGGATACAGCGTGGAGGTGCAGCGCATGGTGGAACTCGACGCCTCGAAGAGTGCCGATAAGATGCGTGCTGTGGCCGTGGAGCAGATGGCCAAGAGTGGCGACAGCATCTTCCGCGTTACGGCGGTGGATGTTGAGGGCTGCGAGTGGTTTGCCTCGGCCAAGTATCTTGCTGAGATGCGCCGTGAGGCGTTGTCGCTCCTTGCATCGCGGCGTGCCGAGGTTATACCCGAACACGATATACGCGAGGATGATGGTACGGCGATATACCACATAAAGAGTCTTACACCACAACACAATGTTGTGAACAGCCTTGCTCGACGCTTCTATCATCGTCATAGCGTGGAGCAGATATGCGATGGCCTCGACTGCCGCACCACGACCGTAGGTGCGAAAGTCATGGAGTCGAGCTACTGCATACGTCGCGAGATTGGAGAGTGTCTGAAACGGGGCACAAGGCTGCGCGATACACTCTACTTGGAGCATGGCCGCCACCGCTATCGCCTCGATTTCGACTGCGCGAAGTGCCGCATGTCGCTCATTGATTGTTCAATGGATAGTGAAAATTTTAGACAAAAATGATAAAGCAGCTAACCCCCAACTTTCCAGATTACGAACTGCTCGATACGGGCAATGGCGAGAAACTCGAACGCTATGGTCGCTACGTTGTGCGTCGTCCCGAGCCACAGGCTATATGGCATAAGTCGCTTACTGAGGAGGCGTGGCACAGAGCCGATGCCTCGTTTCTGAGGGATGCCAAGTCGGAGGAGAGAGGCGAGTGGCGTCTGAAACCCGAGATGCCGTCGCGATGGAGTGTAGCCTTCGATTATAAGGCTATGCACCTGCGTATGCGTCTGGCACTTACATCGTTTAAGCATGTGGGTATCTTCCCTGAGCAGGCGGCAAACTGGGAGTTTATCTACGACGCGATTGAGTCGCTGCGTATGCAGGGCATAGAGCGTCCCAGGGTGCTCAACCTCTTCGCCTACACGGGAGGTGCTACGCTTGCGGCACGCGCTGCGGGGGCGGAGACTACGCATGTGGACTCTGTAAAGCAGGTTGTTACGTGGGCAAAGGAGAATATGGAGCAGTCGCAGTTAGACGGTGTGCGCTGGATTGTAGATGATGCGTTGAAGTTTGTGCAGCGCGAGGTTCGTCGTGGCAACCGCTATCACGGCATCATCCTCGACCCACCCGCCTATGGCCGTGGTGCTAATGGCGAGAAGTGGGTGTTGGAGGAGAACATTACGGAGATGTTGGAGTGCTGTGCGCAGCTTCTCGAACATGATAACGCCTTCCTTGTGCTCAACCTCTACTCTATGGGTCTCTCGGCGATGTTGGCACGCACGGCGGTACATCAGGCCTTTGGAGAGCCTCGCGAGGAGCAGATGGGCGAGCTGTACTTTATAGATAAGAGCAGCAAGCAGATACCCTTTGGCACATACTATCGTTTTAAGCGTTAAAGAGTTATGCGTGCGATGTGGGACATATTCTGGTCGTTTCTGAAAATCGGAGCCTTCACATTTGGTGGTGGCTATGCCATGATACCCCTCATCCAGCACGAAGTCATTAATCGCCGTCGTTGGCTTTCGGAGAGCGACTTCCTGGATTTGCTCACCCTTGCGCAGGCGGCTCCCGGCCCTATTGCGCTGAATACGGCGGTATTCGTGGGTTATAGACAGAGTGGATATGTGGGGGCGTTGGCTGCCGTGATGGGTGTTGTCGTGCCGTCGTTCACGATATTGCTCCTTGTGGCAATGTTCTTCTCGGATGTTCGGGATAATAGGTGGGTGGATGCCGCTTTTCGTGGCATGCGTCCTGCTGTCGTGGCGCTCATCGTAGCGCCTATTGTGGGTCTTGCGCGTGGCATGAACGCATGGCTTATATCTGTGGCTGCGGTCGTGGCACTTCTGATATGGCATTTCGGCATGTCGCCTGTATGGTTCTTGGCCGCCGCCGCATTTGTGGGTCTTATGTTGGCGGCATATCGAGGAAGGGAGGTACGGCGATGATTACCACGCTCTTACGCCTCTTTGTTTCATACCTTAAAATAGGCTTCTTCGGTTTCGGAGGTGGCTATGCCATGCTCTCGCTCATACATAGCGAGGTTGTGGTTCGCAATGCATGGCTTACAAATGGCGAGTTCTCGGATATCGTCGCTATATCGCAGATGACACCCGGTCCCATCGCTATAAACTCGGCAACGTACATCGGCTACGAGGTGGCCGGCGTTGCGGGTGCTGTTGTGGCGACGGTGGCGGTGTGCATACCTGCGCTTACAATCATGATGCTCCTTACACGCTTCTTTGTGCGCCTGCATGATAACCGCTACGTGTCGTGCGTAGTGCGCTCCATGCGCCCCGTGGTTGTGGGTATGATAACCTCGGCAGCACTGCTCCTTATCTTCCCGCATTCGGACGAGGGGCACAGCTTCATTGATGCTTGGAGCTGGGCGATATTCCTCGTCACGCTCTTCGCCTCGGCAAAGAGGGTAAACCCGATACTTCTAATTCTGCTCTCGGGCGCAGCGGGCATACTCATCTATGGCCTCTGAGTGCCCTCCCAAGAGCCGAGAGACATTCTCGCATTAAATTTCAAAATTCATCCGGCCTAATTTATGAAACCTTCATTTTATATATAGGCGGAAGCCAAAAATCCTTGTTATATCCCTTTTTTATAAAATAAATGCTTATATTTGCAGTCCCGATTATTGCGGGTAACAATAAGTTAGTAATATATTAAAACATAAAAAATTATGAAAGTAGCACAGAACAAGATGGTGAGCGTAGATTATAAACTCACAGTAGATGGTCAGGTGGCTGATATGTCTCAGCCCGGTCAGCCCTTGCAATTTATCTGCGGTACAGGCATGTTGCTTCCCAAGTTTGAGGAGGCGATTATGGATAAGGAGCCCGGCGAGTCGGTGGCATTCACTTTGGCGGCTAAGGATGGCTATGGTGAGATTATCCCCGAGGCTATCGTTGAGTTGCCTAAGACCGTATTTATGATGGATGGCAAGATTGCCGAGGATATTCTGTTCGTAGGCAGCCAAATTCCTATGGCCACTGCCGAGGGTCAGCATATGATGGGTGTTGTCAAAGAGGTTAAGGAGGAGACCGTGATGATGGATTTCAACCACCCCATGGCAGGCAAGACCCTCAATTTCGAGGTTACAGTGGTAGAGGTGCGCGACGTACAGCCCGAGGATCTCGCATCGCAGGGTTGTGGTTGTGGTAGCTGCGGTGGCGACTGTGGTGAGCACGAGTGCGGAGATGGTTGTGATTGTGGTGGTTGCCACTAATATTTAGCGTGATAATGGGTCTTGCGGCCCTCAATCTTGGCGCAAATGAGAGATGCCGAACGTATCGCTCATTTGCGCCAATTTCATGTCGGCACCATGCCCAAGCATATTCCACTCCCGCACTAAATTTTTGTGCTGATTAACGGCGTGGTAAAGGAGATTATGAAGAGAGGGGGATATCGTTGCGTATCTCTAATTTGCTAAACTTATTTAATTCTTATTTTTGCCAAAAATAGTCTTAAACTCTACTTGGATTTTGGGTGTCGGATAAAAAGAGTTGCAAAAAATTTGCTTTTCGGGCGTTTATTTTGTAACTTTGTTGTGTTTTACACGCGTGGTAGTACACGCGCATGACATGGAGCATAGGCGCGGACGTTGCAATGTGCCGGATGTAATGAAATGTAGGACGTGTAGAACATAATGTGCAGAAAACACTTAAACAAAACAAATATCATTCACTTAAAACTTAAACTCTAAACAATTATGGCTAATACCAAAGAAAAGTTGTTCACGGAGTTCCCACCGGTAAGCACCGAGCAGTGGGAGGCCGTTATCACAACTGACCTTAAAGGCGCCGACTATGAGCGCAAATTGGTATGGAAGACCGGTGAGGGTTTCAATGTTAAGCCCTACTACCGTGCTGAGAACCTCGCAGAGGTTGAGTTCCTTGCGGCACAGGCCGGTGAGTTTCCCTACGTACGCGGTGTTCGCAATGACAACACATGGCGCGTACATCAGACTATCTCGGTAGAGTGCGCCAAGGCAGCTAACGAGACAGCGCTTAAACTTCTCAACTCAGGTGTTGACTCACTCGGCTTCTGCTTCTGTGCAGCTTGCACCACAGATGTTGATGTTGACGCCCTCTTGAAGGACATCGTACCCACAGCCGTTGAGATAACCTTCTGTGGTTTGGATGCTGAGGTTATGTCGGCAACTGCCAAGAAGATATTGGCAAAGTATGCAGACGTAGAGAAGGATGAGTTGCGCCTCAACTTCTGCATTGACCCCATCATTAAGGGTCTCTCAACCAAGGGCAACTGCGGATGTAAGCAGGGCGACAAGAGCTGCTTCGACACCATCGCAGAGCTTATCAAGGCGACTACAGAGTACAAGCATGTTCGCGTAGTGAACGTTTCGGGCGCTACATTCTCGAACGCCGGCTCGACAATCGTTGAGGAGCTTGCATTTGCCCTCTCTGCCGGTCACGAGTACCTCGTGAAGCTCATGGAGCGCGGTATCTCTATCGACGAGGCTGCACGTAAGATTCGCTTCACCTTTGCCGTAACATCTAACTACTTTATGGAGATGGCCAAGTTCCGTGCTGCACGCATGCTTTGGGCTAACATCGTGAAGGCTTACAACCCCGAGAAGGATTGCGCTTGCAAGATGTTCACTCACGCCGTGACTTCATCATGGAACCAGACCGTTTACGATCCCTATGTAAACATGTTGCGTGGCACGACCGAGGCTATGTCGGCAGCTATTGCCGGTGTACACTCGTTGGAGGTACTTCCTTTCGACTACGCTTTCGAGGCTCCCACCGAGTTCTCAATGCGTATAGCACGCAACTCGGAGCTTCTCTTGAAGCACGAGTCGCACTTCGACCATGTTGTTGACCCCGCTGGTGGTTCATACTTCATCGAGAGCCTCACAAAGAATATCGCAACCGAGGCTTGGGCACTCTTCCGCGAGATTGAGGATAAGGGTGGCTACATCGAGGCATTCCGAGCAGGTGTTATCGTAGAGAAGGTTAACGCTTCGGCTGCGTTGAAGGATAAGAATATCGCTACACGTCGTCTCATCCTGTTGGGTGCTAACCAGTATCCTAACTTCACGGAGGTTGCCGACGCTGCTATAAGCGAGGCATGTGTAACACGCAAGGCTGCTGAGGGTAACGTACTTGTACCCTACCGTGGTGCTATGGCTTTCGAGGCTATGCGTCTCAAAGTTGACCGCTCGGGTAAGGCTCCCAAGGCATTCATGCTCACATGTGGCTCACTCGCTATGGCTCGCGCACGCGCTCAGTTCTCATGCAACTTCTTCGCATGTGCCGGCATCCGCGTACAGGACAACACATTCTTCAAGTCTATCGAGGAGGGTGTTGAGGCTGCGTTGGCATCTAAGGCCGAGATTGTAGTAGTATGTGCTTCGGATGACGACTACGCAACAGTAGCTCCCAAGATTAAGGAGATGTTGGGCGACAAGGCTATCCTTGTTGTTGCAGGTGCTCCCGCATGCACTCCCGAGTTGGAGGCACAGGGCATCACCAACTTCATCAACGTTAAGAGCAACGTCTTGGAGACTTTGAAGGACTATTTGAACAAGTTGGGTATTTAATCAGTATCAAGCAATGAGAGCAAAATTTTCAGATTTAGAATATAAGGGCGTAGCCGCGGAGTGCTGCGCTAAGAAGAACGCTCCTAAGGAGGATTGGCTGACTGCCGAGAGAATACCCGTTAAGTCGGACTACAAGGCTGCTGACCTCGAAGGTATGGAGCACCTAAACTACGCAGCAGGTATCGCGCCCTTCTTGCGTGGTCCCTACTCTACAATGTATGTAATGCGCCCCTGGACTATCCGTCAGTATGCAGGTTTCTCAACCGCCGAGGAGTCTAACGCATTCTATCGCCGTAACCTCGCAGCAGGTCAGAAGGGTCTTTCAGTGGCCTTTGACCTTGCTACACACCGTGGCTACGATGCTGACCACCCCCGCGTAGTGGGTGATGTTGGTAAGGCCGGTGTATCTATCTGCTCGGTAGAGGATATGAAGGTGTTGTTCAACGGTATTCCGTTGGATCAGATGTCTGTATCTATGACCATGAACGGTGCCGTACTCCCCGTATTGGCATTCTACATTGTTGCCGGTTTGGAGCAGGGCTGCACACTCGATCAGTTGGCAGGTACCATTCAGAATGATATCCTCAAAGAGTTCATGGTGCGTAACACCTATATCTACCCGCCCGAGTTCTCAATGAAGATTATCGCCGACATCTTCGAGTACACATCGAAGAACATGCCTAAGTTCAACTCTATCTCTATCTCGGGTTACCACATGCAGGAGGCAGGTGCTACCGCCGATATCGAGTTGGCTTACACTTTGGCTGACGGTTTGGAGTACTTGCGCGCAGGTATCAATGCAGGCATGTCTATCGACGCCTTCGCACCCCGTTTGTCATTCTTCTGGGCTATCGGTATGAACCACTTCATGGAGATTGCTAAGATGCGTGCTGCACGCCTGTTGTGGGCTAAGATTGTTAAGCAGTTCGAGCCTAAGAATCCTAAGTCTTTGGCACTGCGCACCCACTCGCAGACTTCTGGTTGGTCGCTCACCGAGCAGGATCCGTTTAACAACGTAGCACGTACTGCCATCGAAGCTATGGGTGCCGCTTTGGGTCACACTCAGTCGTTGCACACCAACGCTCTGGATGAGGCTATCGCACTTCCCACCGACTTCTCGGCACGTATCGCACGTAACACCCAGATATACATCCAGGAGGAGACCAACGTATGCCGCTCGGTAGATCCCTGGGCAGGTTCTTACTATGTTGAGAGCCTCACAAACGAGATTGCTCACAAGGCATGGGCACACATCGAGGAGATTGAGAAGCTTGGCGGTATGGCTAAGGCTATCGAGACAGGTATTCCCAAGCTCCGTATCGAGGAGGCTGCTGCACGTAAACAGGCGCGCATCGACTCGGGTAACGAGACTATCATCGGTGTTAACCGCTACCGCTTGGAGAAAGAGGCTCCCATCGACATTTTGGCCGTGGACAACACAGCCGTGCGCGAGAGTCAGGTAAAGCGTTTGCAGGAGCTTCGCGCTAACCGCGATAATGCCGCCGTAGAGAAGGCTTTGGCAGCTATCACCGAGTGCGTACGCACAGGTGAGGGCAACCTCCTTGCTTTGGCAGTTGAGGCAGCTAAGGTACGTGCGTCGCTCGGCGAGATATCGGACGCTTGCGAGAAGATTGTAGGTCGCTACAAGGCAGTTATTCGTTTGAATTCAGGTGTATATTCAGCAGAGGTGAAATCAGATTCAGCATTCGAGAAGGCAAAGCAGATGTGTGCTGACTTTGCAAAGAAGGAGGGTCGTCAGCCCCGTATCATGATTGCTAAGTTGGGTCAGGACGGTCATGACCGTGGTGCTAAGGTCGTTGCTACCGGTTATGCCGATATCGGCTTCGACGTAGATATGGGCCCCTTGTTCCAGACTCCCGAGGAGGCTGCTAAGCAGGCTGTCGAGAACGACGTTCACGTTGTGGGCGTATCATCGCTTGCCGCTGGCCACCTCACACTTGTTCCCCAGATTATCGCAGAGCTTAAAAAGCTCGGTCGCGAGGATATCGTAGTTGTTGTGGGTGGTGTTATCCCCGCACAGGACTACGATGAGTTGTATCAGGATGGTGCTGCGGCTATCTTCGGCCCCGGTACTCCCGTTGCTACAGCTGCCATTAAGATTATGGAGATACTCAACGACTAATTTGATGTGATAAGGGGCAATCTGTGTCCCATCCCTAAAAGTAGAGAGCCTCGGGCTGTACTTTATGTACTATCCCGAGGCTCTCTCTTTTGTGATGGAAAACATCTCGCCCTTCTTGCTCCTACTCTTCATCACAATCATTACCCAAAACCGCTACGTTTCAAAAAAATATACTATCTTTGCACTACGAGCGTTTGATTAACAACAAAACGAGATAACACTATGAGACTACTTAATTTATTTATGGCCACCGTAGCGGCATTTACGCTTGTCGCATGCGACTTTGGCGAGGAGCAGAACAAGACCTCATACCCCGAATTAACCAAGATTGATGGCACCACATGGTCGGGAACAGAGGCCTTGGGCAATGGAGAGTACATCTTCTACACGTTGAGCTTCGAAGATGCTACAAGTGGCTCACTTGTAGGCTATAACGCCAAGGAGAATGGCGAGGAGGTAAGCCGTGAGGAGTTTACCTACACCTTTACTCAGGTAGCCGTGCTAATCGATTTTAGCAAGAGTGGCAGATTTGACGGCTACATCATCCCCAAGGGTAATATTACCGTGGACTACAAGGATGTCTATATCCTTCAACTCTTCAAGGTCGATAAGGATGGTATGCCCACGATGAACGACAAAGGTGAGTACGAGAAGACGATGATGTTCTGGCGCGAGTAGCATGCTCTCGGACTAACTTTTGATAACTACGGACAACAGAGCCTGCATGTTGCAATCATGCAGACTCTTTTTTTGCGGCATTTTGCATTTTTTTAGAATATTATTACTATATTTGTGCGACTATATAAATAAATAAGGTGTGTAGCCCCAAAATTTATATAATTATACCATTAAAAATAACAAAAAAAAGTATAATTGAGAATGTTTGCAAAGACTCAGATTAACGAGAATTTGGAGTACGAGGCGCCGGTAATGGAGATGCTCTGCGTGCGCGCGGAGTTCGGTGTAATTAATACATATGGCGACGAGGGTGAGCCCGGTGGAGACCTTGGCTCAAATGATAACGGAGGATTCTAAAGCACCCCAAAATATGAAAAGCACAGTTTATAGATTAGCACTTCTTATCGGTATGGTAATTGGTGTTGTGGCATGTCAGGTGGAGGATGACTTCATAGTTGACAAAAATACTGACAACGATGTCGTAACCATCATGATTAGCACAGATGACAATATTGAGAATGAGTCGGATGAGACACGTACTCAGCTCAATCGTGCAGGTAACAAGGTAACGTGGAACAGTGACGATGCAATTAAGATTCTGAGACACGTTAGAACCTATACCGATTCGTGGATTTTTGGCCGTGAGGAGAATGATGAGTATGCCGAGATAACATCTTCGACAACGACGCTTTCGGACAATGCCGCACATGCAACATTTACTGCATCGTTTAGCAAACTCGATGGAACTCCGATGTCGGATTTTAGCTACGTAGCGCTCTCTCCTGCAACGTGTTATTCTAGCTATGATAAGAATAACGGAGATATTTACACTGTCTATGTGAATCTGCCCGTTACGCAGACAGCTACGGCAACATCATACGATGCCGGCGCTGACCTTCTTATCGGCAAGCCCATGACCACAACATCGGAGAATGCCAATTTCACGATGCGTTTCAAGCGCATGGTAAGCATCGCAAAGATGAAGTTGTCAGGCATAAGTAGTGGCGAGAAGATTAAGCAGGTTGTTTTCGAGGCTGTTACAACCAAGCACCTCGTAGGTGATGCCACCATTGATTTGGCGGCAGGAACTATGTATGCGCACCCCGGTAGTAACAATACCAAAAAGGTAACTATCAACTATGCTACTGCGTTGACCTACTCTGCGACGTCTTCTATCTATTTCTGCTGCTATCCTACAACCTTCAACGCTGGCGAGACCTTCAAGGTTACGGTTACCTGCGATAGTGGAAACGTGTATGAGCGCGAGGTAACTATTCCTTCGGGTAAGTCGCTCCAACTCATCGAGGGCAACGTATCGTCATTTACCGTAAATAACTTGCAGAAGGTACAGAGCGAGGTTGTTAAGACCTATAACATTGGTGATATCTACAATGAGAATGGCGTAAAGGGTATCGTATATGCCACTAACGTAACGATGAGTGGCAAGCAGTGGAACTATATCTTCTCGATGGATCAAACATTCCTCGAATGGTCAACCGAGAATACCGACAATAACTGTTATTCGACGAATGGTCTCTACAACTCGCAGGATATGCTCAGCTATGCATTGAATCCAGCGAATTATCCTGCCGTGCAGTGGTGCTTTGACCATGGCAACGGTTGGTTCCTGCCTTCATCAAAGGAGCTCAATATGATGTGGGACACTGTGAGTGGCGGCACACATGATTTCAGTAGCGAGGCAACAACCGAGTTCAACGAGAAGATGATTGTTGCAGGTGCAGCCCTTTTTGAAGAGGACTACTACTGGTCATCGAACGAGATTTCGACTACTCAGGCTGAGATGGTGGCCTTCATGTATGACAGTGTCATATGCTTGGAGAGTTTGAAGGCCTCTAAGGGCAATGTCCGCGCTGTATATAAGTTCGAGGTGGAGTAGAACTTTGTAATATTATTAGGCTGCTTATCAGCCAATAGATTATACCCCGGTGGCTTATGTCGCCGGGGTATATTTGTTGATTCTTGATGCGAGCACCGATGTTTTTCGATGTTTTTGTGCAAAATCTTTTGCTGTCTGATTTTTTTTACATACCTTTGCAGTCCTTATGTGCGCACGCGTACACGTTTATTGCGTTGTACATGCGCGCATGAGGCTGAACTATTTATTAACTTTTAACGAGCGATTGTATCGCAAAACTTTTTTCCATTATGGAGCAGAACAAAATTGTAGCGAACGAGAATTTCGATTGGAATGCGTTCGAGAATGACTTGGGCGTTTACAACCTTTCGAAGGATGAGATTGCCGAGGCTTATGACAAGACCATGTCTAACGTGGCTGTTGGCGAGGTTGTTGAGGGTACTGTTACCGAAATCAACAAGCGCGAGGTTACCGTTAACATCGGTTACAAGTCAGAGGGTCTTATTGCGGCAACAGAGTTCCGTTACAACCCCGATTTGACCGTAGGCGAGAAGGTTGAGGTTTACGTTGAGTCGGTAGAGGACAAGGGTGGCCAATTGGCACTCTCACACAAGAAGGCACGTCAGTTGAAGAGCTGGGATCGTGTTAACGAGGCTCTCAACAACGACGAGATTATCAAGGGTTACGTTAAGTGCCGCACTAAGGGTGGTATGATTGTCGATGTATTCGGTATCGAGGCATTCTTGCCCGGTTCACAGATTGACGTTAAGCCCATCCGCGACTACGATGTGTACGTTGATAAGACTATGGAGTTCAAGGTTGTTAAGATTAACCAGGAGTTCCGTAACGTAGTAGTATCACACAAGGCATTGATTGAGGCAGAGCTCGAGGCTCAGAAGCAGATTATCATGTCTAAGTTGGAGAAGGGCCAGATTCTCGAGGGTACTGTAAAGAACATCACCTCTTACGGTGTATTCATCGACCTCGGTGGCGTTGACGGTCTTATCCATATCACCGACCTCTCATGGGGCCGCGTAAACAACCCCGAGGAGGTTGTTGCTTTGGACCAGAAGTTGCAGGTTGTTATCCTCGACTTCGATGAGGCTAAGAAGCGTATCGCTCTTGGTTTGAAGCAGCTCACAGCTCACCCCTGGGAGGCTCTTGACGCTGAGTTGAAGGTAGGCGACAAGGTTAAGGGTAAGGTTGTTGTTATGGCCGACTACGGTGCATTCGTTGAGATTGCTCCCGGTGTTGAGGGTCTTATCCACGTTTCAGAGATGTCTTGGAGCCAGCCTTTGCGCTCTGCACAGGAGTTCATGAAGGTAGGCGACGAGATTGAGGCTGTTATCCTCACTTTGGACCGCGACGAGCGCAAGATGTCGCTTGGCGTTAAGCAGCTCACTCCCGATCCTTGGGCTGATATTGAGAAGAAGTATCCTGCTGGTACAAAGTGTACAGCACGTGTACGCAACTTCTCTAACTTCGGCGTATTCGTAGAGATTGAGGACGGCATCGAGGGTCTCGTACACATCTCAGACCTCAGCTGGACTAAGAAGGTTAAGCACCCCAGCGAGTTCACTCAGATTGGCGCTGAGTTGGAGGTTGTCGTTTTGGAGATAAACAAGGATAACCGTCGTCTCTCACTCGGCCACAAGCAGCTCGAGGAGAACCCCTGGAACGGCTTTGAGAGTCAGTTTGGCGTAGATAGCATCCACGAGGGTGCCGTCATGGATGTTAACGAGAAGGGTGCAGTAGTATCTTTGGGTGAGAATATCGATGGCTTCTGTCCCGCGCGTCACCTCGTAAAGGAGGATGGCACAACATTGAAGGCCGGCGATAAGGCTGACTTCAAGGTGTTGGAGTTCTCGAAGGCTACTAAGCGCATCACTCTCTCGCACAGCCGCATCTTCGAGGAGGCTAAGCGTGCAGAGGCTGCTGCCGAGAAGAAGGAGCGTCGTGCAGCTGCTGACGAGACTAAGTCAACAGTGAAGAAGATTAATGCTTCTGTCGAGAAGACTACTCTTGGCGACATCGCAGGTCTGGCAGAGTTGAAGGCTCAGATGGAGAACAAGTAATTCTTAGCGATTACAAATAACGAAGAGGCTGAATAACAAGTCTGTTTTGTCGTTGTGCTCGCCTACAAAATGCTCTTTTACGCCTAAGTAAACTCAGCTTTAAGGGGCTTCGCAAGCCAAAAACTACATATATTCAACCTCATAACGTAAAGGGGATGGCTAATGTTTAGCCATCCCCTTCTGTTTAGTTGTCGCGCGGAGCGTTATCACTTTGCGAGGGAGTGTACGGTGGGTGTGGCCGCATTGAGTAGTACGAGCGACGATGCGCTGCCCTGCACCTCTTCGCCTATGCCCGACCACGATGCCGTTACGCGGTGGTTGAGGTCATCTGTGATATCCACGTTGACAGTATATACGCCCTCCTCCGAGAGTGTTATATCTACTGTGCCTTTGCGGAAGGGAGCTACCTGCTCCTGGTCGGTGGTAAAGTACCAGCAACCGTTCAGCACGTTTGACACCCAACCCGGTATGAACGACATGGGCGCCAACACGTCGGAACCCGTGTACGTGCCGGCGATGCCATCCTCGTATGCGGGGTGTGAGATGAAGTCAAGCTGGATGCAGTCGCCGCTGTCGTCGTTGGGCTTGATTACAGCCATCCAATTTTGGCGGCCATACTCGTAGTAGTCGCCATAGCATTCAAATACCATGTAGTGGTCGTCGAGTGTAGCCTCATAGTCTTCGGTAAGAGTGCTATATACCACCTGTGTAGCCGACTCATCGGGGATGGCGGGCCTACCTTCAAAGCGGGCTGTATGCTTCTGGCCATCGACCACCAACTCTAAGGTTATACCCTCTGCCGTAACATCCATCGAACCCGAAGATATTCTGCGCTCATCAATCTTATTGAGATACTCGTCCGAGCGGAAGAAGTAGCTATGCTCGGCAGAGAAGGTCCACTCGGCGAAACTATTCTCCGTGTCATAGGTGTAGTGTCCCTCGGGGATGGTTACTATGCCGTTTTCGACTTCGACCATAGGAGCATAGGCATCTATTCGGTAATATGTTCCGAATGGCTGATACTGGCCCAACTCATTGAAGCCCTCGTCCGTGAGGAAGAAGAAGAAGTTGCCTACGCCTGGTGAGTATTGGTCGCCGTAGTATGTGCCGTGGAGCTTACGTGCCTCGAACTCATACTCGCCCTCGACCGTCTGTGTGAGTATCACCTGCTGACGTATGTGGGTATAGCCCACGGTGATTGTTGCGGTGCGGCTCGCGGCGTCGTAGTTGGGGCGTGTATATACGGTAATAATGCCCTCGGTGCCGGTGTCAAACGATGTAACCCACGGCTGGTCGGCGAAGGCGTAGATATAACCGTCGGACGTTGCAAGTTCTATGGTGTACTCGATGTCGAACTTACGGTTGTTACGGTCGATGGTTACCTCCTTGTCGCTTGTGATGGTAAGTATGGGGTTGTCCATGCCTGCTGCCATCTGCAAGATGCGCACATAGCGCTTTGTCTGGCCATAGACCAAGCCCACGCTTGTTGAGCGCGATTTGTCGGAGGTGTTGGCCTCGATGCTAAGTAGCACCTTGCCGCTTTGTGCTGTACTAAATACCGAAACCCAATCTTCCGATATCACTACCTCGGGCTTGGCATCTGCGTTGTCTATTTGGTAGAGAATCTCCACTTCGTCGCCTTGGCTGCTTACGGTCAATGATGTGGGCGACAGGATGTTGAGTGTGCCGTTATTCTCCTCGTCTTGGGGCTCGCACGAGGGCAGTGCCACGATGCCCATGCAGAGCATCGTAGCTGCCACAAGGCGCGATATAATACCTCGTATTGTCATATCTTATGTCGTTATTGGTTAGTTGTTGCTCTCATATTCGAAGCTCGAAACATCGCTGCATCCGCTTGCTGAGGGGGTAATCTCCTGCTTGAATAGGGGACCCCAGTTGCCGTCAGAATCCTTGGCAACGCCAAGCAGGGTGTAGGTGGTGCCAATATCGAGGTAGAAGTTGTAGTGGTTGCGGTCGTACTGCTGCTGATTTTGTAGTACAGTGAGCCACTGTTCGTCGGTATAGTAGTCGGCGACCAGGGGCATTGCCGCATAGTAGATGTCGTAGGCATAGGGCTCTACGGTAATATCAACGGGTAGTATAACGGTGTTGGTATAATCCTCGTAGCCGCTGAAATTGGTCGGGTCGTAGGCTGCCAAGTCGCTAAGCAGATAGTATCCGTCGTTACTGAGTGTTAATGTCGATTTGCCGACAACCTTAGCCTTGGTGCGGAACTCCTGCTTGAAGATGCCTGTTGTGGGCGAGCCTCCCTCAACGCCGTATGCGAAGGCTATATACTGGGTGTCGGGTATGAGGTTTGAGAGGTTCATGTCGGTAGCGCCTACGGCCTTGAAGAGCAGGTCTTCGCGTACGAATGTTGCCAGACGCTCCTCGTCGGTGGAGCCGGCTTTATTCCAGTCGTCTATGGTATATACGCTGCGTGCAAAGCGAGCATTGGGGTCGCTGGCGGTCCAATAAACGTCGGCTGTGGTAGATAAGAGATTCTCGATGCGGATGTCGATGGTTATATTGTTATTTTCGGCCTTGTTTGTTCTAACCTCCTTGATGAAGCACTCCGACGTTACAAAGCCTGTGTCGGGATTAACGGCAAAGGCGAAGAATACGTAGTCGGTATCGGCGTATAGCTCGTCGTAGGTAAGTGTATTGCTGCCGCTTAGACAGAACTGGTTCAATATCTGGCTCAACGTATAGCCAAATGACTTCTGTACCTCAACGGTGTCGTGCCACTTCTTGATGAAGGTGTCGGCCATGTCTGCATCCGCACCATAGTATGAGTAGAAGTCGCTCACACGCCAGTAGCCATGGTGGTAGAAGCCGTCATATTCGCCGGGGTCCATGCTGAGATATACGGTTGTGCCATCCATCTCGGTTGTGAGGTCTATTATAATATCGCGCGACACCTCGGGCTTTGCTGTGCGGGCATTGATGCTGAAAACTTCGCCTATGAGTGATGGGCGGGCAGTGGTGATATCCACGTGGTAGGCATATATCACGTAGTCCGTATTGGGCGTAAGGTAATTGATGGTGTGGTCGGTCTCTCCCATGTAGGCTATCATCTGCAAGTAGTTGTGAAGACCGTAGTTGCCTGCTTCGTACTTCAATGCCTCCATGTCGTGTAAGAAGATTGTCTCGCTATCGGTAAGCCCGAATACTTCGACATACTCTTTGGGGTATGAGCGTACGACGTACTCTACATCGTTGTTCAGTGGCTTTACGCGTATGGTGAGCGATGTGGCCGTCTGCTCAACGCACTCCAAGCGGATGGCGTTATGCGACGAGCCCTCCTGCTTCACGGTGAAGGTCTCACACTTCTCGATGGCCGAGTATGCCACCTCGACAACAGCCTCGCGAGGGTCGTTGCTGTTGTTGGGCGCTACGGTGAAGCCAATTCTGCCAGCCTCGTCGGTATCCCACTTGCCTATCCAGTTTGCAGTTGTTATGACCGATAATTTACCGTCCTCAACGGGATTGGTGATGGTGTAGTTTATTGAGTACTCGCCACCGTCGCCCGATGCCTCAACAATAGAGGCTTTAAGGCTTATTGCGCTCTTCACGGTGGGTTCGTCTGTCTGCTTATTTTCGCATGCAACAGAGAGGGTGAGGCCGAGGATGAGCATCAACGACCAGAAAATACGAAGTGTTTTCATAAGGATTATAGTTTTAAGTTGTTATCGAGTGTTGGTATATTACAACACAAATATACGAAAAATGTATTAAAAATAAAAGCTCCAAAGCCCTCTTTATACAAAAAAAAGCGTCCGACCACGAGGGCCGAACGCTCTTCGATATAAAGTTGTAGATTACTCCATGCAGCGACATACAAGGTTACGGTCGCCGTAGCCGTTGTCAATTTTCGTTACGTAGGGGAAGAATTTGCCCTCACCAATCCACTCCAACGGGAAGGCGGCCTCCTCGCGGGTGTAGGGGTGAGACCACTCGCCGGCAAGCTCGCGGGCGGTGTGGGGTGCGTTCACCACAACATTGTCGGCATTGCCTTCTGCGGCAGCCTTCTCG
The DNA here is from genome assembly GCA_045603045.1 of Alistipes sp. Taxonomy (GTDB): domain Bacteria; phylum Bacteroidota; class Bacteroidia; order Bacteroidales; family Rikenellaceae; genus Alistipes. The sequence continues at coordinate 26,343 of JAZULJ010000003.1, forward strand.
CACTCGCGCTTGATGCGTACGAGAGCCTCGATGAAGCGGTCCATTTCGGCCTTCGACTCACTCTCGGTAGGCTCAACCATAAGGGTCTCGTGTACGGGGAATGAGAGGGTAGGTGCATGGTAGCCGTAGTCCATGAGACGGTGTGCGATATCGCCACAGTCGATGTTGTAGTCGTGCTTGAAGCGCGTGAGGTCGAGAATCATCTCATGACCTACGCGGCCTGTTTCACCCGAGTAGTAGGTGCGGTACTCATCCTTCAATGCCGACGACATGTAGTTAGCATTTACGATAGCCAACTCTGTTGAGCGACGCAAACCCTCAAAGCCGAGCATGCGGATATAACCATAGGTGATGGGAAGCAACATTGCTGAGCCCCAGGGTGCTGACGATACGGCTGTGATACCCTCCTCGCCACCGGTCTCCATGAGCGAGTGCGTGGGGAGGAACTTCACCAGGTGTTCGGCAACACATACTGGACCTACACCGGGGCCACCGCCTCCGTGAGGCATAGCGAAGGTCTTGTGGAGGTTGAGGTGGCATACGTCAGCGCCGATATAGCCGGGGTTGGTGAGACCTACCTGGGCATTCATGTTAGCACCATCCATATATACCTGCCCGCCGGCGTCGTGTACAGCATCCACGATATCGCGGATACGGCTCTCGAAGACACCGTGTGTCGAGGGGTATGTTACCATCAAGCCGCAGAGCTCCGAGCTGTGCTCCTCGGCCTTCTTTTTGAGGTCGTCAACGTCGATGTTACCATTCTGGTCGCACGCTACGGTAACAATCTTCATACCTGCCATGGCTGCCGAAGCGGGGTTGGTGCCGTGTGCCGACGAGGGGATGAGGATGATGTTACGATATCCTTGGCCGCGGCTCTGGTGGTATGCACGGATAATCATAAGACCTGTGTACTCACCCGCAGCACCCGAGTTGGGCATGAGCGTACAGCCTGCGAAGCCGGTAATTACGGCGAGGTAGCGCTCCAATTCCGCGATTAGCTCCTTGTAACCCTCAGCCTGGTCGGTGGGGGCGAAGGGGTGCATATTCTGGAAGCCTGCCAACGATAGAGGCTGCATGAGTTGTGCTGCGTTGAGCTTCATGGTACATGAGCCGAGCGAAATCATTGAGTTCATGAGCGAAATATCGCGCAATTCGAGGCGCTTGATATAGCGCATCATCTCGGTCTCGGTGCGGTATGAGTTAAATACCTTCTCTGCGAGGATGTCGCTCTCGCGCTTTACGCAGCTGCATATAGCCTCCTTCTCAACACGCTTGATGGCCTTAGCCTTCTTACCACGTGCCTCGGCAAAGATGTCGGCTACGCTTTGTAACTCCTCGTCTGTTGTTACCTCGTCGAATGACATGCGCACGCAGTCGTCGGTGGGGTAGTAGAAGTTGATGCCACGCGAGAGTGCTATGTCCTGAATTACCGAAGCCTCGGCCTCCACCTCCAAGGTGTCGAAGAGGGCCTTTGTGCGTACGGTGTAGCCCAAAGCCTCCAAAGCCTCCTTTGCGGTGAGGGCGGCGGTATGTGCATTGAGAGCAGCACGCTGCAAGCCCTCCTTACCATTGTATATACAGTAGAAACCAACCATCGAAGCCATGAGAGCCGATGCGGTACAAATGTTCGATGTTGCGCGTTCACGCTTGATGTGCTGTTCACGCATCTGCAACGACATGCGCAATGCCTTGTTGCCGAGACGGTCAACCGATACGCCGATGATACGGCCGGGCATCTGGCGCTTGTGTGCGTCGCGCGTAGCCATGTATCCTGCGCTGGGACCTCCGAAACCCATCGGGCAGCCGAGACGCTGTGATGAGCCTACGGCGATGTCGGCACCCCACTCTGCGGGAGCCTTCATGAGTGCCAATGCCAGGAGGTCGGCAACGGCAGTTACCGTGGCGCCTGCCTCGTGAGCTGCTGCTGCGAAGGCGGCATAGTCGCGTACCTCGCCATTAGCTGCGGGGAACTGAACCATGGCACCAAACTCCTTGCCCGAGAAGGTGTATGTCGAGAAGTCGTCGCGGATAATCTCGATGCCGAAGGGCTCGGCACGTGTGATAAGCACGTCGAGAGTCTGTGGAAAGATGCTCTCGTCAACGAAGAGCTGGTTGCGACCCTGCTTCACAGCCTCACGTGAACGCAATGCAAACATCATGAGCATAGCCTCGGCTGCGGCTGTTGCCTCGTCGAGGAGTGAGCAGTTGGCAACCTCCATGCCCGTAAGCGAGAGGATGGCTGTCTGATAGTTGAGCAGTGCCTCCAAGCGGCCCTGCGATATCTCGGCCTGGTAGGGTGTGTATGACGTGTACCATGCAGGGTTCTCAAATACGTTGCGCGAAACAACGGCTGGAACAACCGTGGGGTAGTAGCCCATGCCGATAAACGAGCGGAGCGGGCGGTTCTTGGCTGCGAGGGCAGCGATGTGGTTTGCATATTCGTACTCGCTCATTGCTGCGGGTAGGTCGAGGGGCTTTTTGAGGCGTATCGACTGAGGTATAACCTGCTGTAGGAGCTCCTCAACCGAGCCTACGCCAATTGTTGCAAGCATCTGCTTCAAATCCTCCGAAGAGTTAAGACCTGTGTGGCGGTCAACAAAGCTATCAAAAGTCTTCATTGTTAAAGGTTTTATTAAATTTTAGTTTTAGTTGTTATATCGTCTTTATTGTGTTGTTCAATGCGTTTACTTAATACTTAAACGAGCTTCCGCCAATAAACTCTCTTAGGAGTGATGTCGGAGGTATCTCCGCAGGGTCTATGGGCGTGAAGTTATCGAGGAATTTGAGCATGCGGTGTGCCTCGGCATACTCGGGGGCGGTGTCGGGCACCTCGCGCAGTATAGGCTCTGCGATGGCGCGTAGCACCGAAATCTCGTAGAAGAGCGACGAGTTGAACATCACGTCGGCATTCTCCTGATATGGAAATATGTGCTTCTCCTCGCCACGGCGCACCGAGGGCCACATCTCCAATGTGCGTAGCGCGTTGTTGCCACGTGTGGCGTTGTCGCGTATGGTGCGGCGCAGTAGGCGGTTGTCGGTTGTGGGTATTCGCGAGAAGTTGTCCATCGCTACCGATGTGAAGCACGATATGTAAATCTTGAACTTCTTGTCGTCGGGGATGCCGGGTGTGAGGCGTGGGTTGAGGGCATGTATGCCTTCGAGAATGAGTATCGACCTGTCGCTAAGTTTTAGGGGCTTTTCGTGCCACTGACGCTTGCCCGAGATGAAGTCGTAGCGCGGTATTCCGACGCTCTGGCCCGCAGATAGACGGCGCAGGTGGTCGTTGAGTGTGTCGAGGTCTATGGCCTCCAACGCTTCGAAGTCGTAGTTGCCATTCTCGTCGAGTGGAGTCTTCTCTCTATCTACGAAGTAGTCATCGAGGGCTATGAGCACAGGGTCGAGGCCGAGCACGCGCAACTGCACGCCCAGGCGTTTCGAGAATGTTGTCTTGCCACTCGACGAGGGACCCGAGATGAGTGCCATGCGCACGCCACAGTCGCTGTTGGCGGCAGCTATCGAGCGTGCTATCGAGGCTATCTTATTCTCATGGAATGCCTCGGCAATCTTTATCAGCTCCGAAGCGTCGCCCTCCATCACACGGCGGTTGAGGTCGCCGACGGTGGGTACCCCCATTATGTCTATCCACATCTGGTACTCGTGGAAGATGTCGAACATCTTGTTGAGCTCGACGCGTGATGTTATCTGCTCGGGGTTATGGCGCGTGGGCAGTGCCACATAGAAACCATTGTAGTAGGGTGTAATCTCGAAGCGGGGCACATACGACGACGATGGTGCCAATGCTCCGTAAAAGTATCCGGGCATACCTCCCATGTAGTTCACCGAGCGATAGAGGTGCGGACGTGTAGCAAGTAACTCCACGCGGTCATCGAAGCCGAAGCGCTCGTAGTCGCGGTGCACCTCCTCGGCGAGACGCTTGTAGCGTGTGATGGGGAGGTCGCGTGCTACGATGTCGTTCATTCGCTCACGAAGCATGGCTACCTCCTCATTGTTCGTAGGTCTCTGGTCCGAAAACTCACAGTAGAAGCCACTGCCGAGGGTGTGGCGTATGTGTAGCTTACGCTCGGGGAAGAGCTCCACGGCGGCCATTTGCAACACAAACGATATGGTGCGCTGATATACGCGGTAGCCCTCGAAGTGACGGATATCCAGGAACTCCACCGTTATAGGCTTGTATATCTTGTAGCTTAGCTCCTTGTAGCGGTTGTTAACACTCGCGGCAAGTATCGCGTGGGGCTGCTCAAACGATACCCTGTGGAGCACCTCCATAAGCGTTGTGCCCATCTCAACCTCAATCACGGCGCCGTTGTTGCGGCATATTACCTCCATCGTTTGTTGCATGATGCTTCGATTTTTGCGATTTAATTGTGTAAAGATAGTAATTTTTTGTAATTTTGAAGCAAATAATTTTCAAATTGTATGCGAAAACTATACATTTTTTCGACACTGCTGTTACTCATGACTCTCTCATGCGCGCCGCGCACGAAGTCGGAAGATAGCCATCATATCTACATTATCGCCACAAACGACATGCACGCCAACATATATGCCATGCCGCAACTCGCTACGTTGGTCAATCGGTATGAGGCTCTTGGCGAGGTGCTTCTCGTGGACTCGGGCGACCGTGTCTCAGGCAATGCCTTTGTCGATGATGTCGCGGATGCGGGCGTGCCGATGATTGAACTTATGAATATGCTCGGCTACGATGCCGCTACGCTCGGCAATCATGAGTTCGACAAGGGGCGTGCCGCCTTCGACGCCATGGTCGATGCCGCAGAGTTCAAGACCCTATGCTCCAATGTATCGTCGGCTACAGACAAGCCTCTCGGCGTTGAGCCCTACGCTATCTTCGAGGTCGATGGCATCAAGATAGGTGTTGTGGGTGTTGTGGGTACCGACCAGGGTGGCCATCCTCTGGGTAGCGACGAGGTGTACGAAGCATACCACTTCACGCCCGATGTAGCCGCAGCTGTTGAGACATGTGCCGAGGTTGCAGCAAAGAGCGACTTTGTGGTGGTGCTCTCACACATGGGAGACAATATAGACGAGGAGTTTATAGCCTATGCCCCGCAGTGTGATTGGGTTGCGGGAGGTCATACCCACGCCGACCGCAATGAGACAATAGGGGGTGTTCGGTTGACCCAAAACCCGAAGAATATCGCCAAGGTTACCATTGCCGATATCGAGCTGCTCGATGGCGAGATAGTTGGTGTCGCCTATTCGCAAGTGGCTATCGGCGAGCAGGCCGCAGATGTGGAGGTCGTTGATAAGGTCGCCGAGATTAAGAGCCGCAGTCCCGAGCTAAACATCGTCGAGGGCGTTGCAGGGGCTCTCTTCACGCAAAATGGTGTCGCCAACTTCACTGTCGATGCGTTGGCTGCCTACCCCTATGCCGACGGCTTCATTCCGGAGGTTACCTTCTACCACTTTGGCGGCGTGCGTCTGTCGAGCATCCTGCCCGGCGATATTACACGTGGCGATATCTACAATAACGACCCCTTCAATTCGACTATCTATCTCGGTGAGATGACACCCGCCGAGATGCGTCGTTTCATCCTCGATAAGTACAATAGCTATGGCCCCGATGGTCGCTACGATAAGGAGTCGCACTACCCCTATTTTCGCTCCGATGTGGCCTATGAGATTATCCTCGGTGAGGAGCCTGCGACAATGCCCGATGCGGTGGATGTGGTGTTCGCCTTGGACGAGGAGCGTATGTACCGTGTGGCGATGTGCAACTATATCGTAGAGAACTATATCGACGAGTCTGTTGCTGCGAGATTGCGTCCTGCGGGTGTCGCGGTACGCGAGGCTATGTTGCGCTATGTGCGTACCACCGAGGGGGCACTGATACCCGATAACACCATATATCAAACCGAACGTAAAGAGACATTATAGCCATGTTGGAGAATAGCTATCAGAGAGAACTTATCGAGGCGGGCTGCGACGAGGCGGGGCGCGGATGTCTTGCGGGCTCGGTCTTTGCAGCTGCCGTCATCCTACCTCCCGATTTCTATCATCCGTTGCTTAATGACTCGAAGCAGATGACCGAGCGTAGGCGCGACCAGCTGCGCGCAATTATCGAGCGTGAGGCCGTGGCGTGGCATGTCGAGGAGGTTACGGCAGAGCGTATTGACAAGATAAATATTCTAAACGCCTCAATCGAGGGTATGAACCTGTCTATCAAGGCGTTGAACGTTGCTCCCGAGTATATCGTCATCGACGGCAACCGCTTCCATACCGACCTAACTACGCCGTGGCGCTGCATCGTCAAGGGCGATGGCAAGTATGCCAATATTGCTGCTGCGTCTGTGCTCGCCAAGACCCATCGCGACGAGTACATGATGCGCCTTGCCGAGGAGTATCCCATGTATGGCTGGGCACGTAACAAGGGTTATCCTACCAAGGAGCACCGTATGGCTATCCGTGAGTACGGGCTCACTCCCTACCATCGTCTGTCATTTAATTTATCACCGGAGCAACTATCCCTCTTTTAATTTCTTGTGATAAGGGCGCATCTACTTCCGCTAACGAATTATGTCGTCAATGGGCAGTACGCCAAGTACAGCCCATCGACTCCAAATTCGCCGAGCGTTGTATCTGCAACCCTTCTGACAAGAAATTTGTTTTTCTTGTGATAAGGGGCCATTCTCGGCCTCTCAATCATTGGGCTGAATGGAATGTACGCCAAGTACTATCCATCCAGGGTACTTTCATTTCGCACCACATTTCACGGCTTCTGACAAGAAATTGTTTTTCTTGTGATAAGGGGTCATTCTCGGCCTCTCAATCATCAGCCTGAATAGGACGTACGCCAAGTACTACCTATCCAGGCTGATTTCTTTATCGAGGGCACATCTGCAACCCTTCTGTCTTGAATTACAGCGGATAGATAATATATCCGTAGGCGTAGTGGTCGTCTGTGAGGCGGTACTGTGGATGAGGCTGTGCGCCCCATGAGTCGTCGCCGCCTAAGCCGCGCTGTGCTAAGTCGATATGTACTACAACCTCGCGGCGTGGCTCGATATCCGAGTAGTGCATCTGCTTCTTCGAGAAGCCAGGGTCAAGGTCCTCCGACTTATAGGGCATAGCACTAACCGACAATGGTTGCAGGCCCTCAACGCGGATGCCATGTCCCTCATTATCCGTAACTTCCACCCAACGAACATCGCTCTTATTTCCCGACTCCTGGGGACGCACGTAGGGGAAGAGCTGACGGTCGGTCGATTGTTTGTATATGCCGAGGTACGATGCTGTACGGCGGTCAACGTAGTTCTCATAGGGACCACGACCATAGTAGGTGAAGTTCTTGCAACCCTCAGGGAGCGTCATACGCATACCGAAGCGTGGCAACTCGGGGACATCCTCGCCCGTGCGCTGCCAATCGACCTCAATGAGGAGCGAACCATCGGCGCGCAGCGTATATGCTGATATATAGGTCGAGGGTGCATCGATGAGGGTATATGTGGTTGTAACCTTAACCTTATCCTTGTATATATCAAACAGAACATTCTCCACTCTCCTGCGATTTGTGCGCCATACGTTGGCTGTGCGATGGAAGCTATGTCCCCAGTCGTTATCGGTGGGCGCGCGCCAGAACCACGGCTCGGGGAGTGAGCTCATGACATCGCAACCATCGACCTTGAAGTGTTCCAGACGACCATTTGAGGTGTTGAAAAGTACGCTTGTTTGGCCGGCATAGGCGGCAAGCAGGTTATCCTGTGTCTCAATTTTTATCTCGCCCTCTGCGACCTCGCGCTCGAAGCGATACTCGCCACCGAGTGTCAACTGCTCCGAGGCAACGGCGATACTTTTGGAGATGAGCGGATGTGCGTTACGTTGGTAGGCGTAGATATTGAGGAGATACTCGCCCTGGTCATCCATTGCGGGGAGTGCAATGTTAACATCGACGCTCTTGGCGGGTGCGCACCTCACGGCATCAACATCGCCCTCGGCGATGCGCATGCCATTGTGCAGCACCTCGTAGCAGAAGCTATATTCCGCGAGGTCGGTAAATGCGAAATCATTGTGTATGCGTATCCTGCCTGTGGCGGTGTCCACCACCTCGAAGTTGATATACTGGTACACCTTTTTTATCTCGTACAACCCGGGGTGGGGCGTGCGGTCGGGGCTTGTTACGCCATTGCAGCAGAAGTTCTCGTCGTGATGATACATCCATGCACCGAAGTCGCCACCGTAGCCCCAGTAGTGGCGTCCGTCGTTGCCCACAGCGTCTATGCCCTGGTCTGTCCAGTCCCAGATGAAGCCTCCCTGCATATGGTCGTGGCCCTCCATAAGGTCGTAGTAGTCCTGGAAGTTACCTGTGGAGTTACCCATGGCGTGGGCATACTCACACATGATAAATGGCTTCTCGGGGCTCTTCCTATCTGCGTATCTCTGCATGAGCTCCATCGAGGGATACATGATGCTGACGATATCCGTAGCTGCGCCTCCCCATGCGGGCTCGAAGTGTACGAGGCGGCTCTGGTCGCGAAGCTTTATCCATGCGTACTCCTCCTCGAATACGGGGCCTACGGCGCACTCGTTACACATCGACCAGGCGAAGATAGAGGGGTGGTTTTTATCTCTCTCGACCATGTCGCGTATGCGCTCGTGGTGGGCGTCAAACCACTCCTTGCGGTAGTTGGGGTGGAAGTCGTAGTAGCTGTCGCTATGTCCTATGCCGCAGCCGTGTGCTTCGATGTTAGCCTCGTCCATGAGCAGTAGGCCATATTCGTCGCAGAGGTCATACCACTCGGTAGGTTGCGGGTAGTGGCTTGTGCGCACGGCGTTGATGTTGAACTGCTTCATGAGGGCTATATCGCGCAACATAAGTTCTCGGTTTACGACATGTCCCGTTGCGGGGTTGTGCTCGTGGAGGTTTACGCCATGTATCTCTATACGCTTGCCGTTGAGCAGCATAACGCCATCGCGTACCTCTATCTTACGGAAGCCTGTACGACATGACGTAGCCTCGACAACGTTGCCCTTGGCATCGCGTAGTACGAGAAGCGTGGTGTATAGATTGGGCTTCTCATGACTCCATGTGTTAATCTTCGGGAGCCTCTTTGCGAAACTGAGGTCAAGGTATCTGTTCTCGGCTATTGTTACACTCTTTGAAAACTTGGCCACGGCGCGACGTTCTGCATCGAGGAGTTGTAGTTCAACGCTACCCATAAAGGTCTTGTTATCGTTGTTGGAGAGGCGTATGTCGGCGCTGTACTCGCCACCGCGATAGCTCTTGTCGAGGTCGGCATGCACGAACATATCGCCGATATATGTCTTCTCCGTAGCGTAGAGGAGGATGCTTCGGTCGAAGCCCGAGAGACGCCAAAAGTCCTGGTCTTCGAGGTATGAGCCATCCGACCAGCGGTAGCCCTCGATGGCTATAAGGTTGTCGCCCGTGCGCACATGCTCCGAGACGTCAAACTCCACGGCGGTCTTTGTGCCCTCCGAGTATCCCACCTTCCGACCATTTATCCATACGTACATCGCAGCGAGTCCCGACTCGAAGTGGAGCACCACGCGACGTCCTTCCCACGTTGCGGGGAGCTCAAAGTGGTGGCGGTAGCAGCCCGTGGGGTTGTCATCCTCGGGTATGTAGGGCGGATTTACAGGGAAGGGGTAGGTTATGTTGGTGTATATGGGCACGCCGTAACCGTTTGTCTCCCAGTTGCCCGGTACGGGTATCGTCTTCCATGTGCTGTCGTCATATGTCTCGGCATAGAAACCTTCGGGACGCTCTGCGGGCATCTTCGACCATGCGAACTTCCAGTTACCGTCGAGGCGTAGCGTGTAGCTCGCCTGGCCACGTGCAAGGGCCTCGTCAATGCTCTTGTATGGGCGCAGCGTGGCACGTGCAGGCAGCTTGTTGATGGCGAAAACCGCGGGGTTCTCTCTGTCGAGGAGCTCGCGCTCCTGTGCCGATGTTGTTGAGCCGAAGATGAGCATCACGGCAACAGCGAAGAGGGCGTGTAGAGACCGTCTCATAATCATTTAAGCATTAGGTTATCGACTTTGATTTTGGGAACATAGTGCGTGCCCTCCTTGCGGTAGTATGTCAGACTATCGCCCTCGTTGCACTCCACAAGCTCTATATGCTCCGCGGGGCGACCTATTGCTAGTACAAGTAGTGGCTCGTAGGCGAGGTGTAGCTTCTCGCGCAGCGGCTCATGGTCGAAGGCGCCTATGCAGATGCCGCCAAGACCTATCTCCGTGGCTTGCAGCAACATGGACTGCGCCACGATGCCGAGGTCCATATCCACATATTTCGACTCTTCGACAGTCGAGCATATAACGATGAAGGCGCGTGGCTCGGTGCCTGCGAAGGGCAGGTGTAGCTCCGGCAGCGCACCGCCGAGGCGTATGTGTTGAAGCACAATATCGGCCTCCGTGTCGAGCACGGGGCGGAAGCGTAGCACCTGCTGGTTACGTGCCGAGGGTACCAATGTAGCCACCTCGATAATCTTGCGCAGCTGGTCTTCGCGCACCTTGAACGAGGTGTCGTAGCCGCGATAGCTGCGATTGTGGAGTAATAGACGACGTAGCGATGCCGCCGTGCGATGCTTGGTCGCGGGCTGCGCCTTGTAGTCCTCCATCTTCTTCTCTAAGTAGTTGTCTGCCATAGTGAAAATGTTTCTTTCCACGAAGGTACGAAATTAATTCAATATGCACAACAGCGAGAGAAAATAAGTGAACTCCCCCTCGATAAAGAAATCAGCCCGCATGGGGAGTACTTGATTGATGTACGTCCCATTCGGGCTGATGATTGTGAGGGGAGCAGATGCGCCCTTATAACGCTAAATTATTTCGGAGATGCTCCGGATAGTTGCTCTTAATATCACGCTCCATGGCGAGTATCATCGAACATATCGCTCTTGCCGACGAGCTGCCGTGGCCAATCATCACGGGTGCGTTGATACCCATCACCTGTAAGCCACCTACGCTCTCGCCATTCATTGCCTCCCAGAAGTCATTCTGCCAGTAGAACTTGGGTACGATGCGACCAAGCACGGGACGCAGGAAGTTCTTAACGCGGGGCTTGCCGCCACCCAAGCGGAAGTTGATGCGATAGAGTGCCTCAGCCATTTTAAGGATGCTGTTGCCCACGAAGGCGTCGGCAACAACGACATCGGCAATCTTACCTGTAAAGATGTACGATGCCTCGACGTTGCCCACGAAGTTATAACGTCCGTCGGCCTTCATAAGCTCATACGTTGCTTTGGCCTGGGCATTGCCCTTGCCCTCCTCCTCGCCGATGTTGAGCAGCGCCACGCGAGGGTTATCGAGTCCGAGTACCGACTTGGCATATATCGAGCCGAGAAGTCCATACTGTGCCAGCACCTCGGGTTTGGCATCGACGTTGAGACCTACGTCCATGAGGATACCTCGCTGTATGCCCTTTGTGGGTGAGATTACGGGTATGAGCGTGGCGAGCACAGGACGTATGACGCCCTCTATTGGCTTGATAACCTGCATCGAGCCTACCATCATGGCTCCTGTTGAGCCGGCACTCGCAAAGCCGTCAATCTTACCCTCGGAGAGGTGTTTAAAGCCTACGGTGATACTCGAATCGGCCTTTGCGATGAAGGCTTTTGCGGGGTGGTCGCCCATCTCTATAACCTGCGTTGTGGGCACTATATCGAAGTTGTCGGCCGAGCAGTTGTGCTTGGCGAGGAGCTCGCGCATGCGTTTCTCGTCGCCGAAGAGTACGATGCGGCTATCCTTGTCTATGAGTTTCAATGCGGCGATGGCACCTTCGATTGTTACCTCGGGGGCGAAGTCGCCACCCATGGCGTCGATACCTATCTTTATCATAAGTTAAGGTTTTAGTTTGCAAACAAAAAAGGCACTACCGCGTATCGCGGTGTGCCCTTCTCTTTGTCTCGAAGACTACTCAGCTGCCTTCTTCTCGATTGCGAGCTTACCGCGATAGAAGCCGCACTCGGGGCATACGCGGTGGTAGAGTACTGCCGAACCACAGTTCGAGCAAGTTACTACGGTAGGAACTACAGCCTTGTAGTGAGTTCTTCTCTTGTCTCGACGTGTAGAAGAGACTTTGTGTTTAGGATGTGCCATCTTACAATATAATTTTTAAGTTTTATGTTTCGTATATGTCTACCGAGCAACTTGACGGATAAGCCGTCGGCGCGACATCAATATTATTCTCTCTGCTCCATTTTGCGCTTCAACTCTTCAAGTAACTCTCGGTTGTGGTCGTCCATTGCTACCTCCTCGTCCTCGTCAGCCTCGGCTGCCATGCGCTCGAACTCCTCCTCGCTTATCGTTGCAAAGGCCGCCAACATGTCGGGGTTGCAACCGCCCTCCTCGTGTACACGGCGGTAGGGCAGTGAGAGGATGATGCTCTCGTATATGTACTGTGTAAGGTCGAGCGAATCCTCGGCGGGCGATATCCACATCACGTCGCCATCGTACTCGTCAATCTCGTCCGAGAACTTAACAACCAGGTCGCGGTTGTAGTCAATGGTTATCGGACAATCCTCCAAGCAGCGGTCGCACTCGCAAATTACCTCACCGTTTATCGACACGTTGAGCTCCAACATTGTCTCTGCGCGGTTGAGCTTTACGCACACCTCACAATTGCCACCCTTGATTTCTTCACAGTTGTAAGTCTCAAAGAGTGTGCTATCGACTTGAAAATCAAAGTTATAGCTACCGTTTTTTAGTCCCTTGTATGGTATTGCGTACAACATAATTTGCTTTATTTCAGCACAATTAGTCTGCAAATTTACAATAAAAAACCAAAATCTGCAAATTATTACTATTTTTGTAGCAAATAATTATTATAAAATTTCAATTTTTGTTGTGAGCATGGCACCTTATACCATTACTATCGAGTGCAAATATAGTGAATTTTGGCGATACAACCTCGCCATTACGGGCGCAGTCATGGCTGAGGGGGAGCGCAAAGAGTGGATAAGCTACTTGGATGAGGTTGCGCAGGTGGGTGCCAACTTCACGGAGTGTCCTACATCCTATAACCGTCCCCAGAGCATTATCTTAAATACGGGCGAGGGCGATGCCCTTACCTTATATATATATGTATTACCTCACTCGTTGCCAATCACGCGTGTAACCAAGGAGTGTGGACCCTTCGAGTTGCGTGTTTCGGTTAAACATGGCGACGAGGTTGTCTATAATCGACGTATGGAGGTTAATCAGTGGTCGGGGGATAATATAGAACTCAAATTAATTTAGCGTTAGGATGGTTGCAGATGTGGCCTCAATAAAGCGGTCAGCCCGGATGGGTAGTACTTGATTGATGTACGTCCCATTCGGGCTGATGGTTGAGAGGGAAGCAGATGCACCCTTATAACACTAAATTGATATGTTGAGAATCTCCAACTTTAATATACCCGCAGGCACCTGCACCTCAACAACCTCGCCTACCTTCTTGCCGAGCAATGCCTTGGCAATGGGAGTGCCGATGGCGAGTTTACCCTCGCGCAAGTTTGCCTCGTTTTCCGATACGATGGTGTACTCCACCTCGCGCTTTACGTTGTGGTTAAGAAGCTTTACGCGGCTGAGAATCTGCACCTTTGAGGTGTCAATCTTTGTCTCGTCGATGATGCGTGCTTTCGACAGTGTGTGTTCGAGCTGTGCTATGCGCATCTCCAAGAGTCCTTGTGCCTCGCGTGCTGCGTCGTACTCGGCATTCTCCGACAGGTCGCCCTTGTCGCGCGCCTCGGCGATGGCCTGTGCTGCTGCGGGGCGCTCAACAGAGAGCATGTGGTTGAGCTCCTCTTTAAGTTTGTTCATGCCCTCGGCGGTGAGGTAAATAATCTCGTTACTCATATCTTAAACCTTTTTTATTTTCAACAAGCATAAAAAAATAATGAATTCCAATCCGATGCAGACCAGAACTCCTCTAAATGTTTGACAAAGGTAGAACGAATTTTTCGAATTGGCAAATATTTTTGACACAAAGTGTGCCATTTGTTGGATAGTTCACGCTTTTGCGCCTCAGAGCCTTTGAATGTATAATAATTGTTCGCGAAAAGTTGCATAATTGGAAAATTTATAATAAATTTGTATTATCATTATGTGCCCTATTATGGGATATATAACGCAATCACAAGCAAAATAAAATAATTGTTAACCTTAAAATTTTTGTATTATGAATTTGAATGCACTTATTCCCAATTTCAAGGATCTGGGTACGATTGATTGGTCGAAGCCCAATGTTGACACCAAGAGTATCTTCTCGCTTGCAGCTTTGGCGGGTGCTGTGTTGATGCTGATTTTCTGCTTCTGCCCATGGTTTGGCCTTACTGACGACGCAAACACTTTTACCCGTCTCGGTATCACTTTGTGGTATGGTATCTTTGGCTTTATCTTCGCTTTGGTTACTGTTGCCGGTACACTCTATCGTCAGCACGCTTTGGCGTTCTGTGCTTCGGTATTATGCCTTTTGATGGGTATTCTCGGTATGGTATGCTGGGCATCTTTGAAACAGGATGGTGTTGAGGTTGAGGCTGACCTATTAAAGGATATGGTAGAGTTAGGTAAAGCATTTGGTGCCAAAATCTCTGTTGTTCGTTGGGGTGCTATCCTATACTTTATCTCGGCTTTGGTAGCCGCATGTGGTACATTCTGCTCGGCAACAGGTGTTCAGTTGAAGAAGTAAACGTCTAATCCAAATAAATTTTAATGACTATGGGAAACATTTGTCCTAAGTGTGGTGTACCTATGCCCGAGGGCGCAGAGGTATGTCCTGTATGCGGCGAGAAAATCGCAATTGCCAAACCTATGAAGGCGAGCATTAATGTAAACATCAAACCGTCATGGACTCTTGTGGGTAACATTCTTGCAGGTCTCTTGGCATTGCTTTGTCTTTTCACCGCTTTTGTGGATAGCTCTACATTTGTTAACCGACTCTACACTACGGCTATAATGTGGAATATTCCCCTTATCGCTATCGCTGTTGTTGCTTATGCCTTTGTTAAGGGTGAGTGTAAGCGTGGTAACCTTATCAGCGTTGTTTTGCTTGTTGTAGCATTCCTTTTCAGTAACATCACCAAGAACTCGGTTCAGGATGTAGTTAGCAACGCCGAGAATTATGTTGAGGTAGGTAAGGAGGCCGTTATCGATGTTCTCGATGATGCTGATGATTGGAAGGAAACCATCGAGGATGTAGCCAGGGATGTGCAGAAGGCAGCGATGAAGAACGCTGAGGAGTTAGGTGGCCTAAGTGATTTATTCTAATGCAGATAACTCTGTTGGCAGTTGATGCTGTATAAGCAGAGTATTAAGCAGAGGCTGACTAATAGGTCTATGTTGCCGCGATGCTCGCCCTCGAAAAGTTTATTTACGCTCGCGTAAACTCCGCTTTTTCGGGCATGCAAGCCTAAACTACATCTTATCATTCAACCTCATAACAGAGAGGGGATGGCTAATGTACTTTTAGCCATCCCCTTGTTATATGTGTAATAGGTCTTTTGCGCTTATATCTCCACCAGATGATTCTTAATAGCATATACCACTAAGTTAGCGGTATTCTTACATCCTGTCTTTTCGAGGATGTTGGCGCGATGCTTATCCACTGTACGCTTCGAGATAAAGAGCTTGTCGGCAATCTCCTGGTTCGAGAGACCGCGACATACCTCTAACAAAATCTCAATCTCTCGATTTGAGAGGGTATCCTCGTCCGTGCTCTCCGTGGAGGTCTGCTTGCTCATGTTACGTGTAAGTGAGCCAAGAAGTGCCGAGCTGAAGTAGCTATCACCGGCGGCAGCGCACTCCACGGCGGCATACACCTCCTCGATATCGGAGTCTTTGAGTAGGAAGCCTGAGGCTCCACACTCCATCATACGTGCGTAGTAGTGGTCGTCGCCATACATCGAGAGGGTGATGATATGCAGTTCGGGTTTGATGGCCAGCGCGCGACGTGATGTCTCGCCACCATCGATGCCGGGCATCGCGATATCCATGAATACTACATCGACATCCAGGTCGGGGAGTAGAGCTAAGAACTCCTCTCCGCTACCCACATCAGCTATCACCTCGAAGTCTTCATGTAGCGAGAGTAGGCCGGCAAGACCTGTGCGAAAGAGGGTGTGGTCATCGACAAGCGCTATCTTTATGCTTTCTTTCATATCGTCTATTTCTATATTTTGAGTTGCTGTTATCTGTAAGACGAGGCTTGGTGCCGTTGGTCGATATTATCGCCTTGGCGTGCATGCCCTCGCCGGGATGACTGTCGAGGTTGAAGATGCCGTCGAGCGACGATATGCGCGACTTGATGTTGGCAAGTCCCATGCCTCCACCCTCCACCTCGCTCGGCGTGAAGCCTCGGCCATTGTCGCCATACTCCAATGTTATGCGCTCGGCGGTGAGCATAAGCGACACCTCTATTTTGCTGCATGCGGCGTGTTTGAGCGAGTTGTTGATAAGCTCGCACACCACGCGGTAGATGATGACCTCGATGTTGGAGTCGAAGCGCTCATCGCGCAGGTTTGTGGTGAAAAATATCTCGGTGGAGTGTATTGCTTGTGTGCGCTCCACGAAGTTCTTGATGCCGCGTTCTAGGCCGAAGCTGTTGAGTACGTGTGGCGAGAGGTTATTTGATATCTCGCGCAACGAGCGTATAGCCTCGTCAATAACGGACGTAGTGTTTTGCAGGGTTTGCCTATCGCGTTCGTTGAGCTCGGCCTTTGATAGTGCCGAGAGCGACATCTTGGCTGATGAGAGCAGCGGGCCAAGGCCGTCGTGCAGCTCGCGCGAGAAGCTTGCACGTGAGCGCTCCTCGGTGCGTATCACGGCGGTCATAAAGCGATTTTCGAGCAGGCGCCGTTCGAGGGCCATGCGGTCCACGTGGTTCACAAGGAAGCGTGCAAAGACAACACCTATGGAGAAGCATAGCGAGACGATGATGCCTATCCAGGCGTATGTGAGCTTCGAGATGTAGATGCCGTCGAAGCTCAAAAGTTGCAACACACGCTCGGTGGAGAGCATCGAGAGACCTATGATGCAACATATCCACAGCACGCAATACTTCGTCTCGTTGACAAGTAGTAGCGCGATGACTGTCGCGATGGTCTGCATCACGATAGCCACAATCATCAGTATCTCAACTCCCGACATAGGTGCAATGGTTTTAGAGTGTTACCTCCGCAAGGCTTCGGAGCATGCGGTAATCGGTCATATCTACCTGTACGGGGACTACGGCAACGTAGCGGTGTGCCAATGCCCACTCGTCGGTATCTTCGGCTTCGGGCTCGGCATTTTGGAAGGCCCCCGTGAGCCAGAAGTAGTCGCGACCATGGGGGTCCTGGCGGGCGTAGAAGTCCTCGCGCCAGAAGCCTCGTGTTTGGCGACACAAGCGTATGCCCTCAATCTCCTTGGCGGCGCAATGTGGCACGTTGACATTGAGACATAGGGGGCGGGGTAGGCGGTCGGCGGCAGCAAGCACGCCTGCGATGATGCGGCGTCCATACTCTACGGCACCCGTAAAGTCGGCGTCGGCGTCGTGGTCGTCGAGCGATAGACCTATCGACGGTACGCCATAGAAGCTGCTCTCAATGGCGGCACCCATGGTGCCCGAGTACATTACATTAACGGCGGCGTTGGAACCGTGGTTGATGCCCGAGATAACTAAGTCTATCTTGCGCTCAGCGAAGAAGTGGTCGAAAGCGAGCTTTGCGCAATCGACAGGAGTGCCCGAGAGGGCGTATATCTCTACATTCTCACTATGCTCGACCTGGCGGAGAAACAGTGGTGTATTTATCGTTATCGCCTGGCTCATGCCGCTCTGCACGCGGTCGGGGGCTATGGCTATGACGTGTCCGAACTCCGAGGCGAGGGCTACGGCATGACGAAAGCCCTTTGAGAGGTAGCTATCGTCGTTGGTGAGAAATATTGTACGTTGGTTATTCATATTATATATAGGTGTTTAGTATATATATCGCTCCTGCTGCTCGGTTGATGAGTCGAGACGTATGGCGATGAAGATAAGTATGGTGAAAGCCACAAGCGATGAGCCTCCGTAGCTCATGAGCGGCAGCGGGATACCCATCACGGGCATAAGACCTATGGTCATGCCGACATTTACCCATACGTGGAAGAGTAGTATGGCGGCCACACAGTAGCAATATACTCGGCCGAAGGGCTCCTTGATGCGCTCGCCCATGCGTTGCAGGCGCAGAATGAGTGCCATGTAGAGCGTCAGCACAAAGAGGGTCCCCACGAAGCCCCACTCCTCGCCTACGGTGCAGAAGATGAAGTCGGTATGTTTCTCGGGAACGTAGCCATACTTAATCTGTGTACCCTCCATGAAGCCCTTACCCGTGAAGCCTCCCGAGCCTATGGCGATGCGCGACTGTATGACGTTGTAGTCTATACCTCGTGGGTCGCTCTTCATGCCTACGAAGGTGAGGATGCGATTTTGCTGGTGCTCCTCCAAGCCTCTGAATATCGAGTCGCACGTGGGCACGAAGGCCATAGAATAGACGAAGAGTATCACGGGCCACAGCAACTGCATAGTGCGGGTCTTGATAGCCACGAAGCCTACGATGAGGGCTGCAATGCCGCACACTATCATCAGCGCAGCGTAGCCGCTGAGCGGCGTGGCCACGGCCAAGAGTAGCGCAGCGAGGGCTATGAGCGTGAGCAAACGCAGATGAGTGAGCCACGCTCCCGTAGTGAGTGCACTATACAGTACGAAACCTACGAGAAGTGTCGAGAAGATGATTACCGGCTCGAAGATGAACGAGACGATAAACAGAAATATGGTGAGCAGCACGGGGAAATATAGGTACTTGCTCAGACCCTCGCGGTAGAGTACGAAGAGAAATGAACAGAGCACCAACCCTGAGCCGGTATCGTTTTGCAGAATGATGATGCCCAAGGGTAGGAGTATCACTCCTGCAACCTTCGTAAGGTCGCTTATGCGTCGTATGTTGAACGAGTAGCTACTCATCACGCGTGCGAGCATCAGTGCCGTGGCAATCTTGGCAAACTCCACAGGCTGTATGCGTATGCCACCAAACTCAAACCACGCCTTGGCGCCATTGACCTCGCGACCAAAGAGTAGTACGGCGATAAGCAGGAATATACCTGCGATATATGCGGCGTGGGCAAACATGTGGAAGTACCGGCTGTCGAGGAGCAGCACGACGAGGCCTACGACCCACGATATGCTTACCCACACGAGCTGCTTCATGTGGTTGTGCGATAGTGAGAAGAGGCTCTCGGCATCGGCATCATACGAGGCCGAGGTTATCGAGAATACGCCGATAATGACAAGAACGAAGTATAGACCCAAGGCCACGACGTCAATATTGCCGAAGAGCGACTCGTTGCTGCTGCGATTAGATGATATGTTGTAGTTCGATAACATGTGTAAACTATTTTTTTGCTGTGGCAGCACGTTTCTGGTCGTACTTACGCTGCTTCTTATCGTAGTGCGGGTAGTTTATCGTCATCTGTTTTACGCGCTCAACAAGTTCGGGGCGACGTATTGTGTCGGTGAGGTATAACTCCTCGATGAGGCTGGCGATGGGCAGTGCTATGGTAGAGCCAAAGCCACCGTGCTCAACATATACCGAGATGGCGATTTTTGGGTTGTTCTTAGGTGCAAACGAGAGAAAGGTAGAGTGGTCCTTGCCATTGGGGTTCTGTGCTGTACCCGTCTTGCCACACACGTCGTAGCCCTCTAAGTAGGCGCCACGCGATGTTCCCCATACGTTCACACTGCGCCACATGCCATCAACGATGGGTATGAAGTGTACGGAATCGACCATCGTATATTGGCGCTCCGAGAAGCGCTTGTCTATACCATCCTCGCCCTCAATCTCCTTGATGATGTGGGGTATGTAGTAGTAGCCACGATTGGCAACGATAGCCGCGAGGTTAGCCATCTGCAAGGGGGTGCATCCCATCTCGCCTTGGCCGATGGCGCATGATATCACCGTACCCCAATTCCAGCGCCCGTTGTAGCCCTTGTCGTAATACTCGGGCGTAGGTACGTAGCCTGTGCCCTCCAAGGTGAAGTCGCTATTGAGCTTACGGCCGAAGCCAAAGCTATATACATACTCATTCCAGGTTCTCAGGCTCTCGCTGATATTCTTATACTTGGAGTTGGTGAGAATATCCTTGAATACATAGCTGAAGTAGGCGTTGCACGATGTTGCCACAGCATCGCGCAGGTCGAGAGGCGAACGATGGTCATGGCAGGCCATGGTGCGCGAACCATACTTGAAGCCGTGGTTACATGGGTGCATGTCCCCGGGGCGCAGCACACCCTCCTGTAAGCCTATGAGTCCCTGCACAAGTTTGAACGTCGAGCCCGGAGGATACTTGGCGCTTACGGCACGGTTAAACTGCGGGTTGCGTTGGTCGTGGAGCATGGTCATATAGTTATTGCCGCGCTGACGCCCCACCATAAGGTCGGGGTTGTAGGTCGGTGATGAGACCATCACCAATATCTCGCCCGTCGAGGGCTCTATGGCAACCGCAGCACCTATCTTGCCCTCCATAAGCTCCTCGGTAAACTCTTGCAGACGTGCATCGATGGTCGATACCAGCTGTTTGCCCTTCTCGGGAAGGATGTCCATGGCGCCATCCTTGTATGAGCCCTTTATGGCGCCATGCGTATCTTTAACCTTGTATGATATGCCCTTCTCGCCGCGCAAGTCAGCCTCGTATGCCCATTCTACGCCTCCGGTGCCGATGTAGTCGCCGGCGGTGTAGTAGGGTAGTCGCTCTAACTGCCTATCGTCAATCTCGCTCACATAGCCGAGGAGGTTACCTCCAATCTTGCGGGGATACTCACGGGCTGTGCGGAAGCGGGTATGGAAGCCATCGAAGCGTCCTTCATCGAATATAAGCTTTGCCTCCTGCGAGAGGTAGCCCGTTACAAGATGGGGGGCGCGAGGTGCCTGAGATGCCTTTTTAAGCTCCTTGCGCAACTTCTCAATGGATATGTCGAGGATTGTGGCCAGGCGCATAGAGTCGAAGCCCCCCTTGGGAAGCTCGGCGCTGATGACCATGACATCGTAGCATACACGGCTCTTGACGAGATATTCGCCACGGCGGTCCAACACCTCACCACGCATGGGGTACTCTACCTGTATTTCGAGCATGTTCGATGTGGCGAGGTCGGCGTACTGTGTGTCGATAATCTGCAAG
Source organism: Alistipes sp. (assembly GCA_045603045.1). Classification (GTDB taxonomy): domain Bacteria; phylum Bacteroidota; class Bacteroidia; order Bacteroidales; family Rikenellaceae; genus Alistipes. The sequence goes on from JAZULJ010000003.1 coordinate 47,511, forward strand.
TAGAAGAGACGTCCGACGAGTACCACAAAGGTAGCGATGACCACAATGCGCAGCGCACTGAAACGCTTATATCCACGATTGTTTGCCATTATGCCGAGATTTTAGATATGAACATGCGTGTAATGGGCCACGCGATGATTGTAGATAGTAAAGTGCTTGCAAATATGCGAAGCAACAACTGCATGAGACGACTTAGCGACAGTGTCTCCATGAAGAAGAACATCGCATGGTGCACGAGTAATGCAACTGCAATGTAGAACATCAACTGTCGAAATTCGAGGCGGGGTAGTAGTGCCGTCTGGTCGCTATGCTCCACAAAGCGATGAGTAGTGGTGTAGAGGATGGTTGAACGCAGTACGGACATGGGCAGTAACGTTGCGGTATAGATGCCTGCGCCGCCAAGCGACGAGTCCATAACGACGCCTACGGTAAGCGCCATGAGCATTACCCATATAGTGCGCCACTCCATGGGTAGGAGTAGTACGATGAGCGGAAATATCATCGGGCGCAGCCACATCGCGATTGATATGTTGTCGAGCAGGAATATCTGCACGAAGAGCAGGATGACTGTCAACCAGATATATGAGATGTACTTATACATAGTTTGCAAAAAAGTTGTTTGCGTGGCCGCAACCACGCCGGTTCTCCTATTATATGGCTACTTGGTCTCGTTCACGCTTTTCAGCAACTCGTCAATCTCGCCGTAATGTGTATTCTCCACGATGAGCACGTTGTCGAGTGCCGAGAGGTCGGTGGCGAGCTTCACGCGTCCCGAGTAGGCAGTCTTTGTTACGTTATGCTCGAACGACTCTATGTGGCCTATGAGCACGCCATCGGGTAGGCGCTCCGAGCTCACCTCTACGGCCATGCCTACCTCGGGGTTGGCGTATGTCGAGAGGTCGAAGATATCAACATGGTGTTGCGACTCTCCCGCCCAGCGTACCGAGCAGGCGCTACGGTTCTCCGAGAGGCGGCCACCGATGTTGAAGTCGGTGTTGAGGATGGGCAGTACCACAGAGTAGTTACTCGAACACGATACGACATATCCCACCAACTTGCGGTCGGGGGTGATGACACCCATGTCGCGCTTTATGCCGTCGTCGGCACCCTTGTCTATAATTACGAAGTTGTGCTGGCGGTTTGTTGTCATCGACGTTACGCGCGATGGATAGTAGCGGTAGTGGATGTTGTCTATGTTGAGGGATGCCACCTGCTCTGCGTCGAGAGTGCTCGTGCCATGTAACTCGCGCTCACGGTCCAGGGTCTGCTCCAATATGGCGATACGCTCGGTGAGCATCCTATTCTCCCCGGGCAACGAGAAGAAGTGTTGCACGTCGGTTACGGCGGTGCTTATGGCGCCGCCTATGGCTGTCGTGCGCGATAGTATCTTTGCCTCGCGGTAGGGGGTTGATGTGGCATACTGCCATACTGCTATACCCTCCAATAGCACGAAGAGCAGTATGACGTATATGCGCTTTATGAACTCTATTAATCTCTGCATTGATATCTCGTGAATCTATGCGTTAAGGTCGAAATATTGACAACGCTGCCCGTCCGTTACATACCTCGCGGTATGCGGCAGCGGGCAGCATGTTGTTACGTTGTGTAAGTCCGACTATTTCTCGCCGCTGATAAGGAACGAGAAGTTGTCTATATTCTTCAATGCTATGCCTGTACCACGAGCAATTGCGCGCAATGGATCCTCGGCAACATGTACCGGAAGACCCGACTTCTTGCTCAGGCGCTTGTCGAGACCCTTGATTAGCGCACCACCGCCGGCCAGATATACGCCATTCTTCACTACATCCGAGTACAACTCGGGTGGCATCTCCTCCAACACCTTCATTAGGGCGTTATCCAACTTTACGAGCGACTTATCGAGGGCGTACGCTATCTCGCTATAATTGAGTGTTACGATTTGAGGTTGGTTGGTCTGCATGTTCGAGCCTGTGAGTTCGAAATCCTCGGGCTCGTTGTCCAACTCGGGCACAGCAGCGCCGATAGCACACTTAATCTGCTCTGCGGTACGCTCGCCGATGCGCATGTTGTACTGCTGGCGTATGTAGTTTTGGATATCTGCTGTAAAAACATCACCCGCAACATCGATAGACTCCGAGCATACGATACCACCTAACGAGATACATGCAATCTCCGAGGTGCCGCCACCGATATCGATGATGAGGTTTCCTTCGGGAGCCTCCACGTCGAGGCCTGCACCCAGGGCTGCGGCCATAGGCTCAAATACGAGGTATATCTCGCGGCCGCCGGCATGCTGTGCCGAGTCGCGCACGGCGCGTATATCTACGTTGGTAGAGCCCGATGGGATGCAAATCATCATCTTGATAGATGGTGCGAAGATGCCGCGAGCGACATTCACCTTCTTGATAAGACCGCGAAGCATAAGCTCCGTAGCCTCGAAGTCGGCGATAACGCCATCCTTCAAGGGACGAATGGTGCGGATGTTGGGGTTTACCTTCTCGTGCATCATACGCGCCTTGTGGCCAATGGCCATAAGGTTTCCGGTCTTTATGTTAACTGCAACAATCGAAGGCTCGTCAACGACAACCTTGCCGTTGTGCATAATGAGCGTATTGGCCGTACCGAGGTCAATCGCAAGTTCTTGTGTTAAATTAAACAATCCCATATCTGTTTCGTTTTATTTTTCGTATTTACGTTTGCCGCACTATGGCGACAACACACCGCATATTTCGGCTACCGCGTTGCTCATCTCGGACTTCGACGAAAAAAACCTGGGGCAACATACATTTTTGAGCGGCGGTCAAAATATGTTGATACATAGGCACATAGATAATTTTACTCGCATACGTGCGCATATACAGCCACAAAGTTACAAAAAAGATGTGGACATTTTGCAATAAGTTTGACTTTTTTTATGTAAATTTGTCAATAATTTTCTACCTATGACGACTGAAAAGAGACCTAAGTGCGCCGTACTTGGATACGGTAGTTGGGCAACGGCCATAGTAAAGACCCTGACCACAAATCGCCACCATGTAGAATGGTTGGTGCTTAACGAAGAGATTCGCTCCTCGTTGGAGTGTCGCGGACGTAACTCGAAATATCTACCTTGGTGCGATATCGAGCGCGACCTGATAACACCCTCAGACGATATTAACGCCGTGGTGCGCGATGCCGATGTTGTATTTTTGGCTATGCCGTCGGCCTTCTTCAAGAAATTTATGGAGCCGCTCGCTGTGAGCCTCACCGATAAAATCGTTGTCTCGGCAGTGAAGGGTATCATCCCCGGGGACTACCTCACCATTGTCGAACATGTAAACCGCTATTACGACGTGCCGATGAAGAATATGTGCGTGGTTACGGGTCCCTCGCATGCCGAGGAGGTGGGACAGTGTCGCCTGTCGTATCTCACTGTGGCATCGGAGGATGCGGCTACGGCAGAGGCTGTCGAGGCACTGCTCGCCAACGACTATTTTCGTTGTAGTATATCGCACGATGTCCTCGGTGTCGAGGGTGCGGCAATCATGAAGAACGTATATGCCTTGGCGGTGGGTATTGCCGTAGGTTTGCGCTATGGCGATAACTTCCAGGCGGTGCTCATTGCGGGTTGCGCTGCCGAGATGAACCGTTTCCTCAATGAGGCTGTCCCCATTGAGCGTCGCGACATCAATGCCGCCGCATATATGGGCGATTTGCTCGTAACATGCTACTCGCCGCTGAGCCGCAACCGTCGCCTCGGCACACTCCTTGGTAAGGGTTGCTCGGTGAAGAGCGCACTCAACGAGATGACGATGGTTGCCGAGGGCTACTATGCCGCCGAGTGTATCCGTCGCAGCTCTATGCGCCGTAGTATCGATATGCCCATCGCCGATATGGTGTGGGAGGTGCTCTACAATAAAGCCTCGGCACGCGATGCTATGCTTGCCCTGACCAAGATTTTGAAGTAGTACACATTGTAATAACTATTATATAAACTGTTGATAACCATGAAACTAATAAAGTTTGATGCCGCCCATGCAGGCGTCGTGATAAATAGTGATATGCAGGCCGCTGCTGCTCGTGCCAATGCCCTTTTACACTCGGGTGAGGGTGCCGGTAACGACTTCCTCGGCTGGGTTAATCTTCCTTCGTCGATTACCGAGGGTGAGCTCGCGGATATTAAGGCCGTTGCTGCCAAGCTGCGTGCCAAGGCCGATGTTGTTATATGTATAGGTATCGGTGGCTCTTATCTCGGAGCTAAGGCTGTATTGGAGGCGTTGAGCAACTCTTTCGAGTCGCTCAGGAAGAGACACGATAACCCCACCATTGTCTTTGCGGGCGAAAATATCTCGGAGGACTATACATACGAGCTTATGGATGCCGTTAAGGACTACTCTATTGCCGCCATCGTAATATCGAAGTCGGGTACAACGACAGAGCCGGCTATCGCATTCCGCCTTATCAAGGCCGAGATTGAGAAGCGCTATGGCAAGGCTGAGGCTGCTGAGCGTATCGTGGCAATTACCGACAAGGCGCGTGGCGCGTTGAAGACCCTTGCTACGCAGGAGGGCTATCCCACCTTCGTCATCGAGGATAATGTTGGTGGTCGCTACTCGGTGCTCTCGCCCGTAGGTCTTTTGCCGTTGGCTGTCGCCGGCGTAGATATTGATGCCTTCGTTGAGGGTGCTCGCGATATGGAGTGTCTCACATCGGAGGCGACACCTATCGAGCAAAACCCCGCAGCGCAGTACGCCATTGTGCGTAACGAACTATACAAGAGGGGTAAGAAGATTGAGATTTTGGGTTCGTATGAGCCTAAGTTGCAGTATATCGCCGAGTGGTGGAAGCAACTCTATGGCGAGTCAGAGGGTAAGGATGGCAAGGGCATCTTCCCCGCAAGCGTAACTCTCACGGCAGACCTACACTCAATGGGACAGTATATTCAGGAGGGTGAGCGTACTCTCTTTGAAACCATTATTTCGGTTAAGAATTCGAAGTATGAGGTTAAAGTTGAGGCAGATGAGGCTAACCTCGATGGTCTTAACTTCCTTGCCGGCAAGCGTATCTCGGAGATTAATAAGATGGCGGAGCTTGGTGTGCGCATTGCACATGTTGACGGTGGCGTGCCCAATATGCTCATTGAGATTGAGCGTATCGACGAGCGCACCCTTGGTCAGCTTCTCTACTTCTTCGAGAAGGGTTGCGGCATCAGTGGCTACATGCTTGGTGTTAACCCCTTCAACCAGCCCGGTGTTGAGGCATATAAGCGCAATATGTTTGCCCTGTTGGACAAGCCGGGATATGAGGAGGAGTCGAAGGCTATTAAGGCCCGCCTGTAATTTCTTGATAAGAAGAAATCTGCGGTACGGAGCAGAACGATGTCTCGAATGGGAGTACGCTGAGTACTGACCATCCGAGGCATCGTTTTTTTTGGTTAAGGGGGTTAGTAAGTTAAGGAGGTTAGGGAGATTAAGGAGATATTGTCGCTTGTTTCCAATGGTCTTGCGGAGAGAGAGGGATTGGCTACTACGCAGCCTGAGGCTGCTCCGCTTAACGCCTTTCCCTTCTGCTCGCCGCAGGGGCCCCTGCAAGCCCTGCTCTCAGCAAGAAGCTACTTCGTAGCACCTTTTGTTCTTTATACCTACGCTCGCAAGCAAGCTTACACGTAGGTATAAAAAACAAAAAGATGTCTTTTGACATCTTCTTGCTTCGTTTGGTCTTGCGGAGAGAGAGGGATTCGAAGCGCAGGGCAAAGCCCAAGCTCGCGGGGATACCTTTAAGCGCAGACAGTAATGTCGAGCACAATAATCACTATTATCCCCGCAACCCCATCACAAGTTTGCAATGCCTCATTTAGCGCAGAGCATCAGCAGAATGCTGTTTTTTTGTTGGGTACATTGAAGTGAGCTTGCTCACTTGACACGTATTCAACAAAAAAATAGGTGGCTAAATAGCCACCTGCTCTGCGAATAGCGGAGAGAGAGGGATTCGAACCCCCGGTACAGTTGCCCGTACACCGCATTTCGAGTGCGGCCCGTTCGACCACTCCGGCATCTCTCCTTTTGCGGGTGCAAATATACTAATTTTTTTAATATTATCCACACGATGTGATATTTTTTTTCGATAATTGTGGCTTTCGAGAGCAAAGTTCTTTGCCAACATGCCAAGCATTATATCGCATATTGCAGCGAAATATTAAGCTCGGTCGTAGAACTCTTCGGGGCCGTGATACGCTACAATATTAGTCGAGGTCGTAACTTGTGTCCGAGTGTCAAGTAAGCGTATGATGAAGAAAACCCCGAGAGTTCGGTAAAACTCCCGGGGTTACTTCAAGACCAAAGTCTTGGTTATGGTAGGGACTATGCCCCGAATATCATTATTAGATGATACCCTGCTCCAACATAGCCTGAGCAACCTTCATGAAGCCGGCAACGTTAGCACCCTTAACGTAGTTGATAGTGCCGTCGGGCTGCTGACCATACTTCACACATGCCTCGTGGATAGACTCCATGATGAAGTGAAGCTTCTCGTCAACCTCCTTACCTGCCCATGAAATGTGCATACAGTTCTGAGTCATCTCCAAACCTGATGTTGCTACACCACCGGCGTTAACAGCCTTACCAGGAGCGAAGAGGATGCCTGCTGACTGGAATGTGTGGATAGCCTCGGGAGTACAACCCATGTTAGAAACCTCGGCGCAGCACCATGTACCGTTAGCCAAAAGCTCCTTAGCGTCGTCGCCGTTCAACTCGTTCTGGAATGCGCAAGGCAAAGCGATGTCGCACTTAACAGACCAAGCCTTCTTACCTGCGGTGAACTTACAAGCCTCGGGGAACTTTGTAGCCATATCCTCAACCTTGTTGCGGTTAGAAGAGCGCATAACAAGCATGTAGTCAATCATCTCGTTAGTGATACCGGCGGGAATCTCGCAAACACCGTCGGGACCAGAGATGGCAACAACCTTAGCGCCGAGCTCAACAGCCTTCTGTGAAGCACCCCAAGCAACGTTACCGAAACCTGAAACGGCTACGGTCTTGCCAGCGATGTTCTTACCTGCCTTAGCCAACATGTGCTCTACGAAGTACAAAGCACCGTAACCGGTAGCCTCGGGACGGAGGATAGAACCACCCCAAGTCATACCCTTACCGGTCAATACGCCAGTGTGGTACTTGCGAGCAAGCTTCTGATACATACCGTTGAGGAAGCCAATCTCACGACCACCTACACCTACGTCACCTGCGGGAACGTCGGTATCAACGCCGATGTTGTTCCACAACTCCTGCATGAAGGCCTGGCAGAAACGCATAATCTCAGCGTCTGACTTACCTACGGGGTTGAAGTCAGCACCACCCTTAGCGCCACCCATAGGAAGGGTAGTGAGGGCGTTCTTGAAAGTCTGCTCGACACCGAGGAACTTCAACATTGAAGGGTTAACAGCAGGGTGAAAACGCAAACCGCCCTTGTAAGGACCGATAGCCGAGTTGAACTGGACGCGGTAGCCGAGGTTGGTCTGTAGCTCACCGTTGTCGGCAACCCATGTTACACGGAATGTGAAGATACGGTCGGGCTCAACGATACGCTCAACAATCTTTGCCTTCTCGAACTCGGGGTGCTGGTTGTAAACCTCCTCGATAGACTCCAATACCTCCTGAACCGCCTGCAAGTACTCGCTCTCGCCGGGGTGCTTGGCCTCCAAATTGGCCATGATAACTTTTACATCCATAGTTTAGTTAAGTTAAAAGGTTAAATTAAATGTGTTTATTTTGTGTATTCTCTTATTCTCGCGTTCTGTTGCACGCTACTTGGCACTACCAAATAGACAAGACAAAGATACGAATATTATCCGATATTAGCACCCTTTCGCGCGCTTTTTTTTCAAAAGCAGCGTTTTTATTTCATTTTATCGCAAAAAGACGATATTTTGTGGGTGCCGATACTTCGAATTATACGAAGGGCAAGCGTACAACCTCAGCCTTCAATAGGCGACCGCGTACCTCAACGGCAATCTGTGTTCCTGCCTTGGCGAAGGCGGGCTTAACATAACCCATGCCGATACCGATTTTCAGGCAAGGAGACATTGTGCCCGATGTTACATGGCCGATGTGGTTACCCTCGGTATCGCATAATGCGTACTCATGACGAGGTACGCCGCGGTCGATAAGTTTGAAGCCTACGAGCTTGCGCTCTACGCCCTCTTTCTTCTGGCGCTCCATGAGCTCGCGGTCGATGAATGGCTTGTTGTCAACGAACTTGGTGAGCCAGTTCAGACCTGCCTCAATGGGCGATGTCGTGTCGTCGATATCGTTGCCGTAGAGACAGAAACCCTTCTCCAAGCGGAGAGTGTCGCGTGCGCCGAGGCCGATGTTCTTCAAACCGAACTCCTCGCCGGCCTTCCACATAGCCTCCCAGATAGTGTCGGCATCCTCGTTATACATATAAATCTCGCAGCCGCCCGAGCCTGTGTAGCCTGTGGTAGAGAGGATAACCTCGCAGCCTGCAACTTTGCAAATCTTGAAGGTGTAGTACTCCATATCCTCTACCTGCTCTTCGGTCATCTTCTGCACGAGCTTCATGGCCAAAGGACCCTGAATGGCGAGCTGCGCGGTCTTTGCCGAGGCATTCTCTAACTCCTCGCCGGCCTTCATGCCGTACTCCTCACCCTGACGGCAAATGTGCTCCCAATCCTTCTGCTCGTTGGCGGCGTTCACGCAGAGCATATACTTCTGCTCGTTGATGCGATATACCAACACATCATCTACGATGCCACCACGTCCGTTGGGCATAGTGGTATATTGTACCTTGCCATCAAAGAGGTCGGCAACATTGTTTGTGGTAATGCGCTGCAAGAACTCCGTAGCGCGGGGGCCCTTAACCCATATCTCTCCCATGTGGCTAACATCGAATACGCCGCACTTCTCGCGTACGTTGATGTGCTCGTCGTTGATGCCTGAGAACTCGATGGGCATGTTGTAACCTGCAAACTCGGCCATCTTAGCGCCGTTAGCAATGTGATACTTGGTAAAAGCTGTTGTTTTCATCGGTTTTATAAGGTTTTATTTAGTTAATAGAATTTTATCTTGATGTCTTTGGTTATTCGGCTGCCGACGTCGTCTGCTCCTCGCTCTTGGGGCGTGGCTTGAAGCCCACGCGTGGGCAACGTGTGAACTCCTTCTCGCGATTGAAGAGGTAGCGGTAGGTGGTGTGCATCTTATGTTTGCGTGCGCAGATGTAACGCTCGACCATGCGGTTCATCACGGGGTTGAAGTCGCCAATCCATGCGAACTCTACGGAGCGATACTGGTTACGCTCGGTGCGTATGTAGTTATCGAGCATGGCCTTCATAAATCCCGACTCCACGCCCTTGCCCTGGAACTCGGGGGTGATGCCGAAGATTATGGCGAAGATGCGATCACACTTCTTGCGCACCTTCAAGTCCCACATCATACGCAGCTTGTTTATGATGCCGAACTTGCCGTTATACTTACCTATGAGACGGTTGAGGTCAGGTACCATGATGAAGAAGCCTATGGGCTCATCGTTGAAGTAGGCGAAGTATATGAGGTTGCGGTCAACGATGGGGCGCATGGTGTCGGCCATGCCGCGCGCCTCCTCCGAGGACATGGGCTGTACGCCGGTGAAGAGTGCCCACGCCTTGTTATATATCACGCGGAACTTCTCGACAACGTCGTAGAGGTCCTCATCGCCGATGGGTGCAAAACGGTAGCCGGGTGTTGACATCAGTCGCTTCACACGGTCGTGGACAACCTCGTTTACATCGTCGTCATCGACATTCCACACATATGTATTCTGGTTGAAGTAGTTCTTGAAGCCGTAGTTTTCGAATAACTCTTTGTAGTATGCGTGGTTGTACGGATTCTCGAAGAGGGGCTGATACTCGTAACCCTCGACAAGTAGTCCCCACCAGGCGTCGCGTGAGCCGAAGTTTATGGGGCCATCCATTGCCTCCATGCCGCGCTCTTTGAGCCAGTCGCGCGAGGCGTCGAAGAGAAGATTGGCCAACTCCTGGTCGTTGATAGCCTCGAAGAAGCCGCAGCCTCCCGTGGGCTGTTCATAGCCGTAGGCGTGGCTTTTGTCGTAGAAGGCGGCGATGCGTCCTACGCACTCGCCCTCGGCGTTGTGTGCCACCCAGCGTATGGCCTCGCCATCGTTGAAGAGTTTATTCTTGGCGGGGTCGAACACCGCCTTAATAGAGCTATCGAAAGGACATACCCAATTGGGGTTGCCTTTGTAAATCTTTTTGGGCAGGTCTATAAACTCGCGTTCGAGACGTTTATCGCCCAACTTTACCTCGATAAGTGTGTACTTAGCATTTGCCATATCAGTCTTATCTTTTTCCTGTTTGCGTTGTGTCTTACCCATCAAATCTAACCACCTCTGTTCTGCTTCGCATATGCCCCATGAATGTTTTTCCGAGGCTGTTGCGCTCTACATGCAGATAGCTGCTTCGGAGACGACACAATTATATTCATACAAAGATACAAAACAATTCACAAACAACAATCGTTTTTGCCGATTATTTTTCCGAAAGATGAAGATATGCGAAAATAATGGGCGGGCGCTATTGTGTGCCCACGAAAAAAGCGTTACCTTTGTCGCCTGATTATTTGAATATTAATAAACCAAAAGATAAAAACGGGCTAATATATGGCACTTATCGACGAAATCACACGTCGCCGCACCTTTGCGGTTATCGCACACCCCGATGCCGGTAAGACTACTCTTACCGAGAAGCTGCTTCTGTTTGGTGGTGCTATCCACGTTGCAGGAGCCGTCAAGAGCAACAAGATTAAGAAGGGCGCAACCTCGGACTTCATGGAGATTGAGCGCCAGCGTGGTATCTCTGTGGCTACCTCGGTAATGGGCTTCGAGTATAAGGGCTTAAAAATAAATATCCTCGATACCCCCGGTCATGAGGACTTCGCCGAGGATACCTACCGCACACTGACGGCTGTCGATTCGGTAATCATCGTAATCGACGGTGCAAAGGGTGTCGAGACGCAGACACGTCGTCTGATGGATGTATGCCGCATGCGCAATACCCCTGTTATTGTCTTCATCAACAAGCTTGACCGCCCCTGCAAGGACCCCTTCGACCTGCTCGATGAGGTGGAGCGCGAGTTGCAGATTAAGGTGCGACCTCTGGCCTTCCCTATATCGTCGGGCGACACCTTCAAGGGCGTATATAACATATACGACCATAATCTCTCGCTCTTTACATCCGATGAGCGTCAGACGGCCGATGCCTCGACGGTGGATATCAACGACCTTGCATCACCCGAGATAGATAAGTATATAGGCGAGAAGTTAGCCACGCAGCTGCGCGAGAACATCGACCTCGTAGAGGGTGTCTATGATGCTTTCAATCGAGAGAAATATCTCGCAGGCGAGGTGGCACCCGTCTTCTTTGGCTCGGCGGTCAACAACTTCGGTGTGCGTGAGCTCTTAGAGTGCTTTATCAGCGTAGCACCTTCGCCCCGCACAGCAACAACGGCAACACGTATCGTGGAGCCCCAGGAGGAGAAGATGACGGGTTTTATCTTCAAGATACACGCCAATATGGACCCCAACCACCGCGACCGTATCGCCTTCATGAAGATATGTTCGGGGCGCTTCGAACGCAACAAGAACTATCTCCATGTGCGCGGTGGCAAGCAACTTAAATTCTCGTCGCCCACGGCATTCATGGCAGAGAAGAAGTCGGTTATCGATGAGGCCTTTCCGGGCGATATTGTGGGTCTGCACGACACCGGAACATTCATGATTGGCGATACCTTCACCGAGGGTGAGAAGCTTAAATTTACGGGTATCCCCTCGTTCTCTCCCGAGCATTTCCGCTACATCGAGAATGCGGATCCCATGAAGTTCAAGCAGCTCGCAAAGGGTATCGACCAGCTTATGGACGAGGGTGTGGCACAGCTCTTCACCTCGTCGCTCAATGGCCGCAAGATTATCGGCACGGTGGGTGCTTTGCAGTTCGAGGTTATACAGTACCGCTTGGAGCATGAGTACGGCGCCAAGTGTCGCTGGGAGCCTATATCTATACATAAGGCCTGCTGGATAGAGTCTGACAATGAGGCGCAGCTTGCCGACTTCAAACGCCGCAAGCATACCAATATGGCCATCGATAAGCATGGTCGCGATGTGTTCCTTGCCGATACGAGCTATGCCCTTGCGCTCGCGCAAGATAATTTCAAGGATATAACATTCAAATTCACCTCAGAAATTTAGCGCGATAAGCCGCAACATGCGGCATGAAACAGTAGGAGTCCTGAATGGAATGTACGCCAATGAAGTACTATCCATTCAGGACTCTTTCGTGTAGAGCTAAACCTAATATTGAAAGAGAAAAGAGTGGGGGAAGAGGGGGGGTAAGCAGTTTATGGAATTTAGCGATTGGCCTGCTTACTCCTCCCACTTTTCTCTGTGGTCAATAACTATAAATACTTATTTTTCATCTCATTTAGCTCAAATTTGTTCCGTTTTCGATTAAATTTGTATCTTTGGCAACACAAACCTAACTAAATATTTATGGAGAAGAGACCCGTAACACGTGACCACTCGTTATTTTTGAAGGCTTTTCGTAGCTATCTGCAATATGTCAATTCGTGGCTGTATTTCCGCAAGGAGCATATAATCGGCTTGGAGAATGTCCCTGCCGACGGCACCCCCGTAGTTGTCGTATCAAACCATCAGAACTGTCTTAACGACCCTCTCTGCGTATGTCTGAAACTTACCGACCGACGCATGAACTTCATCGCTCGTGCCAATGTATTCAACAACCCTCTGTTCAATAAGGCATTGCGCGCGATGGGTCTGCTGCCTGCATACCGCATGAGCCACGAGGGATACGCGGCAATAAACAAGAACCGTCAGACTATGGACGATGCCGGCCAGGCGGTGAGCGACGGCGAGACGCTGATGATGTATCCCGAGGCCGGACATCAGGATAAACGCTGGCTTGGTGTTTTCAAACTCGGCTATCTGCGTATTGCCTTTGAAGCGGCCGAGAAGCTCAACTTCGAGCGCGACGTGATGATACTCCCCTCGTGCAACCACTACTCCAACTACTTCCATGCGCGTACCGATATGCTCATCAAGTTTGGCGAGCCCATATCGTTGAAACCCTACTACGAGCGTTATCGTGAGGCTCCGCGTGAGACGATGGCTGAGGTTAATGTCTTGGTGCGCAGTCGCATACAGGAGATGATGTTGCACATCGAGGACCTCGAACACTATGACCAGATAGACTTCCTTCGCGAGACGGGCTATGGTCGTAAGTATGCCATCAAGCATGGCTTCAAGTTCAACTATCTGCCCTCGCGTCTGCTCTCGGATATTAAGCTTGTGAGTGAGTTACAGGAGGCGACAAAGAATCAGCCCGAGAAGATGGAGGAGATATATAGTGATACGTCGCGCTATGCCGATGAACTCCGTAAATTGGGCATACGCGACTGGCTCTTTATCCACAACCCCGGCCTCGTGGCTGTGTTGTTGCGTGGTCTTGGCCTCTTACTTTTGCTGCCTCTATTCATAGTATCTATAATACCATCGGCACTCCTCTTTATCATCCCCGAGCTTTTCCTGGCTAAGCTCATCAAGGATAAGATGTTCATCAGCTCGTTCAACGTGGCTGTGAGCGCACTTGTCTCGGTGCCTATATGCCTCTTTGTGCCTGTCATATTGCTATGGGTCTTTGTCGGCTTCTGGTGGGCTTTGGGCTACTTTGTGGCATTTCCCTTCATGTTTGTCCTCGCATGGAACTATATTCGCATGTTCCTCAAATTCGTGGGCACCATACGTTTTGTCAGCAACAAGAAGAGATGTCGCTCGTTACGCAACTTGCGACGCAGTATATATGAGCGTCTCGATACTATATTAAAGTAGAGGATGTCATGAAGCAACGCATACTCTTTGTCTGCCTCGGTAATATCTGTCGTTCGCCGGCTGCTGAGGCTATGTTGCGCATGCTTGTCGAGCGTAACGGCCTCGACGATAGCGTGGAAATAGACTCTGCCGGTACGTATGGTGGTCATGCGGGCGAGCGTAGCGATGCGCGCATGCGTCGTGCTGCTGCGGCACGAGGTATCGAGATGCCCCACCTTGCGCGTCAGGTGCGCGAGGAAGACTTCGACCGTTTCGACCGTCTGATAGCCATGGACGACAACAACTACGAGGCTCTGTTCCGTCTTGCTCCCGACCGTGCGGCGCAGCAGAAGATATTCCGCTTCCGCGAGTTCCTGCGCCGCAATCCCGATTGGTCGTATATCCCGGACCCTTACTACGAAGGACATGAGGGCTTTGAACTTGTCCTTAATCTTTTAGAGGATGGCTGCTCGACAATTATCGAGGAGCTCAAACAAGAGTTGTAGCCTATTGTCATCGACTCAAAAAAACTATCGCGAGGCTCTGTAAATTAGTGAAATAGATGATAAATATCATCGAAAAAATCTCCAAAATCAATTCGTTCTGATTTATTGAATCTCCCTATATTTTTTGTATAATATATACTATTGCTATAAGTTTTATCGTTATTCTGCCGAGAAAAATGGTTAATTAGGTAGAATAATATGATGAACACCAAGATTTCAAGAACGCTCGAAGCGATAGTTGCGCGGCTTGCTTTCGACCTGCGCCGCGATGCGGTTGCGACCTCGTACAAGGACCGTCTCGTATTGGCGATATTGGGCGATGATAGCACCTTTGCCCATCGCATAATCTCCTCGTTGATAAAGGATTGGGAGCTGTATCAACTTCTACGTCGCGTTGAGCATCGTCTTACGACGCAGCCCGAGAGTGAGCTGCTAACACCCGATGAATACTTCAAGTCGCTGTGTGAGCTTCTCGCAAACACCGTCTCGGCACGTCGTGTATCCACTGCGCATGTTCTCTACTATGTGGCCTCGGATAACTCTACGGCTTTTGCAGATGTAGTGCGCATGTATGGGATATCTGCAAGCGACATAAATGTTGCCATGGAGAGCCTTGCTGCGGGCGATGATATTGCTCGGGGAGAGATGTTGGTTGATATGAAGCCCGAGGTAGGCTCGGTACGACAGTTGGATAAGTATGGCGTGAACCTCACGGAGCGTGCTCGCCGTGGCGAGATTGACCCTGTCATTGGTCGCGACGAGGAGATAGAGCGTGTGGTGCATATTCTCTCGCGTCGCAAGAAAAATAACCCGATACTCATTGGGGAGGCGGGCGTGGGCAAGAGTGCCATCGTCGAAGGTCTTGCTTTGCGCATGGCCGAGGGGCGCGTACCGCGTAACATAGCCTCGAAGGAGTTATATTCTGTGGATATGGCCATGCTCATAGCCGGCACGAAGTTTCGTGGTGAGTTTGAGGAGCGTATGCGCGAACTGCTCCAAGCCTTGGAGCGCGAGCGCGATACCATCATCTTCATCGACGAGGTGCATACCATCGTGGGTGCGGGTGCCACGCAGGGTACGTTGGATGTAGCTAACATGCTCAAACCCGCCCTTGCGCGTGGTGTGGTGCAGACCATAGGTGCCACGACGCCCGACGAGTATCGTGCAACCATCGAGCGTGATGCTGCCCTCGAACGTCGCTTTCAGAGTGTGCGTGTTGAGCCTACAACGGCTGAGCGCACCTTCGAGATATTGTGTCGTCTATCGCCGCACTATGCCGAGTATCACGGTGTAAGGTATTGCGACGAGGTGCTACGCTATGTCGTAGAGCTTGCAGAGCGTTATATCACCGAGCGTCACTTTCCCGATAAGGCCGTTGACGTTATGGACGAGGCGGGGGCACTGGCGGCCATGGCGCACGATGCAGATGTCGAGCGCAGCCATGTCGAACGTGTGGTGCATGCTGCGACGGCTATCCCTGTGGAGCGTCTCTCGTCCGACGAATTATCCCGGCTCCAAAGCTTGGAGAGTTACCTCAAAGGGGTAGTCATAGGCCAGGCCGAGGCTGTCGAGCGTCTGTCGCGTGCCGTGGTGCGTTCCCGCTCGGGGCTTGGCGACAGTTGCCGACCATGGGGTGTCTTTCTCTTTGTGGGGCCCACGGGTGTAGGTAAGACACTTCTCGCAAAGCACCTCTCGGAGTGGCTCTTCGATGAGCGGCGTGGAATGGTGCGCCTCGATATGTCGGAGTATGGAGAGAAGCATAATGTCGCACGTCTTATAGGCTCGCCACCAGGATATGTGGGCTATGGCGAGGGGGGACAGCTGTCTGAGGCGATACGTCGCAACCCCTACTCTGTCGTTCTCTTCGACGAGATAGAGAAGGCACATAGCGATATATATAATATCCTCTTGCAGATATTCGACGAGGGTCGTCTTACGGATGGCGCGGGGCGTAACATCGACTTCCGCCATACGATAATCATCCTCACCTCTAACCTCGGCTCGCGCGTGGTGCCGCGCAGCGTGCGTGGCGTGGGCTATGCACTGCCTGGTGCCGCCTCTGCGTCAAAGAGCCACGCTGATAGATATCGAGCGGCCGTTGAGGAGCACTTCACCCCCGAATTTATAAACCGCATAGACGAGATTGTGGTGTTCGGCAGCCTCTCGCGCGACGATGTGCAGCGTATTGCTCAATTAGAGCTGTCGCGTGTGGTGGAGCGTGCTGCGAGGGTTGGCGTGGAGTTGAGCGTAACACCTCGTGCCGTGGCGTGGCTTGCCACCGAGGGTTACGATGAGAGTTATGGTGCACGTGCTCTGCGTCGCCTTATAAATACCGCCATTGAGCAGCCTTTGGCATCGCTGCTTGTCCAGGGGCGAGCTTCTGAGGGGTGTCGTGTGGTGGCGGAGCTGCGCAGGTCTAAGATTTCACTACGCGTAGTGGCGGAGAGTAGGGTGGCTTAGCATCCAAGAGATGTTGACCCAAACGAAGAGGCCGACCGAAGAGCATATATAACTCTCGGTCGGCCTCATTTAATATCTTTGAGTGCCTAATCTGTGTACTCCGCATAGCGTGCTACGAACTCCGCAGCATCGCCCGTCTGACCACGTTGCACGACAATAGGTGCCGAGGTAAACAACTCGCCGATGTTGCCATTAGCATCTTCGGCATAGCCGCATACGACATACTCGTTGCCATACATGCATAAGCCCCAGTCGAAGAGCGTGTGGTAGGAGTAATCCATGAGGCTCTCCTTAACCCACTGCTGGCCATTCTCCTCGATATGGCTGGTGCGGAAGATGTCGAAATAGACACGCTCAGTAGGTTGCAGCGTTTGGATATCGATTGAGAGGAAGTAGTCGCCGATGCCATACATCGACTCGTAGTATTTATCAATAAGTAGTACCTCCTTGACGTCGTAGGCCTTCCACTCGATGGCGGTGATGACGTTGCTGCCTGCACCCTCCTTCGTAGTCCTGAACACCTTATAATATAGGTCTGTGGTGGGTGCACCGGCGTAAATGCCATAGACGGCGACAATAAATTCAGTGTCGGGTTTTAGCTCCTGTACCGTCTCCGCGTAGCTGCCACGAATCTCAAAGGGCGAGTAGTGGCTGTGGATATAACGCAGCTTCTCGCCATTACCTCCATCGGGCATGTTGCGGGCGTAGAGAACGACGGCCGTATATGCCTCGTTGTCGGTCGAGGGTGTGATAGATATCTCGGCGGCGCGAGGGCGTATATTGTGGATGTCTATGTCGAAGGTCATATTCGACATTACAACATCGCCCGTTGCGAAGTATTCAACCACGGGCTTCGAGACCATGACGGGCACGCTACCTTCCTGCTCCGAGGCTATGGCATAGACAATAGCCATATATCGGTGGTTGGCGTCGAGGGTCTGGTCATAGATGCTGTGTCCCTTATGTCCCATCTCCTCCATGATGCGCTCGGCGCTATACTCATAGTAGTAATACAGATTATCGGAGATGTAGAAGAACGATGTTGCCACAGCCTCCGCAAAGGCATCGTCGCGGGGCTCACCCTGAGCTATATATCCTGACTCGTCATCCCTGACGAGCTGTACCATGTAGTATCCATCCCACGCCACAGGTTCGATGTCGAACTCCACCTCGGGGCCGTCGCTTGTGATGTGGATGTTGAACTCCATATCCTGCAACTCGGGGAGTCGCTTGGGTAGGATGATGTGATATATGGGCGTAACCTGCTCGTAGTCCATATCTCCGAGCTCCACGCCATAGGCGTAGATAACATACTCCTTAGCGGGCGAGAGGCTCTGCCACATACGCTTATTTGTGCCTTGCAGAACTATGTTGCTATCCGTCAGGAAGTCTGCTAACGACGGAGCTTCTCTCATGTTCGATATGAAGTAGTCGATGTCGTGGCGTACGAGCTCCTCGGCTGTCGATATATTCTTATCTTCGAAGTATGCACTCTCGGCCATCATCACTACATAGTGCATCTCGGCGTCGCGTGCCGAGATGTTAACCTCGCACTCCGAGTAGTCGGAGGTGGTGAGTGTGAGTGTCATTTTCTCGTTCTTGGCACCCTCCTGACGTATCGTGATATGCTCATCACTCTCCCATGTAGGATACTTGACCGTGAGTGTTGCCTCGCGCGGTGTTTGCAGCGGGTTGCCTAGGACGCGGAACAATATCTTGCCACTAACGACCTCGATATCTCTAATCCAGCTATCCTCTGTGCTAATTACGAGGTCGAAGCCCTCGATGACACTCTGCAACTCATAGTCTATTGCGAAGTTGCCACCGTCGTCAGTAGCATCAATGGTAGTGCAGCTGAATGTTACGGGGGCTCGATTATTGTCGATAGACTCCCTCTCGCAGCCGACGATGAGCGTGGCTGCGATGGTAAGAAGCATTGTGTATCGAGTCGTCTGTTTCATAAATGCGGCTATAATGAGAAGTGATCTACAACGGGTATTGTGCGCATCATGGGGATACCTCCCTCGTTAGAACTTACGCCGAATACGGCAACCATATAGTCCTCGGGCGCGAGAGTCAGAGCGAGCGACTTATTGCCCTTGTAGCAACTGATTGACAGGTATTGCTCGATGTCGTTGTTGTTCATAAGGCTATTCTTCGACTGATTGAAAAAGGTGGTGTGCATAGCCTTGATGGTTGAGCTGCTGAGCTTTACGCCGGGCTCAGTGTAGTACATCGATGATGCGGGGAAAACCTGAACCGTATAGTAGCCATCCCACGTCTTAGGCTCGATGTTGACACGAACACTACCCGTGCCTGTGTCTGTTGTCGTGATGTTGAACTGAGCCTCGATGAGATTCTGCATAGGGATATTTACCACCGCGTGGTGCAACGGCACGGTAATCTCGTAGTCATTGTCGTCGAGAGTTATGCCATAGCAGTATGCGAGGTACTTGCTACCGGGCATAAGACCGGTATATGTAATCTCGGTTGTGCCCGTAACAGCCTTCTTGGTGCGTGTCAGGGTCTCTTCGAGTGTTAGACCGGCGTTTTGTGCTACACTGAAGAAGTAGTTGAACTCCTCGGTGATAAGACCCTCGGCAGTATCAATACCCGACATGATAAAGTAGTCGGTAGAGATGATATTCGGGATATAGAGAATATCGTCGCTCTTGGGTGTCCATCGTACGGTGAACTTATCGGGCATAAGCTCCGGGGTGTCGATGGTGAAGACGTCGAGAACCATCTCACGCTGTGTGATGTATATTACGTGGCTATCTTTTGCGCCCTCATAACTAATCTTGATGCGTGTGGTGCGCTGCTCGGACTTGTCGTTGGCAAGGACATTTAAGCATATCTGCATGTCTGTTATATCCTCGACCTCAACCCATTCGCTGAGACATTCGACCTCGGGATGTACACCCTGGGTACCATTCTTAACCTTATAGTCGATAACATATCCGCCACCCTTGCCTCCAACATTTAGTTTCGTGGTGTTGATTATAATCTCGGGAGTGCCGTTCGAGCCTCCGGGGCCTTCACTTTCGCAACCCGTGATGACGGTGGCCGCGAGGAGCAGAAGTGCAGAGATGGATATTTTGCGTAAAAAATTCATCGTTGAACTTTTTTAGAGTGTTTGCTATTAATGAGATACCTTACCTGTGCGGAAGTGAGT
Source organism: Alistipes sp. (assembly GCA_045603045.1). GTDB lineage: Bacteria > Bacteroidota > Bacteroidia > Bacteroidales > Rikenellaceae > Alistipes. The sequence continues at coordinate 67,494 of JAZULJ010000003.1, forward strand.
AACCGTAGGTGTCGATACCAACTGCGGGAAGCCCTCAACAGTATCGACAGCGTAGGCTACGACGATATAGTTGGTGTCGGGTGTGAGGTCCTGGTTATACTTGCGCTTACCCTGCATGCAGTAGGTCATAACGACCTCTTCCGGTGTGCCGCCTGCATCCATGTTCTCAAATATATTCCACATCCAGTTGCGAGCAATCTTACGTGTGAAGGCCTCTGTAACAGGCTCACCCTCGGGAATGTAAATATCAGCAGTCTCTGCGTAGAATTCGAAGTTATAGTTGCCTTTCCATGTTCCAGGGTCAAACGAGAAGTTTACGTTGGCGATGTTTACGGTGGGTGTTACTTTGATGGTAACATCCTGTAACTCGGGAAGTTTGGTCTCAATAATTTGGTACTGCATAGGTGTAGTCTGCTTGTAGCCTGTAGCTGTGAACTCGATGCCATAGGCATAGGCAACGAATGTGTCGCCGGGGGCGAGAAGACCTATGTCATCGGCACTCTTCTCATGCTTGCCCTTAACTGCAATCTTGGCTGCTGTGAGAAACTCCTCAACGGTCATGTTGTTGGCATTGGCCCCCGCAACGAAGTATTTATAGTCATCGTCGAAGAGCTCCTGTGGGGTGGTGATGTTGTTGTTGAGCATGTACTCGGCCTCGCTGAAGATGGTGATGTAGGTCATCGTGTCGTCCTTGGGCGTTACGGTGTACGAGCAGGTCATGGTCGTAATATCCTTTATTTCGAAGGTGAACGATGCTTCGGTCGCAGCCGTCTGATTTACGGTGAGCAATACGGGGTTGGGCATCGAGGGATAGCGAACCTCGATGGTTGCTGTACGGCTCTCGAACGAGTTGTTGAAGTTAACCGTGAAGTAGAGCTTATTTTCCTTATACTCGAAGTTGTTAACCCACTTCTGGTCAGATACGGCGAGGATGTCCATGTCGCCAAGAGCATTCTTGATGGTGTAGTCCACGCTGAACAGACCACCCTCGTAGCCTGCATCAACACTCTGCGTGCTGAGTTCCACGCTGGGTGTTGTGCCGTTGTTATCGCCACCACCGGGTGTAGGCGTGTTGTTCTGCTCACAAGCACTAAATAACATTACCATAGCGGCAATGAGTGACATAAACTTGAAGTTCTTCATCGTTGTATGTTTTATTATTAATTTATGTTTCAAATGTTTATATTCCGGCGTTACAGCACCTTAATTGTGAGACGCTTGCCTGTTTCTGTCTTGCTTTTGCTCTTCAAAGCCTCGGCCTTGCTCCTAAGAGGTGCCGTGTCATCATCGGCTTTAATGACTAAGCTCGCTCTCTTTGTGCTCATGGCGCGTGAGTAGTTGTCGTACGAGTGAATCTTTTCGAGGAACTCCTCGCGAGGACGTTTGTTGGCGAGGTTAAACGAGAAGGGATTGCCCATCCACAACTCGCTCACATCACCCTTGTAGTCCATTACGATACCGCACATGATGAACTGCACGTCGTTGCGCCACGAGAGAGTCTGTATGGGACGTGAGGGGTATCTGAGCAGGTCGTTGATGATGCCGCTTGTGCCGAGCTCCTGTATATCTACTAACTCGTAGTGGTGGAAGAAGATGTCCTGTGTAGGCTTCTCGGGGATGAGCTCTGCCCACATGAGGTAGTAGCCATATTCGTCATACATGGCGACTGTGCCATAGGTGTCGGGGTCAATCTCCGCCAACTCTGCGGCACTGTATGGAGCGCCAATGTTGATAGTCTGTACGCTATTCTCGCATGTGCCCGCAGCGGTGGTCGTAAAGTCGAGACGGAAGAGCTCGGTTGTAGCCTTGCCGCCGTGGTAGCCGAAGGCGAGAATCGAGTACTCGGTCTCGGGAGATAGGCTGTTGAGGTGCTCGGTGTATGTGCCAACTATAGGCGACACCTTGTTATTTGCGAGGATGCCATCGATGATGTCGCTCTGGTCGTCGATGATGCTCGTCGGGCTGAGAAATACGCAGTAGCTCTCATCATCGCTCGAAGGCGTGATTGTTACGTCGGCAACACGGGCATATACATTCTCAATATTTATGTCGATGGTCATATCCGAGGCGTTTACATCGCCCGTTGTGAAGTATGTAATCTGGGGCTTCGACACTACCAGAGGCTTTCCGTCAACATTCTCGATGGCATAGGCCTGGGCCATATATCGAGTGTTGGCAATGAGCGTCTCGGACTTTGTGAAGGTACCCTTGCGGCACGCCATCGCCATAAATTGTTCTGCCGAGTAGCCGAAGTTCAAGTATATATCTGCGAACATATTCCAGTCGCTGATGACCGATGCGACGTATGCTTCCGTAATCTCCTGCTCCTCGGGGTAGAAGTATTGGTTACCCTCAGGGAAGTACTCGTAGTAGTATGCGCCATCGTAGTCAATGGGTGTTACGTGGTGTGTAACTTCGGGGCCATCGATGTCGTAGGTCATGGTGAACTTCACCTCGGGCATATCGTCCGATGTGGGGGTTACGATAACATGATAGATGGGCGTCGCAAGGCTATAATCACTAGTATCCTCCGTAAATTCGATGCCATAAACGTATATTACGAATGACTCGTTGAGCGACAGACCGCTAAATATAGGCTCGCTTGTACCCTGGTGTGCATATCTGTTATAGATGAGGAACTGGCCGAAATTGACGTTGTCATACTGCTCTATGAGCGATTTGAAGTAGGTGTAGTCGTCCATGAATAGCTGTTCGGCAGTCTCGATGCCCTCATCACGAAGATAGCTCACGCTGGCACCAAAGGCGATGTAGTACATCTCGGGCTCCTTGGGGACAATTATGGTTGCGCAACCTGTCGTCGATAGGTTAGTAACGTCGATTGAGAACATAGCCTCTGCGGGTATTGGTTGGTTTACGGTAAGAAGGATAGGTATCTCGATGCCCGGATACTTCAAATCAATCTTCGTTGAGCGCATGCTCGCCGTAGTGTTGGGTTCAACCGTGAAGTATATCATCTGGTCGTCGGCACGGAGGTCCTTAATCCATGAAACGTTGACCTGAGGTACGGGGTTGATGTTGGCAATTCCGTTTGTGAGCGTATAGTACACCGAGTACTCTCCACCCAGGGGGTCAACCTCAATTGACTCTTGGTCGAAGCGGAGCGATGCTTCATCCTGCTCTGGCTCTGACACAGGGCTCTCGGTGCATGCTACCATGAAGAGTGTAGCCATCGCAATAGCGATGAAATAAAATGCTGACTGGTGCGTCATCTGCTTTCTCATAGTTATTCAGGTTTTATATTATTCGTTGTAAACAAGGCTCTTATGAGCGAGTGTTGCGTTAGTTTTTTTTGCGTCATTCTGTTTTAGAGCTTCGATGGCGCCATCTATGGCAACATACTCATCGGCAGCATAGCTGAATGGTTGCGACTGCCACATATCGCCTACGTTGCCCTTCTCGTCCATGGCAATACCGCACACTACGTACTTGGTGTCAAAGCTACATAACTCTATGCCCACCTCATCGCAGTAGAAGGCTATGAGGTCCGAGTGTATGACATCGGGGTAGTAAGTGCTGTAATATGTGAACGTCTCCAAATCCCAGCTGAGGTAGAATTTGTCTCTGGTAGGCTTATCTGTTATAGTCTGCATTGTTATAATGTATGCGCTGTCGGCATATGTCGCGTAGTTGCCAAACAACTCGGGCATGGCTGCTGCCAGCTCCCCTGGGTTGTAGGGGCCACCTATGCGCACCTCCTCGACTTGTACGGTGCCGGGTGCTGCCGCCGTTGTTGTGAAATCATAGCGGAACAGGGGTGTGGTAACCACGCCGCCGTAGTATCCGAAGGCAAATATCGAGTACTCGGTCGATGGTGCAAGCATCGATACGTGTGATGATATCTCGCCCTTGAATTTCGAGGCGTATGATAGATAATCGGTTATCAACTCATTGATGATGTCGGCCTCGCTGTGGCTTGTTATGTACTCCGATGGCATCAACAGGAACAAGTACTGCTCATCGTTGTTCGAAGGTGTTACGCAGATGTCGGCAACGCGAGAATATATGTTCTCGACACTGATGTCGATAGTCATCTCTGAAAAGGCTACATCCTCTGTTGCGAAGTTCTTAACCACCGGTATCGATACCACTTGCAGCAAGCCATCGACAATCTCTACGGCATAGACCACGGCGCAGTACGCGGTGTTTGCAGCGAGTTCAATGCTCTCGGTAACATTGTCCTTCATGCACATCTGGTCGATAATATCCTGGTCGCTGAATCCATAGTTTATTTTGAGTATGTTACAGTTGTTTAGCCATGCCATGACCACCTGTGAGGCGTAGGCCTCGTCTGCCTTGCTGTCGGGTGTGAGGTACAGGGCATGGTCGGGGGTATAAATGTCTGTTACGTAGTACCCATTCCAGTTCTCGGGGGTGATGGTGAATGTCGCCTCGGGGCCGGTAACGGCAATCTGCACGTCGAACGATATCTCCTCGCGCAAGGGAGCTGTTTCGGGGGTGATAATCTCATATACGATGTCGGTGATGGGGCAGTAGTCTGTGCCATCCTCGTTAAACTCTACGCCATAGACATACACGACGTATTTACTACCGGGCACCAGGTCTCTCCACTCGGCACGTGTGGTACCCTTGAATACGGTGTTATAATTTTTCAGATACTGCTCTACGGGGATGTCGTCGAATTCGGCACCGCTCATGAAAGCTCTCTTATCATCCTCGATGAGCGCCTCGGCGGTGAGTATCTCGTTCTCGGTAAAGTACGTTACAGGCGAGAGGTACATGATGTAGCTCATGTTGGCGTCGAGAGCCTCGGTGCTTGTTATGCACGATGTTGCGTCCATGGTCTCGATAGTGATGTTGAAGGGGTGCGACTCCTCGTAGGCGGCCTGTCTTACGGTGAGCGTATTTGAGGTGTTGTTGTACGATATGGTAATTACCGCTTCGCGCGCCGTCTCCATGTTTGCCTCCACGCCGAAAAGAATGCTTGTGTGCGTCGCTTCAAGGTCGATAACCCACTCGGCATCGCATGTGAGCGTGGGTGCTGTCTGCTCGGTGCGGTTCTCGATGTAATAGTCAACACTATACTTATTCTCCGAAGCATCTACATCTATTGTCGCTGTGTCGAGCGTGATGACGCTCTCAATGGGCTGAGGGGTATTTTGTTCGGGATTACTCTCTGTGCAACCAAGCAGCGTACTCGTGAGTAGCAGTACAAGAACATTAGTCGTAAGTATAAAATTTCTCATAGACATTTTTTGTTTACATGATTCATCTCGCAAATATATAAAAAAAACGCGGTCTCGGAGACTTTTTGTGAGATTTTCTTTCGTGCGCACGCTTTTTTAGTCGTTGCATGATAGAAAACACCCTTTTTGATTTGCATATTGATGTATCGTTTGTACCTTTGCGCCCATGATTATTGCACGATACGTACCCTATTATAAGCGCATCTTAACCCTTGCTGCGCCCGTTGTCATTGCGCAGGCGGGGCAGCTCACCACGCAGTTTGCCGATACAGCCATGGTAGGTAACTATGGCGGCGAGGACCCTGTGCCTCTTGCTGCCGTGGCGTTGGGTAGTTCACTCTTTTTGTTGATATATCTCGCGGCATTAGGCCTTGCTTTGGCCATCACGCCTGTCGTCGGCGAGCACTACGCCCGTGGCGAGCGTAGAGAGGTGGGACGCCTCTTCCAGAATGGTATGTTCTACTGCTTTGTTGTGGGTGTCGTGGCGACGGTTGCTGCCGTGGCACTGCGACCATTTATAGGCGTCTTGCAGTCGTGGATGAACTCGTCGGATAGCGATATTTCGGCGGTTACGGAGATGGCGTTGCCCTATTACGATATGCTGATTTTGAGTATTATTCCGCTGATGATATTCCTGGCTATCAAGCAGTTCTTGGAGGGTATAGGTAATACGAAGACGGCGATGTGGATTACGCTCGTTGGCAACGGTTTAAATATATTTCTCAACTGGATTTTTATCTTCGGAGAGTTGGGCATGGAGCCTATGGGTGCCGTGGGCGCGGGACTCGCTACGCTGCTCTCGCGTGTGGTGCAGATGCTGCTTATCGTGGGCTACTTCTTCGCCTCGCGACGCCTGCGCATATATCGCTCCTTCTTCGAGCGTCGCGCCATATGTCGCCATTACCTCTCTAAGATATTTGCCATAGGCTATCCTATATCGTTCCAGATGGTATTGGAGTCGGCGGCCTTCATCCTCACCTCCATTCTCTCGCTGTCGTTTGGTGCTGTGGCGGCAGGTGCTATGCAGGTGGCATTCAGTATCGCCAATGTTGCGTGGATGATTACCGTAGCCATAGGTTCGGCCTCGACAATCGTAGTGTCGCATATATTTGGCTCGCAGCAACGCAACGAGTTGCGTCCTACGGTCTATGCAACCTACCATTTGGGTTTGATGTGGGGGTTGTTCATGGCGGCACTCTTTGTCCTCTTGCGTACGCCTATTGCCTCGCTCTTCACCGATAGCGAAGCTACCGTTGCACTCACGGCAGAGCTTATGTTACTTATCGCCGTGTATCAACTTTCGGATGCTGTTCAGGGCTTGTCTATCAGTATGTTGCGCGGATTGCAAGATGTGCGTGTCATCATGCCTATCGTCTTTTGCTCGTACCTCATACTCAACGTGCCCGTGGGTTGCCTTTTGGCATACCGTTTCGACCTCGGCTGCCATGGTCTGACCATAGGTCTTATTGTCGGCCTCAGTACGGCGGCGCTGCTCACAGCATGGCGCTTGGCACGAAGCATGCGCCACTTCGAGCGAGGTGCATGATGCCATACCGCAATTGCAGAAGTAATGAAGATATAAATCGCGGATAGGCCTCTTCCTACCCGCTATTTACTCCTTCTGCACGCCTTGTTTGTATGGTTAATAGAGTGTGATAAGCTCCTTTAATTTTGCTCCCAACACGGAGTTTTCCATGATGCCGTTTATGGCTTCGGCGCCTGTGCCATAGAGATATACGGGTACCATCTCAGCGCTATGCCCCGTTGTCGAGAAGCGGTACTCCACGCCCTGCTCCGAGAGGTTGAAGTCGGCATCGCAGCTCACGATGGTCATACCTCCCGTGCCATGGTCGGCTGTTACTACCACAAGTGTCCCGGGGGTGCGCTCGGCATACTCCACTGCGACCTCCATAGCCTTCATGAAGCTCTCCATCTCCCTTTTTGCAGCCTGAGCATCGTTGCCGTGGCACATGCCGTCGATGAGCGAGCCTTCGACCATAAGGGCAAAGCCCTTGTCGTTGTCGCGCTGTTCCAGAAGGCGTATAGCTTCGCGTGTAGCCTCGGCGAGATAGTCGCCCGAGTCGGCACCTACCTCCCAGTCGGCCAGCAATGCCATGACACGCTTTGTGCCGCTATTGCTTTCGAGCTCGTCCATGGTGCGCACAAGGTCGAAACCGTTGTCGGCGAGAGCATCACGCACCCCCTCTTCCGTACCGTAGAGCTTCATGAACTCTGCCATGCCGCCACCTATGGCCACGTCGAGCGACGATGTGGCGAGCTGACGTGTGATGAGTGTGTTGTCGTGGCGGCTGGTGCTATGAGCGTAGAAGGCGGCAGGTGTGGCGTGTTGCAGATATATGGTTACGGCGACCCCTGTAGCCTTACCCCTCGCCTTGGCGACATCCATCAGCGACTCTACGGCAGTGCCGTCGGGGAGGACGCCCACATACGTATTGTTGGTCTTGTGTCCCGTGGCTAAGGCTGTGCCCGCAGCTGCCGAGTCCGTGACGCGGTTATCTGTCGAGTAGGTCTTGATGAGTGCCACATTCTCGGCGCGGTCAAAGGTTGTTGGCTTGTAGTCGTTTTCGAGCTGCATCATCGAGGCGGGGGCTAAGCCCATGCCGTCGCCTATGAGCAGTATGATGTTCTTAATGGGCCCCTCGGCGCGCAGCGTGCCCGCGAGGGTGCATAAGCATATAGCTAAAAGGATAAATTTTCGCATATCTTGTAAAAAAGTAGATTACACTTGCACAAATGTAATAAAAAAATCGTATCTTCGCAAATCGTAATTTTTTTGGAGGTTTGTTTCGCACTTTATGGCAGAGGTACGCATAGCATCCGATTGGAAGGAGCTCCTTGGCGAGGAGTTCTCGAAGCCCTATTTCGAGCAACTTGTGCGCTTTGTGCGCTCGGAGTATGCCGCAGGCGAGGTCTTCCCTGCGGGGCGTAACATATTTCGTGCCTTCGATAAGTGTCCGTTCGACAAGTTGAAGGTAGTCATCATAGGTCAGGACCCCTATCATGGCCCAGGTCAGGCCAATGGTCTCTGCTTCTCGGTGGCCGAAGGTGTCCCCTTTCCGCCGTCGTTGCAGAATATCCTGCGCGAGGTGTCTGCCGATACGGGTGTCCCCATGCCCACATCGGGCGAGTTGGATAGATGGGCCGAGCAGGGTGTGTTGCTGCTCAATGCTGTGCTCACCGTGCGTGCGCATCAGGCGGCGTCGCATGCGGGACATGGCTGGGAGACATTCACCGATGCTGTGGTGCGTGCCATAGCGGAGCGTAAGCAGGGCATAGTCTATATGCTTTGGGGTAGCTACGCACAACGCAAGGGGGCTATTGCCGACCCCACGACAAACCTTATATTGCGTGCGGTGCATCCTTCGCCGCTCTCGGCATATAGAGGCTTCTTTGGCTGTCGCCATTTTTCGCAGGCGAATGACTACCTGCGCAGCGTGGGACGAGAGCCCGTAGTATGGTAAAATGGTGTGTGATAACTAATAAAACATTAAATTATGATAAATCAGTTACGTTTTCTGGTGGTTCTCTGCCTTCTTGTCGTAATTCTCGGTACTCCCTATACGTTGTGGATTGCGGCCAATGGTAAAATGATCTTTGCCGCGATATGTGGCGCTGCCGTTATTGTTGCGTTTGTCTGTTTTGTGATTGCTCGACGTACTGTCAGGCATATGAAGGAGATTGAGTATCGCGAGGTGGATGATGATATTAAACCCGTATAGGCGAAGTTCGTTGTTTAACATATACAATTTAGGCTAACCTTTTCGGGGGCTGTCCTTTTTCAGCGGTGAAAATTAATTCACCGCAAAAACGAGACAACGAACACAAAAAACATAAAATTATGAAACGCCTATTTCTACTTCTTGCCCTTTGTGGCATGGTCGCTATCGGCTGTACCGAGGACGGCGTTGATGACAACATCGACAATGGTGGCAACAATACCGAGCAACCGGGCGAAGATGATGACGATGAGAACAAGGAAGACGAGACTATCTTTATCACCGACAGCGAGGGTAATATCGTTGTCGAGGCCGAGGGCGGCGAGGAGGTTATTACCGTAACAACTGATATTGAATATAGCGTTGAGATTCCCGAAGAGGCTCAGTCGTGGTTGAGTGTTGCCAACACACGCGCTGAGGTGCGTAATGAGAAGCTTACGTTTACGGTCGCTGCAAATGAGACATTCGAGGAGCGTAGCGCAGATGTTGAGTTGGTTGATAGCAAAGGCAAGTCGTTGCAGACCATCAATTTTACTCAGCTAGCAAAATCTAACGTGATGGCTAATAACGAGATTTGGTACACAACCACCGATAACAAGAGAATTATTCCGCCCTCAACCGAGCCAACAGTATTCGGGGCATACTTTATCTCAAACACTTATAGCGATGGCAAGGGTGTACTTACGTTTGATGGCGAAATTACTAAAATAGGCAATGGTGCATTCAAAGATATTGGAAATCTCGCCTCTATCACCATTCCCGATAGCGTTACTGAGATTGGCGATTCTGCATTCCATAGTTGCTACTCGCTGACAAGTGTTAATATTCCCGATAGCGTTACTTCGATTGGAGAATGTGCATTCCTTAAATGCACCTCGCTGACAAGTGTTATTATTCCCGATAGCGTTACTTCGATTGGAGGAGGTGCATTCTATTATTGCATCTCGCTGACAAGTATCACCATTCCCGATAGCGTTACTGAGATTGGCGATTCTGCATTCTGGAGTTGCTACTCGCTGACAAGTGTTACCATTCCCGACAGCGTTACTTCGATTGGAGTTTGGGCATTCTATTATTGCTCCTCGCTGATAAGCATTACCATTCCCGATAGCGTTACTTCGATAGGTAGTGAGGCATTCCTTAAATGCCCCTCGCTGACAAGTGTTACCATTGGCAAAGGTGTTACTTCAATTGGAAAAAATGCATTCTCTGGTTGCACCGGCGAATTGATAGTAAATTGTAATATTCCAAGTGCATCATCGTATGATTATGGTGTATTCTACGACTCAGATTTCACCAAAGTTACTATCGGCGATAGCGTTACTTCGATTGGAGATTGGGCATTCAGGAGTTGCGACTCGCTGACAAGTGTTAATATTCCCGATAGCGTTACTGAGATTGGAGAAGGTGCATTCTGTAATTGCATCTCGCTGACAAGCATTACTATTCCCGATAGCGTTACTTCGATTGGAGAAGGTGCATTCTATTATTGCACCTCGCTGACAAGCATTACCATTCCCGATAGCGTTACTTCGATTGGAGATTGGGCATTCAGGAGTTGCGACTCGCTGACTAGTGTTACCATTCCCGACAGCGTTACTGAGATTGGAGATGGTACATTCTGTGAGTGCTACTCGCTGACAAGTGTTACCATTCCCGACAGCGTTACTTCTATTGGAGATGATGCATTCTGTTATTGCACCTCGCTGACAAGCATTACCATTCCCGATAGCGTTACTTCGATTGGCGATTATGCATTCGAGGAGTGCACCTCGCTGACAAGTGTTACTATTGGCAATGGTGTTAAATCGATTGGTGGTAGTGCATTCTATGATTGCAACAAGCTGACAAGTATCACTATTCCTGATAGTGTAACGGAGATTGGAAAGTCTGCATTCTATAAATGCACCTCGCTAATGGATGTTTATTGCAAGCCAACAACTCCTCCAACGGGAGATGATTCAATGTTCGAATACAACGACCCAGACAGATGGATTTATGTGCCATACGACTCGGAAGATGCATATAAGGCGGCAAGCTTTTGGAGCGATTATGCCTCGGCTATTTTCGGCTACGACTTCTAACAACTGTAAATAATAATACAATAGTGGCGTATGTAGCAAACATCGTAGTTTGCACATACGCCACCTTTGTTTATTCACAACGCATCTTCGAAAGATGCGTGATTTCAGTGTTTTACTTTCAAAAGCTTTATCTGCCTTTACATTCGTAGTTTTTTAGCTTAATTACGACTTCCGTGTAGTCTTCTATGTAGGATTTCGCAATTTTCGTAAAACCAACCACTGAAAATCAATTAGTTAAAAATTAAAAGTCATACACCGCATCGGGGTTAGCCTTTTTTTACATTCCTCTGCGGCGTAGCATCCACGCCATTGAGCGGTAGAGGCTGTCGAAGAGCGGGCGTAGGGCGCGTGGTAGGCTGTTCGTTACCCTTAAGCGGCGCAGTTGTCGGCTGTTGTGGCGTGTGTAGGAGAAGCATGCGATAGCGCACCGAGCATCCTCCGTGCCGCCGCTGACACTCTGCGTGATGGCCTTACCTATACCTATGCGCGCGATATATTCGTTGAGCGTTGCGCTCTGTGCAGCGTCGTATAGCTCCGCGATGCTATGTTGCGACTGCTCTTGGCGGTATATCTTTGCAGAGCGGTTGGATGCTGTGCGCGAATAGCGCACGAGAGACATCGTCGAGAAGCAGAACTTAGCCCCTTGCTGTATGAGGCGTATCCACAGCCATTGGTCCTCGCCTATGCGCATGCCCTCGGGAAAGCCACCCGCTCGCAGCACCGCCTCGCGGCGCAGTGTGGCGGTGGAGGGTATGATGGGGTAGCGGCCGCGCAGTGCCTCCTCCGCAGGGTCTATGTACCCCTCGGTGGCGGGTGTAGGTGCGGCGATGCGGCTATTACCGTTTACGATGTCGAAGGCTGTGGCGTAGGCATCAGCCTCGGGGTAGTACTCCATAAGTCGAGCAACCTCGGCGATATATCCCGAGAGCCACCAGTCATCGCCGTCGAGTAGTGCGACATACTCTGTGGCAGCCTCGGCAATACCCCTGTTGCGGGCAGCGCTAACGCCACCATTAGCCTGACGCACGAGGCGTATTCCTGCTTCGGGGTGTTCCATGATGATACGTTCGACGATGGCCGCAGACCTATCCGTCGAGCCGTCGTCGATGACGATTACCTCGCGCGGTGCGAGGCTCTGTGCGATGACCGAGCGCAGACAACGTTCAATCTCCGCCTCCTTATTATATAGGGGTATGACGACCGTTATACGCTCCGACTCTGCCGATGTTATGCGCTCTGCGAAGGCGAGTTCCTCGGGCGCGTGGTTCAGTCGCTTCTCCTCGGGCAGCCACTTCTGTATGTCGCCATAGTGGTTGCGCAGGTACGATTCGAGGTTGTCGGGTGCCCATAGCTCCACCCCTGATAGGCGACAGCGCACGAGATGTTCTATATCCGTGCGTGGTATCATATCCTTGGGCATGCGCACGATGTTGTATCGTGTGGCGCTGCTGTCGTTATAGCGTGTTAGTTCGCGGTGCAGGCATCTATATATTCGCTCCTTGCTCATAAGCGAGCATACAACCCTTATCATGGCACACGACACGAGGCTCTTGGGCATCACCACGCCATTGTTTGCGTGGCCGAACCATCGCCATAGCCACGCGCTCTTAGCCGTGAAGCAGTTTACCCAGAACTTCACGCGGCGGCGTTGTCTGAGCTCCTTAGTGCGGTTATCGGGAATAAGGTCGTAGGGGAAGATGTCGATGTATATGCCCTGCTCGATGTTTAGACCCACCCACTCGCTCTCTACAAAGCGGGTGCCGCGCTTGCGTACCTTCGTGAAGTAAAAGGGGGTGTTGGGCTCTGTTGTAAACTCCTGCAATACATACCTCTCGTTGAGCAGTGTCGGTGCCTCGCGCAGGAAGCGCTCGTAGTTCTCGCGCGTCATGCCGAGGTCTATATCGTCGTCCCACGGCACTATATCCTCGAAGAAGTGTGCGCCTATGGCTGTTCCGCCTTGTATGAAGTAGGGTATGTGTGCCTCGTCGCACACGCGTACAACCTCGCGGAGGATATCCACGAGCTCGCGGTGCAGGTGGCGTAGTATGTCGCTGTTGTATTTCATTGTTATAGGTTGTGAACGAGGAGGTTGCAGCCGCGAATGTCGCTACCTGCAATGCGTCCCTCGATGCTGAAACGGCCATCTTCCATGAGATGTCCCATATCTTGTGTCTGTATGAAGGCGCACGACGAGATGTTGCCGAGGTCTATGATGTCTATGCCGCCGCGCATAGCGTGTGGGTGGTGGTCGAAGGGGTCGTTTACATCGCGTACAAGTACACGCATCCAGCGTGGTGCGGTGAATATGCCCTCGCCCGAAGAGTATGCCTGCGACGTGAGTTCGGCCATGCCGTACTCGGAGTGTATGGTCTCGACGCCGAAGCCCTTGCAGAGTATCTTATGCAGTTCGCTCTTAGAGAGTTCCTCGCGGCGACCCTTCATGCCGCCCGTCTCCATGATTACGGTGTTGTGCAGCGTGGGGGCATGCTGCTCGGCGAGGTCCCATAGCGCGTAGCTTACGCCGAGTAGTATCTTGGGCTTCGTGTCGCGCGCCATGTCCTCGATAAGTTGTTCGTAGTTGTTCAGGTAGAAGCCGCCGCTACCAGCCTCCGCGATGAGACTATCGACCATATATATCAGCGATGACCCTTCGCGCTCGAGGTACGAGGGTAGCAATCCGTAGATGCTCCATCTTTCTGGTGCGCCGTAGAAGTGCTCGAAGGCCGCAGTGAAGCACTTGCGGTATGTCGCGAGCGATGCCATCATGTGGCGCGAGGGTGTGGTGTTACCTGTGTTGCTCGAAGTGAAGACCGCCTCGGGCGCAGCATCCCCGCAATATACATCCTCGCTCTTGAAGAGCTCGATAGGCAGAAAGGGTATATCCTCCACGTGCTCGATGCTCGCGGCGTCGATGCCTAACAGCTCTATGTATCGGCGGTAGGGTGTGCACCTCTCGGCCTGAAAGCGAAAGAGTTCTAAGGCTGCGCGCTCAAATGCTTGTTCGTTGCCTATGGCGAGTATGTCGTCTATGTGTAACATCATTCTAATTATGCTTTGTTGTGGGCATAGGCTGTGCCTAACATACAAAGGTAATGGATATTTTTAGAATATGCAAGCGACGGATGTTTTTCGTCATCGCGCATGACTCTATATCATACAATAAGGGCTGTCAGACCTATGTCCGACAGCCCGTGTACTACGAATTATTTAGCCTATGCGACTACTTCTTGCCCTTAGAACTTTTTCTTTATTGTGAGTACTACATCGGCCTATGGAAATGCTTCAAACTCTGTGTTTAGAAATATTTTCCGGCTGGCGTATCCCACTTAAAGTAAGTGTATGGATGTTGTTCAATCTTGCCGGTAACCTCAATCAATCCTTTTTTATTCTCGGTATTAGGAGTGTTTACATACCAGGTCTGTCCTGATATTTGCTGAGGAACCATTACGTACTCTTCATCGTTTATGGCTGTAAATGCAAAATTAATAGATATCATGTGTATATCCTCCTCCTCGTGCATCTCAGTTATCTCAAAATAGCCCTCTACGGATTTAAATTCATAGGATTTTGTGAGTTGCCTATTAGATAAATCGAGGTATTGTGTATAGAGTAGTGTAGCTACATTCTGCAATTCCTTGGTCTCTTCGCCTTTTGGTCTAGTTCCATTGCAAACGTTAAAATAGTATTTTTTATTTATCTCTAATGCAGATGGCTCATCTATGCTTATGGAAAGTCGAAGATAACTCGCTTCGTCAATTCCAATCATTCTACTCAAAATAATTGCTGTTTCATTGGTGAACTCATTCATTTGAGAGGAGGGATTTACCCACTCTCTACTATTCAATTCTAATGTCTTGAATACTTCATCTTCCCATCCTAAGTTTTCGCATGTTGCCGTGATTTCAACAGGCGACTCATTGTAGAAAAGATTGTGTATCGTGTTATCAAAATTATTGTTTAATCTGGTGCGAAAATCGTCGCAACCATACAATAGTGCGAATAGGCAAATACATAGCCCAATACCTAATTTATGTCTCATAGTTATCTAATGTTAAATGTTGATTCAGTTGTTGATTTCATCTCGCAATGAAAAGAGGATCGTAAATTATAAGGAGTGTTTTCATAATAATTTAGTTTTTTGGGAGTTAAACTATAATTATTGATTTTCACAAAGTTACGAAATGCATTTCTAAAATACAAGAATTACGAGAAGTTTTTTATCGATAAATACCTTAAATATATAATACAACATGGGCTGTCAGAACCGTGTCCGACAGCCCGTGTA
>JAZULJ010000004.1:0-12761 GCA_045603045.1 Alistipes sp.
CAAGTACTATCCATCCAGGGTACTTTCATTTCGCACCACATCTCACGGCTTCTGACAAGAAATTGTTTTTCATGTGATAAGGGCGCATCTGCACCCTCTCAATCATCAGCCTGAATAGGACGTACGCCAAGTACTACCTATTCAGGCTGATTTCATATTGTTTTTCTTGTGATAAGGGCGCATCTACTTCCGCTAACGAATTATGTCACCAATGGGCAGTACATCCAAGTACAGCCCATCGACTCCAAATTCGCCGAGCGTTGTATCTGCAACCCTTCTGACAAGAAAAAACGCGCTGATTAATGGCGTGGGTCTGTGGGGAGAGTGCAGAGTATAGAGTACAGAGTACAGAGTACAGAGAACAGAGAACAGAGAACAGAGAACAGAGAACAGAGTACAGATGAAAGATAGTTGGTTGGGAGCGTGGTTGATAGTTTAATACGCCCATGTACCCCTTATACCCTATGTACCCCTCGTACCCCCTCGCGCAAAAGGATGAGGTTTTTTGGGGTCTGCGAGGTCTGTGGGGATTTTCCTCTTTCCTCTTCCCTCTTTACTCTTTACTCTTTACTCTTTGCTCTTTGCTCTTTGCTCTTTGCTCTTTGCTCTTTGCTCTTTGCTCTGTACTCTGTGCTCTTTCTGTTGTGGGGTCTGTGTGTGTTTCAGCTATCCGCAATGCAATAAGAGCAGCAGACCGTGTCTGCTGCTCTTATTGCACTGAATATAACCTCTTTATGCGCTTAGGCTATTTGCGGCCATCGAAGTAGAAGGGCGCATAGTTCCAGCCCATGGCGTCGTAGAACTTGCGGAGTGTATTCATGCGCTCGCGTATGGTATTCTCATCGCGGCGGTCGCATGCCCACTGCACCTCGCACATGGCGGCAAGGCGGGGCAGTAGCTTAAACTCTACGGTATCCATATCCTTGATATACTCTGTCCACAGGTTTGACTGAACGCCGATGATATGCTTCTTTGCGGCGTCGCTCATCTTATCATAGGGATTCCACGAGTAGATGAGCTCGAAGGGTATATGTCCACCGATTTGAAGACCCTCGCCCTCGCGACTCTCGGTTTGGTAGAAGTCGAAGTAGCATAACTTCATCGGCACCATGACGACGTCGTTGCCTCGCTCCGCAGCGTAGATGCCGCCATTGATACCGCGCCACGACATAACCGTAGCTGTGGGTGTAACGCCTCCGTCGAGAATCTCGTCCCAGCCAATCATCTTACGGCCACGCGAGAGGATATACTGCTCGATGCGTGCTACGAGGTAGCCTTGCAGCTCTTCCTCGTGCTCCAAGCCGAGCTCCTTCATCTTTGCTTGGCAGTGCTCACACTCCTCCCAGCGATTCTTGGGGCACTCGTCGCCCCCGATATGTATAAGCTCACCCGGGAAGAGGTCGATAACCTCGCTGAGGACATTCTGCAAGAAGGTATATGTACTCTCCTTACCTGCGCAGAGCACCTCGGGAGTTACGCCCCACTGTGTCCATACCTCTACCTCCTGCTCCTCGCAGCCGAGCCATGGCAGGGCGTGGAGTGCGGCCTGCGAGTGTCCGGGCATCTCAATCTCGGGAACGATAGTTACGTAGCGTGCTGCGGCGTAGGCGACGACATCCTTAATCTCCTCCTGAGTGTAGTAGCCTCCATGAGGCGTGCCATCCCACTCTACGGGGTTGAGACCGTGGCTTACGAGGGTCTCCTTACGCATTGAAGCCTTCTCTGTAAGCTCGGGGTAGGCCTTAATCTCTATGCGCCAGCCCTGGTCGTCGGTGAGGTGCCAGTGCAGTCGGTTGAGCTTGTGAGCTGCGAGGATGTCGATATACCTCTTAACCTCCTCAACGGTGAAGAAGTGGCGCGACACGTCGAAGTGGGCACCACGGTAGGCGAAGGTGGGCTCATCGGCGATATAGCCATAGGGTACGGCGCCATTATTCGTGATGATAATCTGTCGCAGGGTCTGCAAGCCGTAGTATATGCCGGCCTCCGAGCCTCCGATGATTAGGATACCTTCGCTGTTTATGGTCATCTCGTAGCCCTCCTCGGCAACAAAACGGTCGATACGCAGCTTGATACCCTTGCCGCGCTTCGCGCTCTTCATGGGCTTGTTGAGGTTGAAGTGTGTCATCATATCCTCGGCAAAGCGCTCCGCAGGGTTCCAGGCTTCATCCTGCACTACGATTGTCGTCTTGGCTGTTACGATGTAATCACCCTCGGTGTCCAACTCCACATACGCGGGCTGAGGAACAACATGTAGGGTGCGAGCGATGGTCGCCTCGGGCATAATAAGCGTCGTAGCCACAAGGACAAACAACGCAAAGAAGAGTCGTTTTATCATATTATCGGTATTATAGTTGTCTTGGTTGGGCTTGATATCGCAAATATCTATCCCGAACAAAGATACACATTATATATATAATTAGCAAACTCGTGCATATATTTTCGATGTCGTGCCATGTCGCTCATCGTTCAATTTGCACGGTTGTTGTGATAGAGGGGCGTAAACTATCGGATTATGAACGAGAGAACTTATGAAAGAACAGAGCAGATGGTGCGCCATTGGTGGCTATCGCTCATCGTCGGCATCGTTGCCGTCGCCATCGGATTTATCGTGCTTGTAAACCCTGCCAAAAGCTACTTAGCCTTCTCGGTGTGGCTGGGTGTTGTTATCTTTGTGTCGGGTGTGCTGAGCTTAGTGCAGAGCCTGTCGTCGCGTAACTACTTCGTCAGTCGCGGCTGGATTATCGCGGCGAGTATCGCTGATATAATCATCGGCCTGATGCTGATGTTTAACATCGCGCTTTCGGCCGTTATGATGCCCGTGCTACTCGGTATATGGCTCTTCTATCGTGGTGTTGTGCTGCTTATGCAGGGTGTCGATATGCGCAGTTATAGGGTGCGTGATGCCGGCTGGGTAATCTTCGGCGCGGTGCTGATGATTATCATCTCTATTGCCGTGCTGTGGATGCCTATGAGCTTTGGCGTCGAGGTGGTCATACTCTTTGTAGCTATCGCATTTATAACCTACGGTGTGTCGCAAATATCGCTCGCCTTCCGCCTCTACGACGTCCATCGTAGGGCAAAACAACTTGGCTCGGAGAGATAATAAACGCAGATGCTTATAATGTTGGCATTGTGTATAAGTTTGGCTTATACCGCTATAAAAAATAAGAATTTGACAAAGTAAAAATTATGCTTATCTTTGCAATACAAAACAAAAGATAACCAATAAAAACAGATAAATTATGGCAACAAAATTTTATAAATGTAACCGTTGTGGTAACGTAGTAGAGAAGGTCGTGGATTCAAATGTTCCGGTAGTATGCTGTGGCGAGAAGATGGAGGAGCTTATCCCCAACACGGTTGATGCAAGCAACGAGAAGCATGTTCCCGTTGTAACGCGCCTTGATGATAACCATATCAAAGTTGAGGTAGGCAGCGTTCCTCACCCCATGTTGCCCGAGCACCATATCGCCTTCATCTATGTTGAGACCGCGAGTGGCGGCATCCGCATCAACCTCAAAGATAAGCCCGAGGCAGTGGTTTGTACCTGCTCGGAGAAGCCCCTTGCGGTCTATGAGTACTGCAATCTGCACGGTCTCTGGAAGACCGAGCTCTAAGCGGCATGACGCAGAATTTCTGACATTTCCCTATATTTAAGTTATGTAGCAACGGCGGGCTTTTTTAGCCCGCCGTTGGTGTAAATGGCATTTTATTCGTAAAAGTTTAAGCAATGTTCTACAAGACTCAAAATCTACCCGACCTAATTTATAAACCTCAATTATCTCTATTGCTTCTCGATGCGGAAGCCGAGTTTATATATTAGGCGGAGTGTCTCCATCGCCGTGTTGCGGTCGTAGTCGCGCTCCTCCTCCGAAAGCTCCTCGTAGGCTACGAGGCCGGGGTGCTGGCGTAGGCTGTCGTTGCGCTCGGGGCCATAGCTCCACCCCTTGGCAATGCGCTGTGCTGCCCACACCTCGTGTACGTTGCGGGCGATAGCCTCGCGTAGCGTGTTAAGCTCTTCGGGAAGCTCCACGTCCTGAAGATTGATGGGTTGGGGTATATACTTACTCATGCTTATTACTTTTTGGCGTTATAAGGGCTTCCTTAATGCGCTGTGTATTTTCGTAATATCTCCATATGTTGCGCGCAAAGTCGATGTCGTACTTAAATGTGTTGTCAAGCGCAGCCACCCGCTCCCACGAGCAGATGTTGTAGTGTGCCATGCGGCTTTTAAGCACATCCTTGATGTTACTATCTGCATTTTGCAAGACGATAAACTGCTCCTCGCGTGTCAGAGGACGGTAGGACATGAGCAACTGCTCCATATTCCAGCGATTGTGCTCGACGAGTGCCAGCTCCCATATCTGCCTATCGCTCAGCTTGTCGTTCATAATCCTTGCGGAGCGCAACTTACTCCATATCATGTTCGAGTTGTAGGTGCTCGACCACATCTTCGCAGCCTCGGTCTTGCCGGGAGCTACATCGTTACATCGCGCGCAACGGGCGTTGTAGTCGCCAACAAGTTCCTCTCTTCGCCTCTCGGCGGCACTAAGTTTCTGGCTGTCGCTCCTATACTCATCAATCAGGGCCTCTGCGGAGCGTCGTGCCTCGGACAGAGTATCCTTATCGGCAAAGGTGTCCAATAGCTGTTGTGTGTAAGCTTCGAGGTCTGTGTTGCCGGCATTGTCATAGTCTGCCATAACGTGCTTGCATAGCTCCTCGCGTATCTTGATTGCCGTGTAGTCGTAGCCACCCTCGGCCATGCCGAATGGTGAGATTTTGCTATGGAAGGGGGTATGGTAGCACTCCTGCGCTAAGCCTTTGACGAGGTGGTCGCCACCACGCTGATATACGAGTATCTGCTGGGCACATTCGAGGACGCTATGGTGTAGGTATATAGCTGCGGCAAGCGACTTGTTCGAATCGGCGAGGCACGATGCTATGGTCAGGCGGGCATGTCTATCCTTGGCGGCCTCGGCTATATATCGTTGCACGCGGATGGACTCTATGGGGCTCTGGACGAACTCCCACTCGATATCTATGAAGTCGTTGCCGAGGTGCCCGCCGTAGTATGGCGAGTGTAGCTGCTCGTCGGCAAGAGGGTTGCTCCATGGAGCGACCACATCCGAGGTGTTGAAGTCGATATATCGGTATGGCGCGAGTTCGAAGAGGGCACGGAAGCGTCCCATGAAACAATCCTTCTCGCGCGACATGTTCTCATCGATGATGGTTATGCGCGTGCGGCGTTTGCGCGTCTCAAAGTTGGGGTAGTGAGCCATACGTGCCGCCTCGATAGCCATCGCTGTACCCATGCGTGTCATGCCGAGGATGATGAGATGCACGAAGTCGTCGGATTGACTATCTATACATGTGTTGCCCTCCAAGGGCAGGTAGGGTGTCATGCGGTGAGGTTTAAGGTCTCGGCAGACGAGTACCTTTTGCGCCCAAAGTTCGTAGAAGTTGAAGGGTATAAACTCTACGAACTCCTTGACCCGGTTGCTGATATCCGAGAACTGATATACCGAGAACGATGTTTGATACTCGAACATCACGCGGCATGTGAGCTTCGCCCTCTCGTTGCGGTTTGTGCGACAAATGTCGGCCACAAGTTCCAGGGCACTCATGTTCATCGTGTCGTGATATGTCTCCTGACTGTGGTCGCATGCCTCGCCGATGATGTAACACTCTATGGCAGTCGATAGCGATAGCTCCTCAATATTTTCGCGTGAGGTGCGCGAACCATGGTATATTATCACGTGTCGTTGCTGCTCCGGGGTCAATGTCGAGAATAGCTCCTGGCGAAATTCCTCGACGTTGCGCTGTGTAAGAACCACGATGTAGGGCCTATCTGTGCCTCTCTCCCAGCGAAATATCTGTCGAACAACGTCCATGGCGACGTCCGTGCCGCCAATGACGATGTGGTGTGCATGTCGTTCGAAGAAGTAGTTGTAGCGCACCTCACCCTTCAACCAGCTCTCGCGACGACGGTCAAAGAGACTTGTGAGCGTCGATATGAGTAGGCCGTTTAGCAGAAAAACACCAAGTATGGCCATGACTGCGGCGCTTGCACGCCCCTTGGGGGTCATTGCCATATATTGATTGCCGGGATCCATATAGTGGAAATATACCGACCATATAAGATTGGGCTCCTCCTGTGCTTCGCGTAGCGCGGGGTCTAACTCTTTGCTATCATGCGACGGGAACAGGATGGGGTCGTATGTGAGATTTTTCGCGCTAAAATCGCCGCAACACAATTGTAATATGAGTGTTGCAGCAAAGGGTATGAGTAGCACGAAGCTTATTACCTTGATTATAAAGTTGCCACGTGCGAGCATCCAGTCGCGCTTTATGGGCGCAAAGATGCAGATGCGCAGCATGTTAACTATGTATGCCAGGCCGAGGACTCCGATAAAAGCACATACCCAGAGTACACCCTTTGCAGGTAGGAGATTTAGTAGTAGGAGTATCGTTACAACGAGGAGTGTCGTAGCGGAGGTTAGCAGTATCTTTTTCATATTCTTAGCTTATTTATCATTCGTTTATAGCTCCATGCCTCGGCGCACGCGCGAAAGTGTCTCGGCGCTCACGAGGTGTGCAACTATGGCGAGGGCGAACTCTACGGAGATGCCTGCGCCGGCACCCGTTATAAGGTTGTCGGTCTGCACGACGCTGCCACCCACATACTTGTAGTCGCCCATCTCGGCTATTACCGATGAGTGGCATGTTATCGCCCTGCCGCGTGCTACGCCTGCCGCAGCCAAGACTGTCGGGGCACCGCATATGGCTGCCACGAGACGCCCCGAGGCATAAAAGGCGCGCACCATGTCGCAGACACGTTTCGTATTGCGCAGGTTGATATATCCGGGGTTGCCACCGGGGAGTATTAGGACGTCGCCCTCGTCGAATGACATCTCGTCGAGGAGTATGTCGCAATGTAGCGTGGCCAAGGCGTGCGACGAGCAAACATCGTGGCTGCCACCTGCGGCGACCTTGATAACATCGATTCCTGCACGGTGCATCACATCTATTGGCGCGAGAGCCTCGATAATCTCGAAGCCGTCGGCGAGGAGTATATATGCTGTTTTATGTTGTCCCATGTGGCTGCGTATTATGCGAATAATGTCTCAAATTCATCTATTTCTATCTCCTCGATGCGGCATCTGCCAATACCCTCGGGGAGAACTATGCACAGTATGTTGTTCTGTTTCTTCTTGTCGTAGCGCACCACGCGCGTTATCTCCGTCATGCTCACGGGTGGTATCAGCGTGAAGCCTAAGGTGCTGAGAAGGCTATCTATGCGCTCGGCATCCTCGGCGGCCATGATGCCTCGTTTTACTGCGGCGTGAGCCATCAGCGAGAGACCTATGGCCACACCCTCGCCGTGGTTAACATCGCGCCTACACTTCTCTATGGCATGACCTATCGTGTGCCCGAGGTTGAGGATGCGTCGTAGCCCCCTCTCCTTATCGTCGCGCTCGACGATGTCGAGTTTTAGACGCATCGAGCGTAAGACAATCTCTTGCATGATGTCGCGCTTGGAGTATATATCCTCCGATACGTTGGCTTCGAGCATCTCGAAGAGCGCGGCGTCGCCTATTACGGCGGCCTTAACCACCTCGGCCATGCCGGCGCGCTGCTCGCGGCGTGGTAGTGTGCGTAGCATATCGACATTGGCGATGATGAAACGTGGGTGTGCAAAGGTGCCGGCCATATTCTTGTACCCATGTATGTTAACGCCATTCTTACCCCCAATCGAGGCATCCACCTGCCCGAGTAGTGTTGTCGATACGAAGCCAAAATCGAGGCCGCGCATAAATGTCGAGGCCACGAAGCCCGTGATGTCGGTAACGATGCCGCCACCCACACCT
Organism: Alistipes sp.; assembly: GCA_045603045.1. Classification (GTDB taxonomy): domain Bacteria; phylum Bacteroidota; class Bacteroidia; order Bacteroidales; family Rikenellaceae; genus Alistipes. The sequence continues at coordinate 7,872 of JAZULJ010000004.1, forward strand.
AAGAGAAATGTTGAGCGGTCGGCACCCAACTCCATGAGGCGGCTATAAATCGATAGCACCGTATCGAGACCCTTGTTGGCCTCGCCCTGGCCTATGATTATGTTGTCGTAGCGGCTTATGAGGTCGTGGTATAGACGGTCGATGGTTGCATCGGCGATGACTACGACGCGGTGTTGTGGCAGGAGCTTGTCGAGCCCCTCGGATACTGAGCCGACAAATATTTCGGATACACTTTGAATGGTCATACTACTAACAGATGTTTCGATATGGTGATGTTTGGCACGAGCTCGGCGCCGACTCATGGGGCAAACGCTCTACAAATATACGAAAATTGGCTAACATGCCAAAATGGTACCAATATTTAGTCTCTCCAAAATGCAGAATTACCCTCTTTATCCAAGAGTTTTTCGTACCTTTGTCCTGTAAATAAAACCTAACAAAGTCCAAAGTATGAACGAAAGAGTACGTGTGTCGCTATCCATTGCCGTGTGGATGTTGATAGCCGTAGCTGTGGTGGTGTGTGCAGTATATGTTGGTGGTCAGCATCTTGTGTCGCTCGCTGATGGCAACGAGCAGGATGAAAATGTGGCGGAGCCATCATCGTCGATACCTCATGCCACACCCGAGGAGGTGGGCATGGATGGTCGTCGCTTAGCGCGTATTGAGAATATTGTTGAGCGATATATGGAGCGCGACCTTATGCCCGGGGCTGTTGTGGGCATCATGCGTCACGATAGAATTGTCTATCTTCGCACCTTTGGTAACCGCGAAGTGGTGGATAGCGTAGTGCCCATGACGCTCGACACACACTTCGACCTTGCCTCGCTTACCAAGCCTGTGGCAACAGCAACGGCAGTGATGCAGCTCGTCGAGCGTGGCGACCTGCGTCTGAACGATAAGGTGGAGTGTTATATTCCGGGCTTCGCCGGCTGGGTCGATGAGGAGAATGAGCGCGACACGATGCACATTCGCATCTTGGACCTCCTGACGCACACCTCGGGTATCCCCGCGTATGTCGCCCCGAAGCATCTGCGCAAGTTATATCCCGAGACGGACTTCCCTAATAGAGATACCCTTATCGACTATATCGCTCATGTGGCGCGTCTTGCGAAGCCGCGCACGGAGTGTCGATATAGCTGTCTTAACTTTATCACTCTTGCCGAGATTGTGAGCCGTATCACGGAGCGACCCTTCGAGGAGTATGTCGTAGAAGAGATATTCGAGCCGCTTGGTATGTACGATACGCGCTTTCTGCCCGATGCAGAGTATGCAGCGAAATGTGCACCCACGGAGCCCGACGGTAGTGGCGTCATGCTACGAGGCGTGGTACACGACCCCTTGTCGCGTGAGATTATGGGAGGAGTGTCGGGCAACGCGGGGCTCTACTCAACGGTGGATGACCTGCTCCTGTTTGCTCGCATGATGCTCAACAGAGGAAGGTGGGGCGATGTCGAGATACTCTCGCCGCGTGCTGTCGAGGCACTCTTTTTGGAGCCCCGAGGCTTCGAGGAGTGGGACCGCACCATAGGCTGGGAGAGTTTCAAGGGCTATTCGGGAAGTGCCGGCGACCTGCTCTCGCCCATGACGATAGGCCATACCGGAGCAACGGGAACGTCGCTCATTATAGACCCCGAGTTGGACCTCGCAATAGTAATCCTCACTAATAAAGTGCATAAGACATGTGGTGCGGAGCATATCGTAGAGTTGCGCTCGCGCATTGCAAATGTGGTTGGCGCGTCGATTGTGGAGTAATGCTATATATATTAATATAGGTATAGCGCGGCAAAGTGGCGATAATACAAAAAAAATGGGGTATCACTGAAAAAAAGTAGGTGTATCGTTTCCACTTTCAAGAAAAAGTTGTAAATTTGCAGTCGATTTTCCGTCAAAGTCCCAAAAGGAGGATGACGCAAGTTCTTTGAAAAGAGTTGGTATAAGCGATTTTTGAAAAATTTTGCATGAAAAATTTGGATAAATAAAAATTGTTTGTACCTTTGCACTCCGATACGGTTAATGCCGATGTAGCTCAGTTGGCCAGAGCAGCTGATTTGTAATCAGCTGGTCGGGGGTTCGAATCCCTCCATCGGCTCGGTCCCCGCTTCGAGTACGGGCTAAATATCGGGAAGATACCAGAGTGGCCAAATGGGGCAGACTGTAAATCTGCTGGTTTTTACCTTCGGTGGTTCGAATCCATCTCTTCCCACTTAACGATACCGGTTGGAGTTGCAAGTGTCTCACTCGTCAAAGCGTGAGTGAGGGCAGGCTCTAAGCGGTTTATTTTTGCGGAAGTAGCTCAGTTGATAGAGCAATAGCCTTCCAAGCTATGGGTCGCGAGTTTGAGCCTCGTCTTCCGCTCAAAAGATGGAGTGCAACACGCCCTGAGTCATCAATGATGACGGGGTCGGTGTTGTACATCTGTCTGTAAATTGTTTTTAGAAGTTAAAACTTTATAAAACTTAAATAACTTAATTACTATGGCAAAAGAAAAATTTGATCGTTCGAAACCGCACGTGAACATCGGTACTATCGGACACGTTGACCACGGTAAGACTACTCTTACTGCTGCTATCACAACCGTTCTTGCTAAGGCTGGTCTTTCAGAGCTTCGTTCATTCGACTCTATCGACAATGCACCCGAGGAGAAGGAGCGTGGTATCACCATCAACACTTCACACGTAGAGTACCAGACTGCAAACCGTCACTACGCTCACGTTGACTGCCCCGGTCACGCCGACTACGTTAAGAACATGGTTACCGGTGCTGCTCAGATGGATGGTGCTATCCTCGTAGTAGCTGCTACTGATGGTCCTATGCCCCAGACTAACGAGCACGTACTTTTGGCTAAGCAGGTGAACGTTCCCCGCATCGTTGTTTTCTTGAACAAGTGCGATATGGTTGACGATCCCGAGATGCTTGACCTCGTTGAGATGGAGGTTCGTGACCTTCTCTCTAAGTACGACTTCGACGGCGACAACGCTCCCGTTATCCGTGGTTCGGCTCTTGGTGGCTTGAACGGCGAGGCTAAGTGGGAGGAGAAGATTATGGAGCTCATGGCTAGCGTTGATGAGTACATCCAGTTGCCTCCTCGTGATAACGAGAAGCCTTTCTTGATGCCCGTTGAGGACGTATTCTCAATCACTGGTCGTGGTACCGTTGTAACAGGTCGTATCGAGACTGGTATCATCCACGTAGGTGATCCCGTTGAGATTATCGGTTTGGATGAGGAGATTCGTACTTCAACTTGTACAGGTGTTGAGATGTTCCGCAAGCTCCTCGATGAGGGTGAGGCTGGTGATAACGTAGGTCTCTTGATGCGTGGTCTCGACAAGAAGGATGTTAAGCGTGGTATGGTTATTGCTAAGCCCGGCTCAATCACTCCTCACACCAAGTTCACCGCTGAGGTGTATATCTTGAAGAAGGAAGAGGGTGGTCGTCACACTCCTTTCCGCAACAAGTATCGTCCCCAGTTCTACCTTCGTACAATGGACGTTACCGGTGAGGTATCGCTTCCCGAGGGTGTAGATATGGTTATGCCTGGTGACCACGTAACTATCACCGTAGAGTTGATTTACCCTGTTGCTTTGAACGAGGGTCTTCGTTTCGCAATCCGCGAGGGTGGTCGTACAGTACGTGCAGGTCAGGTATTGAAGGTTATTGAGTAATCTCTTAACACCTAAAATATAACCCAAGAGGCAGGTCTTGACTTGCCTCTTACTTAGGAGCATAGTTCAAGGGTAGAATAGCGGTCTCCAAAACCGTTGATGGGAGTTCGAATCTCTCTGCTCCTGCTAATTAAAAGATAGAATTATGATTAAGTACTTTAAGAACGCATACAACGAGTTGGTGAACAAGGTAACATGGCCTTCGTTTGAGCAGCTTATGGGCTCGACAAAGGTTGTTATGGTAGCCTCTGTCATCTTTGCTCTTATTGTGTTGGCTATGGACCTCGTATTTGAGGGTGTCATGAATGGTGTTTATCACTTGTTGGGATAATATCTTAAATCGTCATGGCAGAGATTTCTAAGGAGTGGTATGTAGTCCGTGCTATTGGTGGCAAGGAGAAGAAGGTCAAGGAGTATATCGAGGCCGAGGTTCGTCACAGCCACTTGGAGGATTATATCTCACAAGTACTTATTCCGACCGAGAAGGTCTATACAATTCGTAACGGAAAGAAAGTATCTAAGGAGAAGGTTTCGTATCCGGGCTATGTCCTGATTGAGGCCGCCTTCGTAGGTCAGATACCAATTATCATTCGCAACATACCAAATGTGCTTGGCTTCTTGGGTGATACCAAGGAGGACAGCCGTAAGATGAATCCGACTCCCCTCCGTCCACATGAGGTTAGTCGTATTCTCGGCCGTGTCGATGAGCTAAGCCAGGCGGACGAGGAGAACGAGGTTCCGTTCTTTGTCGGCGAGACTGTCAAGGTTACAGACGGTCCATTCTCAAGCTTCCAAGGTACCATTGAGAGTGTCGATAACGAACACCGCAAGCTCAGCGTGAGTGTGAAGATATTTGGCCGCAAGACTCCTATGGAGTTGAGCTTTACACAAGTTGAAAAAGAATAATTAACCAAAGGAAAATTATGGCAAAAGAGGTTGCTGCATTTATTAAATTGCAGATCAAGGGTGGTGCTGCCAATCCCTCACCTCCGGTAGGTCCGGCTTTGGGTTCGAAGGGAGTCAATATTATGGACTTCTGCAAGCAGTTCAATGCTCGCACCCAGGACAAGGCAGGTAAGGTACTTCCAGTCATCATCACAGTTTACACGGATAAGTCGTTTGACTTCGTAGTTAAACAGCCACCCGTAGCCATTCAGCTTAAGGAAGCAGCTAAGATCCAGAGTGGTTCAGCCCAGCCCAACCGTCAGAAGGTTGGTCAGGTAACTTG
>JAZULJ010000005.1:0-5625 GCA_045603045.1 Alistipes sp.
AGTACTACCTATCCAGGCTGATTTCTTTATCGAGGGCACATCTGCAACCCTTCTGACAAGAAATTGTTTTTCTTGTGATAAGGGGCCATCTTCGGCACCAAGCTCATTGCCCCGAATGGGGATGTACCCCTCGTATTCCCCCTCGCGCAAAACAGGCTGTGGGGTCTGTGTGGATTTTCCGCTTTCCGCTTTCCGCTTTCCGTTTTCCGTTTTCTGCTTTCTGTTGTGGGGTCTATGGGGCGTTTTTTGCTATCAACAATTATCCCATTTTACCCCATGTACCCCACCGACCCAAAAAAAAGAGATGGCTAAATTTTTTTAGCCATCTCCCTATCGTTTATGAAGTACTCTTCGATATTACTTAATACGCTCGTAGTACTCACGAGTGCGGGTGTCAACACGAATCTTATCGCCGGTATTGATGAACAAGGGAACCTTGATTGTAGCGCCTGTGTTTACCGTAGCCGCCTTCAATGAGTTGGTAGAAGCGGTATCGCCACGTACACCGGGCTCGGTGTAGGTAACCTCCATGTCAACGATAGGGGGCAACTCGGCTGAGAGTACGGTCTCCTTCTCGGTGTGGAACATAACCTCGCCAATCTGACCATCGGCCATGAGGTCGGCGTTGTTGATGAGGTTCTTGTCGATGTTAATCACCTCGAAGGTCTCGGTGTGCATGAAGTGTGCGCCGAGGTCATCCTCGTAGGTGAACTGGTAGGGACGACGCTCTACGCGAACCTGCTCAATCTTCTGCGATACCGACGAGAAGGTCTTGTCGAGGACGTTGCCGTTCTCCAAGTTCTTGAGCTTTGAGCGCACAAAGGCGGGACCTTTACCTGGCTTGCAGTGCTGGAAGTCAACAACGATAAATGTCTTACCGTCCATCTCTACGCACATACCAATCTTGATGTCTGATGCTGTAATAGTCATAGTTATATCTTTTTATAGTTAAATTATATATTCCATTCTCAATGAGTTATACTCGTAAATGCCTGCAAATATAGTAAATAATTGCCAACTGACAAATAGTGAGGTAGCCTAAATGTCGCTTTTTGCCCGGCAAATGGTTGTTGCCGTCTTCTTGTTGCGCAGCACGAGACTACTGCAATGCCGTCCAGAGCATATCTTTGAGCTTCGCGATGTTCATGTTTGCCACCGACGAGATGAATATCGACTCTATGCCTTTGGGGAGGTGCTGTTTCATCTGCTCCATTAGCTCGTCATCGAGCATATCGCACTTCGTTATGGCCAGCAGGCGGCGCTTGTCGAGTAGCTCGGGGTTGTACTGTGTGAGCTCGCCGAGGAGCACCTCATAGTCTGCTGCTATGTCGTCGCTGTCGGCGGGTACCATGAAGAGAAGCACCGAGTTACGCTCGATATGGCGTAGGAAGCGTGTTCCGAGACCTCTGCCCTCATGTGCACCCTCGATGATGCCGGGAATGTCGGCCATGACAAACGAGTGGTCGTCGCGTACCGACACGATGCCGAGGTTAGGTTCGAGCGTCGTGAAGGCGTAGTTTGCAATCTTTGGTTTGGCGGCAGATACCACGGAGAGCAGTGTTGACTTTCCGGCATTGGGGAACCCTACAAGACCTACATCTGCCAGCACTTTAAGTTCGAGGATGAAGGCACCCTCGGCACCCTCCTCGCCGGGTTGTGCGTAGCGCGGTGTTTGGTTTGTTGCGGTCTTGAAGTGCCAGTTGCCCAAACCTCCGCGGCCACCTTTGAGTAGCACGAGCTTCTCGCCGTGCTCGGTAACCTCGCCAACAACCTCGGTGTAGGTCTCGCCCGTCTCTTCGTCGGTGAATACCTGCTTGGCTACCGTGCCGAGGGGTACGGGGATGATGATATCCTTGGCATCGGCACCTGTTGAGCGTGCGCCGTGGCCATTCTCACCATCTTCGGCAAACTGATGACGCTTGTATTTGAGGTGTATGAGTGTCCAATATTGGCTGTCGCCTTGCAGTATGATGCTACCGCCCTTACCGCCATCGCCACCATCGGGGCCACCGAAGGCCACGAACTTCTCACGACGGAAGTGGCACGAGCCTGCGCCACCGTGTCCCGAGCGTGCAAAAATCTTCACATAATCGACGAAGTTTGATCCTGCCATGATATATCGTTCAAAAAGTTACCTTAGTCTATATAATATCCGCGGCAAAGGTACAACGCGAAATTCAATAATCAAAATTATTGAAGCTCTTTGCGTTGCGAAGAGCTCTTTTTTTTGGTGTACACGAGTCGAGTAGAAAGCTTGTAAAGGAGCCCTATGGGTACCAAAAGAGAGAACAGTAATCAAATTGCTGTTCTCTCTTTTGGTGCCCAGGATAGGACTCGAACCTACATGCCGTTAAGCACTCGCACCTGAAACGAGCGCGTCTACCATTTCGCCACCTGGGCATTGTTTCACCGCACAAAAGTAGTATATTTTTTTTAATTTTCGTATATTTGTGCAAAATTAATTGACTTTATTTGGTGCACGAGGCCTGCTCGATAGCATCTTAACCTTATTACAATGCTGAATACCATGATGTTAAAGAAACTTTCGCAGGGTCAGAAGATAGCTCTTTGGGTAGTTTTGCTCGTTGCATTCGACCAACTCGTTAAGCTACTTGTAAACGCCAATATGGAGGTGGGCGAGAAGATTGAGGTCTTTTCGTGGTTCAACCTCTGCTATATCGAGAATAACGGCTTCGCCTTCGGCATGCAGCTTGGCGGCAGCGAGGGTGGCGTTGACTGGGGTAAGATTATACTCAGCCTCTTCCGTCTGGTGATGATAGGCGCCATCATCTATGGCATGCGCCACCTCTTGCGCAAGGGCAAAGAGGTACCCAAGGGCGTGTGGGTAGGTGGCGTGCTTATCCTCGCGGGTGCCATAGGTAATATGGTCGATAGCATGTTTTACGGTCTATTTATTGATAATCAGAGTGGTGGCTTCCTCATGGGCAAGGTTATCGATATGATACACCTGCCGCTGTTTAAGTGGGAGAATGCCCCCACGTTCCTCGACTTCTTGGTGGGTAGCGATGGCTACTTCTTCGGTGCGGTGTTCAACGTCGCCGATGCCTATATCTCGGTTGCGGTAGTCTATCTGCTTCTGTTCCAATACAAATTCTTTAAGTAGAATGTTTCGTCGCCTGCTCATATCGTTTTTTGTCGTTGCCACGACGCTCTCTGCCGCGGCGCAGAAACCGTGGGCAGAGTACGATAGCGACGAACAGCAGCGCATACTGCGTTCCAGGCGTGTAAAGCCTGCGGTGCGCCGTGCCTACGAGAATATTGCCGATATGGACTACGCCACACGTTGCGAGGCGTGGGCTGTGGTCTCTGTACCTGTCAGAGAGCGACGTCTCGCCTCGTTGCACCTACATCTCTACGAGGTGTTGCGCCCGAAGAGTGGCTCTGCGGCAGAGCAGGATATGGCCATGCTTGCGGCATACCCCGACTATATGCTCACGCTATGGGAACAGGAGGAGCATCAATACGACCTATACAACTATGCCTATGCTCTCGGGCGTTACGACGCTCTGCACGAGGTGCGCTCCACGGCGGCTATGCGACCAATGTTCAGACGCAGGATGTTCAAGCGTCACGGTGCCACGGCCGTACGCCTGCGCTCGGCGGTGGCTGTTGCCCGCAGCTCGGAGCAGTGTGGCGCGATTGCTGCGATGGACCTTACCTCACCCATGCGCCTCGAAGACGAGCCCTCGCATATTTCAAAGTCGGCATTCGAGGCTGCGCGAAATGATATAAAACCGCTCAATATAGACCTTCAACGAGGCGATGAAGTGCATGAGGCCATGGTCGCCGAGTGTCGCGATTTTGGAGGGTCATATAATGTTGGGGTTAAACATGATATGGGTAGGGGTATATATGTTGCCTACTGCTCGGCAAGCGATGGCGACTACCTGTTGCTACGCGATAATGCGGGTATGGACTACACGCTGCCCGCGACGCTCTACCATCTCCCCTCGGGACGCTTTTTCGCTGTTGGTCGTGGTAAGATGTTTAACTCTCAGGTAATTGTGGGTAGTGTGGTCGATGGTGTTGTCGCCATCGACGGCATGATACCTCTTGGCGACGATGCCGACGAGATACGTTGCAACGAGCAGGGTATATATCTGCACATCGCCCATAGAGACGCCTACCTTTTCATCTCTGCCGAGTAAAGTACTTCGTTATGAGCACCATTGACGACTTTATAACATACCTCGAAGCCGAGCGTCGCTACTCCCCCCTTACGGTGCGTAACTATCGTCGTGATGTCGATGACTTCCTCACCTTCCTGGGTGTTAGCCGCGAGACGTTCGACCCGCAGCGCATACGTCGTGCCGATATCGAGGAGTGGATGGCCTACCTCTTTGAGGAGCGTAGGTTGAAGGCCTCGTCGGTAAATCGTGGTGTGGCCTCGTTGCGCACACTGTGGCATTGGCTCCTGTCGCGAGGTATGGTGCAGAACGATATTGTCAGCGCTATACATCAGCGTCGCACCTCGCGCCGCCTACCCACGTTTGTTGCCGATAGCCGCATGGACAGTGTCGTAGCGCGCCTGCGCGAGGATGTTGCCTCGTGTGATATGGAGCGCGTGAGGGATGCCCTTATCATACTGCTCTTCTATACGTGTGGTCTTCGTCTGGCGGAACTTAGTGCAGCCACGTGGGGCGACTTCTCGACAGACTATCGCACGCTACGCGTTGTAGGTAAGGGAGATAAGGAGCGCGTGGTGCCCATACCCTCGGTTACGGCAGAACTGATAAAAAAGTATCGAGAAATAATTTCTTCGCAAAATATTTGCATATATCCAAAAAAAGTAGTAATTTTATCAAAGAAAGCAGAGCCTTTGTCTGTGCGCACGATACAGCGTATCGTTGGGCGTGTATTGCGCGAGGCGGGGGTGCAGGGCAAGGCGTCGCCACACGTGCTGCGCCACACGTTCGCGACACATCTTCTGAATGAGGATGCCGACCTACGTGAGATACAGGAGTTGCTGGGACATAGTTCGTTGAAGGCCACACAGGTATATACGCACAACAACATCGAGAAGTTAAAGACGGTATATGACATGGCGCACCCTCGCGAGCGACGATAGTAGGGTGTTGGGGTGGTGATGTAGGCACAGTATGTGCTGGATATATGCAGACAGCGATGCCGCACGAGCATCGTACAATATAAACTTTAATACTTTTGAGCTATGAACGTACAGATTCAGTCAGTAAAGTTTGATGCAGGCCAGCAGTTGCTTGATTTCATTCAGAAGAAGATGGATAGATTGGATCGCTTTGTCGATGAGAGAGCGGGTGATGTGGAGGTTACGTTGCGTTTGGACCCCGACTCTGAGAAGGGCAACAAAGTAGTTATTGTTTCGCTCCATGTTCCGGGTAGCGATATTCGTGTTGAGGAGCGTGCTTTCACATTTGAGGAGGCTATAGATAACTCTATGGATATTATTAAGCGACAGTTGGAGAAGGCGAAGGCGAAATTCGAAAAGTAATTTCATGTGATAAGCCGCAATCTGCGGCACGAAACCGAAAGATACCCTGAATGGAATGTACGTCAAGTACTATCCATCCAGGGTACTTTCATTTCGCACCACATCTCACGGCTTCTGACAAGAAATTGTTTTTC
>JAZULJ010000006.1:0-48650 GCA_045603045.1 Alistipes sp.
CCAACTATCTTTCATCTGTACTCTGTACTCTGCACTCTGTACTCTTTGCTCTGTACTCTCCCCACAGCCCCACGCCATTAATCAGCGCGTTTTTCTTGTCAGAAGGGTTGCAGACACAACGCTCGGCGAATTTGGAGTCGATGGGCTGTACTTGGATGTACTGCCCATTGGCGACATAATTCGTTAGCGGAAGTAGATGCGCCCTTATCACAAGAAAAACAATTTCTTGTCAGAAGGGGTTAGGCTTGGTCTCGACATGAAATTGGGCTGGATGGATAGTACTTGACGTACATTCCATTCAGCCCAATGATTGAGAGGCCGAGAATGACCCCTTATCACAAGAAATTACATTTCGGAAAGGGTAATTATATCCTCCCGCTCCACCAGACGCTTCATATCATCGGCAGAGCTATGCCCAGGATATGATGCGTAGAAGTGGTTGGGACGCTCATAGGCGTTGCGCCACAGCAGAATATGGCTACATCCTTTACCCTCAATACCGGGCATGAGCACGGAGGTAAACCAATCATCATCGGGGATGGTCTCATAGCCCGTCTCGCACACAGCCCACAGCTTGCCATGCTCCTCGGCAAAGGCGCGAGCGATATCGGCACGCTTGGTCATATCGGCGATAAAGTAGTCGGGGGTCGAGTAGTGATAAATGTCGAAGCCGACGATATCAACATAGTCATCACCGGGATAGCTATCTTCAAACTCCTCCATCGTGGTATAGCCCGCCATAGAGTAGGCTACAATCATGTTATGTACGCCTTTATCTCGCAAGTAGTCAATGGTATAGCGCCATAGCGCAACATACTCGTCGCGGCTACACTGCGACCTGCACCACCAGAACCAATTTCCCGACAGCTCGTGATAGGGACGGAAGATTATGGGTATAAGTTCACCCTCGTTGTCGCGTAGGCAGAGGAAGAAATCGGCCATTATGTCGAGCCAATGGCGATACTTCTCGGCAGTAGTCGGGTCGTTGAGTATCGACCACACAACCTTATCCGACGATACATCCCACGAATCGCCTCCCGTCAGGGGGTTACGACCATGCCATGAAAAGGTGTTTACACCACCCTTGCCGGCAGCCCACATAGCATTGCGTCGCATGCCCTCGAAAGGCACACCGTCGAGGTTGGCATCGGCCTCCATTTCGAGCATGCCGAGGTCCCAACCAAAGAGCGCAGGGTGGTCTCCCGTAACCATCTCAACATCACTGCGATAAGTGCCATCGTCAACCCAACCAATACCGTAGGCAAGGTCGTCCTGATGACCCAATAAAGCACCCTTCGTAGCAAGGTCAAAAAGGTTATTATAGAGTGCTACTGTGGCCTCTGTTGCAGCACTATCCGAGGGGTGATATTTAGGTGTTTCGGGGGTAGTTTTTTTACCATCCGAGCAGGCGATAAAGGCGCATGTCGCGAGGGCGATAAAGGCTAATTTTTTCATTGTAATTTTCTCATTTTTTTCCTCTACAAAGGTACACATTTTTTCGGAACAATTATGATTTTTGACTATTATTGCTTATTTTTGCATTATGAACAAATAAATATAAGGTATGAAACGATTTTTTTGCTGGGCGGTAGCCCTTATATCTGTTATTACAACACTCTCTCTATTTGCGAGCAGTTGCTCATCTGCCGAGGAGCAGAGCACGCCCAAGCGAAGCTTCATAACGGTCGAGAACGGGCAGTTCATGCGCGACGGCAAGCCCTACTACTTCGTAGGTGCCAACATGTGGTATGGCGCAATCCTCGCCTCGGAGGGTGAGTATGGCGACCGCGACCGCCTCATCAAGGAGCTCGACCTGCTCAAAGAGATGGGGGTAGAGAACCTTCGCATCCTGGTAGGTGGCGATGGCGAGAATGGTATTCCACTACGCATAGAGCCCACATTGCAGACAGCTCCGGGTGTATATAACCAGGAGATTCTCGACGGCTTGGACTACCTGCTTATGGAGATGGGCAAACGCGATATGACCGCCGTGCTCTACTTCAACAACTCGTGGGAGTGGAGCGGGGGCTACACCCAATATGTGGCGTGGGCAACAGGCTCGGAGGTCCCTGTACCGACACCTGGCGTTGAGGGATGGGATGGCGAAGGCTGGACACGCTACATGGAGAGTGCACGTCAGTTTGTCAAGAACAAGCGCGCTCGCGACCTCTTCACCAACCACGTGCTCTACATCGTGAACCGCACGAACAAGTACACCGGCGAGAAGTATATCGACGACCCCACAATCTTCTCATGGCAGATATGCAACGAGCCACGCGCCTTTGACCGCCACAATAAAGCCTCGTTTGCGGAGTGGATACATGAGACCGCAAAGGCTATACGCAGGCTCGACCCCAACCACATGATATCGACAGGCTCGGAGGGATTCTACGGCTGCGAGCAGGATATGAAGCTCTGTGAGCGCATACACTCCTTCGAGGAGATAAGCTACATCAACTGCCACGTATGGCCCTACAACTGGAAGTGGATAGATGCCGAGAACATGGAGACGCAACTCAAAGGTGCTTGCATGAATACTCGCGAGTATATCAAGATGCACAGCGAATTAGCAGCACAGATAAACAAGCCTCTCGTAGTCGAGGAGTTCGGCTTCCCGCGCGACGGCATGAACCATACCCAGGGCAGCAGCGTAAAACTGCGCAACAAGTACTACACCTACGTCTTTGACCTCGTACGCGAGTCAGCCGAGACGGGTGGCAAAATTGCGGGCTGCAACTTCTGGGGCTGGGGTGGCTTCGCCACAAATATCGCCGACGACTACAAGTGGGCAAAGGGCTATGACTACACGGGCGACCCCGCACAGGAGCCTCAGGGCTGCAACTCGGTATTCGCCAACGATAAATCGACCATAGATGTCATCACCACGGCCAACAAACAGATACGCGAGGCATTAGAGAAGTAGCGACATCTCATTTAGCATAAGAAACAGACGAAAACCTAATACTACAATGGCAACATTTCAGCAGAAACTTCAACATCTGAGACGCAACCACCAAGACCTCATAGCACGCCGCAACCGCCGCGTAGAGCATAGCAACGGTATATATTGGCGTTACGAGTACCCCGCAATCGAGGCCGACCATGTGCCCTTGGAGTGGCGCTACGACCTCGACGAACGCACAAACCCCTATCTCTTGGAGCGCATAGGCGTAAACGCCACCTTCAACGCCGGTGCCATCAAACTTGACGGCCGCTACCTTATGGTCGTACGTGTTGAGGGCAACGACCGTAAGTCGTTCTTTGCCGTGGCCGAGAGCGACAACGGCATAGACGGCTGGCACTTCTGGGAGCGTCCTATCGTCATGCCCGAGTGGGGTGAGCCCGCGACAAATGTCTATGACATGCGTCTCACACAGCATGAGGACGGCTGGATTTACGGCATCTTCTGCGTGGAGCGCAAAGACCACACGCAGCCCGGCGACCTCTCGGCAGCAACAGCCGCAGCAGGCGTAGCCCGCACCAAGGATCTCATTACATGGGAGCGTCTCGCCGACATCAAGGCTGAAAGCCAACAGCGAAACGTGGTGCTTCACCCCGAGTTCGTAGATGGCAAGTATGCGCTCTACACACGTCCTGCCGACGGCTTCATCGAGACAGGCAGTGGCGGCGGCATAGGCTGGGCACTGGTCGATGATATGACATGCGCAGAGATTCGCGACGAGAAGATTATCGATGCACGCGCCTACCATACCATCAAGGAGGTGAAGAATGGCGAGGGTCCCCACCCTATCCGCACCGAGCAGGGATGGCTGCACTTGGCTCATGGTGTGAGAAACTGCGCCTGGGGCCTCAGATATGTGCTCTATATGTATATGACAGCGCTGGAAGACCCCACACGTGTCATCGCTGCCCCCGCAGGCTTCTTCATGGCACCCGAGGACGACGAGTATATCGGCGACGTAGGCAACGTTCTCTTCTCGAATGGTTGGATTAAGGATGACGACGGCCGAGTACTCATCTACTACGCCTCGGCAGATAAACGCATGCACGTTGCCGAATCGCGCGTGGAGCGTTTGGTGGACTACTGCCTCAACACCCCCGCCGACGGCCTGCGCACAGCAACATCGGTGGAGGCGATATGCAACCTCATAGATAAGAATAAAAACATCAAATAGAGCATCCCATGGCTACATTTCGCGAAAAGATAGGCTACGGCCTCGGCGACTTCTCGTCGTCGATGTTCTGGAAGATATTTATGTACTACATAATGTTCTTCTACACGCAGGTCTTCGGTCTAAGGTTGGAGGACGCGACGCTCCTCATCGCCATTACGAAGATGTGGGACGCCATAAGCGACCCTATGATGGGCGTCATCGCCGACCGCACCTCCACGCGCTGGGGTAAGTATCGCCCCTATCTGCTATGGATAGCCGTGCCCTTCGCTCTATGTGGCGTGCTCACCTTCACCACGCCCACCTTTGGCTATGCGGGCAAGCTCGTATGGGCATATTGCACCTATGTCCTTATGATGACCGTATATACGGCTATCAACGTGCCCTATGGCGCGATGCTCGGCGTGATGACGGCCGACTCCAAGGAGCGCAACATCTTCTCGTCGTACCGCATGTTCTTCGCTTACGCCGGCAGCTTCGTGTCGCTGATGCTCTTCGGCCCCCTGTGTGAGATGTTCAGCAACAGCGAGGCCGTAGGTACGGATGGCAATATACAGATGTCAACCGACCCGGCTGCATGGCAAACAACACTCATTGTCATAGGTGCCGCATGCACACTTTTCTTCCTCTTGTGCTTTTTCCTCACACGCGAGCGCGTGAAGGTCGATAGAGCCGATGCCGAGCATACGTCGGTGGCTCACGACCTTAAACTACTCGTGCGTAACATCCCCTGGTGGATACTACTCGGCGTATCTCTCGCAGTGCTAATATTCAACTCTATACGTGGCGGCGTTGCAGTCTACTACTTCGCCGACTATATAGGAGACGACAGCTTCATGGGACAACTCTTCGGCATCAACCTCTTCCTCACATGCACCATCTTCCTCACAGTAGGCGAGGTTGCCAACATGGTGGGTGTGGCTCTGGCCGTGCCCTTTGCCAAGCGTGTAGGTAAGAAGTGGGCTTATATATGGTCTATACTCGTAGTGGCACTCTTTACCGCCCTCTTCTATTTCATCCCCGAGTCGGGCATGATGAGTTACTGGCTCATTCTGCTGCTCCAAGTTATCGTCTCGGTGGCTGCGGGCGTAACACTACCTCTTGTATGGTCGATGTTTGCCGATGTCGCGGACTACTCCGAGAATAAGAATGGAACAAGCTCCGTAGGTCTCATCTTCTCGTCATCGTCTATGGCACAGAAGTTCGGCGCAGCCTTTGGTGCACTGGTTATAGGCTGGCTGCTCATATCTTTCGGATATGTCGTGCCCGAGGATGCCAAACGCTTCTCGGAGAGCGAGATTAAGATACAGAGTGAGCATCTGCTCGCACAGGACGAGCTCTCGACCTATCAGTTTGGCGTTACGCACACAAATGGTGCAACCATAAACATCACCCTCAACAAGGGCACTGACGGCACCATCACCGAGCATATCGCCACGGTGCAGAGCGACAAGACCATAGATGGTTTGAAGGCTCTTATAAGCTATATTCCCGCCCTGGCAGCCCTTGTGGGCGCACTTCTCATGTTGCTCTACCCGCTGAACGAGAGCCGCATGGATAAGATACGCGAGGAGTTACGACTAAAACGCAACGACGATGAATAACGCTGACGTTATATTGAGTAGGATGTTGTCCACATTGGAGGACAACATCCTCCGTTTTTGGCTCGATAAAATGGTTGACCGCGAGCGTGGTGGCTTCTATGGGCGCATGACAAGCGATGGAACGGTAGATAAGGATGCCCCCAAGGGCTCCATACTCACGGGCCGCATACTCTGGACGATGTCAGCCGCCTACCGTCTCACGCATAATCCCGAGTACCTCGATGCCGCGACACATGCCAAGCGCTTCCTGCTCGATGCACTCTACGACACGGAATATGGAGGCGTCTATTGGTCTGTCGAGGCCGACGGCACGCCACGCGATACTAAGAAGCAGTTCTACGCCCTCGGCTTCGCGATATACGGGCTCTCGGAGTATGTGCGCGCCACAGGCGACCAGGAGGCCTTGGAGTATGCCATACGCCTATATGACGCTATCGAGACACATAGCCGTGATAAGCGCTACGGCGGATATATCGAGGCTACGACGCGCGAGTGGCAACCTATCGAGGATATGCGCCTCTCAACCAAAGACCGCAACGACCGCAAGTCAATGAATACGCACCTGCACATAATTGAGCCCTACGCCAACCTGCTTCGTGTGTGGCGCACAGACGAGTTGGTGGAGAGCGTCTGTGGGCTGCTCGACACCTTCGAGAAGCATATCATCGACGGCGAGAGCGGCCATCTGCGCCTCTTCTTCGACGATACGTGGCAGTCTCAGAGCGATATGGTATCGTATGGCCACGACATCGAGGCTGCATGGCTGCTTATCGAAGCAGCTACGGTTGTAGGCGACCAGCCTCTCATCGAGTACTTTGGCGATATCGCACGACGTATCGCAGCAGCTGCTGCGGAGGGTCTCAATGCCGATGGCTCGATGTCGTATGAGTATAGCCCCTCACAGGCATACCGCGACGATGACCGCCACTGGTGGGTGCAGGCCGAGACAGTCGTGGGATACTACTATATGTGGCACCTATTTGGAGATGAGGTGGCCCTCGACCGTGCTACTAAGGCGTGGGAGTATATCGAGAGGGAGATTATCGATAAGGAGGGTGGCGAATGGTGGTGGAGCAGACGAGCCGACGGCAGCATCAACCTCACAGAGGATAAGGCCGGCTTCTGGAAGTGCCCCTACCACAACTCGCGCATGTGCATCGAACTGCTACAAACAATGTAACTCACACCATCTTGCGGGATATTATTCGTACAAAACAGAAAAATCACCTCTCGCGAGGGCGAAAGGTGATTAAAGGTGTATGCAGTGATGCACCTATGACGTTATGCTACTCGGTGGGAATATCCTTGTTCACATTCTTCGAGCCTACAAGGGCGTAGAAGAGCAAGTATGCAAGACCTGCTACTATTACCCAGTAGCTTACGAGATAGTTGCCCCCGGTCCATGAAACGACACCCTCCTGAAGTAGTGGAAGAATACCTCCACCACAAACAAGTGCCATAAAGATACCGGATGCACGCTCTGTGTACTTACCAAGACCCTCCGCGGCGAGGTTGAAGATGCCACCCCACATCACCGATGTACAGAGACCGCACAAGACAAGAAACGCAGCGTTGATAGGCACCTCGGCCATGCCGAAACCGGTATTCTGGAATACGGGAAGGTTAACTGTGTTGACCGGGTCGAGGAAGATTGCACTAACAACGAGCAAGATGCCAAGACTTGAAACAGCTGCAAGCATCTTCTTTGACGAAATGCGCGCACCAAGAGCAGCACCCAAAATACGACCTACAAGCATGAGCAACCAGTATGTTGCAGCAACAGTACCTGCAATAGGGCCGGCAAATGCCTTATCTATAACAGCGATGGCCTCGCCCTTCTTAATCGTTGCACCGGGCTTCAAATCATAAGTCCACGCTTTATCATTCCACACCTCATCCTTCTTGGGAAGCTCTACAATTACAGAGGTGCTCGGAGCAACAATATCAACGGTCTGTACAGAGCCATCCTCTGCCATAACCTCCATCTTTGCGAGTATATCACCCTCCTTTACCTCATACTTTTTCTTAACCAAAACATCCTTAATAACGCCATCCTGCTCGGCAACAACAGTCTGCTCCTGCGCAAGGTGTACGTTAAGCCATGACTGCAACTCCTTAGGAATACCTACTTCAACACCCACATAAATAAAGATGCCGACAGCGCCTAATACGAAGTGGCGGAATGACATAGGACCGGTCTTAGAGTTGTCCTTAGTAACCTTGCCAATACTCTCGTTCTCGGGAATTTTGGTAAACAGAATAACCACAAAAGCAAGAGCGAAGATGGCCAAAGCGGTGAACATCAAAGGATATACATCACTGATAGATGCCTTAACCATTGAGGGGATAAGGATGCCCACCAATGCAATTACGGCAGTACCCATCAACGAGTTGAACGAGCCACCGAGTTGGAGGAGCTGATTGCCACGGTTACCGCCACCTGCAAGCTTGTTAAGCATCGGGTTAACCACAATGTTAAGCATACACATTGAGAAACCGGCGATGAAGGCACCAAACAGATATACACCAAAGGCTGTATCACCCTCCAATAAACCTGCAATGACCTGAATACCAACACCTGTGAAACCTACTGCAACAGCTGCCAAGGCAGTAAACTTATAGCCACGCTTCTGAAGAAGGTTACCTGCGGGAATACCCATAAATGCGTAGGCGATGAAGTTGGCAAATACGCCAAGTGCGCCCATCCAGTTGGCTACGTCGAACTGATTTTTCAGCACATCACCCATGGGCGATGCGAGGTTGGTTACAAACGAAATCATACCGAAGAGCAGTATCATTACGATAATAGCCAACACGTTACTGTTTTTTGTTGTACTCATAACTTATTGATTATTAATAAATTTATTCTGATATTGTGTATTATATTCTTCCAATTTTTCACTCTACAAACACACATCGCGGAGACTTCGCCTTTTTCTCTCACCTTTCTCCTCTCACCTTTCACTTCTCACCTCTCACCTTTCACCTCTCCCTCCTCTTTCGCTACTTGTCTCTCTCAGCGATGAAGGCGCACATATCAATCAGTGCCTTCTGATATGGCGACGAGGGGTACTTCGATATGAGGTGCAGGGCACGCGAGATGTAGGCCTGCATGGTCTCGGCCGCAAGCTCTGCGCCGCGACCCACGATGACCCTCTCGTGCAGCGCATCTACGGCCTTTTCGTCCTCGGTGCAACGCCTCAACAGCGCAATTATCTCACTGCGCTCCTGCTCCGAGCTGCGCTCCATGACCTCGATTAGCGGGAGCGTTATCTTACGCTCGCGCAGGTCGTTGTTCGAGGGCTTACCCGTGTTGTTCTGACGGTTGTAGTCGAGGATGTCATCCTGTATCTGAAAGGCGATACCTACGGCCTCGCCGAACTTACGCATGCGATTCACCTCTTCGCGTGGAGCACCCACCGAGAGCGCACCAAGCGCGGCACTCACACCAAGGAGGCTCGCCGTCTTTTGGTATATTATGCGAAAGTAGTCGTCCCGCGTGGTATCGAGACGCTGCGCATGCTGACTCTGCAACACCTCACCCTCACAGAGGGTACCCATCGCCGTACCGACATACGACACGAGGTCATACTGCGCACTTGCCATGCCTATCGACATTGTGCGTGCAAGGATGTAGTCGCCAAGAATTATGGCAGTGTCGCTCTGCCACTTAGCATTCACCGAGGGGCGTCCGCGCCGCTCGTCGGCCTCATCAAGAACATCGTCATGGATGAGCGATGCGGTGTGTATCATCTCGACCAAGAGTGCGGCAAGATATGTGCGTTTCGAACAATGGCACGCGCCACCACACCCCTCCGCAGCATCAGCGGCCGCGGGGCTGTGCATCGATGCTGCAAGCATCGTGAGGATGGGGCGTATGCCCTTGCCACGCGATGATAGCGCATAGGTAAGCATCTCCCGAAGGAGGTCTCCCTCTGCGCTGAAATTATCGGCTACAAACTTGTCGAACGCCTCCAAGTCGGCCATTATAGGCTTGCGAATATCGTCAATATTAACCATGATGACAACTAATATACAACGCAAAGGTAACTATTTTTTGCGATTAAGGTGTGATAACATCATTTTTTTTCGTAACTTTGACCGATTTATTTATATGTAAGATATGCAGACCGAAAATAATGCGAAATATAGGCACCGTTATCTTGGCAAGTTGCTGACCGCATTCAAGGATATGGCACCCTGGGTGGTAGGCATTGCGCTCTTTTGGAGCGTGAGCAACATATTCTTTGCTCCGAGCCGCGAGGGCAAGTCGCTCGTGCAGGGCGATGTGGCGCAGTACCTCGGCATGTCGCAGGATATCCGTGAGCATCGCGATGCCACGGGCGAGGACCCACAGTGGACAGGGAATATGTTCTCGGGGATGCCCGCATATCTTATCGATGTCGAATACCCCACACAGGAGGTTAAGCAGACGGTGGGTAGTGTTGTGAAGGTTGTCGATGACCCCCATAACATGATACTCTTCGCCATGGTGCTCATGATGCTTGCCGTGGTGCTCATGGGCGTAAACCCATGGATAGGCATCGTCGCAGGCTTGGCTTATGGCCTCTCGACATACTTCTTCCTGATAATCGAGGCCGGACACATTACCAAGATGTGGGCACTTGTCTATGCACCACCATTGGTCGGTGCCGTGTGGTATGCCCTCAGACGCAATATGTGGGTAGGTGCCGCGCTTGCCGCACTCTTCGGCTCGTTGGAGCTGGGAGCAAACCATCCGCAGATTACCTACTACTTCCTGTTCGCTTGTGGGGCACTGTGGCTCAGCGAATTATATTTTGCCATTCGCGAAAAGGCTTTTAAGAAATTCTCGCAGCGCACGACGCTACTTGCCTTAGCTGCGTTGCTCGCCTTTGGCTCGAACTTCGCCCCATTGTGGTATGCCAAGCAGCATCAGCAATATACTACGCGAGGTACCTCGGAGGTGGTAAGCGACGAAGAGGCACGCGAGAAGAAGATAGCCTACAACACACAGTGGAGCTACGGCCGCGCCGAGAGCTTCAATATGCTCGTCCCGAACTATATGGGCGAGTCGTCGATGGGCATCTACGAGGAGGAGATTGGAGTATTGCTTGCGGAGCGTTCTATTAGCGACGGCATATACAACTACGAGGTAGGTCGCGTGCAGAGCATCTACGAGGCCTATTACCCGGGTATCACACGCGAGGAGGTCGAATATAACCTTGCCGACGATATCAATCAGTTGTACAGCATAGATGTAACCACCGCAGCCTCGAAATATTGGGGCAAGCAGCCCTTCACTGCGGGGCCCACATATCTCGGTGCTGTGGTCATCTACTTCGCTATCCTCGGACTCATCCTCACCTCGGCGCGTAACCGTTGGTGGATTATTGTCGTAAGCCTCTTTGCCCTGCTTCTGGCATGGGGCAGCAACCTCATGGGCTTCTACGAGTTCCTATTCGACTACCTACCCGCCTACGACACCTTCCGCACGGTCTCTATGGCCCTGGTTGTAGTGCAGTGGAGCGCACCCCTGCTCTGTGCCATCGCTTTGTGGGAGTTGTGGCATACGAAACTATCATTGCGCAAGTTGGCCATAAAAGCATCTATCGCCCTGGGTATCGTTGTCATGATGATAGTATTCATGGCACTCATCGCCGACTATGGCCGTGGCGATATCGAGGCTATGTTTGGCCACACATGGTGGAGCGAGAAGATTGCCGACAGCATTTGTGAGGCGCGTCGTGCCGCCTTTATGACCGATGCCTGGCGCGCATTGCTCTACGTGGCGCTGTGTGCGGGTGCCGTCATCCTCTATGGCTATATGCGCGAGAGGGATGTGCAGCCGATAAAGAGATATATGCCCTACATCTTGGTTACAGTTGTCGGCGCACTCGCCGTTTCGGACCTTGTGGGTGTTGACAGACGATACCTCGATGATACGAAGTGGCAGAATAAGCCCTCCTCGGAGATGCCGATGAGTGCTGCCGATAGAGAGATACTACAAGATACCGACCTCGGGTATCGTGTCCTCGACCTCGACGCAGGCGACCCCTACCAGAGTGCCCGTGCCTCATATTACCACCGCTCGGTGGGTGGCTACCATGGTGCCAAGCTGGGACGATATGCCGATGTTATAGGTCGCTACCTCGATAACGACGACCCCGATATTCTCGCGGCGCTGAATACACGCTATGTGATAAGTGGTGGCGAGGTCTTCTCGCTCGAAGAGGCCTTTGGTGCCATGCCGTTAGGTGCAGCATGGTTTGTCGAGGAGGTTGTCGAGTGCGACACCCCTGCCGACGAGTTGGAGTATATAGGCCTTGCCGACCTTGCGACGATGGCCGTAGTAGCCAAGGGGACATCGGTGAATGCCTCATACTCGGCAGAGGGCGAGATAGAGTTGGTGGAGTATGCTCCCAACTACCTCAAATATGAATACACCGCGACTGACGAGGTATTGGCCGTATTCTCGGAGATATACTTCCCCGAGGGCTGGACAGCATACATCGATGGCACAAAGGCCGACTACTTCGCGGTGGACTACATACTGCGAGGCATGACCCTGCCCGCGGGTAAGCATACTGTGGAGTGGCGCTTCGAAGCTCCCAACTGGGGCGTGGCAACAACAATCACGGGCATAGCCGCATGGGTGATACTTCTCGCGCTTGTGGCGCTTGTGGCGATGCCCATAGCACGACGACTTATTAAAAGACGAAAAACTGAAAAACAGAGATAGTTATGGCAGACAACAGAGATAAACGACTAAAACGCAAGGTGCGCAGAGCCTACATCATTTCGACGGCGAGTATCGCCCTGGTGCTCTTCATGCTCGGCATAGTGAGCTACGTTACACTCTCGGCGGTATCTGCGGCGCGTGGCTTGCAGGAGAACGTTGTGCTATCGGTGGAGATGGCCGACACGCTCTTTGGCAACGAGCAGCAGGATATCATGCGCATCCTCAACGAGCGCGAGGAGACGGCACACGTAGCATTCCTCTCGAAGGAGGATAAGGTCAACGATGCCGAGTTTCGTCGTCAGTTTGAGTTGGATATCGACGAAATATTGGGCGAGAACCCGCTACGCGACAGCTATGAGGTAACGCTCAAAGCTTCGAGGGCCACCAATGACGATATAGACGCCTTCGTCGCGGCAATGAGCGAGGTTACGGGCGTGGAGTATATCTCGGTGCCCCCCGTAGAGGTTATCGGGACCATGCAGACCAACATCTCGAATATCAGCATCGGGCTAATCATCTTCCTCGGGGCATTGCTCTTTATATCGCTACTGCTACTCAACAATACGGTACGCCTGGCCATCTACTCGAAGCGCTACCTTATCAACACCATGAAGTTGGTGGGTGCCACAAAGTGGTATATCATGCGTCCGCTACTTGCCGACGCCTTGAAACAGGGTATCTGGGCGGGTATTATCGCAAGCGCTCTCGTCTCGCTGGCGGTATATGGCACCGAGCTCTTCACGCCGCGCGGCATCGAGCTGCTCGGACAGATAGAGGTAGCCGTGATTATTGGCTCGTTGGTGCTATTAGGCATCGTTATCACGGTGCTGTTCAGTGCCGCAGCAATCAATAAATTTGTAAACATGCGTTCTAACAAAATATACTTATACTAAGTCATGATGAAAATTTTTAAGGATAACTCCTCGACAGATAAGGAGCGTATGCCGCTCTCTAAGAAGAACTACCTTCTGATGCTTATCGGCGTAGTGGTCATCATCCTCGGCTTCGCGCTCATGTCGGGCGGCGCAGAGCATACGGCCACAGAGTTCGACGAGTCGATATTCTCGTTTCGCCGCATAACCCTCGCTCCGATAGTTGTTGTCGCGGGCTTCATCTTCGAGATATACGCCATCATGAAGCGCTTCCCGGATGATGCGGAGCAGGATAGTGGCAGCAAATAGTTATTAACCGTCAGGAAACAGAGATACAATGGAGATATTTGAATCAGCAATCTTAGGAGCCGTGCAGGGTCTCACGGAGTTTCTGCCCGTATCGAGCAGCGGCCACTTACAGTTAGCAAAGGAGTTGTTGGGCGTCGAGATTGAGGATAACCTCATGTTCGATATCACGCTACATACCGCCACGGTGCTCAGCACTATCGTCGTGCTGTGGAGCGAGATATGGTGGCTTATCAAGGGACTTTTTACAAAAGGTATGAACGAGGAGAAGAACTACTTTCTCAAACTCGTAATCTCGGCTATCCCCGTGGGTATCGTCGGACTGCTGCTCAGCGACGATATCAACGCCATGCTCGGTTCAAGCTACATAATGCTCATCGTGGGTAGCATGCTGCTCCTTACTGCCGCGTTGCTCTCGTTTGCCTACTACGCGCGCCCACGCCAGAAGGCCACGATATCATATCGCGATGCCCTGATTATCGGTGCTTCGCAGGCCGTAGCCACGATGCCCGGACTATCGCGCTCGGGTACAACCATAGCCACAGGACTACTGCTCGGCAATCAGAAGGCGGCGGTGGCGACATTCTCGTTCCTCATGGTCTTAGCGCCGATTATGGGTCAAGCGCTGTTAGATATCGTAGGTGGCGACTTTGCACAGTCGAGCATAGGCACACCGCAGCTCATAGTGGGCTTCGTAACGGCGTTTATTGTTGGTTGCCTCGCATGTCGCTTCATGATAAACATCGTTAAGCGCGGTAAGCTGATATGGTTTGCCGTATATTGCGCTATCGTGGGTGTTATTGCCATAGGCTCATACCTCTTTTAAGGAAAAGCAGAAAGAAGAGAGTAGAAAGTGGTGCGCGCTGCGCGAAATGAAATAGGAGATGCGCAATGCGTAACATATATAATAATATAGTATGGAGGAGTTTTCGTTGAGGGGAGTCGAGTTTCCCGAAGGATATATCGCCGTCATTGACAAGCCCTATGAGTGGACGTCGGCCGATGTTGTGCGTAAGATAAAGTTTCAGCTGCGCAAGTGTGGCTACCCTAAGATTAAGATTGGCCATGCCGGTACTCTCGACCCGCTGGCTACGGGTATCCTCATCGTCTGCATAGGCCGCGCTACGAAGATGGTCGAGGCGTTGCAGGCGGAGCGCAAGGAGTATGTTGCGGAGCTTATGCTCGGTGCTACGACGCCGAGTGGCGACATGGAACATGAGGTGGATGCGACCTATCCTACGGAGCATATCACACGTGAGAGGGTTGAGGAGGCACTATGTAGCCTCACGGGTGAGCGTCTTCAAGCCCCACCCCTCTACTCGGCAAAAAAGGTGTCGGGGGTACGTGCCTACGAGTTTGCACGCGCCGGCGAGGAGGTGGAGCTCAAACGTGCGCTTATCAACATCTACGACATGGAGCTCGTGGAGTATGAACTGCCTCGTATAAAGATACGTGTCGAGTGCTCAAAGGGAACATACATCCGCTCACTCGCCTTCGAGATTGGCGAGGCGTTGCAGAGTGGTGCTTATCTCACGTCGCTGCGTCGCACCAAGAGTGGTGCATTTGTGGTGGACAAGGCACATACGCTCGACAATTTTATGGAAAAATTACGTGAGTGTGAAACAAAATAATCGAATTTGCGTATATATTTTGATTGTTTCACTTTTTTTTGAAAAACAAAGGAGCTAATATGAAGTTATCGCAGTATGGCTACGAGTTCTCGAAGGATATGATTGCCAGGTATCCCGAGGTTAATCGTGATGATGCGCGTCTTTTGGTGTTGCACCGCTCGACAGGCGAGATTGAACACCGTGTTTTTAAGGATATAATCGAGTATTTCGACGAGAAGGATATGTTCGTATTCAACGATACGAAGGTCTTTCCTGCGCGTCTGCGTGGCTGCAAGGAGAAGACGGGTGCCGACATCGAGATATTCCTTCTGCGCGAGCTAAACCGCGAGTTGCGTCTGTGGGACGTGCTGGTGGACCCTGCACGCAAGATACGTATCGGCAATAAGCTCTACTTTGGCAACGACGAGCTTATGGGTGCCGAGGTTATCGACAACACTACATCACGTGGCCGTACCCTGCGCTTCCTCTTCGATGGCTCGTACGAGGAGTTCAAGGAGGCTCTCTACAACCTTGGCGAGACACCTCTGCCACGTTGGGTGCGTGAGGTCGTAGAGCCCAAGGATGAGGAGTGGTATCAGACAATCTTCGCCAAACATGAGGGCGCCGTGGCAGCACCAACAGCAGGCATGCACTTCTCAAAGCACCTGCTCAAACGCATGGAGATTAAGGGTATCGACAGCTCGTTTATCACACTCCACGTGGGTCTCGGCAACTTCCGCACCGTAGAGGTTGAGGACCTCTCAAAGTATAAGATGGACTCGGAGCAGTTCGTGGTCTCGGAGGAGGCCGTGGCAGCCATCAACGGTGCCAAGCGCGACAAGCGTCGTGTGGTGGCCATAGGCACTACCGTAATGCGCGCCTTGGAGACCGCAGCGTCGGTAGGCGGCATGATAAAGGCACAGGAGGGCTGGACCAACAAGTTTATCTTCCATCCCTATCAGTTTACTATTGCCGACGCCTTTGTTTCGAACTTCCACCTGCCCTACTCTACGCAGCTTATGATGGTGGCAGCCTTCGGTGGCTACGACGCAGTTATGAATGCCTACGAGGTGGCAAGCAAGGAGGGCTATCGTTTTGGCACTTACGGCGATGCTATGTTGATTTTGTAGAGTAATTTTACTATATCCTTAAATAGTAAATCTGAATATTATGGCAACCAACAAAATTCTGTACGTCTGTCAGGAAATTGCTCCCTACGTACCCGAGAATGAGCTCTCGACGCTCAGCCTCGACATGGCGCGCCAGATGCAGGAGCGTGGCGCCGAGGTGCGTACCTTCATGCCCCGTTATGGCTGCATCAACGAGCGTAGAAATCAGCTCCATGAGGTCATCCGTCTATCGGGTATGAACCTCATCATCAACGACAATGACCACCAGCTCATTATAAAGGTTGCGTCGATACCCTCGGCGCGTATCCAGATATACTTCATCGACAACGATGACTACTTCGCACGTCGTGCCGTGTTGCGCAACGAGGAGGGCTTACTTTTTGAGGATAACGACGACCGTGCCATCTTCTTTGCACGCGGCATGCTCGAAACGGTCAAGAAGTTGCGCTGGACACCCACCATCGTACACTGCCACGGCTGGTTCTCGGCAATCGTGCCCATGTATCTGAAGAAGGTGTTCTACGACGACCCTCTGTTTCAGAATTTGAAAATTGTGCTGTCGCTCACGGGCGATAAGTTCGAGGGGGCACTCGCCGCCGACTTCAAGCAGAAACTCGAAGGTGAGGGCATTATGGATAGCAGCATGTCGATTTTGGAGGAGCCCACATACCAAAACCTCATGCGCTGCGTTATGGATTATGCCGATGGCGTCATTGTTACCTCAACGGATGCCGATAGGGAGCTCGTGGAGTATGCACGCGCCAACGGCAAGCGTGTGCTCGACTACATGGAGGGCGAGCAGAAGGATATCTTCGATAATTACAAGAAGTTCTATGACGAATTATAAAGGTGTGCTCATGCGTTTTGTTGCGCTTCTCGTGATGGCAGTAGCCATCGTGGGATGCACAACAACGGTGGACTACACTATGGGCGAGGAGTTCGTGGCACAGAACCAGAAGATGGAGTTGCGCCGCAGAGTGTATAGTGCGGGTAAAATGACGGAGGGCGACATCGAGTTGTCGATGCCTCTGAGTGCCACGCGCCTATACCGTACCGACTCCATTCCCTCGGCAAATATGGCAAATGCCTACTTCGGACGCGAGAAGAGCGATACCTTCGGTGTACGCTCGGCGGGCTTCCTTACACAGATGATGTTCGGCATGACGCTCAACGAGGAGCGTGGCTGGGGCTACCGTCCCATCTTCGACTCCATGACGCTGAACCTGCGCATCACGGACTATCATGGCGACACGACCTACAAACAGCGCTTCGAGGTTTATGAGATAACCTCGAACGACTACTTCACGTTGCCCGCAGATAATGATACATCGTTCTACATCAACTTCGACCCGACGCCCTATATCGCATCGGAGCCTATCTTCGAGTTCACCTTCCCTAATCAGGATAAGGGCATCTATGTAGGCGACATCTCGGACGATAAGGGCTGCGCTGTGCGCTTGGAGGAGACCCCCGCAACGCAGGAGTATATCGAACGCCTCATGCTGCTCACATCGATAGAGGATAATGGCGGCTACGCACTCGACAAGGAGGGCATGTACGACGTTAAGAATCAAAAGGCATTTGTCGAGAAGGTGCGCGGCATATATATCAAGCCCGTGGATGACGGCACATCGTCGCGTGGTGCCATGTATGCCACAAACATCGAGAACTCGTATCTCTACCTCTACTCGCGAGGTCGCTACGAAGAGGATCCCGCCATTATTCGCGATACTACGCACATGTCCTATAACTTCTACATCAACCCCTCGCAGTATGATGTTCAGGCGGGTAATGTCTCAATAAACACCGTTGAACACGACTTCTCGAACGTAACACTCTTCGACACCCACGATGTCGAGGTGGGCGCCACGGAGCGCGCAGAGGTGCTCATAGGCTATGTCGATGGCATGGGCGGCGTGATTACGGAGGTTACATTCAGCGACGAATTTATACAGTCGCTCGCCGATATCGCCACGGAGCACAAGGGCTCGATAATCTCGGTTAACCAGGCACACTTGTCGATATATCTCGATGGCTCGGACTACGACTATAATGCGATTGACCCCATGACCATCACCCCGAAGATGAATGCCGCAATGTCGCGCATGGGTCTCTACACCGACTTCCGTAACCGCATAGCCATTGCCGACTACGTATATTCGCAGGAGGGCAACTACTCGATGGCCTACGACGGCAACCTCAACCGCTCACTTGCAAACTACAATATGGATGTGTCGTCGTATGTGCAGTCGCTCATGATGGCTGCTGCGGACAACCTCCTCGAGGATGGCAAGAGCGTGAACCTCGCAAAGTTCAGCGCCGACTATGAGCCTAAGAACGAGTCGTTGGTGAGCTTCCGTCGCATATACCTCGGCCCCGAGG
Source organism: Alistipes sp. (assembly GCA_045603045.1). Classification (GTDB taxonomy): domain Bacteria; phylum Bacteroidota; class Bacteroidia; order Bacteroidales; family Rikenellaceae; genus Alistipes. Next base: position 18,759 of record JAZULJ010000006.1, read on the forward strand.
CCGGCAACATGTTTGGTTTCCAGCGACAAGCCATCATAGGTGGCGATAGCGAGGTCGCGGGCATGAAGAGTAGCTCGCCAATAAAATTGGAAATTGTATATACGGTTATAAATTAATGATAACCAACAAAATAAACTATATTTAAGCAAGCCTAAGTTGACCACTTAGGTTTTGCTGTTAAGTATAACAATAGATTGAGATGCAGGAAAATTTAGTAATCGTAGAGTCTCCCGCCAAGGCAAAGACCATCGAGAAGTTCCTCGGCAAGGACTACATGGTCAAGTCGAGTTTCGGACATATTCGCGACTTGGCAAAGAAGGGACTTGGCATAAATCTCGACAATGAGTTTGAGCCAATGTACGAAATACCCGCCGACAAGCGCAAGGTTGTCGATGAGCTGTCGCGTCTGGCACGCAACGCTAAGACGGTATGGTTGGCATCCGATGAGGACCGCGAGGGAGAGGCTATCGCCTGGCACCTTGCGAAGGTCTTGGAGTTGCCTATCGACCGCACCAAGCGCATTGTCTTTCATGAGATTACGCAGCGCGCCATACTCAACGCCATCGAGAACCCGCGTACTATCGACATGAATCTTGTCAATGCGCAGCAGGCACGTCGTGTGCTGGACCGTTTGGTGGGCTTTGAGCTCTCGCCTGTACTCTGGAAGAAGGTGCGTCCGGCACTCTCGGCAGGTCGCGTGCAGAGTGTTGCTGTGCGCCTCATCGTCGAGCGTGAGCGCGAGATTATAGGCTTCAAGGCTGTGGCTATGTTCCGCGTTGTCGCGCAGTTCATGCTCGCGGGCGACCCGCAGAAGACGCTCTTCAAGGCTACGCTCTCTCAGCCCTTCGAGCGCAGGGAGGATGCCGAGAAGTTTTTGCACGACTCCATAGGTGCCGAGTATAGCGTCATCAAGGCCGAAGATAAGCCTGTTCAGCGCTTCCCCGCAGCACCCTTTACCACCTCGACATTGCAGCAGGAGGCAAGCCGCAAGCTCGGCATGAGCGTCTCACAGACGATGTCTGTGGCACAGCGTCTCTACGAGCGAGGTCTCATAACCTACATGCGTACCGACTCGGTGAACCTTTCGCAGATGGCCATCACACAGTGCAAAAACGAAATTACACGCCTCTTTGGTGGCAAATACTCCAATCCTCATAACTTCAAGACCAAATCGAAGGGCGCGCAGGAGGCACACGAGGCCATACGTCCCTCGTATATCGAGCGTAACGAGATAGACGGCACGGCTACCGAGAAGCGCCTATACGACCTTATATGGAAGCGTACCGTAGCCTCTCAGATGGTACCCGCAGAGTTGGACCGCACGCAGGTTGTCATAGGTCATAGCCGCCGCGCCGAGCAGTATGTTGCTACGGGTGAGGTTATGCGCTTCGACGGCTTCATGCGTCTCTACTCGGAGGCGGTAGATGAGGATAGCACACAGGAGACAGAGGGTGGTATGCTGCCCAAGATGACGGCGGGCGATAAGCTCATGGCTACGACAATTACCGCCACGGAGCGCTATACACAGGCGCCCCAGCGCTACAACGAGGCTACGCTGGTCAAGCGCCTCGAAGAGCTCGGCATAGGCCGTCCTTCGACCTACGCGCCGACAATCACCACCATCATCAATCGCGGTTATGTCGTAAAGCAGAATCGTGATGCACAGAAGCGTCAGCTCATGCAGTTGAGCCTTGTGGGTGAGCGCATCGCCGAGAAGAGCATCATGGAGAGCTATGGCAAGGAGAAAAACCGCCTGGCACCTACGGATATAGGTATGGTCGTGAACGACTACCTCGAAACGCAGTTTGCGATGATTATGGACTACAACTTCACGGCAAATGTCGAGAAGGAGTTTGACCGTATTGCCGAGGGCGACATCACATGGACACGCATGATTGACGACTTCTACAACCCCTTCCACAGGCTTGTCGATGGTGCTGTGGGCACTCAGGCCGACCGTTCGCAACATGCGGTGCGCGTCCTGGGTATTGACCCCAAGACGGGCTACACCGTCAAGGCGCGTATCGGCCGCTATGGTCCCATGGTAGAGTTAGAGAGCGAGACGGGCGAGAAGGGTCAATTTGCATCGCTGAAGAAGGGTCAACTCATAGAGTCTATAACCTTGGAGGAGGCTCTCGAACTCTTCGCCCTGCCCCGCAACCTCGGACTCCTCGATGACGAGGACCTCATGGTTGGCATCGGTAAGTTTGGCCCCTATGTGCGCCATGGTAAGACCTTCGCGTCGCTTGCCAAAACAGATGACCCCTACACCATCACGCGTGAGCGTGCCGAGGAGCTTCTGCGCGAGAATAGCGCAAAGCAGAAGGCTGCGGCAACACCTCTGCGCACCTTCGCCGAAGATGCCGACATGGTCATCAAGAGCGGCGTCTATGGCCCCTACATCGCATGTGCCGGCAAGAACTACCGTCTGCCCAAGGGTACAAAGGTCGAGACGCTCAGCTATGCCGACTGCCAACGTATAGTCGCCAAGAACAAGAAGTAGGATATGTATCATGCTGCCGGCGCACGCCTATTGGGTGCCGCGGCGAACTTACAGAGGGCGACGAACTTACAGAGGGCAGCGAACTTACAGAGGGCGACAAACTTACAGAGGGCGGCGAACATATAGAGATATGATAATTAATTTTTACCTTAAAACTTTTTTACTTATGAAGAAAATCTTTGTTTTGGCACTCGGTCTTATCATGGCTACGGGTGCTATGGCACAGGAGGAGCAGACCTTCGAGTTCTCGGTGGTGAAGGAGAATCCTATCACAAGCATCAAGAACCAAAATCAGGCAGGTACCTGCTGGTGCTACTCATCATTGGCATTCATCGAGGCTGAGCTTCTGCGTATGGGCAAGGGCGAGTACGACTTCTCGGAGATGTACCTCGTGCACAACACCTACCTCGACCGTGCTGATAAGGCTGTACGCACACACGGCGACGTATCATTCTCGCAGGGTGGCTCATTCTACGATGTTATCTACGGCATGGAGGCTTTCGGTCTCGTCCCCGAGGCAGAGATGCGTCCCGGCGTGATGTATGGCATGGAGCTCAGCAACCACAACGAGCTTTCGGCTGTCAGCGATGCTGTTGTAGCCGCTATCGCCAAGGGTAAGCACCGCAGCTTGCAGGTTGATTCTGAGGGTCAGCCCTTGTGGAAGAAGGCTATCGAGGCTGTTCACGACATCTACCTCGGCGTGCGTCCCGAGACATTCACCTATGAGGGTAAGGAGTACACTCCCAAGTCGTTCTATGACTCATTGGGCTTGAACGCTTCGGACTACGTATCGTTGACCTCTTATACCCACCACCCCTTCTACAAGCCCTTCGTTCTCGAAATTCAGGATAACTGGCGTTGGGCACAGTCGTACAACCTTCCCATCGACGAGCTCATGGAGGTATTCGACAACGCTATCGAGAAGGGCTACACCATCGCATGGGGTAGCGACGTAAGCGAGAAGGGCTTTACTCGCATGGGTACTGCCGTACTTCCCGACGAGTCAAAGGGTGCCGACCTCCAAGGTTCGGATATGGCAAAGTGGCTCAACCTCACCGAGGAGGAGAAGAAGAACACTCCCAAGCCCTCAACTGAGAAGTGGTGCACACAGGAGGAGCGTCAGATTGCCTACGACAACTGGGAGACTACCGATGACCACGGTATGCTCATCTACGGTATCGCAAAAGACCAGAATGGCACAGAGTACTACATGGTTAAGAACTCATGGGGTGAGGCCGGTACCTACAAGGGTATCTGGTATGCGTCGAAGGCATTTGTTCGCTACAAGACCATGAATATCATCGTTCATAAGGATGCACTGCCTAAGGATATTCGCAAGAAACTCGGCTTGTAAACGCTTGATATAAGCCGTCAATTGCGGTCTATAAAAAGGATGCCGTCAATGGAAAGTACGCCAAATACTATCCATCGACGGCATTTTTTTATGGAGGGGGGGGTTAGAGATTAATGAAATTAAGGATGTTAAGGAGAAATATCGCCCCGTACTCCTTAAATTCACTAAATAGCTTAACACCCTATACTCCAATTTCGCTCAATTGCTCAATACTATGCAGGTGCCCAAAAAGAACGGAGGCGGGCGTCTTCGCAGATAGCCCCCCTCCCAAAATTAGTTAGGTTAATGAGAAATGGAGTCGATGGGAAATTGGTGTGTCCATGAGAATTATTCGAGATGTGAACCCATCGTCTCCTGTTTGCAGATACAAAGATAGTCGATAATATTTATTTGACAAAATTATTCGCGATAATTTTCCATAAATATTTGCATATATGCATTGTTTTGCAAAATTTATGCAATAATTATGCGGCAATGATTGCGCTCACGACGAGCAAAATATAAGCTGCGACCGAGATTGTGGGGTTGATTTTCTGGAAAAAGAGAGGTAACATTGCTGCAACAAACAGCATCACAACCACAAACGAGGCGGGCGACAACGAAGGGATGAATGAAAAGAGCACAACAAGTGTAACTGCACATAGTTGCATCATTGTCCATGAGTTACGCGCGGCGAGGGTCATCGACAGACGTTCATTGCGGTATATTACCATAACGCACAGCAGCAAGAAGAGAGCTATGGCCACAAAACATAGGCGCGGGAGTGTTACATACTCCTCGACAGCTATTGCTCCGGGGAGCATCATGCGCTCGTAGAGCATGGTTATCTCGTCATTGAAATTGGCCCCCGAACACCACGCCACGTAGCAAAAGGCAAAGAGTGGGAGCATAAGGCCTATTGTTGCAACAACAACCTCGCGAACACGACTACGCAATGACATGAGCATCAGGGGATAGAGCACAACGATAACGAGCGTTGAGCTATCGACGAGCGGCATAAGGCCGAGGGCCATCATCGCAGTAAAAATGTGGTGCAGGCGGGCGTTATGGCGCATGCTATACAGCATACGACCGATAAACTCCGCGGTGAGCACTGCGACGAGCAACGTCGAGAGCATATTGCCTCCTGTTGCCATAGCCATAGCCATTACAGCCGTAAGCGACATGGCGGCCATGCTGCTTGTCGGGTATATCTTCGAGAGTATTGTTGCACGCGAAAGGCGCAACGAGGCGTGCACGATGAGCATGATGCCGAGCAGTGCGGCAACTACGCTATGCGACTGCTCGAAGGCATAAAGCGACGCCTGCCACGAGGTCATAGCCACAGCGCTCGCATCGAAGGCTATGGGGCGCGCGACACCCACTATCACCGTCGCTATGGCGATGACAATGAGGCTTATAATACCCTCGTGAAACTTATGTCGAGCTACGTCTAAAATCATATCCTCGGCAAAGATACTCTTAAAAATTTAATATTAGAAATTCGCACCCTAAAATTGCGCACCGAGAGGGCGTTTATCCCTATTTTATTAATTTGTTTTGTACTTTGAATAACTTTTCGTATCTTTGCGCGACTTTGCGCCTATTATATAGGTATGAAGCCCAGAAGCAGAAAAACAATAAACAAAAAATATTAAGCAATGAACATTACAAGAGAACAGCGTGAAGGCGGCATTTCGGTATTGAAAGTCGTTGTAAATGAGGCAGACTACGGTCAGGCCGTAGAGAGCCAGTTGCGCGAGTACAAGCGCAAGGCAAACATCCCCGGTTTCCGTCCCGGCATGGTACCCATGGGCATCGTTAAGAAGATGTACGGCAAAGGTATCCTGGCAGAGCAGTCATATCGCGTAGCATCCAACTCCGTATTCGAGTACTTGCAGAACGAGAAGATTGACTACGTAGGCGACGTTATTCCCTCGGAGGAGCAGGGCGAGTTTGACTTCGACAACGGCACCGAGTTCGAGTTCATGTTCGAGATTGGTGAGGCACCCAAGATTGAGCTCACTTTGTCGGCTAAGGACAAGGTTACGTACAGCAAAATCAAGGTTGACAAGAAGATGCACAACGACTTCCGCACCAACTACCTGCGCCGTTATGGTCGCTTGGTTGATGCCGATAAGGTTACCAGCGACGAGGCGTTGAACGTAACACTCGACAACGGCGACATGCGCATCGAGGAGGCTTACGTAGGCCTAATCTCTATGAGCGACGAGGAGCGTAAGCCCTTCAAGAACAAGAAGGTAGGCTTCAAGACCAAGGTTAACATCAACGACCTATACAAGAAGCCCGAGCAGCGCGCTGCCATCCTCTCTGTTAAGCCCGAGGAGTTGGAGGGCATCAACCCCGAGTTCGAATTGGAAATCACCAAGATTCGTCGTTTCGCTGACCCCGAGCTCAACGAGGAGTTCTTCAAGATGGCCTTCCCCGCAGGTAACGTTACCAACGAGGAGGAGTTCGAGAAGTTCATCGACGAGGAGATAGAGCGCGAGTTGAAGCGTGAGACCGACTTCATGTTCGTAAACCAGGTACGCAACTTCCTTATCGAGAAGGCACAGCTCGCTATGCCCGAGGAGTTCTTGAAGCGTTGGTTGTATGTTATCAACGAGGGTAAGTTCTCGCGAGAGGAGATAGAGAAGGACTTCCCTGCATTTGTTAAGATGTTCACTTGGAACTACTTGCAGAAGCATTTCATCACCGAAGGCGACTTGAAGGTGTCGGCAGAGGAGGCTAAGGCCGAGGCTATGACCTTCGCACAGATGCAGTTTGCACAGTACGGCATGCCCTCAGCACCCGCCGACATGCTCGAAAACTTCGCAAAGCAGATTATGGACAACAAGGAGCAGTTGCAGAAGATTTACGAGAAGCTCTACGAGGAGAAGGTCGTTGATTACGTACGCTCAAAGGTAAAGGTTACCGAGAAGGCTATCTCGGCTGACGAGTTTGCAAAGCTTGCAGGCGAGTTGGCATAAGCCCAAGAAATAAACCATAGTAATTGTGGGGGCTGCGCCGACGTATGTTGACCAGCCCCATTTTATTTGTCCTCGGTGCATTACCCCTGCGGGCACTATTGTTGCGCTGATGGCAAAAAATTTTAGAAGCAATGACCGAATTTGAAAAATATGCACGTCTGCATTGCGGCATCAACTCGATGACCATGCACGACTTCCGCGCCGAGATTAAGAACTATGTCTCGCCCACGATTATCGAGGAGCGCAACCTCAACGTTGCTACCATGGACGTCTTCTCGCGCCTCATGATGGACCGCATCATCTTCCTTGGTGCCCCCATCTACGACGAGGCCGCCAACATCATACAGGCACAGCTTCTCTTCTTGGAGTCTGTCGATGCCGACAAAGATATCCAGCTATATATCAACTCGCCCGGAGGCTCTGTCTCTGCGGGCTTAGGTATATACGACACCATGCAGCTCATCTCGTGCGACGTGGCAACCATCTGTACAGGCATGGCAGCATCTATGGGTGCCGTGCTTCTCACGGCAGGTGCCGCGGGCAAGCGCTCGGCACTACCCCACTCACGCGTAATGATACACCAGCCTCTGGGTGGCGTACAGGGTCAGGCCTCGGATATCGAGATTACGGCACGCGAAATTGCCAAGACCAAGCACGAGTTGTATGAGATACTATCGTCGCACTCGGGCGTAGCCATCGAGAAGATTGAGGAGGATGCCGACCGCGACTACTGGCTCACAGCGGCTGAGGCTAAGAAGTATGGCCTCATCGATGCGGTGCTCACACGCCGCAAGTAATTAACCTTTCGTTACTTAGTAAATGACACAGAAATCACGTAAAGGCACAGAGCGTAAGGGTGGTTGCTGCTCGTTTTGTGGCACCCCTGCCGACCAGGTGCCTCTGATGTTCAACGGCAGCGACGGCTCAATGATATGCAGTAGCTGCATAGAGCATGGCTACGAGCTCCTTATGGAGCATAATATTGTTGCCGACGCCAAGAAAAAGATATCGTCGAAGAGCGCCTTCAAGCCCCTCACGCGCGAGGAGCTGATGACGCCTGCCGCTATCAAGAGCTTCCTCGACGAGTATGTCATCGGCCAGGATGCCGCCAAGCGCTATATGTCGGTGGCGGTGTATAACCACTATAAGCGATTGCTCTCGAAGCAGGAGGGCGGCGTCGAATTGGATAAGTCGAATATCGTGCTCGTGGGCCCCACGGGTACGGGTAAGACACTCATGGCACGCACCATAGCGCGTCTGTTGCGCGTTCCCTTCACCATCGTTGACGCCACAGCACTCACCGAGGCGGGATATGTGGGCGAAGATGTGGAGAGCATCCTCTCGCGCCTATTACAGGCTGCGGACTACGATGTGGCGGCTGCCGAGCGAGGCATCATCTTCATCGACGAGATAGATAAAATTGCGCGTAAGGGCGATAACCCCTCTATCACGCGCGATGTTTCGGGCGAGGGTGTGCAACAGGCACTGCTCAAAATCTTGGAGGGCTCTGTTGTCAACGTACCCCCGCAGGGTGGACGTAAGCATCCCGACCAGAAGTATATACAGGTCAACACGACAAACATCCTCTTCATCTGCGGTGGTGCCTTCGACGGCATCGAGAAGAAGATAGCTCAGCGCCTCAACACCAAGGCCATAGGCTATGGCTCTACGGTGTCGCGCCGTGTCGATGAGAAGAATATCATGCAGTATATCCTGCCCCAAGATCTCAAATCGTATGGCCTCATCCCCGAGCTCATCGGCCGTCTTCCGGTGCTTACCTATATGGAGCCGCTCACGCGCGATGCCCTGCGCTCTATCCTCACCGAGCCTAAGAACTCTATCGTGCGCCAATATGAAGCACTCTTAGCCATGGACGATGTGAAGCTCACGTTCGAGGATGCTGTTCTCGACTATGTCGTGACCAAGGCCATGGAGTATAAGCTCGGTGCACGCGGTCTGCGCTCTATCTGCGAGGTTATCATGCTCGATGTTATGTTCGACCTTCCATCGGGCGATGATAGGGAGTATCACATAACATTAGACTACGCCAAGAGTCGCATAGACCGCGCAATCTTAGCGTAGGAGGGTTGCCGATACAACGCTCGGCGAATTGGAAACTGATGGGATGACTAATAAGTAAATTAGTCATCCCCTTTGTCGTTAGAGGGTGCGGGGACTAAGGGGTTGATGAAGTCTATTGGGTCTGAGGGGTGTTAGAGGAGAGCGGTCGAGAGTAGTCGAAAGCCGACGAAAGCGGTCGAGAGTAGCCGAGAGCCGTCGAAAGCGGTCGAAAGCGGTCGAAAGCAGTCAAGAGCTAACACGCTCCACCAACCCCTTGTCCCCGCCGACCCCTTGTCCCCGCCGCGCAAAAAATAATCTTGCTATTCCCGTAAAAAATTTGTATCTTTGCCCCAAAGACAAAAAACTAAATATATCATAGTATGACAATCGAACTCAGCGAACAAGAACAGTTGCGCCGTCAATCACGCGAGGCACTGCGCAACATGGGCATAAACCCCTATCCCGCAGCACGTTATGAGGTTACAGCAACGGCACGCGAAATAGCCGAGGGTTACGACCCCGAGAAGGGTAACTTCGCAGAGGTATCTATCGCAGGACGTATCATGAGCCGACGCATCATGGGCTCGGCATCCTTCTTCGAGTTGCAGGACTCGACAGGACGTATTCAGGTATATATCCGTCGCGACGACATCTGCCCCGAGGGAGACCCTACACTCTACAACACCGTATTCAAGAAATTACTCGACATAGGCGACTTCGTAGGTGTTGAGGGCTTCGCCTTCCTCACCAACACCGGCGAGTTGTCGGTGCACTGCCGTAAGTTCACCGTGCTCTCGAAGTCGGTGCGCCCCCTGCCCGTAGTTAAGCAGAAGGATGGTCAGACATTTGACGCCCTCACAGACCCCGAGGTGCGCTATCGTCAGCGCTACCTCGACCTTGTAGTAAACCCCCACGTCAAGGATACATTCGTAAAGCGTGCGAAGATAATGCAGACCATGCGCGACTTCTTCAACGAGCGCGGCTACTTGGAGGTGGAGACACCCATCTTGCAGCCCATACCCGGAGGTGCGGCAGCACGCCCCTTCATCACGCACCACAACGCCCTCGACATCGACTTCTACATGCGTATAGCCACAGAACTCTACTTGAAGCGTCTCATCGTGGGTGGCTTCGACGGTGTATATGAGTTTGGCAAGAACTTCCGCAACGAGGGCATGGACCGCACGCACAACCCCGAGTTTACATGTATGGAGATATATGTGGCATACAAGGACTATATCTGGATGCAGGAGTTCACCGAGCAGATGTTGGAGCGCGTGGCAATGGCCGTAAATGGCACGACAGATGTTGTGCTCGACGGCCGCACAATATCGTTCAAGGCACCCTTCCGCCGCGTAACGATGACCGACGCCATCAAGGAGAAGACGGGATACGACATCACAGGTCAGAGCGAGGAGCAGTTGCGCGAGGCTTGCAAGCGTCTGAATGTCGAGATTGACGACACCATGGGTAAGGGTAAGCTCATCGACGCCATCTTCGGTCAGTACTGCGAGGAGCACCTCGTGCAGCCCACATTCGTTACGGATTATCCTATCGAGATGTCGCCCCTATGTAAGCGCCACCGCGACAATGAGCAGCTCACGGAGCGCTTCGAGCTCTTCGTAAATGGCAAGGAGCTATGCAACGCCTACTCGGAGCTTAACGACCCCATCGACCAGTTGGAGCGCTTCCAGGAGCAGATGCGCCTCTCGGAGAAGGGCGACGATGAGGCGATGACAATAGACATGGACTTCGTGCGTGCCTTGGAGTATGGCATGCCCTCATGCTCAGGTATGGGTATCGGCATCGACCGCCTCACGATGTTCATGACGGGCGAGACATCTATCCAGGATGTGTTGTTCTTCCCCACGATGCGCCCCGAGAAGAAGGTCGTAGCCGATGCTGAGGAGGTATATACCGCCGCGGGCATCCCCGCAGAGTGGGTGGCAGTAATTCAGAAGATGGGTTACATCACTTTGGAGGCCTTCGCCAACACCGCAGCGTCGGGTGGCATGAAGCTCTTCAACGACCTCTGTGGCTTCAACAAGAAGAACAAGTTGGGACTTGCAACAGCCGAGATTAAGACGTGGATAGAGGCCCACAAGGAGTAAAACAAGAATCAGCGAGGCTGAAATATATAGTGTATAACCTAATAGGTAAAGACGAAAAATAGAGTATGAGAAAGCAGATTGTAGCAGGTAACTGGAAGATGAACACTCTCCCCGCCGAGGGCGTGGAGTTGGCTAAGGGTGTAGCAGCAGGCAAGTGCGCAGCAGGCGAGTGCGCCAACCTTATCGTTTGTCCCCCTTTCACGCACTTGCATAGTGTTGTAGAGACTTTGAAAGATAGCGGCGTGGCCGTGGGCGCGCAGGACTGTGCGACAGAGGCTAAGGGCGCATATACAGGCGAGGTTGCAGCGTCGATGATTGCGGCTCTCGGCTGCGAGTATGTCATCCTCGGCCACTCGGAGCGCCGTCAGTACTATGGCGAGACCTCGGAGACGCTCAACAAGAAGATGGCACAGGCATATGCCAACGGCTTGAAGCCCATCTACTGCGTTGGCGAGAGCCTCGACGAGCGCGAGGCAGAGCGCCACTTCGACGTTGTGAAGGCGCAGATTGAGGAGGTGGTTTTCAACCTCAGCGAGGAGCAGTTCCGTAGCCTCGTTATCGCCTACGAGCCCGTGTGGGCTATCGGCACGGGCAAGACTGCAACTGCTGAGCAGGCACAGGAGATTCACGCCTACATCCGCGAGGTGTTGCGCGCGAAGTTTGGTGCCGCCGCCGAGGAGTGTCCTATCCTCTATGGTGGCTCATGCAAGCCCTCTAATGCTGCCGAGATTTTTGCAAAGGCCGATGTTGATGGTGGTCTTATCGGTGGTGCCGCGTTGAAGGCGGAGGACTTCTTGGGGATTGCAGCCTCATTCTAAAATTTAGTGTGATAAGGGGTCTGCGTCCCCTAATAAAAAATGCCGTCGGTGGGTAGTACTTGACATACGTCCCATCGACGGCATTTTTTCTGAGTGCAGCACTCAGCACCAAGCTCCTACCTTTTGTACGCCTCGTGCATAAACTGAGGGGGCGGCGGGGTTGGTGGGGTAAAAGGGGTACGAGGGGAAATTGTCGATAGCAAAAACGCTCCCCATAGACCCCGCAAAAAAACCAACCAACTATCTTTCATCTGTACTCTGTACTCTCCCCACAGACCCATGCCATTAATCAGCGCGTTTTTTCTTGTCAGAAGGGGTTAGATTTGGTGCCAAGTCGAAATTGACACGGATGGGGGTGTACTTGGTGTACATCCCTATTCGGGGCAATGAGCTTGGTGCCGAAGATGACCTCTTATCACAAGAAAACAATTTCTTGTCAGAAGGGTTGCAGATGTGCCCTCGATAAAGAAATCAGCCTGGATAGGTAGTACTTGGCGTACGTCCTATTCAGGCTGATGATTGAGAGGGTGCAGATGCGCCCTTATCACAAGAAATTAAGCTTTGGTTACAGCTATCTTCAATGCCTGCTCATCCAAGTCGCTGTCAACAACAAACGCTCCTGTGGGCACGGCCGACGTCTTAATGTCGAGTGCCAACGTCTGCGAGGCGATATACTCCGCAAAGCTATCTACGGCCGCGGTGGTGAGGTCGTTAGCCTCAATCTCCACACGAATCTTATCGGTAACCTCGAAACCTGACTCCTTGCGTATATTCTGGATGCGGTTGACCAACTCGCGAGCTACACCCTCTCGACGAAGCTCGTCGGTGATGGTGATGTCGAGAGCCACGGTGAGCTTACCCTCCGATGCCACCAACCAGCCGGGCATATCCTCCGAGACAATCTCGTAGTCGCCAACGGTAGTTATGAGCTGCTCGCCGTCGATGGTGAGGATGGTCTCGGCATCGTTCTCCACGGCGGCAATCTGCTCCTGCGTGAAGGTGGCTACAAGCGCTGCTATCTGCTTCATATACTTGCCATACTTGGGACCAAGGGTCTTGAAGTTGGGCTTGATACGCTTGGTGATGATACCCGTGGTGTCCGAAATAAGCTCAATAGCCTTGACGTTAACCTCACCCTGAATAAGTGAGCGCACGGCCTCGATATGCTTTGCCATGTCCTTATCCAATATGGGGATGATAATCTTCTGCAAGGGCTGACGCACCTTGATATTCACCTTACGGCGCAGTGCCAGCACCATCGATGAGGTGCGTTGTGCCAGCGACATCATACGTTCAAGGTCGGCATCTATGAGGCTCTCGTCGGCCTTCGGATAGGTGGCGAGGTGCACACTCTGGTCGGTGTGGCGGCCACTGATGGCGTTGAGATCACGGAAGATGCGGTCGGTGATGAAGGGCGCGATGGGCGCAGCGAGAAGCACGACGGTCTCCAAGCATGTGTAGAGCGTCTGATATGCTGCGAGCTTATCCTCGGTGAGCTCACCTCCCCAGAAACGCTTACGGTTGAGGCGCACATACCAGTTCGAGAGGTTCTCGTTGACGAAGGCGTCGATGCGGCGTGCTGCGGGTGTGGGATCGTAGTCCTCCAACGAGGCAGTAACATCACGGATGAGCGAGTTAAGCTCCGACAATATCCAGCGGTCTATCTCGGGACGTGCGGCCACGGGAACCTCGGCCTCGCGACCTGTGAAGCCATCGATGTTGGCATAGAGCGCGAAGAACGAATAGGTGTTGTAGAGCGTGCCGAAGAACTTACGGCGGCACTCATCAACGCCATCGACGTCGAATTTAAGGTTATCCCAGGGCTGCGAATTTGATATCATATACCAGCGTGTGGCGTCGGCACCATACTTCTTCAACACCTCGAAGGGGTCAACAGCATTGCCAAGACGCTTCGACATCTTATTACCGTTCTTGTCGAGCACGAGGCCGTTAGATATGATATTCTTGAAGGCCACAGAGTCGAAAAGCATCGTGGCGATGGCGTGCAGTGTGAAGAACCAACCACGTGTCTGGTCAACACCTTCGGCGATGAAGTCTGCGGGGTAGATGTCGTCAAAGCCCTCCTTCGCCTCGAAGGGGTAATGTACCTGCGCATAGGGCATGGCACCCGAGTCGAACCATACGTCGATGAGGTCGCTCTCACGGCGCATAGGTTCGCCCTTAGACGATAGAAGCACAATATTATCGACATAGGGGCGGTGAAGGTCGATGTTCTCCACCGAGTAGTTCTCCTTCGACATGTCGCCCACGCGGAAATTCTTGTAGGGGTTCTCTGCCATGACACCTGCGGCTACCGACTTCTCAATCTCCGCGATAAGCTCCTCGATAGAGCCTATGCACTTCAACTCTGAGCGGTCCTCCGTAGCCCAGATGGGCAGAGGTGTGCCCCAGAAGCGTGAGCGCGACAGGTTCCAGTCGTTGAGGTTTTCGAGCCACTTACCGAAGCGGCCTGTACCCGTTGACTCGGGCTTCCAGTAGATGGTCTTATTGAGCTCTATCATGCGCTCTTTGAGAGCCGTGGTGCGGATGAACCATGAATCCAAGGGGTAGTACAACACGGGCTTATCCGTACGCCAACAGTGGGGATAGTTGTGCGTATGCTTCTCAATCTTGAATACCTTGTTGCTCTCTTTGAGCTTTATCGATATGTAGATGTCGAGGTTCTCGGCAGCCTGCGCCGCCTTCTCATCGTAGCGGCCATCGACGGTGAACTGCGGATCGTAGGCATTCTTCACCCAGCGTCCCTCATACTCGGCATATGCTGGCTCCACGCACTCCGCGAGGAAACGCTCGTCGAGCTCCTCACGCAGATAGAACTTACCCGTGAAGTCAACCATGGGGCGTGTCTCACCTCTCTTGTTAATCATGAAGAGCGACGGTATGCCCGCCTGACGTGCTACGAAGGCATCGTCAGCACCGAACGTGGGTGCGATATGCACGATGCCGGTACCATCCTCCGTCGTTACATAGTCTCCGGGAATTACACGGAAGGCCTTTGCCGACGCCTCAACCCAGTTACCCTTCTCGTCAGCCTCCACAGGCTTAACCCAGGGCAGCAGCTGCTCATAGTGCATGCCACATAGCTCGGTACCCTTCCAGCGACCTACAACCTCAAAGGGTATGAGTTTGTCGCCAGCCTTGTAGTCGTCGAGTTTCAGCTCCTCGGCCTTCTTGTTGAAGAGCGAGTAGAGCAGGGGCTCACCCACCACAGCGGTAATCTTCTCCGAGGTATAGGGGTTGTAGGTGCGCACTGCGACGTAGTCAATCTTAGGACCCACGCAGAGGGCTGTATTCGAGGGTAGTGTCCACGGTGTTGTTGTCCATGCGAGGAAGACGGGTGTTCCCCAGCCCTCCATCTCGGCCTTGGGGTCGAGGATGCGGAACTGCGCCGTGCAGGTGGTATCCTTAACATCGCGATAGCAACCCGGCTGGTTGAGCTCGTGCGTCGAGAGTCCCGTACCTGCTGCGGGCGAGTAGGGCTGTATGGTGTAACCCTTATAGAGCAAGCCCTTGTCGTAGAGCTGTTTGAGGAGCCACCATAGTGTCTCGATATACTTATTGTCGTAGGTAATGTAGGGGTCGTCCATGTTCACCCAGTAACCCATGCGGCGTGTGAGGTCCTCCCAGAGGTCGGTAAACTCCATTACCGCCTCGCGGCATGACTTGTTGTACTCCTCAATGGTTATCTTGCGACCGATATCCTCCTTTGTTATGCCGAGCTTCTTCTCCACGCCGAGCTCCACGGGAAGACCATGTGTATCCCATCCCGCCTTGCGGTGTACGAGGTAGCCTTGCTGCGTCTTATAGCGGCAGAAAACATCCTTTATGGTACGCGCCATGACGTGGTGGATACCGGGTGTGCCGTTTGCTGAGGGAGGACCCTCGTAGAATACAAATGTGGGATGACCCTCACGCGTGGTGATACTCTTGTGGAAGGTATCCTCAGTTGTCCATTGAGCGAGCACCTCATCGGCGATGCCTGCGAGGTCCAAGCCTTTATATTCGTTAAACTTTGCCATAATGTAGTTTCGCTGAATTATTATTCTCGTTAGGCTCTTGCCTAACTATTACTCCTCATCCTCCTCGGGCTCCTTCATGGTGGTATAGACGTTGGTCACGTCATCATCCTCCTCGAGGTGCTCTATGAGCTTGTTGACAGCCTCGCGCTGCTCCTCGGTGAGCTCCTTCTGGTCGGTGGGGATGCGTACTGACTCACCCGATACCAACTCGTATCCCTTGTCCTCAATCCAAGTCTGTATAGAGCCGAATGACTCGTAGGGGGCATATACGGTTATGGCCTCCTCCTCGGGGTAGAACTCATCAACGCCGAGGTCAATCATTTCGAGCTCCATCTCTTCGAGGTCAACGCCCTCGGTAGCCTTGAACTTAAATACGCACTTGTGCTCGAACATGAAGCCCACAGAGCCCGATGTGCCGAGTGCGCCTCCATACTTATTGAAGTACATGCGCACCGAGGCTACGGTACGGTTGGTGTTGTCGTTAGCAGTCTCCACGAGCACTGCAATTCCGGGGGGGCCATATCCCTCCTAAATCATCTCCTTGTAGTCAGCCGAGTCTTTGTCGGTAGCACGCTTGATTGCGCGCTCCACATTCTCCTTAGGCATATTCTCGGCCTTGGCATTCTGCATCAACAGACGGAGACGGAGGTTGCTCGAAGGGTCGGGACCCGATGCCTTGACAGCCATCTCAATCTCTTTACCAATCTTCGTGAACGTGCGCGCCATGTGTCCCCAGCGCTTCATCTTTCTGGCCTTGCGGTACTCAAAAGCTCTTCCCATAGTGTTAGTTTTTATTATTTTTTGTTATCGATTACCTATATTAATATACATAATGGCGCAAAGATAATAAAATTTTTTGTAAATGAGAAATGAGATGCAAAAAACCCTATCTCGCGAGGGATAAATGGGTTAAGGAGGGAGGAGAGATGAACTTTGAGATTAAGGTGGGAGCAGAGAGTGTTCGTGCGAGGCACACTCCGCTTTTCGACTTCTGCTTTTCACATATATCCTTCGACGCTCGGCTTGGGCTCGATATGAAATTGGACTGAATGGAATGTACGTCAAGTACTATCCATCCAGTCCAATGATTGATGCGCCGCTTATGCGCCGCTATCTTACTAAATATAGCTTAACCTATAAGAGCCTCATAGCCAGCTGCATCCAACAACTCGTCGAGTTCCGCAGGGTTAGACATCTTAATTTTTACCAACCAACCCTCGCCATAGGGATCCTTGTTTACGAGTGATGAGTCTGCCTCAACAGCCTCGTTGAACTCGATAACCTCACCACCTACGGGTGTGAAGGCATCAGATACGGTCTTTACGGCCTCGATTGAGCCGAATACCTCGTTAGCCTCGAGAGTCTCACCTATGGTGGGAACATCTACGAAGACGATATCACCAAGCTCAGACTGAGCATAGTCGGTAATGCCGATAACGGCAACATCACCCTCTACGCGAACCCACTCGTGGTCCTGAGAGTACTTCAAATTAGCAGGTACATTAGCCATAATTCAAGTAGTATTAGTTTGTTGTTATTGTTTATTTTCGCTCTTTTACGCTCCGCAGCAAGCCCCTTATGAGACTTCCGCAACCACAAATATACGTTTATTTTCGCTCATACAAAAATTTAGCGCAATTTTTTTGTCGTTTTTTTACCGTGAGCCATCTATTTTTGCTTATGTGGCAGGCAGAATTCTACCTCCTTGAAGGCGTATTCACGTATTGTGCCGTCGTCATGCTCCAAGCAAAGCTCGCCCGAGGGTCGCACGCCACGCAGTATCGCATCGAAGCGCTCGCCCGTAGGGTAGGCGTAGGTATGACGCTCGTCGAGGTGATACATAGTCGTACGGTAGCGGCTCTCGATATGCTCTTTGTCGCCATGTTCGAGGATGGCATATAGCGCTTTGAGGTGTGTAATGAAGGTGTTGAGCACCTCCTCGCGGCAGAACTCGCGCCCCGTGAGCGAAGCCATAGATGCAGGGTTGGGCAGTTCCGAGGCGAAGGTGCGTTGATTGACATTTATGCCGACGCCTACAATGGTGCGTATCAGGCAGTTACCTGCGAGGGCATGTTCTATCAGGACGCCCACAATCTTGCTATCTTGGGCATATATATCATTAGTCCACTTTATGCGACATGCAATATCATAGTCGGCGAGAGTATCCACGAGGGCGAGAGCTACCACCTCCGAGATGAGAAACTGCTCGGTAACGGGCAGAAAGCGGGGTGTAAGCACCACCGAGAAGGTGAGATTCAGCCCCTCGTCGCTGAGCCAGGTGTGGCCGCGCTGCCCGCGCCCGGCACTCTGAATGTCGGCCCACACCACGTCGAAGTGGCCGTAGAGGTCGCTGCGGGCATCGTCGTTGGTGGAGGTGGTCATGTGTTTATGGTCTATCATAGTGCTAAATATGTCGAATTATTAGTCAAAGATATGAAAAATCCTATAAAAAAGGTTATCTTTGCGTGGGTATATATAATTTTTGTAGAAATAGCATGAAACAGTTAAGCATAATACTCTCGTTGATGGTTGCTCTGTTGGTATCGTGCGCCGGCAATAGTAGCTCAAAGGGTGCCGACAATAGCAGTAAGCAGAAGTCTGAGGAGCCGAGCAAGACCTACGCCACACAGTGGCAGTGGCGCGTGGTAGAAGAGTATCCGCACTCCACACAGAGCTACACGCAGGGTTTGCAATATGTCGATGGTGTGATGTGGGAGAGTACGGGGCAGCACGGCATGTCGCATCTGCAACGCATAGACCTCTCCACGGGCAAGGTGAATATTGTCGCATCACTCCCAAAGGATGAGTTTGGCGAGGGCATGACCTTCTACAAGGGGCGTATATATATGCTCACATGGCTCTCGGAGCGCGCCTACATCTACGACAGCGAGGGACGCCGCCTCGACACCCTCACATATAGAGGCGAGGGTTGGGGCATCACCTCCGATGGCCAGAGGCTCTACATGTCGGACGGCACATCGACCATCCGCATCGTTAACCCTGAGACCATGGCTACCGAGCGCTCAATCTTTGTAACCTACAATGGATATCCTCTCGACATGCTCAACGAGTTGGAGTGGATTGATGGCAAGATATGGGCTAACGTCTATATGACCTACTCGATAGTTGTCATCAACCCCGAGACGGGAGTTGTTGAAGCCTATATCGACCTTCCGGAGTTGGATAACACGAAGCATAACCCTAAGGCCGATGTTCTAAATGGCATCGCCCACGACCCCACGACGGGAGCCATCTACATCACGGGCAAGAATTGGGATAAACTATATAAAATAGAGATAACGAAATAGCGATATGGAGAGAGAAAATATCCGCGAGCGCATCCACGAGCTCCTCGATAGACACATCATCATTTCAGATGCTGCGGTGGGCACCGCCCTTGTGGGTCAGCGTCGCGATATATGCCCCGATGAGCTATCCATCAGCGAGTATGAGAGGGTTGTTGAACTACACCTCTCGGCTATCAAGGCCGGTGCTCGCATCATCACCACAAATACATTTCTTGCCGACCCACTTATGCTTGTGGCGAGTGGTGCCACGCACTCTACCCGCGAGGTTGTGAGTGCATCTGTGGCTGCGGCACGCGAGGCCGTTGCGAAGTCCGAGAAGGAGGTATTCATCGCCGGTTCGATAGGTCCCTCGGTGCGTAACATATCGCTGGCTACGGACATCACCGAGGAGGCACTGCGCGAGGCATACAGCGTCCTCATCGAGGCTCTCGCGCGTGAGGGTGTCGATATCTTCCTTATCGAGAGTATTACGGATGTGCGCAACGCCGAGATTGCCGCCGAGGAGTGTCGCAAAATCTCGCCCGCAACACCCATAATCTTCTCTGCCGTGCTATCGAAAATTGGAGGTCTGCTTATCTCGGGGCGTACCATAGAGCGCTATGTCGAAGATGTCGAGAAGTTCGAGCCTCTGGCCATAGGCTTCAACTGCTCTACGGGTGTTAAGAGTATGACCGATAACCTCGCACTTCTGGTGCGCTATACACAGCGTCCCACCTACTGCTCACCCTCGGCGGGCATCCCCGACGGCAAGGGTCGCTATCCTGAGACCGCGAAGAAGCATACCGAGACACTGCGCACGGCAGCCGAGAGGGGGCTGCTGAGCATCGTTGGAGGCTGCTGCGGCACCACGGCCGACTATACGCGTAGTGTGGCACAGATGGCGCGCCACTATAAACCTCGTAACAATAAGTAGTATGAATAGTATAGATTTCCGTCGTCATCTGCACCGCCACCCCGAGCTATCGTTCGAGGAGCATGCCACACAGCGCTTCATCCTCGACACGCTCGCTGCTGAGGGTATCGAGTGTCGTGCTATCGCCGAGACAGGTGTCCTCGCTAAAATTGAGGGTCGCCGCGGCAACCTCACCCGAGCCGTAGTGCTCCGTGCCGATATTGACGCGTTGCCCATCGAGGAGCTTACAGGCGTGGAGTACTGCTCCGCAAATGAGGGTATCATGCACGCCTGCGGTCATGACATGCACGCCGCAATGCTCTTTGGCGTGTTGCAGACGATGTCCCGTGAACGCGACTTCGAGGGTACACTCTTCGGCATCTTCCAGCCTGGCGAGGAGCTTAACCCCGGGGGTGCCACGAAGGTACTCGCCGAAGAGCCCTTTGCGGGTTACGATGTTGCCGCGGTGATAGGTCAACATGTGGATTCGCACTTGGAGGTGGGCGAGATAGGTCTGCGCGCAGGCCGCTTCATGGCGGCAAACGATGAGCTTCGCTTCTACATCTCGGGGCGTGGTGGCCATGCTGCACGCCGCCAGGAGGCCGATGACACCGTAACGGCAATGTGCGATATGGTCATGCGCACGACGGCACTCAACAGTCCCGAGAGCGTGGTGTCGATAGGTCGTGTCATAGCCGATGGTGCAACAAATGTCATCCCTGCGCGCGTTACCGCCGAGGGGACGATGCGCACCTTCGATAGCGCCGAGAGAGAGTCTATTCACGCCCTGCTGCAACGCAATGCCGTGGCTGTGGGCGAGAAGTATAATGTCAGGGTTGAAGTAGATATCAACCATGGCTACCCGTGTGTCGAGAACGACACGTTGCTCACCTATGAGTCGATGATTATCGCGCAGGACGAGAATATCGTGGTGCGCGAGATGGAGGCTATGACCACGGCCGAGGACTTCGGCCACTACTCGGCGCGCTACCCGTCGCTCTTCTACCGCTTGGGTGTAGGTGCCGCCGCGGGCAACTCACATACGGCAACCTTTCTCCCCGATGAAGCGGCTATAGAGGTGGGTGTGAGGATGATGCGCCGCATGGCACTGCACATTTTGAATAAGTAAGACAATGGCTAAAAGAGATAAACACAGGGGGCGCAGTCGCGATGAGCGAGCAACGTTCATCGTCGATATGTTTCGCGAGTTCCCCGACAATAAATTTTCGCTCAAACACCTCGCTGCCGCCTCGGGCGGTGCCGACCGTGAGGGTCGCACCATGACCTTCGCTATCGTGCGCCAACTTATCGACGACGGCTATGTCGAGGAGGTATCACGCAGTAAGTATCGCCTCTCGCGCAGCGCCATGCCGCAGTACGACGGCGTGGTAACGAGTGCCACACCCGGAGCCCTCTACGTACATGTTGAGGCTCTCGAAAGCGATGTATATGTTGCACGCCGCAATGGTGGCGGTGCGTTGGAGGGCGACAGCGTGCGTGTTGTTGTTGCCCGCCGCACACGTGATGGCGAGTTAGAGGGGTCGATAGCATCTGTTGTGGAGCGCAGCAGACGCCCCTATGTGGGTAGTGTCGAGATTACCTCGAACTCCATCTTCGTAACGCCCGACAGCCGACGTATAGGCACCGACATATACCTTCCCCGCAAGCAGTATCCCAATATCGAGGAGGGAGATAAGGTCTCGGTGCGTATTGTCGATTGGCCCGAGGGCGAGCGTCTGCCCCATGGCGAGCTTGTCGAGCGTCTCGGCAAGGCGGGCGAGAATGATACGGAGATGCACGCCATCCTCGCCGAGTTCGACCTACCCTACCACTTCGAGAGGGATGTGCTGCGTGCTGCGGAGCGTATCGATGGTAGCATTACCTCCGAGGAGATTGCCCGTCGCCGCGATATGCGCGACCGCATAACCTTCACCATAGACCCTGCCGATGCCAAGGACTTTGACGATGCTCTATCGCTCACACGCCTGCAAGAGGGCATATGGGAGGTGGGCGTGCATATCGCCGATGTTACACACTACGTAACACCCGGCTCCGTGGTCGATAACGAGGCGGTGGAGCGTGCCACATCGGTATATCTTGTTGACCGCACGGTGCCCATGCTCCCCGAGAGGCTCTGCAACGAGCTATGCTCACTGCGTCCGCATGAAGATAAACTATGCTTCTCGGCGGTCTTTACCCTCAACGAAAATCTCGACATCCTCGACGAGTGGTTTGGTCGCACGGTGATACATTCCGACCGTCGCTTCACCTATGAAGAGGCGCAGGGGGTCATCGAGACAGGTGAGGGCGACTACAAGGAGGAGATACTCACTCTCAACCGTCTGGCGCAGTACCTACGCAAGGAGCGCTTCAAGCATGGTGCTATCGCCTTTGCGCGCGACGAGGTGC
Organism: Alistipes sp.; assembly: GCA_045603045.1. GTDB lineage: Bacteria > Bacteroidota > Bacteroidia > Bacteroidales > Rikenellaceae > Alistipes. The sequence continues at coordinate 41,224 of JAZULJ010000006.1, forward strand.
GCTTCACGCTCGACGATAAGGGTCGCCCCACGGGAGTATATACTAAGACACAGAAGGAGGCCAACATGCTCATCGAAGAGTTTATGCTCCTTGCCAACCGACGTGTTGCCGAGTTCTGTGCACACCGCATCTCCAATGGGCGCAAGGTGCCGCGTCCCATGGTTTTCCGCGTGCACGACGAGCCGAGCGAGGATAAGTTGGGGCGCTTCCGCGACTTCGCATTGCGCTTCGGCCACTACTTCAAGGCCTCGAAGGGACGTGCCGTGGCTAAGGAGATGAACAAGCTGCTCAACGCTATTGCAGGCTCTGCTGAGGCTAATGCCATCACGACACTTGCCGTACGCAGCATGGCCAAGGCGACATATACTACCGACAACATAGGCCACTACGGTCTCGCCTTCCCCTACTATACGCACTTCACCTCGCCCATACGTCGCTACCCCGATATGATGGTGCACCGCCTCTTGGCTTCGTACCTCGCGGGTGAGAAGCGTGCCGATAAGCGACAGTTGGAGGCGCTTGCCGTGCACTCTTCGGAGCGCGAGATTGTGGCATCGGAGGCCGAGCGCGCAAGTATCAAGTATAAGATGGCGGAGTTCATGAAGGACCGCATCGGCGAGGAGTTCGACGGCGTAGTCTCGGGCATGACGGAGTGGGGCGTCTATGTGGAGCTCAACGACACGCATGTCGAGGGTATGGCCTTCCTACGCGATATCGATGACGATGACTACTACTACTTCGATGAGGCGCGCTACGAGGTTTTATGTCGCACTTCGGGCATACGTCTGACGCTGGGCAGCCCCGTGCGCATACGTGTCAAGGGCGTAGATATGAATCGTCGCACGCTTGACTTCAAGCTGTTGTTAAGCGGAAAATAGATATACCATGAGCCATATAGATACAATATTGGAGAAGGCACTCTGCCGTGAGCCCCTCACCCGCGAGGAGGCATATATACTCTACGACGAGGCTGCGTTGCAGACGTTGTGTAATGTTGCCGACACGCTACGTCGTACCGCCGTGAAGGATGCTATGGTCGTTACGTGGCAGATAGATCGCAATGTTAACATTACGAATGTATGTAAGTCGGGCTGTAAGTTCTGCAACTTCCACTGTAAGCCCCACGAGGAGGCTAAGGCCTATATTACCACCATGGCGGAGTACCGCACGAAAATTGACGAGGCGCTGCGCCTCGGCGCTGACCAGCTACTGTTGCAGGGCGGCTTGCACCCGCGCCTTGGCATAGAGTTCTACGAGACGCTCTTTCGCCAAATTAAGAGAGAGTATCCGACGCTGCGCCTCAATGCTCTGGGCGCACCCGAGGTGGCACATATAGCCCATATAAGCAACATCACCATCGTCGATACGCTGCAACGTCTTTGTGCTGCGGGTCTCGACTCGCTGCCGGGTGCCGGTGCCGAGATTCTCGCGGAGGATGTACGCAAGCGCATATCTCCGGCAAAGCCTACGGCCGAGGAGTGGATTAAGGTTATGCACGAGGCCCATAAGCTCGATATACCTACTACGGCGACGATGATGTACGGCCATGTTGAGACGCCGCATCAGCGTATTGACCACCTCCTCACGTTGCGCGACCTGCAAGCCATGAAGCCCGAGACATCGCGTGGCTTTACGGCCTTCATTCCATGGGTCTTCTGTCCCACAGGTACACAACTCGAAAGGGAGGGCATCTCACCCCGCTTCTCGGCTACGGAGTACCTGCGCATAATCGCCATGAGCCGCATCATCCTGCACAACATCACCAACATCCAGGCGTCGTGGCTTACCGTCGGTAAGGAGGTTGCGCAGATGGCGTTGCATAGTGGCGCCAACGACATGGGCTCCATCATGATTGAGGAGAATGTGGTGTCGTCGGCAGGAGCTACTACGCGCTTCGATAGGGCAGCCATGGAGGAGACCATCCGTCGTGCCGGCTTTGAGCCAAGGTTACGAGATCAGCAGTACAACTACCGATAATTGCTTGGGATAAGGGGCCGATAGCAAAAACGCATTTCATCTTTCCACTTTCATCTTTACTCTGTACTCTGTACTCTTTACTCTTTACTCTGTACTCTCCCCACAGTTTGTTTTGCGCGAAGGGGTACGAGGGGTACATTGGGTATAAGGGGTACATTGGGTATAAGGGGTACATGGGGCGTATTAAACTATCAACCACGCTCCCAACCAACTATCTTTCATCTGCACTCTGTACTCTGTACTCTGTACTCTGTACTCTTTGCTCTCCCCCCCCAAAAAAATCGGAGCCTCTCGTATGAGAAGCTCCGAAATGGAGTATCATTTTTAGCTACTCTTGCTACTGATAAGTAACATTGCTTGTTGAACCGGTGTAAGTAACACCATCAATAACCAAATCATTAAATGTAGCAGAATGAAGGATAGTAAAGAATCCCTGACGAGTGGTAGTCACTGTAATACTTCCACTAACAGCTGTTGCAGGTACGCCATTGACTGTTATTGCCCAAATGTCATAAATACTATCAGTTTTTTCAATTACAGCCGTGTAATTTCTAGTACCTGGCGATGTCTGATGATTATTATGCATAGCTGTAATCGTGACACCACCTTTGGTTATCGTCAACTGAGACACATTTACACCATATTCTGCCATATATTGCGTAACTGCTTGAACCGTACAATCAGTCATATCCACAGGACCGCCGCTCTCGCCGCCACCCTGAGGAGCTGCATCGGTTGTAGCGGTAGTAGTATCTGCGTCAGAGTCTGTATATTGGAGACCGTCGCCCTTAGCAACAACACTAATCGTGTACTCCGTCTCAGCAGCGAGACCATCGAAGGTGTATGTCGTATCAGTTACGGTTGCCGACTTTTCGCCACAAGTTACAAAATATTCAGTTGCATTAGTAACAGCACCCCAATTTACCGTAATAGTAGAATCGGTTACCTCAGTGACTGTAATTTCAGGAGTAGCAAGCTTCTCAGCCTCACCATAAGGTACATCAAACTCTATAGCACCCTCAGCAGACTCCTTGTAGAGGAATGAACCCTCCTCGGGAAGTGCCTTGACAGTAACCTTGTAGTGCGTACCCTCGGTAAGACCATCAAAGGTTGCAGAGGTACCTGTTACGGTCTGTGCCTCAACACCGTTGCTGCACCATACATAGTAGCTATCAGCATTCTCGATAGCTGCCCACGAGATAGTAGCCGATGTGCCATCAATCTCAACAGCGGGTGCAGGTGTAGCAAGCGCAACCTTCATAGGATCGAGCTGCTCATCGACAACCTCGCTATAACCGATATCATAGGTAATCTTGAAGTCGGCACTATAACCCAACTCGAAGAAGAGCTTGATAACATAACGACCATTCTCATCCAACTCAACAGTAAGCTTTGCCGTCTCTGTGTTTACAAATTCGCCAAATGTTGTTACCTCATTACCATCAAACATATAACGGTTGATGCGGAACTGACCAACTTCGGGTGTTGCATCCCCCGACCAGGTGTATGTGCCAGGCTTGATAGAGTTGTGAGTGTAGTAGTTACGATAATAACCATCCGACTCATACTCAGTGCCTGGGTCGAAGTCGTCACCATGTAGCTTGATTACTACATACTCGTTGTTGTCGTTGTAGAGGTAGAAGCCACCATTATATCTTGTAGTATAGTAGATATCGGTGAGCAGGTAGTCGGCAACAACCACGGGAGCCTCGCTAACCTCAACGTCGGCACCCATCATATTTACCTTGAACTTAGCAACCTCGCCCTGGTTGAAGGTAAACGAGCCACCGTTCTTGGTCAAATCAAAGGTCTTAACATAGGTTCTACCCTCCTCATCGCCATCAGCGTAGGTGTTTACCGTAACCTTCATAGTGGTAGGCTTCTCTGCCTCGCAAGCAAACCAAAATACGTTATCGACAACATTCGAGGGGTCGAGAGTGTAGTTGTGCGAGTTGATAGTAATAATCACATTTCTGATACGCTCGCCCTCTGCCAAACGCTCATCCATACGGTTAAGGGTCATACAGCCATAAGCGGCATAATGCTCCATCAACACGGGGAGCTTGGTAGAGCCATCCATAGTGCACTCACCATATACGATATGCGCCGCAGGGTCGCACGAATCGGCAAGAGGCACCTGCTTGGTAGGCACAGCGATAGTGAAACCGTCTAAGTTTGCTTGGGCGCTCGATGCGGGCGAACAGATACGGAACTTACCACCAGTATAGTTGTTGGGGTCGCCATTGATAGAGATTGTAGGACGGACAAGCGAGCCGGTGAGCTCAGCATTAGGCTCGATATTGCCCTGAGAGTAATACACACCATTTGTCGATTTCATAGAGTAGTTAAACTTCTCGTAACCACCAAATACTGAGGTGTAGGCTGTGCCTGCGTCGTTCAAACCATTGAACTGAGAACGAGTCTCGTCGAACGACATAGAGATCTCAAACACAGTGGTAGTGTCAACACTATCCACAACAAACTGCTCCTGCTCGGTAGAACAAGAGGCAACACCTATTGCAGCTACTGCAACAAGCATCATCTTAAAAATATTCTTCATAGTTGCAATAGTTGTTTTAGAATTCCTCTTCATAGTCCTTAATCTCAGCATCAGCAATAGATGCCGACACGCCAAAGCCATTCTCGGCGATAACCGCAATGACCTCCATCTCAGGGGCAGCATAAAGGCTTGCCTCCTGCATGAAATTAGTTTTTTTCATCTCTTTCAATTGGTTTATATTAATTATTTATTCTCTTCGTTGCTTCTTACAGATGTACAAAACCCCATCTGCAACCTTTCCCCCCATCAACCTCTTAGTACATGCACCTAACTCTCTGACACACCTGCCTAATACACAAGGGGACAAAATCGGGCGCAAAGTTATGCAAATTTTCTAATATTCAGCTATTTTGACCAATATTTTTAACATATTTTTTTGTGTATTGCATAATGCTCGCGCGAGGGAGGAGGGTAATTTACAGATTATCAGCGTGTTACAAAAGGAGGCTTGCGCAAAGGAGAGAGGGTGTTCGCGGCTGCCGCGAGGAGGTGGTACGAGTATCGTAACCGAGGGATGATGAGAGAGATAGTGAAACATGTTCAAAAGCAACCGAGGTTATCTCGCACGCATCTATTTGCCTTTTTTACATTTTTACGTATCTTTGCGCAAACAAACTCTTCGACTATGAGAATCGTTTCACTGCTTATCGCCCTATTTGCACTTATCGGCACTGCCGCAGCGCAGACCCCCACAAACCTCATAACCCCCGCACCCAACAAAGCAGCCTACGAGGATGCCACATTCGACACCTCGAAGGGGCTGAAATTATACCTCGACACCGCGGGTCTCGCCACAGAGGACATAGCGCGCCTCACGGCCGCAGCGCACAGCGTAGGCATCGACCTCCGCGAGGTGGCGTCGCTGCCCAAGCGCGGATATCTGCATCTGCACACCGACCACAACATCGAGAGCGAGGAGGGATATGTGCTTGACATTGAGAGGCACGGCATAAGCCTACGCGCAACATCGGCAGCGGGCATATACTACGGTTTGCAGAGCCTGCGTCAGATGGTCGAAGCATCGCCCGCAGTGCCACATTGCCACATCGAGGATAGCCCCGCGTATGGCTATCGTGGCGTGCTCATAGACATATCGCGACATTTCCGCACGGTGGAGTTTCTCAAACGCCAGATAGATATGATGGCTCGCTTGAAGATGAACCGCCTGCACCTGCACCTCACCGACGCTGCGGGGTGGCGCATAGAGTGCGAATCATACCCGCGCCTGCACACCTACGCAGCATGGCGCACCCCCGCAACATGGAAGGAGTGGTGGTATGGCGACCGCAAGCATGTGGAGGAGGGAAGCACCGATGCCCATGGCGGCTATCTCACTAAGGCTGAGGCGCGTGAGCTGGTGGCTTATGCTGCCGAACGCTACATAACCATCATCCCCGAAATTGAGATGCCCGGACACTCGGACGAGGTGCTGGCAGCATATCCCGAGCTGCGATGCACAAACCTTCCGGAGCGCCAGGGCGACCTCTGCATAGGCAAGGAGGAGACCTTCGAGATGATGCAGGCCATACTCGACGAGATTATCGAGATATTCCCCTCGAAGTATATACACATTGGCGGCGACGAGGCAAGCAAGAGCGACTGGAAGCTATGCGATGACTGCAAGCGCCGCATGCAGGAGGAGGGCTTGGAGACGGTGGACGAGTTGCAGAGCTACATGATAGAGCGCATAGAGCGATACCTCAATGCGCGCGGGCGTAGTATTATAGGTTGGGACGAGATATTGGAGGGCGGTCTCGCACCCAACGCTACGGTGATGTCGTGGAGAGGCGAGGAGGGCGGTATCGCCGCAGCAAAGGCGGGACACAACGTCGTAATGTCGCCCCACGGCTACTGCTATATAGATGCTCCACAGGACGACCCCACACAGCAGCCCGAGTCTATCGGCGGATACCTGCCGTTGGAGAGGGTATATTCCTACAACCCAATATCGGAGAATATCACCGCCGACGATGCTCGCTACATCCTCGGCGTGCAGGCCAACCTGTGGGCCGAGTTTATCGTGACGGACGAGCACTACGAGCACATGTTGTGGCCGCGCGCCATGGCTATCGCCGAGGTGGGATGGACAGATGTCGCAGTGAAGGACTATGCACAATTCCGTGAGCGTGCCGTGAAGATTGTCGAGCGCATGCAGCGCGAAGGATACAACCCCTTCGACCTCAAAAACGAGGTGGGCAACCGCCCCGAGACGCTCACACCCATAGAGCACCTCGCAGTGGGCCGAAGCGTTACGTACAACTACCCCTCGCGCTACTATGCCCCCAAGTATGCCGCCGCGGGCGACACGGCGCTGACCGATGGTCTGCGTGGCGGCTGGACATACTCCGACGGCCGCTGGCAGGGCTTCCTCGGGCGCGGTGGCGTGGATGTAACTATCGACATGGGCGCACCAACAGCCATACACTCCATATATGCCGACTTCATGCAGACATGCGGCCCCGGCGTCTTCATGCCCTGCATGGTCGAGATAGCCATCTCGGATGACGGCCAGACATGGCGACCCATCCTCTGCCTCGAACATGAGGTTGTGGTCGAGCCGCTGCCCTCATTTAAGAGATTTGGCTGGTCGGGGGAGGTTACAGCGCGCTATGTGCGCTATGTGGCACACCGCAGCAAGTTCTCGGGCTTCCTCTTCACCGACGAGATAGTGATAGAGTAGCAACATACATTGACACGGATGGGGGTGTACTTGGCGTACTGCCCATTGGCGACATAATTTGTTAGCGGAAGTAGATGCGCCCTTATCACAAGAAAACAAATTTCTTGTCAAAAGGGTTGCAGATGTGCCCTCGATAAAGAAATCAGCCTGGATAGGTAGTACTTGGCGTACGTCCTATTCAGGCTGATGATTGAGAGGGTGCAGATGCGC
>JAZULJ010000007.1:0-48397 GCA_045603045.1 Alistipes sp.
CATTGAGTTTTTTGCCCCCGAGGAGAAGAAAAAGGCACTGAGCGTTGAGCAGGTGCGCAAAATTAAGGCTAATTCCTTTGTTAAATCCCACCGAGGCGGCAAAAAGATTTTTATAATTGATAAGGCAGATTTGCTCTCGGAGAATTCGCAGAACGCTCTTCTTAAAACCATTGAGGAGCCGCCGCAGGATATTCTCTTTATTCTTATCTGCGGATTTCTGCCTGCGTTGAGCATCGTCGGCGAGAAGGAGAGCGGTACCATTGAGCAGATAAACGTAACGCCTATCTCACGTTTTATGTTTATCCTCTCGAAACTTGTGCCGTATTGGATTATAGGATTGTTTGTCTTGACAGTGGCGATGCTTGTGGCTCGATTGGTCTATGGTCTTGTGCCCGTAGGCTCTATCGGAGCAATATATTTCGGAGCGTTGCTCTTTATCCTTACGATTTCGGGCTTCAGCCTTACCATTGCCAACTTCTCGGAGACGATGCAGCAGGCGATGTTTGTAATGTTCTTCTTTATTATGACCTTTATGCTGATGAGTGGTCTGCTCACGCCCGTTGATTCGATGCCTGTGTGGGCGCAACGCTTCACGCTCGTATTGCCGCCACGATACTATGTAGAGATTCTGCGCTCGGTATATTTGAAGGGTACAACCATTGCCGAACTGTGGACAAACTACGCAGCCCTCGGCATCTTCGCCATCATCTTCAACACCCTCGCCGCCCTTACCTATAAAAAGCAGGCGTAAGGGGGATTTAGAGGGAATGTAAATATAGCTGAGGACATCAGTCCTCCCCCCGCTACCACAAAAAAGAGGAAACCGAGAATGGTTTCCTCTATGGTAGGACACGGCACCGAAATTTCTAACCCGTTTATCGAGGATGCTGAGTGTGTAATTCAGTGCGTCGAGTATATACGATTGCGCAGCAATGCAAGGCGTCGCCTTGCCACAAGTCCCCCTTTGCCAAAGGGGGATTTAGAGGGAATGTAAATATAGCTGAGGACATCAGTCCTCCCCCCGCTACCATAAAAAAGAGGAAACCGAAAATGGTTTCCTCTATGGTAGCGGGGGGAGGACTCGAACCTCCGGCCTCCGGGTTATGAGCCCGACGAGCTACCAACTGCTCTACCCCGCGATGTATCGTTAATAGTCTTGCGACCTATTTCCCTGTTTTGCGGTTGCAAAGATAATACAAATATTTTATTGAAGCAAGCAAAAACTTAATAAATATTCGATATTTCGTCCTGTTTTATTTGTATATTGTTGAATATTAATAGGTTGTGAATGGAAAATATTTTTGTTTGCAGCTATCCTTTACATATGCCGCGTGTGATGCCTCTACGTAGGCGTAGCAGGTAATGCGATTGAGCAGGGCGGTGCACCAGGCATAGAAGAAGTGTTGCCAGCCACTTCGCAGCCTCTTTCATGTAGAGGCCGATAGTGGAGCCACGTAGTTCGGTGCGGCGACGTTGGCTGACACCTATGTTGTAGGAGAGGCGGTCGAAGTAGTCGGCGGTGAGTTTCTCGGCGGGGATGATATGGTACATCACGGCGCGTGGAACATAATAGCACCTCATCTTCTCGCGGCGCATGCGCTCAAAGAGGTCGCTCTCCTCGCCACCGATAAGTTTTTTGCCTGTGCGTCCCAGCGAGGTGTTGAATAGTCCGATACGTGCAAAGACCTCGCGGCGCATAGCCATATTACCCCCTCCGGGGATACGCGACGAAGGAAAGAGACGTACCTCGCAGCCAAAGTCCATAGAGTTGGCGATGGGCTGTTCGGTGTAGCGTGTCATCCACGAGGGGCGCCCCGTGGGGTACTCGGCAACAATGCGTCCTCCCGCTGACATGGCGTCGGTGTGTGTGTCGAAGAGGTCTATATATGCCTCGATGAACTCAGGAACAATACGCTCGTCATCGTCGATGAAGGCTATAATATCGCCCTGTGCGGCCTCGATGCCGGAATTTCGGGCATGCGACAGCCCCTGCTGTGCCTCATGGCGGTAGCGCACGTTGAGCGTGGGGTGTGCCGCGATGAAGGCTTCGATGTGCTCATGCGTGGCGTCTGTGGAGTTGTTATCCACGACGATGCACTCCCACGCTGCGGCGGGTGCCGATTGCTCGGCAACGGAGCGTAGTGTAACGAGAAGCTGCTCGGCACGATTATATGTTGCGATGACCAATGAGAGACGTATCATAAGTGCAAAGATATGAATTTTTACTGAATTTTGCGTATCTTTGTGCCATGAAATATTCGCTTGTCATATTCGATTTGGACGGTACGCTGCTCAACACCATAGGCGACCTTGCCGCCTCGGTGGACTACGTGATGCGCAGTCGTCGCCTCCCCACGCATACCGACGCCGAGTACCGCCGGATGGTGGGCGGAGGTATCAAGCGCCTTGTGGAGCGCGCACTACCTGCCCACCTCGCAGCAGATGAGACATACGTTGAGGAGTGTGTAGCGCAGTTTCGACGCTACTATGTAGATAATATCGACCGCTATACGGAACCTTATGCAGGTATGTCCGAACTCCTCGCAGAGTTAGATGTTGCGGGTGTGAAGCTCGCCGTGGCATCCAATAAGTTCCAGCATGGTGCGGAGCGCCTTATTGCCAAGTTCTTCGGTGCCATACCCTTTGTTGCCATCGAGGGCAACCGCGAGGGGGTGCCTCTAAAACCGAATCCGCAGATTATCGACAACATACTTCGCATCGCCAATGTGGGGCGTGGCGAGGCGATACTCATTGGCGACTCGGGCATAGATATACGCACGGCTGCCGCTGCGGGCATAGACTCGATAGGCGTTGCGTGGGGCTTCCGCTTTGCTGAGGAGCTATACGAGGCGGGGGCAGAGGTCGTGGTGAGCGACATGGCATCGCTACGTGCCAAGTTGCTGTGATGTGCAGCGACTAATTGTGTGGACAGTAGGTGCGCACATCGTCGGCCGTGATACGCTCGTCGCTGAGGATGATGAGACGCTCGACAACATTGTGTAGTTCACGGATGTTACCCGTCCAAGGACGTGATGCAAGCAGCTCCACAGCATCGGCATCTATCTCTTTGTGCTCGATATCGTGATGCTCGCATATTTCGTCGATGAAGTGGTTCACAAGCTTGCCTATATCGCCGCGTCTATCGCGCAGGGGTGGCACATCTATCTCTATGACACTCAGGCGGTGATATAGGTCCTCGCGGAAGTGCCCGAGCTCAATCTCATGACGTATATCCTTGTTTGTCGCCGATACCACGCGTACATCAACGGCTATATCCCTATCGCCACCCACGCGTGTAATCTTATTCTCCTGTAAGGCGCGTAGCACCTTAGCCTGTGCCGAGAGCGACATATCGCCAATCTCGTCCATGAAAAGAGTGCCGCCATCGGCCAACTCGAATTTCCCCTTGCGTTGCTTCACGGCCGAGGTAAACGACCCCTTCTCGTGGCCAAATAGTTCGCTCTCGATAAGCTCGGCGGGTATGGCTGCGCAGTTTACCTCGACGAAGGGTGCCGAGGCGCGGCTGCTCTTCTGATGTAGCCAGCGTGCCACAAGCTCCTTGCCCGTGCCATTCTCGCCGAGCACCATCACACGGGCATCGGACGGAGCAACACGTTGTATCATGTTGCGCACATGTTCTATGGCTCGCGAGTCGCCGATGATGGGCTGTGTGGCACAGTTCGTGCGTCGCGAAGAGTGGCGTGCCGCCTTTGCGACGGGCACGCACTCCGTGGTATGCTCGGAGGCCGTGCGGCGCAACGTGTCGAGCAGACGGTTCATGTCGATAGGTGTGCTGAGGTAGTCGATAGCACCACGACGCAACGCTTCGACGGCAGAGTCTATATTAGGTTTTGTGGTGATGACGATGGTGGGTAGATGCAGCTCGTCGAAGGCGATATCACCATCTACGATAGCGACATCGAAGCGCGAAGCGCGACACATGTCCTGAGCCGCGGTGAGGTTGTCGGCCTCGGAGACGGCATAATTCTCGAAGTTGAGACGCTCGCCGAGCGAGTTTCGCATACTTTTAGAGGCGTGAAGCATTAAAATTTTGGTCATAGCTTGTTTATATGAATAATTTGCATTTACTTTGTAGGAGCAAAAAAGCCTAAGCGGTAGCATGCTACACGGCATTTTAGTTGTGAAAGATGCAATGTTTTATCCGGTGGCACAACATCTCCGAGTCGATTGAGCCAACCGGAATATAAGAATGGTCTGTATTGGATATTTCTGCATGTATCACCCATTAGAATTGATTTATGAGAAAGAATTATAACTATACAAGGCGTAAACTCTACCTTCCGGAGTATGGGCGCCACATCCACGAGATGGTAGATGCGCTGCTCGAAATCGAAGACCGACAGGAGCGCACACGACAGGCTAAGGCCGTAATCGCGGTTATGGGTAATTTGAAACCTTTGTTGCGCGATACGGCCGACTTTAAGCATAAGTTGTGGGACCACCTCTTCATTATGTCGGACTTCAAGTTGGATGTCGATTCTCCCTACTCGCAACCTTCGCGCCAAAATCTCGCTGTGCGCCCCCAAAAATTGCAGTACCCGCAGTCGCGCATCATGTTTAAGCACTACGGCAAATATACTCAGCAGTTTGTACGTGCCATCGCAGCGGGGAGCCATGGCAATCGCACCCCTGCGGAGATGATAGACATAGCACGCCACATGCGTTCGAAGAGCTACGAGTTCAACAACGAGCATCCGAACAACGAGGCCATAATGCGCGATATACGTCTTATGGCGGATGGTAAGTTGGAGGTGGACCTCTCGGCAATCAGCCATATGCGCAGTGAGTATCGTCCAAGTGGTACGCCGCGCATCACAAAGTCGCGCAAGCCCCAGGCCAACAACAATCGCAAACCCATGCGCAGCAACCAAAAAAATCAGTCGCGCCACAATGCGCACAAATAGGCAACCGTTATTAGCATAGCGAAATAGGTGGCTTGCCCACACAACGATACTACGAAATGAAGAAATTACTTATAGCGGCACTCCTCATGGCCGCAACATTTACGGCTTGCGACAGCGCCACTGAGACAGTCAAGACCAAAATCTCGGGACGTTTTGTCGCCAGCAATGTCGATACACTCTACTTGGAGCGTATCTCGGATGAGTACACCTCAACCGAGCTTATCGCCGAGCACGCCCTATGCGATAGCGATACCTTTGAGTTCTCGTTTGATATTGATGAGGGTACCTCGCCACGCTTCTACCGTCTCCGCTTCACGGGCGACACACGCCCTGTGATGCTTGTTGTTGGCGCAGGAGATAATATCACGCTCGACTCTGCGGGCGACATCTTCCTCAACTACGAGGTTGAGGGTTCCGAGGAGTCGGCCCTCATCCGTGAGTTCAACCGTCTGTACTACACAGCTGCCGACCGCTTGGCACGCATCGTCGAGAGCGGGTACACAGCGCAGCATACGGGCATAGATTGGGAGATGGAGGCCTTTGGCGCAGCACGCGAAGCTATCACCGAGCAGGTACGCTTCGTAGGCGCTAACCAAGAGAGCCTTGCAGCCTTCTACGCTCTGCATCAGAACGTTGCCGAGAGCTATATTCCGCAGCTTACGGGCTACGGTATATCCATGGCACATAGACAGTCGGTAGCCGCAGGCCTCGGTCGTAGCTACCCCGACTCACCCTATATAGGTGTCCTCGAACGAGAGATTGCCGACGAGCAGGCTGTGGTTGAGATTGTGAACAACATATCGCTCGCCTCGTTTCCCGAGATCGAGTTGCAGGATATGTATAAGCAGACTCACCGCCTCTCAGACTATGAGGGTAAGGTTGTGATGCTCTACTTTTGGACAGCCACAGATGCCCGCTGCAACAATATAAATGCCGAGTTGAAATTGCTCTACGATAAGTACCACGAGCGCGGCTTCGAGGTATTCCATGTATCCGCCGATAGCGATATGTCGATGTGGATAGAGGCTGTACGTCAGCAGAAACTGCCATGGGTGTCGCTCTATGGTGGCGACAAAGCCTCGGTATTCTCGTTATACAACATCTCACAACTCCCCACCGCCTTCCTTATCGACCGCAAGGGCGATGTTACGCTCTGCACGTTGAATATGAGCGCGCTGGGTAACGATATAGAGCGTCTCTTGTAGGGTATGTATTACTTTGTTTCGGACATACACCTCGGCGCCGGCAGCCCCGAGCAGCAGCGACGCACCGAGAGGGCATTCTGTCGTTGGCTCGATGGCATCAAGGAGGATGCGTCGGCGATATACCTTATGGGCGACATCTTCGACTTCTGGTTTGAGTATCGTAGAGTTGTGCCCCAGGGCTTCACGCGCGTCCTGGGACGTCTCGCCGATATGAGTGATAACGGCGTGAAGATACACATGTTTATCGGTAATCATGATATGTGGTGCATGGATTACTTGTGCCGTGAGTGTGGCGTCGAGTTGCACTTTCACCCTGAGGTGTGCGACATCGCTGGCCGCAAACTACACCTTGCACATGGCGATAATATGAACATCAAGGGTCAACCTATGTTGCGCCTCATGAACGCCTTCTTCCACTCCTCAACGGCACGTTGGCTCTTCCGCTGGTTAATACATCCCGATATAGCCTTGAAGTTCGGTAACTGGTGGAGCAGCAAGTCGCGTAAGTCGCATGCCAAGAGTGATGTTGGCGTGGAGCACCTCAATTTCCTCACGGAGTATGCGCGTCGGCACTATGCGTCGCACAGCGATACCGAAGCCTATATCTTTGGCCACATGCACCTTGCACACGACCATCGCGAGGGCAGTCTCCGTGTCCTGTATATGAGCGATTGGTCTGCGGATGTGGCATACTATATCGCAATGGATACGGATGGAAATCTCGAACTTAAAAACTTCTCTATATAATGAAACAGTATCTCGAACTTCTGTCCAAGATACGTCACGAGGGCGTTGTGCGTGACGACCGCACGGGCACGGGCACCAAGGGCATCTTTGGCTATCAGATGCGCTTCAACCTCGCCGAGGGCTTCCCTCTACTGACCACGAAGCGTGTCTTCTTGAAGGGTGTAATTCATGAGTTATTATGGTTCTTAAAGGGTGATACTAACATCAAATACCTCGTCGAAAATGGCGTACATATATGGGATAGCGACGCCTATCGCTACTATAATGAACTATGCGTGAAGCATGGTGTGCTGCCCGTGGATATGGATACGTTCCTCGCGGCGGCGGGCATCGACTCACCCATTGAGGGCTACCGCTTCGGCGACCTTAACAACGTGTATGGCTACCAATGGCGCAGCTGGCCGAAGGGCGATGGTAGCAGCATCGACCAGATACAGCAGGTCATCGACACCATCAAGCGCAATCCCTCGTCGCGCCGCATGATTGTCTCGGCTTGGAATGTCGCCGATGTCGAGGGCATGGCTCTGCCCCCCTGCCATACGATGTTCCAGTTCTTTGTGGCCGAGGGTAAGCTATCATGTCAGTTGTATCAGCGTAGTGCCGATACCTTCCTCGGTGTCCCCTTCAACATAGCATCCTACGCGCTACTTGTGATGATGATAGCCAAGGAGTGTGGCTTGGAGGCGGGTGAGTTTATACATACGCTTGGCGATGCCCACCTCTACCTCAACCACCTTGAACAGGCCGACGAGCAACTGCGCCGTGAGCCCCGCGCACTACCTCGCATGCACCTCAACCCTGCGGTAAAGTCAATCTTCGACTACCGCTACGAGGACTTCACCTTGGAGGGCTACGACCCCCACCCCGCAATAAAAGCACCTTTATCGTTCTAAACTATGGTTAGCATCATTGTCGCCATCGCACAGAATGGCACTATCGGAGATAAAAATTCGTTGTTGTGGCACATTAAGGAGGATATGCGTTTCTTCCGTACCACCACCTCGGGACATGCCGTCATCATGGGTCGCAAGACCTTCGAGTCGTTGGGCTCGAAGCCGCTGCCCAAGCGCACAAATATCGTCATCACGCGTGCCGAGCGCACCTTCGAGGGGGCACTCACGGCGCACTCGTTGGAGGAGGCTGTGCGCATGGCCAAGGACGACGAGGAGATATTCATCATCGGTGGCGCGCAGATATATGCCGAGGCGTTGAAGATTGCCGATAGGATGTATATCACCCTTGTTGAGCGCGACTACGAGGGCGACACCTCGTTCCCCGCCATCAACTACGACGAGTGGCAACTTGTGCACTCGGAGCGCATGGAGCGTGGCGAGGAGTTCGATGCTCCGTTTGCCTTCAACCTTTACGAGCGTAGGTAACCCCCACCTTTTACGGTCGCTGCTATTGGTTATTCCCTGCAAATTGCCTATATTTGTGGAAAATACCGATATTATGCGTTATCGACTTCTAACACTTCTGCTTATCACAATATTTGCTGTCGGCTGTAGCACTGCGCCTACGACCGACAGGGCAGCGTCTGCGCTCTACGATGCAGGCATCAGCAAGGAGCTCGCCACGCTGCGCAAGGCCTCCATCGGTGCACTCCGCTACGAGCTGCATTTCGACATCCCCGAGTTTTGCGATGAGGCTATCGCTGCCGAGGAGCATGTGCGCTTCACGCTCGATACTCCGCAGGAGGTCATCCTCGACTTCCGCGAGGGTGCCGAGAGCATACACCGCCTCACGGCAAATGGACGTGATGTCGCCTGGCGATACATCAACGAGCATATCATCATCCCTGCGGAGGCTACCTCCGTGGGTGAGAACGATATTTACGTATCATTTACTGCGGGCAACCAGTCGCTCAACCGCAACGATGACTACCTCTACACACTCCTTGTGCCCGACCGTGCCCGCACCCTCTTCCCCTGCTTCGACCAGCCCGACCTCAAAGCGGAGTTCCGTCTGAGCCTCGCCATCCCCGAGACATGGACAGCTGTGTCGAATACTTCGCAGGCCGAGGAGCGCACAGCCGATGGCCGCCGATATATCGCCTACAACGCCACGGAGCCGCTCAGTACCTACCTCTTTTCGTTTGTGGCGGGTAAGTTCTACCGCGCGGAGTATAACGATGGCGTGCGTACCATCATGGCATACCACCGTGAGACCGACCCTATGCGCATAGCACAACTTGACACTATCTTCTCTCAGATAGCATCCTCTCTGGCATGGTTGGAGGAGTACACCGCTATAAAGTATCCCTTCGCCAAGTACGATATCGTCATTCTCCCCGGCTTCCAGTATGGTGGTATGGAGCATACGGGTGCCACGCTCTACAACGACACGCGCCTATTCCTCGGCAAGGTGCCCACACCCGACGAGGAGCTTGCTCGCGCCTCGCTCATTGCGCACGAGACAGCTCATATGTGGTTTGGCGACTATGTTACCATGGCGTGGTTCGACGATGTGTGGACAAAGGAGGTCTTTGCCAACTACTTCGCGGCACGCATGACCGAGCCTATGTTCCCCGATATCAACCACCGACTCAACTGGCTCAAAACAATCACCGCCTCGGCGCTCTCGGAGGATCGTACGGCGGGCTGTACTGCGATAAAACAGCCTCTCGATAACCTCGCAAATGCGGGGCTTGTCTATGGCCGTACCATATATAACAAGGCCCCAGTCATGCTCCTCAAACTCATAGAACTCATGGGTGAAGATGCCTTCCGCGAGGGTATTCGCGAGTATCTCACGACCTACGCCTATGGCAATGCCGACTGGGACGCGCTCATTGCCATCCTCGATAGTCACAGCAGCGCCGACCTCGCCTCATTCAGCGAGGCGTGGGTGCACCGTGCCGGCATGCCGCACATAAGCCTCTCTTGCGACGGAGGAATTCTGCATGTCGAGCAGTATGACCCCGCAGGGCGCGGCCTCGTGTGGCCGCAACGCTTCGAGGTTATGGCCGTGGGTGATACGATGACCAGAATCGAGGTGGATATGTCCGAGCGTAGTTTCGAGTGCGCACTGCCCGAGGATATACGTTACGTCGTGCCCAACACCGATGGCCGTGGTTATGGACACTTCATCATGGACGATGCCAGTCGTGAGTGGGCGATGGATAATTGGCAGAGCCTCGACGATGACACGGCGCGCCATGCTCTGCTCATGGTGCTGTATGAGAACTATCAGCACCGCATCATCGACGAGCGCGCATGGGTGGATATGCTTTTGCGCTGCATCCCCGAGGAACATAACGCGCTGACACTTATGTCGCTGTGCGGATACCTGTCGTCGCCTATGATGACCCTTGCCGATGCTGAGATTGAGCGTGAGGTGTATCAACTGAGTCGCACACACCCCTCGGACATCTGTCGTTTGCAACTGCTACGCACGCTTATCGGTGTTGCACGCTCTGCCGATATCTGCGACCTTCTCTACGCCTGCTGGGAGAGCCGGGATAACGATGCCCTCACCGACTACGACTATATGCGCCTTGCCTATGAGATGTCGCTCCGCTACCCCGAGCGCTATGATGCCATTGTCAAGGAGCAACGCTCGCGCCTTATGAACGAGGACCGTCTCAGGCAGTTCGACTATATAGTGCGCGCTGTAAATCCCGATGTTGAGGCTCGCGACAGACTCTTTGAGGAGCTTCTCATCCCCGAGAATAGACGTATCGAGCCGTGGGCAGAGGCGGCACTCGCCTACCTCACACATCCGCTGCATGGCGACACGTCGCGCTATGTGCGCCGCGGTCTTGAAGAGTTGCGCGAGGTGCAACTCACGGGCGACATCTTTTTCCCTACGGCATGGGCATCGTCGCTGTTGTATGCTTGTCGTAGCCGCGAGGCGCTGGATGCCGTGGATGGCTTCCTCGCGGATAACCCCGATTATCAGCCTCTGTTACGCAATAAGATACTGCAATCGGCCTGGCCGTTGCACCGTGCCCATGGGCGTCTATAATTTCAGGTAAAAGCGGGTATAGCGATATGGTGGATGCAAGGAAGAGTGGATATGAAAAATATATCCGCCACCTTGCATCCACCATATCGCTATATGTTTGTGCTATCTATCTACTTTCAGTAGTGATGAGTCTCCGTAGCTTAGGAATCGGAAGTCGTTGGCTAAGGCGTAGTCGTAAATCTTGTGCCAGTCATCACCCACATACGCGCTTACCAATAGTAGCAGTGTCGATTTGGGCTGGTGGAAGTTTGTGATGATGTAGTTAACTATGCGGAAGCGGTAGCCGAGGGGTGTAATCATTATCTGTGTTGCCGCTTTGAGCTGTGTGAGGTCGTTGGCTCTCATGTATTCGCGCAATGTTGTCAGCGCCTCTTTGCCCGAGAACTCCGCAGGTATGTCGTATAGTTCCCACTGACCCACTGTGCGCTCCACTTCGGGGCTGCCGCCGAGGTGTATGCGGTAGGCGAGAGCTGTGAGCGACTCCAAGGTGCGTACCGATGTGGTGCCTACGGCGGTGATGTTATCGATGTTGCGCAGAAGGCTCTCTACGGCAGATAGCGTTATGGAGAAGTGCTCGGTGTGCATGTTGTGCTCCGCGGCATTGTCATCCTTCACGGGGAGGAACGTGCCTGCGCCGACATGGAGTGTTACCTCCTCGAAGGTGTATCCTGCATCGCGCATCGATGCTATAAGCTCGGGTGTAAAGTGCAGTCCCGCTGTGGGTGCCGCCACCGAGCCCTCGAAACGTGCATATACGGTCTGGTAGCGGGTGTTGTCGAGCTCCTCGCTGTCGCGGTTGAGGTATGGGGGGATGGGTATGCGCCCGAGTGCCTCCAACAGCTCGCCGAATGTGCAGTCTGCCGTCCAGCGGAAGCGTACGATATGTTCGCGTGTACCACGCTCCACAATCTCGGCACGAAGGGTGTGGGGCTCGTTGCCATATTCGAAGTCGATGCCTACCTCGCCCTCCTTCCACTTTTTGAGGTTGCCGATGATGCAACTCCACGAGCACTCGCCCTTTATGGCGAAGGCGCGCTCATAGTCTGCGGGGATGTGCGGTTCGAGGCAGAATACCTCGATGCGCGCTCCCGATGCCTTGTGCATCACCATACGTGCTCTCACTACGCGCGTGTTGTTGAATACGAGCATTGTGTCCCGAGGCAGCTCCTCGGCGATGTTGCGGAAGTGGCTATGGTGTATTGAGCCGTTGTGGTATATGAGTAGCTTCGACGATGTGCGCTCGGCAAGTGGGAATTTTGCTATGCGCTCGTCGGGCAGCGGGTAGTCAAAATTGTTGATGTCAATCTGTCGTTGCATAATCAGATGTATTACGATGCGCAAAGGTACGAAAAAAAGGGTTGCCCGCAATGGGCAACCCCAAAATTAATCGCTCTTGGCGAGGCTACTTGATGGTAAGCTCATCGATAAGCCACTTGGCCTTGCCGTACTTCTCGATAACGAACAACACATAGCGGATATCTACAGCGATGGTGCGCTGCAAATCGGGCTCGAAGGCTACGTCGCCCGACATCGCCTCCCAGTTGCCGTCGAAGGCGAGACCTATAAGCTGACCCTTGTCGTTCATGACGGGCGAGCCTGAGTTACCACCCGTGATATCGCAGTTCACGAGGAACGCTACGGGCAGCGTGCCACTCTTGTCGGCATAGCGACCATAGTCCTTAGCCTTGTAGAGCTCCTTCAAACGCTCGGGAACGGTGAACTCAACAGGGTTTGATTTATCCTCCTTGGCCATGATACCCTCGATGGTGGTGTAGTGGTTGTAGAGCACGCCGTCAGCGGGGCTATAAGGCAGCACGTTGCCGTAGGTGAGGCGGATGGTGAAGTTGGCATCCGATGCCCACGCCTTTTCGGGCTGCATCTTCATAAGACCGTCGATATAGCGGCGATGACCCTCGGCATGCATGGTGCGCGACTCCATAACGGCGGGGTAGAGGCTGCGATATAGCTCGACAACCGACATGGTGAGCTCATAGAGCGGGTCGGCCTGGATAGCCTCCATGGCGTTCTCCTGTGCGCTGAACGTGCGGGCACCCTCCAACGAGGTGAACTTCGAGTTGTCGTAGAGCCAATCGACATACTTGTCGCTATCGCCACCAAACTCGGCATCGATTTTCTGATAGATGGTGGGCAGCATTTCGTTGTTCTCGCGGTAGATTTGGAACATTCGCTTGGCAACATCCCTATCGACATCGGCGTTGAAGTCCTTGTAGAAGGCAACAACAGCCTCGGGGTCCTGTATTAGTATAACAGACATCATCTCAACCGACTGCAAGAAGGCCTCCGAGATATACTGCATCGTGGCGTTTTGTGGGGCGTACTCCTTCACCGACTTCTCGATGAGGGGCAGCGCATCGATATAGCGCTCTTCGGGCAGGGTATTCTGCAATGCCCAGCGCTCGAAGGCTATCTCCTGTGCCTCCTTTTTATCGCGCACGTTGAGCTTCTCGATGCCGCGCGACATGCCGATAGAGTTCTTCCAGTAGTTCGACGAGCGAGCATACTTCGAGGCATACTGGATACGTATAGCCTGGTCAAAGTCCATCCACTTACGCAATATCTGCTGCCTCTCGCCGCGAATGAAGATGCGCTGCGGGTTGTCGGTCTCCAACATGTAGTCGATTTCGTATGATGTCATGTAACGCTCCGTAGAGCCGGGGAAGCCCATTATCATACCGAAGTCGCCCTCCTCGATACCCTTCAACGAAACGTCGAGCCACTTCTCGGCTTTGTAGGGTACATTATCCTCAGAGTAGGCTGCGGGGCGGTTATCCTTGCCGGCATATACGCGGAATACCGAGAAGTCGCCTGTGTGACGCGGCCACATCCAGTTGTCGGTGTCGCCACCAAACTTGCCGATAGACGAGGGAGGTGTACCTACCAGGCGTACGTCGGTATATACCTCGTAGGCGAAGGCGAAGAATTGGTTGCCACCGAAGAACGAGGGGATGATAATCTCGTAGTTGGGATACTCGGCTTCGAGGCGTGCAATCACAGCACCCTTATTCTCGTCGGCGATGCGCGCATACTCCTCCTGCGATGCCGTAGAGGGGATATTGCCCATGATGTCTGCTGTAACGTCGAATATGTGGCGCACAAAGCGTACTTCGAGACCCTCGGCAGGGAGCTCCTCGGCATAGTTCATAGCCCAGAAGCCGTCGGCGAGGTAGTCGTGCTCGACAGACGATAGTTTCTGTATGGCGTCGTAGCCGCAGTGGTGGTTGGTGAAGAGCAGACCGTTGGGTGATACTATCTCACCGGTGCAGCCACCGCCGAAGATGACGATAGCATCCTTCAACGACGACTTCTCGGCAGAGTAAATATCCTCGGCTTTAAGTTTGCAGCCGTGCTCCTTCATATCCTTGCTGTTCATCTTTTTGATGTAGGGCAACAGCCACATGCCCTCGTCAGCCATGGCGGTAAAGGTGATGCTCGCCAGAGCCAACAGTGTAAAGAGTTTTTTCATTTTCGATATGTTTTAGTTAATTGTTTTCTCGCTAACAAAGATACGATAAAAAAACCGAAAAATTGTAATCGAAGAAAAAAAAACTGACAATAAAGTGTCAATGTGGCGCGCGAGGTAAAACCGCGGCTGACTAAATGGCGTGCGATGATGACAAATTTTCACACTTTCGGGTGTGGCAAAAGTTTTGACGGCGCAACTTTTGAACGTATCAAACATAAAACGCAAATACGAATAACTAAAATATACTATTATGAACATCAATTCATTAACTATCAAGGCGCAAGAGTTATTGCAGAGTGCAATGACCGTGGCGCGTGAGCGCAAGCAGCAGTCGCTCGAAGCTGTGCATATCCTCTCAGCAGCTATTGCAGAGGATGATTCATTGGCAAGCTTCCTTCTGGGGCGTGTCGGGGCAAATGTAGCCACGTTGCGCCGAGAGATAGACGAAGCGTTAGGACGTCTGCCGAGGGTTGAGGCTGTGGAGGATAACATATACTTCTCGCGCGAAGCCTCGGCGGTCATTCAGCGCGCCGTGGACCTCACACGCGACTTTGGCGACCGCTATGCCTCGGTGGAACATATCTTGGTAGCGCTGGCCAAGGAGCGTACCGCAGCGCGCGATATCCTCAGTCGCAATGGCGTGGCAGAGAAGCAGTTGAGGGAGGCGGTAAAGGAGTTTCGTAAGGGCGAGAACATAACCTCGCAGACCGAGGCCATGGAGTTTGACGCCCTCGGCAAGTATGCCATAAACCTCAATGAGGGTGCCCGTTCGGGACGTCTCGACCCCGTCATTGGCCGAGACGAGGAGATACGTCGCGTGTTGCAGATACTCTCGCGCCGAACGAAGAACAACCCTATACTTGTCGGTGAGGCTGGCGTAGGTAAGACGGCTATTGCCGAGGGTATAGCCCACCGCATTGTCGATGGCGACGTGCCCGAGAACCTCAAAAATAAGACTATTTACTCGCTTGATATGGGAGCTCTCATTGCGGGTGCCAAGTATAAGGGCGAGTTTGAGGAGCGTTTGAAGGCTGTGGTTAAGGAGGTTACGGCTGCCGAGGGCGAGGTACTGCTCTTCATCGACGAGATACATACTCTGGTGGGTGCGGGTAAGTCGGACGGTGCCATGGATGCCGCCAATATTTTGAAGCCCGCCCTGGCGCGTGGCGAGCTGCGCACCATAGGTGCCACGACACTCGACGAGTATCAGAAGTACTTCGAGAAGGATAAGGCGTTGGAGCGTCGCTTCCAGAAGGTGCTCGTGGCGGAGCCTACGATGGAGGATGCAATATCTATCATGCGAGGCTTGAAGGAGCGCTACGAGAACCACCATCGCGTGCGCATCAAGGATGAGGCTATCGTGGCCTCGGTGGAGCTCTCGCAGCGCTACATCACCGACCGCTTCCTACCCGATAAGGCGATAGACCTTGTCGATGAGGCGGCCTCGCGCCTACGCCTCGAAATGAACTCCGTGCCCGAGGAGATTGACCAGCTCGACAGACGCATACGTCATCTCGAAATTGAGCGTGAGGCGATACGTCGCGAGGGCGATAAGGAGCGCATTGCGAAGCTCGACACGGAGATTGCCGAGCAGAAGGCGTCGTGTGCGGCGCTACGTGCCAAGTGGCAGTCGGAGCGCAATCGTCTCCATGAGTTGCAAAAGACCAAGGAGCAGATAGAGCGCGCGAAGATTGAGGCGCAGCAGGCCGAGCGCAGTGGCGACTATGGTCGTGTTGCGGAGTTGCGCTACGGCACCATCGTAGAGTTGGAGCGTCGTCAAGCTACGTTGGAGGAGGAGTTAAGACTCACGGCCGATACCGCGATGATTAAGGAGGAGGTCTCGGCGGACGATGTCGCCGAGGTGGTATCGCGCTGGACGGGCATCCCCGTCAGTCGCATGCTTGCCTCGGAGCGCGAGAAGTTGCTCAACATGGAGGCGGAGTTGCATCGCAGGGTTGTAGGCCAGGATGTCGCTATTGAGGCGGTGTCGGATGCTGTGCGTCGCTCGCGTGCAGGCCTCAGTGATGGCCGTCGCCCCATCGGTTCGTTCATCTTCCTTGGCACCACGGGTACGGGTAAGACCGAGTTGGCAAAGACTCTTGCAGAGTTCCTCTTCAACGATGATAAGATGCTCACACGTATCGACATGTCGGAGTATCAGGAGCGCCATAGCGTCTCGCGTCTTGTGGGTGCGCCTCCGGGATATGTGGGTTACGATGAGGGTGGCCAGCTTACGGTGGCTGTGCGCCGTAAGCCCTACTCGGTGGTGTTGCTCGACGAGATTGAGAAGGCGCACCCCGACGTCTTCAACATCTTGTTGCAGGTGCTCGACGATGGCCGACTAACGGATAACAAGGGGCGCACGGTAGATTTCCGCAATACGATAATCATCATGACCTCGAATATGGGCTCACACATCATCTCGGAGCGTTTCGCTTCGGCGGGCGAGGAGCCTTCGGCAGAGGTCGTGGAGCGCGCACGTGATGAGGTCGTGGAGCTTATGAAACAGCACCTAAAACCCGAATTTTTGAACCGCATCGATGAGATTGTGATGTTCGAACCTCTGGGTCGCAAGGCTGTCGAGCAGATTGTCGATATGCAGCTCCGAGATGTGGCACGTCTGCTCCGCGAGAACGGCATAGAGTTGGTATATACGGCCTCGGCACGCCGCTATATCGCCGATGCGGGCTTCGACCCCATGTTTGGCGCGCGCCCCATCAAGCGTACCATACAGCGCGAGGTTATCAACGAACTCTCGAAGCGCATCCTCGCGGGACGAGTCGATAAATCGCGACCCATACGCCTCGATGCCGACGAGCAACTGACATTCGAGAATTAGACACAGAAGCATGAGCTGTGAGAGGATGAATAGAGTGTCTCTTCTGCGTTGTGCTCACGCGGCTAAAACTACAATTTTTCGGTATCGTAACGAAGAGGGGATGGCTAAATCTTTTAGTCATCCCCTCTTCGTAGTATGTAGGGCGGAGTATTATTTCTCCAACGCCTGTGATATGTTGATTATGAAGTCGCCCATGCGCTCAATCTCCGATACGGTGTCGAGGTAATATACGCTGCTGCGGTAGTTGGCCTCGTTGCGCTCAATCTTGCGTATCTCCTCCTCGCGGATGTCGTTGCGTAGGTCGTTAATTTCAATCTCGCGGTCTGTCGAGAGGCGTAGGCCGAGGCTGTCGAAGTGCTCGCTACGCAGGTTCTCAATCATCTGTGCGTAGGCTCTATCTACGGCATCCAATATCTCGTTGATGCGTACTATCTGCCCCTCGCTGAATGTCTGCTCGTGGCTGTTGCGGCGCGTGAGGATGCGGCTGATAGCCTCGCCCGAGTCGCCGAGACTCTCCAACTCGCCTATAATCTTATACATGCGCTTTGCCTCGGTGCGCGTCTCCTCGCTGATGCTATCTTCGGGCATGGCGTTGAGGAACGATGCTATCTCATACTCTATGCGGTCGGCAATCTCTTCGTACTTGATGAGCTTGGCGCGCATCTGGTCAAACTCCGAGCTATCTTTCGCCTTCACGATGCGGCGTATGTATTCCAGTCCGTTACGCGATATCTCGGCGAAGTGTATTACCTCGTTGCGTGCCTGACCTATGGCAAGCTCGGCTGTCGAGAGGTGTCCTGCGTCTATGAATTTAAGTTTTACGACCTCCTCGTCGTTACCATTGCGCTCCTTGACGAGGTGAGTTACGAACTTGGCAATGCTGCGTGTGAACCACACGAGGATAAGGGTATTTATGGTGTTGAACAGCGTGTGGAGCATCGAAAGACCGTATAGTGCTGCCGTCTGTGAGTCGGACAGCACAGCTGCACCCTCCTCGCTCGCCTCTACAAGGAAGCCATCTGCTGCGGGGTTGGGTACGCCGAAGATAGCCGACGTTATGCCGCCAACCAATTTGAGTAAGAAGGGGAAGGTTGCGAGTGCCCAAATTACGCCAAATAGGTTGAATACGGTGTGTGCAAGTGCTGCTCGTTTTGCCGAGGTATTGGCTACGAGGGCTGCGATGTTGGCGGTGATGGTAGTACCGATATTCTCTCCGAGCACCATGGCGCATGCCATGTCGAAACGTACCCAGCCCATGTTGAGCATGATGAGCGTCAGAGCCATTGTTGCCGACGACGACTGCAATACGAGTGTCAGCAGCGTGCCAAATACGAGGAAGATGAGTGTTGAGCCGAAGCCGTGGTTCTGCCACCCCTGTATGAACGACAAAACTTCGGGTGTCTCTCGCAAGTCGGGTACCGACTCCTTCATCAGCGAGAGGCCGAGGAAGAGGAGTGAGAAGCCTACTACGAGTTCCGAGATATGGCGTCGGGACTCTCTCTTTGATATTGAGAGTATGAAGCCGAGAGCCATCATCGGCACTGCCAAAATCGCTATGTCGGCCTTAAAGCCGAGCCATGCCACGAGCCATGCCGTAACCGTCGTGC
The DNA here is from genome assembly GCA_045603045.1 of Alistipes sp. Taxonomy (GTDB): domain Bacteria; phylum Bacteroidota; class Bacteroidia; order Bacteroidales; family Rikenellaceae; genus Alistipes. Next base: position 18,774 of record JAZULJ010000007.1, read on the forward strand.
CGATGTTGGCGCCCATGATTACGCCGATGGCCTGTGTGAGGGTCAGGAGCCCTGCGTTCACGAAGCCTACGGTCATCACGGTTGTTGCCGATGACGACTGAATTACGGTTGTTATGCCGAGGCCTGAGAGTACCCCCTTAAAGGGGTTTGAGGTCATTGCCGTAAGCAGGTTGCGCAGACGGCTACCTGCGGCCTTCTGTAAGCCTGCGCTCATGAGGTTCATGCCGTAGAGGAACATGCCGAGAGCACCAAGAAGTGTTAATGCTTGCATCATAGTTCTATCTTTTTAATCAATATTATTTCGTTTTTTGTTGTTTTCTCGTTGCAAAGTAAGTTAAGAAAATTGTGAAACACAATAACAAATTGAAAATGTAACAAAATCTTAACGTTACTGCAAAACCTTTGCAACCCGTGAGAGCTAATTGTAACAAAAAGTGGCGCGTTTTGCAAAATTTTTTGTATATTTGAGGTGTCTAACCCTTAATATAGTGAAGTTATGAGACGTTTGTGTTTGCTTTGCGCGGTTGCGCTTTTTGGTTGTAGTGTCGCTTTGGCGCAGGATGTAGAGACCGATGATATGGCTCAGATGGTTGCGATTGTTGATGACGGTGTGGAGGTTGAGGTGCGCGGTGGAGAGTTTCGTCGCCATGAGCTGAGTCTCGGTTATGGCCTCGTTTCCCTGCCTCAGTCTGTAAATGTTCTCGCCGAGATTGTTACATTATCACTCGCTCAATCCGACTTGTTCTTCTCGGGTGCCGCAAGTTTGGACTATCACTACTTTCCCATCAAACATGTAGGCGTCGGTGGTACGCTGGCCTACGAATATGGACGCTCGCCTTCCGATTCGAAGTACACAAGTTCGCATAGCTACATTACGCTTATGCCCTCGGCGAAGTTCTATTGGTTCAACCGCCCCTACTTTGGCATGTATTCGCGTATTGCGCTGGGCGCTACCTACGTGTGTGGTAAATATAACGGAGCCTTCGAGCAGTGGTGGATGCCCGCGTTCCAACTCAGCCCCATCGCCTTAGAAGCGGGTGGCCGTGTGCGAGGCTTCGTTGAGTTGGGCTACGGTACCTCGGGTATTTTCCAGGCGGGTTTGAAGGTTAAATTTTAGTCCATCCTCTCACCCAGACATATAGTGGGTCTTCTCCTTGTCGGTGTTGTGTCTGTTGGCTGCACCGCTGAGGAGCTTATGGTGCGTATTGAGAAAAATTATTAAATTATGATAAGTTGTAGCATAAGAAAATTTCGTCGTTTTTGTCTAACGAGGTAATAAGACTCTTGGGGCTGTTGGATACTCGTCCAACAGCCCCAAGATTTATTATGTCTGTGCCTCCTACTCTCGTTATTCGCGGTTGCCGCCGAGGATGCGGAGCAGGAACAAGAAGAGGTTGATGAAATCCAAATAGAGGGTCAGTGCACCGAGCAGCGCGAGCTTATGGCCGCTATCGTCAGCCGTGCCATACTCTAAGAAGATGGTTTTGAGCTTCTGTGTATCCCAGGCGATAAGACCTGTGAAGATGATGACGCCCGCATAGGTAATCACCCAGTATAGTCCTGACGATGCAACAAAGATATTTACCACGGTGGCAATGAGAAGTCCTATAAGCAACATGTAGAGGATGTTGCCAATCTTCGAGAGGTCCATGCGTGTAAGGTATCCCACGAGGCTCATGGTGAAGAATGTGCCCGCCGTGACGAAGAATGTCGAAGCGATACTCTCAAAGGTATATACGAAGAATATCGACGAGAAGGTTATGCCCGTCAGCACCGAGTAGAGGATGAAGAGCAATGTTGCCGACGTCAGCGACATCTTCATTACGCGTGACGACAGCCATATAACCAGGCCGAACTGCGCGATGAGTAGAATCCAGATAGATGCCGAGTTGCTGAATAGGGCGTAGAGCAACTGCGGTGAGTTTGCCACAGCATATGCCGTAAGACCCGTTACGGTGAGGGCTGCTGCCATCTGCATATATACGCTCTTGAAGAGTGTCGATACGAGCGACTGAGTAGCGGTCTGTGTCGATGTGAAGTTTGCCATAGTCTATTGTTTTTTACTGATTAACGCGGTTGACGACAATTTATTGTGAGTGGGGTAGTAGCCGCTTTATTGTTTCATAGCCTTATTGCTGCGCCCTCATAGCCTCATTGCTGCGCCCTCATAGTCTCATTGCCTTAGGGTGGGCTTCAAGGTGGTTGGCAGCGCTCTTTTTTGACACGGCCCCTGGCTGCCCATCTTATGCTCTATCGAGCTCCGTAGTAGCCCCTCCGCGACTCGAACGCGGATTTAAGGTTTAGGAAACCTTCGTTCTATCCCTTGAACTAAGGAGCCAGCAAAATGCAAATGTAACGCAAAAAAACGAAATAGCAAAGCGATGTCTGTAAAAAGTGCAAAAAATTCTCTCTGAGGGGGTGAATATGTCATGTGGCAAAGACAACAATATTACTTATAGAAAAATTTGCAGGTGGGGATATGATATTTTTGTTGAATATGTAGTATGCTCACAATCAGCGATATGTGATAAATGCCGCATGGAGTGCTTGTTTTGTGATATGAGAAAATCAGTTGAATATTTCGTTTACTGACAAAAAAGTTATATCTTTGCAGCGTGATGAAGTGATTAATTCCAAAATCAATAAATTTATGTTGGAGCAAAACTTAATAAAACTCTACGAGCAGAGCTTCCGCGATAACCGCGAGATGGCTGCTCTTACTGATTACTTCAAGGGCGAGACCTTCTCGTACTATGAGGTAGCCAAAGAGGTGGCCAAGTTGCACCTTATGTTTAAGGAGGCGGGCATCAATAAGGGCGATAAAATTGCGCTTATTGGTCGCAACAACACCCGCTGGTGCATGAGCTATATCGCTACAATAACCTATGGCGCGGTTATCGTCCCCATATTGCAGGACTTCAATCCCGCAGATGTTATCAACATCATAAACCACTCGGAGAGCCGTCTGCTCTTCCTTGGCGATAACTTCTGGGATGATATCGAGGGCGACCAGATACCCAACATCGGGGCTGTGTTCTCGCTTACGGACTACCACGTCATCTACGAGCGCGAGGGCGACAAGCTCACAAACTATATGAAGAATATCATGATGCATTACCGCGAGGCCTATCCTCGTGGCTTCAATGTCAACGATATACGTTACCCTGAGATTGCTAACGACGAGATATGCCTGCTCAACTATACGTCGGGTACTACCGGCTCGTCAAAGGGTGTTATGCTCACGGTGAACAACCTCACAGGTAACATCGTCTTCGCTTTGGGCATGGAGAACATCGAGACCGGAGAGCACTTCTTCCGTAAGGGTGGCCGCACCCTCTCGTTCTTGCCCTTGGCGCACGCCTACGGCTGTACTTTTGACTTCCTTGCGCCCCTGGCATGTGGTGCTCACATCACCCTCCTTGGCCGCATACCCTCGCCTAAGATTTTGGTCGAGGCGATGAAGGTTACACGCCCCAACTTAGTGTGCTCGGTGCCTCTCATCTTGGAGAAGGTATATCGTAAGAGTATCCTCCCGATGTTGGAGAAGCGCCCCATGAGTATTGCGATGCGTATTCCGTTGCTCAATACGGCAATCTACTCAACCATCCGTGCACGTCTTATGGAGCAGTTTGGTGGATGCTTGGAGCTCTTCATTGTCGGCGGTGCTGCCATTAACAAGGAGACCGAGGACTTCCTGCATAAGATTAAATTCCCGCTCACGGTGGGCTACGGCATGACGGAGTGTGCCCCGCTTATCAGCTTCGAACAGCCTACACTCTTCAAGACAGGCTCGTGTGGCCGCATCCTCCCCAGCTATTTCTTGGAGGCGAAGATTATGTCGTCGGATCCGCAGAATATCCCCGGTGAGCTACTTGTGCGTGGCGAGCATGTCATGCGTGGCTATTATAAGAACGAGGCAGCTACGGAGGCTGTGCTCGAGAAGGATGGCTGGTTGCATACGGGCGATATGTGTACCATGGATGAGGACGGCACGCTCTATATACGCGGTCGTTGTAAGACGATGATTCTCTCGGGCTCGGGACAGAACATCTATCCCGAGGAGATTGAGGAGCGCCTGAACAACCTCTATATGGTTGCCGAGTCGCTTATCATCGAGAATAATGGTCGTCTCACGGCGTTGGTCGTTCCCGACTATGAGTTGGCAAATGCCGAGAAGGTGGATATGAATCAGCTTCCCGAGATTATGGAGAAGAACCTCCAAGAACTCAATACCATGGTTGCATCATACGAGAAGGTTGCAAATATCGTTATCCATCGCGAGGAGTTTGTTAAGACACCGAAGCGTAGTATTAAGCGTTATCTTTATACTGCCGAGCGCCTCAATTTGGCGAGATAAGCCGCAATCTGCGCTCGCTCAATCATCAGCCCGAATGGAGTGTGCAAGCACTACCCATTCGGGCTGATTTTATGTCGAGGCTACCGGCCTCATGGCCCGCATAGCCCTCTCGCACCGCTGGCCTCATGCCCTCTCGCACCGCCGACCCCTAACCTACTTAACCTCTTTACCCCCCCCCGCAGGGACGTGGAGATGAGTATGTCTCACGTCAAAAAAATAGGGCCGACCCCAAAAAGGTCAGCCCGGAATTTACTCTAAGCAACTATAATGCTTCGCGCAATTACTCCTCGGCGAAGTACTTATAGAAGTAGGGAAGCGTCTCCAAACCCTTATAGAATTGGTCGAGACCGTAGCTCTCGTTGGGAGAGTGGATGGCATCCTTCGAGAGGCCGAAGCCCAAGAGTATAGACTTGATGCCGAGGATATTCTCGAAGCCTGAGATAATAGGAATAGAGCCACCCGAGTAGAAGGGCAGAGGCTTGATACCGAAGGTTGTCTCCACGGCCTTCTCCGCAGCCTTATATGCGGGCAGGTCGGTGGGTGATACGTAGGGTGCGCCACCGTGCAGGAACTTAACATCGACCTTCACGCTCTTGGGAGCAATGCGGCGGAAGTGCTTCTCGAAGAGCTTAGCAATCTTTTTGAAATCTTGGTTAGGTACAAGGCGCATAGATATCTTGGCGTATGCCTTCGAGGGGATGACGGTCTTGGTACCCTCGCCTGTGTAGCCGCTCCAAATGCCGTTTACGTCGAGCGAGGGACGGATGCCTGTGCGCTCCATGGTGGTATAGTCTATCTCGCCTGCCACGTCGCCGAGGTCAAGGGCTCTCTTATACTCGTCGAGCGAGAATGGAGCCTTATTGAGTGCCTTGCGCTCAGCTTGGCTGAGGATGCGTACATCGTCGTAGAAGCCGGGGATGGTGATGCGTCCGAACTCGTCGGTGAGCGATGCTACGAGCTTGGCAAGCACATTTGCGGGGTTGGCAACAGCGCCGCCAAAGAGTCCTGAGTGCAAATCCTTGTCGGGACCCGTAACCTCCACCTGCATATATGTTAGACCGCGCAAGCCCGCTGTGATGGTAGGCGTGTCGAGGCCAATCATCGAGGTATCCGAAACGAGGATGATGTCGGCTTTGAGCATCTTCTTGTTGTCGGCACAGAACTTATAGAGGCTGGGTGAGCCAATCTCCTCCTCGCCCTCCAACATGAACTTGACGTTGCAGGGGAGGGTGTCTGTTGCTACCATCGCCTCGAATGCCTTGGCATGCATGTAGAGCTGACCCTTGTCGTCGTCGGCGCCACGGCACCATATACGGCCATCCTTAATTTCGGGTTCGAAGGGGTTGGTGCGCCACTCGTCGATGGGGTCCTCGGGCATGACGTCGTAGTGGCCATATACCAATACGGTCTTTGCCTTGGGGTCGATAATCTTCTCGGCATATACCACGGGGTTGCCCTCGGTGGGAAGCACGTCGGCACGGTCGGCACCGGCCTTAACCAAAGCGGCGGCCAGCCACTCGGCACAGCGTACCATATCCTGCTTATGCAGCGAGGGCTGTGCGCTGATTGAGGGTATGCGCAGGAGGTCGAAAAGCTCCTCTAAGAAGCGCTCCTTGTTTTGCTGAATGTAGTCGTTCGCAAGTTTCATAATATAGGTATTTTTAGGTTGTTATTACTATTTTTAGGCCTTGCATATTTGTTCTATTTCGGAAATGAAACGCTTGGCAAGAGTATCTGCCTCGTCCATAGATTTAGCCTCGGTATATACGCGGATGATAGGCTCGGTGTTTGACTTGCGGAGGTGTACCCAGTTGTGCTCGAAGTCAATCTTCACACCGTCTATGTCGTTAACTCTCTCACCTGAGTATCTGCTCTTTACCTCTGCTAAAATCTTGTCAACGTTAATCTCGGGCGTAAGCTGAATCTTATTCTTCGAGGCGTAGTATGCGGGGTATGTTTTGCGTAACTCCGTCATGGTCATATCGAGGCTCGCAAAATAGGTCAAAAAGAGAGCAACGCCCACCAGCGCGTCGCGTCCGTAGTGCAGCTCGGGGTAGATGACGCCGCCGTTACCCTCGCCACCGATTATGGCGTTGGTCTCCTTCATCTTCTTCACGACGTTTACCTCGCCCACGGCGCCTGCGGCATAGCTGCAACCCTCGTAGCGGGCGGTAACGTCGCTAAGAGCGCGTGATGATGAGAGGTTCGATACCGTATTGCCGGGTGTGTGCTTCAATACGTAGTCAGCAATGGCTACGAGTGTGTACTCCTCGACAAACATTGAGCCATCCTCCATGACGAATGCTAAGCGGTCAACGTCGGGATCGACAACGACGCCGAGGTCGGCACCTTCACGTCGTATAACCTCCGAAATTTCGGTGAGATTCTCGGGCAGAGGCTCGGGGTTGTGGGCAAACTCACCTGTGGGCTCGCAGTTGAGTTCCACCACCTCGCAGCCGAGCTCGCGGAGCAGTGCGGGGATGACCACGCCGCCTACCGAGTTTACGGCATCCACAACAACCTTGAACTTGCGGCGGCGTACAGCCTCCCTATCCACAAGGCGAAGGCTTAACACCTGCTCGATATGGCGCTTGTTGAACTCCTCGCGTAGGATGACATGGCCGATATTATCGATGTCGGGATATGTGTAGTCGGTGTCGTCGGCCATCTCGAGCACCTCTTTGCCCTCGGCATCATCGAGGAACTCGCCACGCTCGTTGAGCAGTTTGAGGGCGTTCCACTGTCGTGGGTTGTGCGATGCGGTGATGATGATACCGCCGTCAGCCTTATGCGTGATTACGGCCATCTCCGTACCGGGTGTGGTGCAGAGGCCTACGTTGATGACATCGACGCCGCAGCCGAGGAGTGTACCCTCCACGAGGCTATCGACCATAGAGCCCGAGATGCGGGCATCGCGACCTACGACGATGGTGATGCGGCGCTCGGGGTGTTTAGCCTTGATAAGACGCGAATATGCCGTTGTGAACTTCACAACATCAATGGGTGTGAGGTTGTCGGCGGGCTGACCACCAATGGTACCTCGGATACCCGAAATAGATTTGATAAGTGTCATACGATACTCTATTTGTGGTTTATTAATTGCAAGAACGTAAAAAATGGGTTAAACATTTTGCTATTTCTGACAAAATTATTAATTTTACGCGAATATTAAAAATAAAAACGATAATAATTATTCCGAGCTATGAGAACGATACCCTCTTCAGAGCTGATTATCAATGAGGATGGCTCTATTTTCCATCTTCATTTGAAGCCAGAACAGTTGGCCGATGTTGTCATCCTTGTAGGTGATCCCGGCCGTGTGGCAATGATTGCCGAGTATTTTGATACTAAGGAGTGTGAGGTATCGAATCGTGAGTTTCTCACCGTTACCGGAACATATAAAGGACGTCGTATGACCGTCATGTCAACAGGCATAGGTATCGGAAATATAGATATCTGCGTCACGGAGCTTGATGCGCTGGCAAACATCGACTTCGCGACACGTCGCGTGAAGGATGACTTACGTCAGCTTACGCTCGTGCGCCTCGGTACTTCGGGAGCAATACAGGAGGATATCGAGGTGGGTACCGTAGTCTTTGCCCGCACGTCGCTCGGCTTCGACGGCCTCATCTCCTACTACGAGGGTCGCGACGAGGTGTGCGACCTTGCGTTGGAGCGCGCCTTCGAGGAGCATACGGGATGGTACTCAAAGCTCCCTGCCCCCTACTTCGTAAATGCCGATAAGAGTCTCTTCGACCACTTCCGCGACTCGGTGATGGAGGGTATAACCATTGCGGCTCCGGGCTTCTACGCGCCGCAAGGACGCTGGGTGCGTCTCTGCCCGCACGACATGGAGCTCAACGCCAAAATCGAGTCGTTCCGCTTTGGTGGGCGCCGCATAACCAACTTCGAGATGGAGGGCTCGGCACTTGCAGGCCTCGCAGCACTCATGGGACACCGCGCGGCAACGATATGTACAATCATTGCCCAGCGCGTGGCAAAGGATGCCTGCACCGACTATAAGCCCTTTGTGCGTCGCATGATTGAGATGGCACTCGACAAGCTCGCGACGCTATAAAAACCAACAATCGCAAAACAAGATAATAACAAAAATAAAAACAGAAAGAGTATGAAATTTACAGTATCAAGTTCAGCGCTGTTATCATTGCTTGCAACAACAGGTAAGGCTATCAGCAACAAAAACACACTTCCTATCCTCGATTACTTCCTCCTCGAACTCAAAGATGGCGAGCTCACCGTTACGACCTCGGATCTCGAAACCACGCTTGTAGGCCACCTCAAAGTGGATAACGTGGAGCGTGAGGGTGTCATCGCCGCCCCTGCCAAGCTTATGCTCGACTCGTTGAAGGAGTTCTCGGAGATGCCCCTCGAGTTTGATGTTAACGACACCACATGGGAGATTAAGATTAAGTGGGCAAGCGGCTCGCTCTCTATCCCCGGTGCAAGCGCCGTGAGCTACCCCGCAGTGCAGACCGTAGGTGCCGAGTCTAAGAGCATCCTCCTCGATGTGGATATGCTCATCGCAGGTATCAACAAGACCATCTTCGCTACGGCTGACGATGAGTTGCGCCCCGTGATGAATGGTGTATATTTCAACTTCGAGGCCGGCAAGATAACCTTCGTGGCTACCGATGCTCACAAGCTCGTGCGCTCTGTTGCCGAGTGCCCCGATGTTGATTTCAACGCCTCGTTCATTCTCCCCAAGAAGCCTGCAAACCTCTTAAAGGGTGTGCTCTTGAAGGAGGAGGAGCCTGTGAAGGTTACCTTCGATGCCAAGAACGTAATCTTCGACCTCAAAAATCTCAAACTCGTGTGCCGCCTTATCGAGGGTAATTACCCCAATTATAACGCCGTTATCCCCGCAGCCAACCCCAACAAGGTGCTTGTTGACCGTGTAGGCCTGGTAAACGGCATTAAGCGCGTTGCGGTATGTTCGAACCCCACAACAAACCTTATCCGCATGGATATCGCCGGTAACAAGATTAGCCTCGCAGCGCAGGATATCGACTTCTCGGTATCGGCAAACGAGACCATATCATGTAGCTATGACGGCCAGCCCGTAACTATCGGCTTCAAATCGACATTCCTTGTCGAGATACTCTCTAACATCGACTCGGCGACAGTGATGATTGAACTCGCCGACTCGACACGTGCGGGTGTCTTCAAGCCTGTATATGATGACAAGCACGCACACGAGGTGTTGATGTTGTTGATGCCTATGATGATTAACGCGTAATTTATCGTGATAAGGGCGCTTCTGCGCTCTCTCAATCATCAGCCCGAAAGAGATTAAGGAAGATTAAGGGGTGGGGATTAAGGAAGGTTGAGGAGATTAAGGAGAGAAAACTCCATAAATTTTCCGGCTGTACTAACTACCCTTATGGCTCTTACTATCGTAACCACTACGCCGAGGCGCTATAACAAAAAAATGAAATAATGAACCTGAAATTGAAGCGTCCGATAATCTTCTTCGACTTGGAGACTACCGGCACGGATACGGCAAATGACCGCATCGTGGAGATATCGATGATAAAAATCATGCCCGACGGCGAGAAGATAGTGCGCACGCGACGTATAAACCCCGAGTGCCCGATACCCGCTGAGGCAACAGCCGTGCATGGCATAACCGACGAGGATGTCAAGGAGCAGCCGACATTCCGTCAGATAGCCAAGTCATTGGCGCAGTTCATCGAGGGCTGCGACTTCGGAGGCTTCAACTCCAACCGCTTCGACCTGCCGATGCTCGTCGAGGAGTTCTTGCGTGCGGGTGTCGATGTGGACTTCAAGCGTCGTAGCTTCGTGGATGTGCAAAACATATTCCACAAGAAGGAGCAACGCACGTTGGTGGCGGCCTATAAGTTCTACTGCGACAAGGAGCTCGAGAATGCACACTCGGCAGAGGCCGACACGATGGCTACATACGAGGTGCTCGAAGCGCAGATAGCACGCTATGGTGATATAGGCGACACCGTGGAGGCGCTGGCCGAGTACTCGACGCATGGTGCTGTGGCGGACTTTGCGGGACGCATAGCCTACAACGACAAGGGCGAGGAAGTATTCAACTTCGGAAAGTACAAAGGTCGCAGCGTGGAGGAGGTATTCCGAGTGGAGCCGAGCTACTACAACTGGATGATGGATGGCGACTTCCCGCTATATACCAAGAAGATTATCACTGAGATACGTCTGCGCAACAGAAAGTAGCGCACGGCGCTCATACAAAACCTTCATAAACCGAAACTTATGAAACTGCTTCGCTCGTTGATTTGGATGCTTGTGCTGTTGGTATCGGTATCGGCAATGGCCATTGAGCCATCGACGGATATCGTTGTGGTTAACGGCAAGAAGTACTATGTGCATACCGTCGAAAAGGGGCAAACGTTATACTCGTTAGCTAAGGCCTATGCCGTAACGGTGGATGATATCATCGCCTCTAACGAGGGATTAACGGCAGAGACCCTGCAACTCGACCAGAAGATTTATGTGCCTGTGGTTGAGCCCACGAAGCGTGAACTGCGACGTGCTAAGAGCAAGGAGCAGCCCTCGGAGCCGGGATTTAAGCTCCATAACGTGGCATCGGGAGATACCCTCTACTCGATAGCCAAAAGGTATAAGGTGTCGTTGAAGGTTATAGAGGAGGATAATCCCGGTGTTAGTGCCATGAACTTGGCGCCCGGCATGACGTTGCGCATACGCGAGTCGGAGATGGGACTCACGACAAGCCGACAGATAACACGCGAGATTGAGGCACGCGCCGAACAGAAGAGCCACGAAGAGAAGCCGCAGGAGGGCCATGAGGTGCAGCCTGGCGAGACGGTATATTCTCTCTCGCGACGCTACAATATGTCCGAGGGCGAATTTTTGTCGCTCAATAACATGACCGCGGCGAGTGAGTTGAAGGTGGGTATGGTTGTGTGTGTAACACGCGATGAGCGCGACGGGCATACTGCGACGCGCGACGAGCAGGTAGCAGTGCGCGACGTGGAGGCGATAGAGGGTGCTCTCGATACCGTAAAGGGCCGATTGCGCGATACTGTGGCGCAGTACAACGATGCCTACGCCTATATGTATGGTGATGAGTCGTACGACGACGCAACAACAGTGCAGCCGGTGGATGTCGATTTTATCTGTCTCGGGCGTAACAACACGCTCAAAGCGGTGCTGATGATGCCCTTCCATATGAACGGCAAGATAAATCCCTCGTTTGTAGATTTCTACAAGGGCATGCTCCTCGGCATGGAGGACCTCAAAAAGGAGGGTATGAGCATTGAACTCTCGGTATTCGACACCGCTAATAGCGCGGCGCGCATCAAGGAGTTGGTGGCATACGAAGATGCCCTGCTCAATGCGCATATAATCTTTGGTCCCGTGTATGAGGAGGAGCTGCGCCATGTCCTCGGTCATGCCGAGGATAACCACATCCCCGTAGTTACCCCCTTTGACGACGTTAAGAGTATCGCCAGTCCTGTGCTGTTTCAGATGCAGCCCGAGGCGACGTTTAAGAATGCTAAACTTGTGGAGTTGTTCGCGGAGCCGCGCGAGATAGTATTCATACATGCCGGCACCAACGATGATGCCTTCGGTGAGGAGATGCGTGCGTTGGTGAGCTCGCAGAATACGCGACATATAAACGCCTCGCTGGGTCGCGAGTTGACATTCCGCAATCGTAATAGCGACGGCACGAGTGGCGAGGTTATAAACCTCACGACATTCATGCGCACGAAGAGCGAGAAGACCTTTGTTATTCTTGCGACAACCGATAGCGATATAGATAGAATACTTGCCGCCTTGTCGTCGGCAAAGACCTACAACAGAGATAGAGGTCTCACCGTGGGCGACTATCTTGTTGTCGGCAACCGTAAGTGGATGCGTAAGAGTACCCTCGACAGACAGTTATTCTTCAAGAACGATGTATGCTTCGTAGTGTCGCACCACGCTAAGCGCGGCGACGATGTTATACGTCTCTTCGATGCCCGATATATCAAGGCCTACCATACGCTGCCGTCGATGTTCTCGTATCGAGGCTACGAGGCGGCGATGATATTCTGTCGCAAGATGTTTACGGGTATCGATAGCGGCATATACGAGGAGACCTTCATGCCACTCACCACGCCCTATCACTTTGTCTTCGAAGGTGGTGTGAACGTTAACAAGGAGTGGCTCTTGGAGCAGTATAGTAGCGATTTCAAAATCCTGGCAAAATAGTTTATCATGGCAAGCAACATACAATCACCCATTCCCGAGAAGACCATCGAGCGTCTAAGCGAGTACCGTCGTACGCTCATCAAGTGTCATGCTCAGGGCATCACACATATCTTCTCGCACGTCCTGGCGGGCATGCACGGCATTACGGCCGTTCAGGTGCGCCGCGACCTTATGCTCATAGGCTTTTCGAGCGACACGAAGAAGGGCTACGATGTAAAGGTGCTTATCGACTTCATAAATAACATCCTATATAGCGAGCAGCCGATGAACATGGCCATTATAGGCATGGGACACCTCGGCCAGGCTATCACCAAATACTTCAACGGCAAGGGCTTGAAGATGCGCATTACCGCCGCCTTCGACATAGATTCTGCGAAGGTGGGGCATAGGATAGATAACATCGAGTGCTACCATATCGACGAGTTCGAGAAGCGTGTCGAGGAGTTGGATATAAGCATCGTCATCGTCTCGTCGCCCACCTCCGCAGCCTCAACGCTCGTCATACCCATCATCAATGCCGGTATCAAGGGTGTTCTCAACTTCACCTCGGCGCCGTTGAGCTTCCCGCAGGGTATTGTCGTTGAGAACTACGATATCACCACCCTTTTGGAGAAGGTCGCCTACTTCGTGAAGGTCGGCGAGGAGAGCAGCAACTAAACGATGGAACTACACTTCGGCTTCGATACTATTGTTGGTCGGCGTACGGTGGTTACCGTAGGCTCGTTCGATGGTGTGCATGCCGGACATGGTGAGCTTATAGCCACACTCCGCGCCATGGCCTCACGCCTCGATGCCGAGAGTGTCGTTGTAACCTTCGAGCCGCATCCGCGTGTGGCTATGGGGCGTACCGAGGGCTTCGGGCTGCTTACCACTGTTGAGGAGCGAGCCTATCTCTTGGCGGGGTGCGGTGTGCAGCATGTCGTCGTGGCGCACTTTGACGAGGCTTTCCGTAGTCTGTCGTATGAGGAGTTTGTACAGCGCCTGCTCGTCGAGAAACTCGGCATGGTGGGCATGGTCGTTGGCTATAATCACCGCCTGGGACGCAATAGCGAGGGGCACTTTGAGGGCTTGCAGAGCCTCGGTGCGGCGCATGGCTTCGAGGTGGAGCGTGTGGCACAATATACCGATGCGGGCGATAAGGTCAGCTCGACAGTCATCCGCTCTCTCTTCGTAGGTGGCAACATGGCGCGTGTGGCACAACTTCTCGGTCACGCCTATATAATCATAGGTGATTGTGCCTATGGCGTGGTGTCGGTGTGCGACGAGTATAAGATGCTACCCGCAGAGGGAGAGTATAGCGCGGTGGTCAATGGTACGCCTCAGCGGGTGCGTATCGAGCGCCGTGGCGTGGTGTTGGAGGAACCGTGCGAGGGTAGGGTAACTATTGAGTTTGAGTAAAAGATATTTAGCGTATGAAGAGTTTTGAAACGCAAATTCGTGTGGAGTATCACCATACCGACCAGATGGGTATCGTGCACCACTCCAACTATATTAAGTTCTTCGAGGTGGCACGCACCGAGTGGCTACGCGCCGTGGGTCTGTCGTATGCCGAGATGGAGCGTCGTGGCGTGATGATGCCTATTGTCGATGTTAATGTCCATTATAAGCAGCCCGCCTACTACGATGAACTTATACGTGTTCGCGCCATTGTCGAGGAGCTACCCATGGCGCGCATGCACTTCAAGTATGAGATTAAGGGCGAAGATGGTCGTGATATCGCCACGGGCTCTACTACGCTCGGCTTCATAGATAAGCTCACGCGCCGTCCACACCGAGCCCCCGAGTGGCTTATGGAGCTGCTGTATAAGGAGTTTAACGACTAAACGAGAGTGATATGAGGAGCCGTGTAACTATTGCGCTGGCGAGCGTCGCCATGCTCTTATTTTGCGGGGTGTCGCAGACTGCGGCACATGTACAGCAGCCCGAGGGTCATCCCTTACAGGGTGTCATTATCGACGAGAACCTCTTTGTGCGTATTCCCTCTATTGTCGAGGAGTACCGCACAGCGAAGCGTGAGGCTGAGGCGCGAGCTGCTGCCGAGGCACGCTTAAATAGGGAGTTAACCATCGCCTGCGTAGGCGATATGATTCTGGGTATCAACTATCCCAACCATGAGCCGCGTTTTGCCGAGAATGATGGTGCCAACCTCTTCGACGACGTACGCGAGTACTTGGTGGGTGCCGACTTCACGGTGGGTAACCTCGAAGGAGTGCTTCTGGACTCGGGTGGTGAGGTTAAGAGGGTTAAAAACCCCAAGTATGCCTACTTCTTCCGTATGCCGGAGCGCTATGTGCAGCACTTCATAGACGCAGGCTTCGACTTCCTTGCTGTTGCCAATAACCACGCTCGCGACTTTGGCGATACGGGTCTCAACTCTACTATGCGTGTGCTCTCGGAGGCAGGCATGGCCTATGCCGGTGTTAAGGATGTCTGCGAGGTTGCAGTTGTCGATAAGGATGATGTGCGCTATGGCATGTGTGCCTTTGCCCCTAATACGCGCATGTGTAATATCCACGATATATCTCTCGCCGAGCGACTTGTTCGCAGCCTTCGTGAGGAGCATGAGTGCGATATCATCATCGTCTCGTTCCATGGTGGCGCCGAGGGCCCTATGGAGTACCGTGTGCCCCGCACTATGGAGAGTTATATCGGTGAGAGCCGAGGCAATGTCTATGAGTTTGCTCACCGCTGCATCGATGCAGGTGCCGACCTGGTCTATGGCCATGGCCCACATGTTGTGCGTGGCTTGGAGCTTTATAAGGGCAAGATGATAGCCTACTCTCTCGGAAATTTCTGCACCCCTTATAGCGTTAACCGTGTCGGGCGCAATGGCTATGCTCCGGTGTTGCTTGTGCGTATGACCGTAGGTGGTAAGTTTACGGGAGGTCAGATTATCTCGGCTACGCAGCCCGACCGTACGGGACCGCGCCGCGATGCCCGCAAGGTCGTTATTCAGGAGATGAAGAGCCTGAGTAATATGGATTTCCCCGAGTCGCCACTCCGTATTAGCGATGATGGCGTGCTCACGTCGTTGGAGTAGGCGCGCAGCCGTTATCTTCAACCTATAACAAAACGGGGATGACTAATTAACGTTTAGTCATCCCCGTTATTTTCGCGGTCTTATGGTTTTTGCCCCATAGCCCCGCTGTCTTGGTGTTACTCTATCAGCGATATTGAGCGCTGGATGAACTCCGTGAGGTTCTTACCTTTGAGCATGCCGTTTGAGAGCAGTGCGAGGTCGATGATTTGTCGCACTTTTCTATTTTCGCGACCTATCTCTTCGAGGCGTGCATCACGCTCTGCGCGAAGCTCCACAACACGCTTCGAGAGTGTCTCGCGCATATCCTTCTCCTCGGCGGTGAGTTCCTCCTCCTTCTTGCCCTTCACGGTCTCCTCGAAGCGCGACTCCTCCTGCTCCGCAGCAGTAATCTTCTTACCCACGGTGCGCAGCTTATCGCCGTATGAAGCCTCTACCTCGCCAAGGATGTCGAGGACGATAGGGTGGTTGCCGTTCACGGTGATTGTGAAGTTGTCGGGCATCTGACCATAGAAGCGGCTCATCTCGCCACCGCTCATCGCTGCCATATCTTTCATGCGGCGCATAAACTCGTTCTGCGTGATGACCACAGGGGCATCATCTGCCGACATAGCCTCGAACGACACGTGATACTGTATCTTATCATCCGTAGGCATCTGGCTCTCAAAGACGGGGCGCATTATCTGCTGCTGCTCCGAGCTGAGCGACATCGCCTGACGCTCCTCCTTGCGGATGAGGTTGTCCACGACATCGCTATCTACGCGCACGAAGCGTATCTTCTCGTTTTTCGACTCGAAGTATTGGATGTAGTGGCTGTCGAGCTGTCCGCCCATCTCCAAGATGTCGTAGCCCTTGGCCTTGGCAGCCTCAATGAAGCTATTCTTGCCCTCGATGTCGTCGGTGTAGAGCATGATTGTAAAGCCATCCTTGTCGGTCTGCATATCCTTGACCTTCGCGGTGTACTCCTCCGAGGTGTAGTACTTACCCTCGATACTCTTCCATAGCATGAACGATGTCGCCTTCTCAGCAAACTTCTCGTCGGTGAGCATGCCATACTGGATGAATATTTTGAGGTCGTCCCACTTCTTCTGGTAGTCTTCGCGCATGGTGTCGAACAACTCTTGGAGGCGTGCTGCCACCTTGCGAGTGATGTATCCCGATATCTTCTTCACGTTGGCGTCGCTCTGTAAGTAGCTGCGCGACACGTTGAGCGGAATGTCGGGCGAGTCGATGACGCCATGCAGCAGCGTGAGGTACTCGGGGACAATGCCCGTAACCTCGTCCGTCACGAACACCTGATTTGAGTAGAGCTGTATGCGGTTCTTCTGCACCTCGAAGTTGTTGCGTATCTTCGGGAAGTAGAGGATACCTGTGAGGTTGAACGGATAGTCGATGTTGAGGTGTATGTAGAAGAGAGGCTCCTCGCTCATGGGGAAGAGGTCGGCATAGAAGGCCTTATACTCCTCCTCTGTGATATCCGTAGGTTTGCGTGTCCATAGTGGCGTGGTGTCGTTTATGATGTTGTCCTGGTCGGTATCAACATACTTGCCATCCTTCCACTCCTGCTTCTTGCCAAAGGCGATGGCTACGGGCAGGAAGTGGCAGTACTTGCGCAATAGCGACGCTATCTCGGCGCGCTGTGCATACTCTGCACACTCCTCTGAGAGGTGCAGCACGATGCGTGTTCCGCGCTCCAACTTCTCGTCGAGCTCCTCCATCTCGTACTCGGGAGAGCCGTTGCAGCTCCAATGTACGCTCTTCTTGTCCTCGCGATACGACTGCGAGAATATCTCAACCTTGTCTGCCACCATGAACGATGAGTAGAAGCCGAGGCCGAAGTGTCCGATTATTGCCTGGTCCTTGTACTTCGCCATAAATTCCTCGGCACCCGAGAATGCTATCTGGTTGATATACTTGTCAACCTCCTCCATAGACATACCTATACCTCGGTCGGTGATTGTGAGGGTCTTGGCTTCCTCATTTACGCTTATGCGTATGGTCATGTCGCCAAGCTCGCCCTCGGCCTCGCCCTTTGCTGCGAGGGTTTTGAGCTTCTGTGTGGCATCCACAGCGTTCGATACTAACTCGCGAAGGAAAATCTCGTGGTCCGAGTACAAAAACTTCTTAATTACGGGGAAGATGTTCTCTGTCGTTACCCCAATCTTACCATTTGTCATACCTTATTATTATATTATCTGTATTTTTGCTGTGATAGTGTGCTGCGGCATCCTGTCGAGCAACATTTTGCCCTACGACAAATGGTGTGCCACACGCAGATATATGACATTTTGACAGCCGAGGCTGACATTTTTGGCCGCTGAGATGGCTTATGTGTGTTACATGAGACAATAGGGAGGCTGTTGTTGGAGCTCCTGCTATGTGGGGCAGATATGAAATTAGCCTGAGTGGGCAGTACTTGGTGTACGGCTCATCCAGGCTAATTTGGTGAGATGTTGCAGAGTGCGGCTTATCGCAACCTGTCGGTTACTTGCGAATCTCGGCGCCGCTCTTCTGTTCCAACTGTGTCTGCAAGTTGGCCATTGTGCGCTCAATCTGCTTGTCGGTGAGTGTCTGATTCTTATCCTCGAGGATGAAGCTCAGTGCGTATGACTTCTTGCCCTCGGGGAGCTTGTCGCCCTCATATACGTCGAACAACGATACCGATTTGAGCAGCTTCTTCTCCGTGGCAAAGGCTATGCTGCGCAGCTGTGCGAAGGTAACGCTCTTATCGACGAGCAACGCCAAGTCGCGCTTAACCTCGGGGAACTTCGAGAGCTCTTTGAACTGTATTTTGGCCTTTTTGGTCATCTTGATAAGTTGGTCGAAGTCTATCTCGGCGAAGAATACATCCTGCTTGATGTCGAACTTCTTGCGTAGTGCAGGTGCCACAACACCCATGCGCAATACCTCCTTGGGCCCCTGGCGCAAGACTACGGCGTCGGCATAGAGCTCCGACTGCAAAGCCTCGGTCTGCAAGGTATAGATGTCGATGCCGAAGCGCTTCAATAGACGCTCCACGATGCCGCGCAACGTGAAGAACGAAGCACCCTCGGCCTTGCTGTTCCATGAGAGTTGCGATGCGAGGCCCGTGATGGCGATACCGAGACGATAGGTCTCCTCATACTTTGCCAGCGTATTCTCCTCGTCGGCCTTCTCCGCATTGTAGGCGTAGCAGTTACCACACTCGTACATGCGCAGGCTGCCGTTGCGGCGGTTGATGTTCAATTCGACAGCCTCCAAGGTGTTGAACAGTAGCGTCTGTCGCATGACGTTGAGGTCCTGCGACAGCGGGTTCATAATCTTCACGCAACGCTCCACGGGATATGTCTCCGAGCTCTCGTAGTACGACGCCTTGCTCAGCGAGTTAGACATAATCTCGGTGTAGCCATTCGACGTGAGGAAGTCCGAGGCGATATTCACCAGGCGGCTCTTGTCGGGTTTTGGTGCGTATGACAATGTAGAGTTCACGTGGTCCGAGACCTCGATGTTGTTGTAGCCATATACGCGGAGCACATCCTCGATAAGGTCGGCCTCGCGCTGCACATCCACACGGTAGGGGGGCACGGCCACATGCAGCACCTCGTTCTCGCGGCCACGAACTTCAACGTCGAGGGCGTCGAGGATGGTAAGGAAGGTCTCCTCCGAGAGCTCCTTACCTATGAGCCTGCGTGCGCGCTCCATCGAGAAATCGAACTCGAAGTGTGCCACGGGTGTAGGGTTGATATCGATAATTTCGGATGTTATGCGACCTCCGGCCAGCTCCTTCATGAGCATAGCGGCGCGTTTGAGGGCATATACTTGAATATTGGGGTCTATACCACGCTCGAAACGGAACGAGGCGTCGGTGTTGAGGCCAAAGCGCTTGGCTGTCTTACGCACCCACACGGGGTGGAAGTAGGCGCTCTCGATAAAGACGTTTACCGTCTCATCCGAGATACCCGAGTCGAGGCCTCCATATACGCCGGCGATGCACATGGGTCTCTCGGCCGAGCATATCATAAGGTCGTTGGCCGTGAGTGTGCGCTCCACGCCATCGAGTGTTACGAACTTCTCGCCCTCGGCAGCCGAGCGTACTACAACCTTGCCACCCTCAATCTTGTCGGCATCGAAGGCGTGCAGGGGCTGTCCCAACTCGAAGAGAACGTAGTTGGTGATATCCACAAGGTTATTCTTGGGGTTGATGCCCGCAGCGCGCAACTCATTCTGCATCCACTCGGGCGATGGTGCTATCTTGCAGCCGCTAACGGTGATACCTGCATAGCGGGGTGCTGCCTCGTGGTTGATAACCTCGACAGCTATGCTACGCGATGTGTCGTCCACCTTGAAGTCATCTACCGAGGGTAGCTTAACCTCTGCCTTCTCGCCGCGGCTGCGAAGGTATGCCGCGAGGTCGCGAGCAACGCCTATGTGTGATGCTGCATCTACGCGGTTGGGTGTGAGACCGATGCCGATGAGGTAGTCGTCGGCGATATGCAGATACTCCTTGGCAGGTGTGCCCACAACAGCCTCGGCGGGCAGCTCCATGATACCCTCGTGGTTGCGACCTATGCCCAGCTCATCCTCGGCGCATAGCATGCCGAGCGACTCGACGCCACGAATTTTGCTGCGCTTAATCTTAAACTCCTCATCCGAGTCGATGGGGTAGAGCACCGAGCCTACCGTGGCGCACATAACCTTCAACCCCTTGCGACAGTTGCTGGCGCCGCAGACAATCTGCAACGGTGCCTCGGCACCTACATCTACGGTTGTGATATGTAGGTGGTCAGAGTCGGGATGCTCCTCGCAGGTGAGAACTTCGCCCACGACAACACCCTTCAAGCCACCCTTGATGGTCTCAATCTTTTCGAACTCCTCGACCTCCAAGCCGAGCTCGGTCAATATTTCGGCTATGCGCTCCGCCGAAAGTTCGGTATCGAGATAGCGTTTCAGCCAGTTGTATGAAATGTTCATGTTATATTGTTTTATATTATTTGCAGCGAGTAATTATCCCACAAAGATAGTGTTTTTAACACTAAACTGCAAAAATATTTGCAGATTTCGTAGCATATTGCACTGTGCTTCGGCGCCTTACGGCAAATGCACGATGCCGTTAGGTATCGGTTTACAATAAATTGAAACTCTTCGCGTCCCTTGTGAGCATGGAGCAACTCCCGTCGCATGTGAGCATCGAGCGACAATTTAGAGTTTTACATATAACCTTTGTCGTGTAACCAACTATTTCGCTAATAGCCGCTCTATGAGGTCGTTGTACTGCTGTGCGCTAATCTGCGGAGCAAAGCTCTTAGCATTTTCGACACCGTTTTGCTGTATCGTGTGGCGAAGCTCGTCATCCTCCATCAGGCGGGCGAGCGCTTCGGTGTAGGCATCGATGTCGCCATTGGGTACGCATGCACCATTTATCATGTTGGGAGATAATATCTCGCGCACACCGCTACTACACTCGAAGGCTATCGTGGCACATCCATACTCCTGCGCCTCCAAAAGTACCATGGGGCAGCCTTCGAAGTTGGATGTCAGGCAGACGATGCTCACCTTGCGATAGATGTCATCTACCTCCGAGCGGTAGCCGAGAAACTCAACATTGCAAAGATTGTTTTGGGCTGCATACTCTTCGAGGGCGGGCTGGTCGTCGCCCGAGCCTACAATCCATAGCCTCCACTCTGGAAATTTCGCGTGTAGCCTGTGCCACACATCGAGAAGTCTATCTACGCGTTTGTCGTAGCGACTGAGGCGTCCCACGTAGGCTACAATCTTCTCGCGCTCGACGGGGGTGTCGCACTGTTTGCATGGCTCTATCGGGTTACGCAGCGTAACGAGTTTCGATGAGGCATAATCCACGCCTAACGTGCTGGCTATCTGTCGTCCGTAGGTATCGAAGAGTACGCCGTAGGCATCGACATTTGCATACTTGCGCTTGTAGTGGCGCAGGGTGCGTCGGTGGTAGTATCCGAGTTTATATTTGGGATACCTGATGAGGTAGTTTTTGACGATACTCTTCAACGAGCCTTTGTTCGGATGCATGATGTTGTGCCACTGTGCAATATCCTCGTAAAAGGGACAGCTGTGCAGCACATGTACAATCTTGCATAGGCCTGTGGCGTAGAGCTTAGGCATAAATCTGGGATATATTGCCGGCGAGAAGAATACCTCGATGTTGTATCGTGTGATGGCCTCGACGATGGTGTCGAAGTTTTGTGCGTTGTTCGATGGGTAGGGTAGCTCGATATACTCTATCGGTAGGTTGGCGGGGAGCTTCTCTTTGTCGAGTTTATAGACAAAGAGGTATATCTTATGTCCCATATCTGTTAATGGCCGAGCGAGATTTATTGTAACGCGTTCGGTGCCGCCAGCGGGAAACTCGATAGAGATAAATGATATGTTAGCCATCGAAATATCGGTTATATGTTTAATCTTATTACAAATGTAGCAAACTTTTGTTAAATAACGATGTGGGTGAATGTTTTTTAATTCTTTTGACGATGTGCTACTTGCTGCCTATGGCTAGGAGCACCATGCCGACGAGGATGAGTGCCATATCTACCGCCTTGGCGCGGAGGTTACGCTCGCCGAAGAGGAGCGCACCGCAGATGAATGTTACGACCACCGACGAGCGGCGTATCATCGATACCACTGCCACCATCGACCCCTCGGCATCGAGGGCATGGTAGTAGCAGAAGTCGGCAGCCGAGACAAAGAGCGAGATGAGGGGTATCGCACATACCCAGGTGAAGGGCTCCGAGGCTCTTTGCGGCAGCCATACCGTGGCGGTGATAACAGCCATTATTATAAGCTGATAGACACTGAACCAGCTCTGTACAAAAAGGGGGTCTAACGCATGTGTCGAGATTATATACTTATCCCACAGCCCGCTCACTGCGCCGAGTAACATCGCTACGAAAAGTGCCCACACATGGCGGCTGCGGCGGAAGCTGATGCTCTCCTTGCGTCCTGCGATGCTGAGCAGGTAGAGCGATACTATTGTCAGCAGCACACCCGCCCACTGCCAGGCATTGAGTCGCTCGCCAAAGAGCAGCATGGCACCTGCGAGCACCACCACGGGGCGTGTGGCATTCACGGGCCCTACGATGGTCAGTGGCAGATACTTTATGGCGTAGTAGCCGCACAGCCACGATGATAGCGTGATTACTGCCTTAATAGCGACCAGCGTATGGGCTTTGAGGCCATACGTCGTGCTCTGCAACATTGTGCCCTCGAAGAGTCCCAATGACAACTCTGCGTCGAGGATTACGGGTGAGAAGAGGAGCGTGGCAAAGAGCGTATTTAGAAACAATACGGGGATTACGGCATTACCCGTGAGCGAACGTTTCTTCGCTACGTCGTATAGACCCAAAAGAAGGGCCGATAGAAATGCCGCGCCTATCCACATAACCGACTAATATATAAGTAGATTTGCGATGAGGCATGCCGCGAGTGTCATGCTCGCCATGGCGTTGAGGTTGGCAAAGGCGATGCCTATGTTTCGCTGCTTCGTGGGTGTTACGAGGATATGCTCCAAAAGGAGTATCGCAGCAAAGAGCGCGCATCCTGTCCATAGCAGCCACGACTGCGGCTGATAGGTGGCATATACGGTGAGCGTGGCGATACTTGCGATATGTAGTAATGCACTAATTATAAGCGATGTGCGTGCTGAGAAGTGTGCCGGTATGGAGTGTAGTCCACGCTTGCGGTCGAAGTCGGCATCTTGCAGAGCATAGAAGATGTCGAAACCTGCGCACCACGTCATGACAACCACCGCCAGCAGCCAGCACTCCAACGTCGATGTTCCCGTAACGGCCATATATGCACCCACGGGGGCTATGCCGAGCGAGAGGCCCAGGACGAGATGTGCGAGGGCTGTGAAGCGCTTGCAATAGCTGTAAAACATCACGATAGCCAATGCCACGGGTGAGAGCCACCCACAGAGAGGGTTGATTGTGGCGGCTACGGCGATGAAGCATACCGCGTTGATGGCCACAAACCATGCCGCACCGCGTGCCGAAATCCTACCCGCGGGAATTTCTCGTGTGGCCGTGCGCGGGTTCTCGGCATCTATGAAGCGGTCTGCCCAGCGGTTGAAGCCCATGGCTACATTGCGCGCAAAGACCATGCAGCCAACGACTTGCAGGAGCAGTAGCCATAGCGTTGCATGATGCTCGGTGTTCATCCAAGCATAGGTAAACGAGAGCAATGCAAAGGGCATTGCAAATATCGTGTGCGAGAACTTTACGAGTCGCAAGTAGTCCGAAAATGTAGCCATCGTAGCGTTGTTTTGATTTAACTTTGCAAAGATACGAAAAAATTCGTACATTTGTGGGCTAATTATATAGTTAAGGATAATCAACAACATCACGTAGGATGAAGAATATACGTAACTTTTGTATCATCGCACACATCGACCACGGTAAGAGTACCCTTGCCGACCGCCTCTTGGAGAAGACCAACACGCTGAACCAGCGTGAGATGCAGGCACAGGTGCTCGACGACATGGAACTCGAACGCGAGAAGGGTATTACCATCAAGAGCCACGCTATACAGATGGAGTATAAGGCTCGCGACGGTCAGACATATACACTTAACCTCATTGACACCCCGGGACACGTCGATTTCTCGTACGAGGTGTCGCGCGCTATCGCCTCATGCGAGGGAGCATTGCTCGTTGTTGATGCTACGCAGGGTATTCAGGCGCAGACCATCTCGAACCTATATCTCGCCCTTGGCCAAGATCTCGAGATTATCCCCGTGCTCAATAAGATTGACTGCGAGTCGGCGATGATTGACGAGGTTAAGGACCAGATTATCGACCTCATAGGCTGCAAGGAGGAGGAGATACTCCTCGCGTCGGGTAAGACAGGCCAAGGCGTTGAGGAGGTTTTAGAGGCAATCATTGAGCGCATCCCTGCGCCCGAGGGCGACGAGAATGCTCCATTACAGGCACTTATCTTCGACTCGGTGTTCAACCCCTTTCGTGGTGTTATCGCCTACTTCCGCGTCTTTAACGGTACAATACGCAAGGGCGACCATGTTAAGTTCTTCAATGCCGGCAGCGAGTATGATGCCGACGAGATAGGTGTGCTCAAACTAAAAATGGTGGCACGCGACCAGATTAAGGCGGGTGATGTAGGTTACATCTGTTCGGGTATTAAGAACTCTACCGATGTTAAGGTGGGTGATACCATCACCTCGGTATCCGACCCCTGTATTGAGGCTATTGCCGGCTTTGAGGATGTCAAGCCCATGGTCTTTGCGGGAGTCTATCCCGTTGAGGCTGACCAGTATGAGGATTTACGTGCCTCACTTGAAAAACTCAAACTCAACGATGCCTCGCTCACCTTCGAGCCCGAGAGCTCGTTGGCACTCGGCTTCGGCTTCCGCTGTGGCTTCCTCGGCCTGCTCCATATGGAGATTATCCAGGAGCGTCTCTACCGCGAGTTCGATATGGATGTCATTACTACCGTGCCCAACGTGTCGTACCATATAACCACAACCTTGGGCGAGGAGCTCGAAGTGCATAACCCCTCGGGACTCCCCGAGATTACCAAGGTGGCGAAGATTGAGGAACCCTACATCCTTGCTCAGATTATCACCAAGGCCGACTTTCTTGGCAATGTCCTCAAACTATGTATCGACAAGCGTGGTGTGATGAAGAATCAGACCTTCATCACGCAGGACCGTGTCGAGGTAAACTTCGAGATGCCCCTCTCGGAGATAGTCTTCGACTTCTACGATAAGCTCAAAAGCATATCTAAGGGCTACGCCTCGTTCGACTACCACCGCACGGGCTACCAGATAAGTAAGCTCGCCAAGCTCGATATCCTGCTCAACGGCGAGGCTGTCGATGCGTTGTCGTCGCTCATATATGCCGACCATGCCTACGACTTCGGACGTAAGATGTGCGAGAAGCTCAAAGAGCTTATCCCGCGTCAGCAGTTCGATATCGCTATTCAGGCGGCTATCGGTGCCAAGATTATTGCTCGCGAGACCGTTAAGGCTGTGCGTAAGGATGTTACGGCAAAGTGTTACGGTGGCGATATCTCGCGTAAGCGTAAGCTTCTCGAGAAGCAGAAGGCGGGTAAGAAGCGTATGCGACAGATTGGCTCAGTCCAGGTGCCTCAATCGGCTTTCTTGGCGGTTTTGAAGATGGACTAATTTATCGTGATAAGCGGCCATCTACTTCCGCTAACAAATTATGTCGTCAATGGGCAGTACATCCGGGTACAGCCCATCGACTCCAAATTCGCCGAGCGTTGTATCTGGCACGCTTCTGACGATAAATTGGTTCTTTGTCGCGATAAGCGGCCATCTACTTCCGCTAACGAATTATGTCGTCAATGGGCAGTACATTCAGGTACAGCCCATCGACTCCAATAATCGTTACCTGAATCACACGCTACGATAATTAAAAATAAAACCTAAAACTATGATAAAGAGAACGTTTCTATCTTTCGTTTTGCTGCTCGCAACAGGCGCAGTGCAGGCGCAGTATGTGCCCACCGATGAGAACTTACAGGCTCGAAAGGAGTTTTCAGAGGCTCGCTTCGGCATCTTCCTGCATTGGGGTATATACAGCTCATTTGCCCAAGGCGAGTGGTACTTGCAAAATGCAGGTCTCGACGCCTCGGAGTACAAGAAGGCTGCCGATGCCTTCTATCCTCACCGCTTCAATGCCAAGGAGTGGGTGGCAGCGATAAAGGATGCCGGTGCCAAGTATATATGTTTCACAACACGCCATCACGACGGCTTCTCGATGTGGGATACCGAGCAGAGCGACTACAATATTGTGGATGCAACGCCCTTTGGCCGCGATGTATTGAAGGAGTTGGCAAAGGAGTGTCGCAAGCAGGGCATACGTCTGCACCTCTACTACTCGCACATAGACTGGGGGCGTGGTGACTACCCCGCAGGACGCACTGCCAAGGGTGTTACGGGTCGTGAGCCCAAGGATGTAGATTGGCCGGCATACTACGACTTCATGAACCGCCAGCTTACAGAGCTGCTCACCGAGTATGGAGACATCGGGGCTATATGGTTTGATGGCTGGTGGGACCACGACGAGGATGCGACACCCTTCGACTGGGAACTTGACGAGCAGTATGCCATGATTCATAAGTTGCAGCCCTCATGTCTCGTGGCAAACAACCACCACCAGACACCCTTCGAGGGCGAGGATATTCAGATTTTCGAGCGCGACCTCCCAGGCGAGAATGAGTATGGCCTCTCGGGACAGAGCATCAGCAAGCTCCCCTTGGAGACATGCCAGACGATGAACGGTATGTGGGGATATAAGGTTATAGACCAGAACTATAAGTCTGCCGAGACACTTATACGATACCTCGTATCTACGGCGGGTAAGGGTGCAAATCTCTTGCTCAATATAGGCCCTCAGCCTAATGGCGAACTGCCCGCGGCAGCTGTCGAGCGCTTGAAGATTATCGGCGAGTGGATGCGCGTAAATGGCCAGACAATATATGGTACCGAGGCGGGAGACATCAAGCAGCAGCCGTGGGGCGTAACAACACGCAAGGGCAATAAGCTCTATGTTCACATCTTCGAGCTCGATGCCGAGACGCTCATGCTGCCCCTCGATGTCGAGGTTGTTGAGGCTGTTAGCTTCGCCGACCGCAAGGCTGTGGAGTATGTGCAGAGCGCCGAGGGTGTAGTGCTCAAAGTGGGCAAGGTTGCCGATACGGTGGACTACATTGTCGAACTGACAACAAAGTAGTGGCAGATTTTATAGAGATTACCATATTTATCAAAAAATCGCAGTCCAAAGTTGTGGATTGCGATTTTTTTGTTATCTTTGCACGATTAACGCGCGAATACGCCCGCGAGGGCGACGCGCACCGACGAAATAGTATAAGACAATAACGAATAATAACAAAACTTAAAAGAAATGCAGAGTAAAGGTATTATCAAATGGTTGGCAGTGCTTTTGGGACTTGCCAGCATCTTCCAGCTCTCGTTCACCTTCGTTACACGTAGCGTAGAGAGCGAGGCGCAGAAGCAGACAGAGATGACCCCCGAGGCCTATCTCGATCAGAAGTGGGATGAGGTAGTATATAACCTCGGTTTGGTTAAGTACACCTATGGCGAGTGCAAGGAGCGTGAGTTGAACCTTGGTCTCGACCTTAAAGGTGGTATGAACGTAATGCTCGAGATTCGCGCCGAGGATGTCATTGAGGGTCGCGTTGAGAGCGCAGGTCTTGCTGCCGAGGATGCCGAGATTAGCAAGCGCGTGCAGGATGCGTTGGCGGCAGCCTCAAAGCAGGAGGATAGCGACGAAGCTATCCAGGCATTTATCAACACCTATGGTGAGGGTGTTTGCGCCGTATTGGGTTACAACCACAATGATACTGCTATGTTGGCCGAGGACCTCGGCAACTTGGTTGAGGGTGCTGTGGCCAGCTCACTTGACGTGCTCAACAGCCGTATCGACATGCTTGGCGTAACGCAGCCCAACATCCAGCAGATTACAGGCACAAACCGCATCCAGGTAGAGTTGCCGGGTGTTAAGGAGCCCGAGCGTGTAAGCAAGCTCCTCGCATCGACTGCTCAGTTGGAGTTCTGGACAGTATGCGACGTTACCGATGCTTCGGATATCATGAGTGTTCTCTATGGTGAGGCTAACGAGATTGTTCGTAACTACTTGTTGCGCGAGGGTGCTTCGGAGAATGAGGTGGGCTACACCCCCTTTACCGACCTTTTGCGCCGCGACTACGTTGGTATCGATAACGAGGGCAAGGCCTATGATGCAATTGTATCGGCTCCACTCGTAGGTGCTGCCGATAAGGAGGATATGGCACTTATCAACAAGTACTTGGCTATCGACGAGTTGCGTGCTCTTATCCCTGCGGATGTTAACCTCTGCTGGTCAAATAAGAGCTCTGAGAATACATCACGTGGTACCTTCCTACTCTATGCTTTGAAGGGTAAGAATGGTGCGTTGACCCCCGTATTGGATGGTTCGGGTATTACCAATGCCCGTGCTCAGGGTGGTCAGTATGGTGGCTTCGAGGTGTCGATGACCATGGATTCGGATACTGCTGTTAAGTGGGGCGACATTACCGCCGCAAATGTTGGCAAGCAGATAGCTATCGTCCTCGACGACTATGTATATTCGGCTCCCCGCGTAAACGACCGTATCGATGGTGGTCAGTCGTCAATTTCGGGTAACTTCACGCCTCAGGAGGCCGAGGACCTTGCGAGCGTTCTTAACTCGGGTAAGGCCCCCGCGCGTGCTACAATCATCCACACCGAGGTTGTGGGTCCCTCGCTCGGTGCTAAGTCTATCTCGATGGGTCTTATCTCGTTCGCCTTGGCATTTGCGTTAGTATTGCTCTATATGGCATTCTTCTACAAGACCGCAGGTTGGATGGCAAACATCGCTCTCTTGTTCAACGTTCTTCTGTTGATGGGTGTCTTGGTGTCGTTTGGCGCAGTATTGACACTCCCCGGTATCGCCGGTATCGTACTTACGATGGGTATGGCCGTGGATGCCAACGTCATCATCTTCGAGCGTGTTAAGGAGGAGTTGCGTGCAGGTAAGCGTCTTATGCTCGCAATTAAGCATGGTTTCTCGAATGCTTATTCGGCAGTTATCGACGGTAACCTTACCACTATTATCACTGGTGTAGTACTGTTCTACTTCGGTTCGGGTCCTGTTAAGGGCTTCGCTACTACGTTGGTTGTGGGTATCATTACCTCGTTGTTCTGCTCGATTTTCATCACTCGTGTACTTATCGAGTCGTGGGCTAAGCGTCGCGGTAACATCGCCTTCTCGCGTAAGATTACCGAGAACTTCTTGCAGAATGTTAAGTTCAACTTCATCTCGAAGCGTAAGATTTCGTATATCGTATCTGGTACGTTGCTCGTATTGTCTGTTGTAACATTCCTTACCCTCGGTCTTAACAAGGGTATCGAGTTTACAGGTGGTCGTTCGTACGTTATCAAGTTCGATAAGAGCGTCAATGTTGAGGATGTTCGTAAGAGCTTGGCGGAGACCTTCTCGAC
>JAZULJ010000008.1:0-55061 GCA_045603045.1 Alistipes sp.
GCCAAGGAGTTGATTTATGACATTGTCTTCCTAAGACCGCTTGGCCTCCGACTTAACCACTCTCACTAAAACGTGCAGTATCCGCGCGCATCGCCCCAATAACATTGCCACCAAGCATAATCAAATAATTTGTTTTAGAGCCGGCTGTATAATTGGCCACTTGTATTCAAGCATTGAATTACAAGTATAAGCACATAACACAAAATAGCATTTGTGAAGAGATAGTATAAAATTTTTTAACTCTCAACGATTTGCCGATTATCCCGCCATCGGGCCATCAATCTGATTTTTTGGTAGAAATAGTTGGTTTTTAGGTTTTTTTTGCTTAATTTTGTAAGCTATTCAACGCAAAAGAATCTGTGTTGGACTACTAATTGCAACAATTAACACATTAACTAATTATAAAACAAGACTATTATGGCAGATGTAAAGCGTGTCTATACCTTCGGTAACAAAGAGGCCGAGGGTAATGGCAAGATGCGAGAGTTGCTCGGTGGTAAGGGTGCCAACCTCGCCGAGATGAACCTCATCGGTATTCCCGTACCTCCCGGATTCACCATCACTACGGACGTATGCTCCGAGTACTACAAGGAGGGTAAGGAGCGCGTTATCGAGTTATTGCGCCCCGAGGTGGAGGCCGCTATCAAGAATATAGAGAACCTCACAGGTCGCAAGTTTGGCGACACAACCCTACCCCTTTTGGTTTCAGTGCGTTCAGGTGCACGTGCATCAATGCCCGGTATGATGGATACAATCCTCAACCTCGGTATGAACGACGAGGCTGTGGAGGCCATCGCCAAACTCTCGGGTAACGCCCGCTTCGCATGGGACTCATACCGTCGCTTCGTGCAGATGTACGGCGACGTGGTACTCGACATGAAGCCCGCATCCAAGGAGGACCAGGACCCCTTCGAGGTTATCATCGAGGCACAGAAGGAGAAGCGCGGCATCAAGGCCGATACAGACCTTACGACCGACGATCTCAAAGAGCTCGTTGTAGCCTTCAAGAAGGCCGTCAAGGAGCAGACAGGCAAGGAGTTCCCCACAAGTGCATGGGAGCAGCTCTGGGGTGCTATCTGCGCAGTTTTCGGCTCATGGATGAACGAGCGCGCCATCCTCTATCGTAAGCTCAACAACATCCCCGAGGAGTGGGGTACAGCAGTATCTGTTCAGGCCATGGTATTCGGCAATATGGGCGAGAACTCGGCAACAGGCGTTGCCTTCTCGCGCGATGCTGCTACGGGCGAGAACATCTTCAACGGCGAGTACCTCATCAACGCCCAGGGCGAGGATGTGGTTGCAGGTATCCGCACACCCCAGCAGATTACCATCGAGGGCTCGAAGCGTTGGGCTACTGCTCAAAACATCTCTGAGGAGGAGCGCAAGGCCAAGTACCCCTCATTGGAGGAGGTTATGCCCGAGGTATATGCCGAGCTTAACGGCATCCAGCAGCACTTGGAGAAGTACTTTACCGACATGCAGGATATAGAGTTCACCATCCAGGACGGCAAGTTGTGGATGTTGCAGTGTCGCAACGGTAAGCGTACAGGTGCCGCCATGGTTAAGATTGCTATGGACATGCTCCGCGAGGGTCTCATCGACGAGAAGACCGCTGTACTGCGCTGCGAGCCCGAGAAGCTCGACGAGCTTTTGCACCCCGTATTCGACAAGAAGGCTATCAAGAACGCTAAAGTGCTGGTTAAGGGTCTTCCCGCATCTCCCGGTGCCGCTACAGGCCCCGTAGTATTCTTCGCCGACGACGCCGAGAAGCACCTCAACGCCACAGGTCAGAAGGCTATCCTCGTGCGTATCGAGACCTCACCCGAAGACTTGAAGGGTATGTTGGATGCAGCAGGTATCCTCACCGCACGTGGCGGTATGACCTCACACGCAGCCGTTGTAGCACGTGGTATGGGTAAGTGCTGCGTATCGGGTGCCGGTGAGTTGGAGATTGACTACAAGGCTCGCACCATCAAGATTAACGGCCACACCATCAAGGAGGGCGACTGGATTTCGCTCAACGGCTCAACAGGTGAGGTTTACCTCGGCCAGGTAGCTACTCAGGCTGCTAACCTCGATGGCGACTTCGGCAAGCTCATGGAGTTGGCAGGCAAGTACTCGACGATGAATGTTCGCGCTAACGCCGACACACCCCGCGATGCAGAGCAGGCCTTTGCATTCGGAGCTCAGGGTATCGGCCTCTGCCGCACGGAGCACATGTTCTTCGAGGGCGACCGTATCAAGGCTATCCGAGAGATGATACTCTCGGACGACGAGGCAGGCCGCCGCGTGGCTCTTGCCAAGTTGCTGCCCATGCAGCGTGGCGACTTCGAGGGTCTGTTCAAGGTTATGAACGGCTACCCCGTTATCGTACGTCTGCTCGACCCGCCCTTGCACGAGTTTGCCCCCAACACCGAGAAAGACCAGCGCGACATGGCCGAGGCTATGGGCATCCCCTTCGAGAAGGTTGTTGCCAAGGTCGAGGCATTGCACGAGGTTAACCCCATGCTCGGCCACCGTGGTTGCCGCTTGGGTAACACCTACCCCGAGATTACCGAGATGCAGGCACGTGCCATCATCGAGGCTGCGATGAACGTCAAGGCGTTGGGCACCCCCGTAAAGGTGGAGATTATGGTTCCGCTTGTAGGTAACCACAAGGAGCTTCGCTACCAGAAGAACATCATCGACAAGACCGCCGAGGCCGTATTTGCCGAGCGTAACGACCGCATCGACTACCTCGTAGGTACCATGATTGAGGTTCCTCGTGCCGCAGTTACGGCAAATCAGATTGCCGAGGTTGCCGAGTTCTTCTCGTTCGGTACCAACGACCTTACACAGATGACCTTGGGCTTCTCACGCGACGATATCGCCAAGTTCTTACCCATCTACTTAGAGAAGAACATCCTCAAGAATGACCCCTTCAAGATTTTGGACCGCAACGGTGTAGGCCAGCTTATCCGTGAGGCAGTGTTCAAGGGTCGCACAACACGCCCCGACTTGAAGTGCGGTATCTGTGGTGAGCATGGTGGCGAGCCATCATCGGTAGAGTTCTGCCACCACGCAGGTTTGAACTACGTAAGTTGCTCACCCTACCGCGTGCCTATCGCACGCTTGGCAGCGGCTCACGCAGCTCTCAACGTTAAGTAATTTGACGTCTGACAGTATCGCTGTGGCGAATAACAACGCCTGACGACAGTTACTGCGGTAAATAACAATCGGAGGCCATCGCTGGGGATAACACCCCAACGGTGGCCTCGTTTTTTATGTGGGGTTGAGGTTGGTGAGGTTGGTGAGGTGCGTTTTCGCCATCAACAATTTTCCCCTCGTACCCCTTCTAGCCCTTCTACCCCATGTACCCACATGTACCCCCTCGTACCCCTCAGGCCCCTCGTACTTCTTGTTCCACAATGCCCCTGCCATAGGAAGCCGGAAAATTTATTTCCACTTTTTGGTACAACATACCATTATTTTTCTTATATTTGTAAGAAATTATACAGACACTACATCCCATAGTGTCGCACACTGCATGTTTGAAAACATATAACTAATTAATACATAACTACAAACTTCACTACAATGGACAATGCAAACGTACTGCAGCTGCAAGATGTTGTAATCCGTTTCTCAGGCGACTCTGGCGACGGCATGCAGCTCACCGGTACACTATTTTCGGACACATCGGCGTTGCTCGGTAACGGTATCTCTACCTTCCCCGACTATCCCGCCGAGATTCGCGCACCGCAGGGCACCGTAGCAGGTGTCTCTGGCTTCCAGGTACATGTCGGCTCATCTCGCGTGGACAACCCTGGCGACTATTGCGATGTTTTGGTTGCCATGAACCCCGCAGCGTTAATTGCTAACCGCAAGTGGCTCAAACCCACAGCTACGGTAATCGTCGATGGCGACACCATGACCGAGGATAATATCAAGAAGGCAGGCTTCAAGACCCTCGACCCCATCAAGGAGTTGGACTTGGAGGGCTTCAACGTAATCATCCCCGACATTACAACCATGACCAAGGAGGCATTAAAGGACCTCGGCATGGACAACAAGGCGATGGTTAAGTGTAAGAATATGTTTGCGTTGGGCATGTGCTTCTGGATGTATAACCGTCCGAGCGACTATGCCCGCAACTTCCTCGACTCGAAGTTTGCGAAGAAGAACCCCGTGGTTGCCGAGGCCAACAAGCTCGTAATTGAGGCAGGCTACAACTTCGCAGCCAACACTCACCAAATTGCCAACAACTACTTTATCGCTCCCGCAAACTTGCAGGAGGGCGTATATCGCTCAATCAACGGTAACACCGCTACGGCATGGGGCTTCTGCGCCGCATCCGAGAAGTCGGGTCTCCCCCTCTTCTGTGGCTCATACCCTATCACTCCCGCCACGGTTATCCTCGAGGAGCTCGCTAAGCGCAAGGACCTCGGTGTAAAGACCGTACAGGCCGAGGATGAAATTGCAGGTATCTGCACCTCTATCGGTGCCGCCTACGCAGGTAACTTCGCCGTAACTACCACTTCGGGCCCCGGCATCTCACTCAAAAGCGAGGCTATGGGCTTGGCAGTTATGGCAGAGCTCCCGTTGGTGGTTGTTGATGTTCAGCGTGGTGGTCCCTCGACAGGTCTTCCCACAAAGACCGAGCAGAGCGACCTCAACCAGGCCCTATACGGACGTAATGGCGAGTGCCCCATGGTTGTCATCGCGGCATCGTCGCCCAGCGACTGCTTCCACTACGCATTCATGGCAGGTAAGATTGCCATGGAGCATATGACCCCCGTCATTCTCCTCTCGGACGGCTTCATCGCCAACGGCTCGGAGCCCTGGCGCATCCCCGAGATGAAGGACTACCCCGCTATCGTGCCTCCCATCGTTGAGCCTCGCGAGGGTGAGGAGTTCTTGCCCTACGCACGCAACGAGAAGCTCGCTCGCGGCTGGGCATTCCCCGGCAAGGCAGGCTTGCAGCACCGCATCGGAGGCTTGGAGAAGGACCACCTGAGAGGTACTATCTCGCACGACCCGAAGAACCACCAGGAGATGGTTACCACACGTAAGCAGAAGGTAGAGAGGGTTGCCGAGGTACTTCCCGAGTTGGAGGTATTTGGCCCCGAGAGCGGCGACGTACTCGTTATCGGTTGGGGCGGCACACGTGGCCACCTCCACAGCACCGTTAAGCAGTTGCAGGAGGAGGGTCGCTCAGTAGCACACCTTCACTTCAACTACATTTACCCCTTGCAGAAGGGTGTTGAGGATATATTGAAGCGTTACAAGCGCATCATCGTATGCGAGCTCAACGAGGGTCAGTTCACCAACTATCTGCGTCAGCAGTTCCAACAGTACACCTTCGAGCTCTTCGGTAAGACTGAGGGTCAACCCTTCACCGTTGTAGAGCTTAAAGAGCGCATCGAGAAAATGTTTTAATTAACACCACTTAAAGATTTAGCATTATGGCAGATTTCAAATATACACCCGCTGATTTCAAGAGCGATCAACAGGTAAAGTGGTGTCCTGGATGTGGCGACCACGCAATACTTAACGCCGTGCAGCGTGCCATGCCCGAGATAGCAGACGCCCTCGACAAGCCTCACAACAAGTTTACCTTTGTGTCGGGTATCGGTTGCTCGTCGCGCTTCATCTACTACATGAAGACCTTTGGCTTCCACACCATCCACGGTCGTGCTAACGCCATCGCAACAGGTATCAAAACCGCCAACCCCGACCTCTCGGTATGGGTATGTACGGGTGATGGCGACTCATTGGCTATCGGTGGCAACCATTTCATCCACGCCATCCGTCGCAACATCGACCTTAACGTCATCCTGTTCAACAACGAGATTTACGGTCTCACAAAGGGTCAGTACTCGCCCACCACAAAGTTGGGTAAAATTACCAAAACCTCACC
Source organism: Alistipes sp. (assembly GCA_045603045.1). Lineage (GTDB taxonomy): Bacteria > Bacteroidota > Bacteroidia > Bacteroidales > Rikenellaceae > Alistipes. Next base: position 5,900 of record JAZULJ010000008.1, read on the forward strand.
CTTCGGTACCGTAGAGAAGCCTTTCACGCCCGGTGAGTTGGTTATCGGTGCCAAGGGAACATTCTTCGCGCGTACTATTGACCAGGAGGTTATGCTTACCAAAGATTGTCTCGTAGCAGCCGCCAAGCATAAGGGCATGGCCGTTACAGAGGCATTGGTCAACTGTATGATTTTCAACGACAAGACCCACGCTATGTTTGCTGGCGACAAGGCTACACGCGAGGAGCACACCATACTGTTAAAGCATGGTGAGAAGATGCTCTTCGGCAAGGATAAGAACAAGGGTCTCGTCTTCGAGAATATGCGCTTGAAGCCCGTAACTATCGGCGAGGATGGTTACACTATCGACGACATCTTGGTACACGATGCCAAGACCGCAGATACCACTCTCCATTCGATGTTGGCCGCCATGAAGTACCCCGAGTACCCCGTGGCTGTGGGTGTCATCCGCGATGTTGATGACGAGAATGTATATGACCAGCGCGTACAGCAGCAGGTCGAGGAGGTTAAGGCCACTGCGAAGATAAAGTGCGTTGACGACCTCTTGCGTTCGGGTCAGACATGGGAGATTCGCTAACGGCGAATAGTCGCAAACAACAGCGATACGAAGCTAGTTGAGTGTGTCCGGCTTTCGAGTCGGACACATTTATTATATATTAGGTATGACTCGGCCTGGGATAGCTTGGGCTGTTTAGCTTGGCCCGACCCGGGTAGCTTGGCCTGGGACGACTCGGGGTTACAATATTTTGTCTTTTTCAATTATTTTCGTACATTTGCCATATGATACGTCATTTAGCGACATACGCAGTGGCCGCGGTCCTTGCTTTCGCTGCCGTCGGATGCTCTACCGACGACGATATTCTTGCGCAGATTGACCACGCCGAGCGTATCGCCGAGGAGCAGCCCGAGGAGGCGCTTGCCATCATGCGCAACATAGCCAAGGAGGATGTACACGGCGACAAGGACTTTGCCCGCTACGCCTTAGTATATAGCGAGATATGCTACTACAACCGTATCATCTGCAACAGCGACTCACTCACCGCACCCATGGTCGATTACTACCAGGAGAGCGACCGCCACGATGAGCGTGCCCGAGCCATGTATCAGCACGCCTTGGTCATGGAGGCTGCGGAGCGCACCGCCGAAGCTATGCACTCGCTCATGCAGGCCGAAGAGTCATGCAGAGAGATTGACAACCCACGTTTGGAGGGTCTCATACAGCGCTCCAAGGGCAACATATATAGCAACGACTACCTCTTCAAGAACGCCCTCGAATCACACCGCATAGGCAAGGAGTGCTTCGAGCGCGCAGGTCTCACGGAGCATAGCGCCTATGCGAGTCTCGATATCGCCTCGACACTGATACTCATGCGCAACTATGCCGAGGCCGAGCCCACGCTTATCGAGGTGGGCGACTACGCTATTAGGAAGGAGAACAAGTGGCTTCTGTGCGAGGTGCTTCACCAGCTCACGGAGCTCTACATGCAGACCGAGGAGTGGACAAAATGCGAGAACTGTATCTCGCTCTTCAAGGAGCACGATGCCCTACTCTCGGGCTTCGGCCACTACTACTGCATAGAGGCTATCTGCGCTGCCTATCGTGGTGAGGAGGCTGAGGCACACGACTTTATCTCCAAGGCCGAGTCGTGCGACGATGCCATTGACGAGGAGGTAGAGTATGCCCAATATGTTGTCTATCGCGCCTTCGACGACAACTATAACGCCCTGCTGTGGCACGAGCTCAATAAGCATCGCCAGGATGAGCGTATGTTGGAAGTCTTGGAGCAGCCTATACTCAATGTTCAGGTCGAGAAGTTGGAGCAACACCTCGCAAGCGAGCGCCGCGAGAGGGAGCTCCTGCGCCAGCGTAATGTAATGATATATGTCGGCATCACGCTTATAATCATCGTTACGGTAGCCTATATGTGGTATCGTATGCGCCGCAAGAACCGTGATATCGCTCAGTATGTCGAGACTATCAAGGAGCTACAACTCGCCAACCGTAACCTCCCCGACGAGATGAACGCCTCGATTGGCGCCCTCTACCGCGACCGCTTTTCGGAACTTAACGAGCTATGCGATATATACTACGACCATAGCGGCTCCTCGCGTCAGAAGACCCTCGTATATGATAAGTTGAGCCAGACCATCGCCTCAATCAAGAGCGACGATGCCCGCCTTGGCAATATGGAGGATGCCGTAAATCGTTATCGTAAAAATATCATGGCCAACCTACGCGTACAGATGCCTAAACTCAGTGAGCGCGATGTGCGTATTGCGCTGTACAGTTTTGCGGGCTTCTCAAACCGCGCTATTGCCCTCTTCATCGATAGCGACCCTATCAACGTATCGAAGATGAAGTACAATCTCAAACAAAAGATCAAGAAGAGCGAACTCAAAGATGCAGATACCTTCATCGCCGCACTCTCAGAACGATAATCAACTACTAATCAATGAGTTAATACGTCAATGATTTAACTCACTGATTTTCAGAGCGTTGAAAAACTCGTCACTGCACATCGACTAACACCTTGATAATCAACCATGTTTTAATGTTGCTTAGGAAAACTTTTTGCTAAAAAAAGTTGGATAGGGGCTTATTTGTTAGTAACTTTGTCCTTGGAAACATATTGTTTCGAGCATACAAAGGATAAGATATGAGACATAGACTTCACATAGCACTCTCAGCAGTTGCAGCATTAACGCTATTGGTTGGTTGCGCTGCTGATTGCATGCCCTCCGAACCACCACAAGAGGGCACATTGCCCGGCTATCAGAGCAAACCCAAGAAGACGACACGACCCAAGAAGACCACTCCGATATTTACCCCGGGGTCGGGTACAATTGTCGTCTATCCGCGCCCCTTGTCGGCTGACGACATCGAGGCCACACACCGCGGCGATAACCTCCACTTCGCGTGGGCCGAGGAGCTGCGAGGTGCAACGATAACGGTAAGCAACCTACTCACCGGCACGCGCAGTCAGATAGCTGCCGACGATGGCGAGTACGAGGCCACGGTATGCGGCATCACGGAGAGTGGTATTTATGAGATTGTTATCACGTCTGATTGTGGCACAATCACGGGCAGCTTCGTCGTGGAGTGAGAAAAACTGAAAGCAGAGAGCAGAAAGTACGGAGTACAGAGTACAGAGTACAGAGTACAGAGTACAGAGTACAGAGTACAGAGTACAGAGTACAGAGTACAGAGTACAGATGAAAGATGAAAGATAGTTGGTGGGGAGAGTGGTTGATAGTTTAATACGCCCCTTGTACCCCATCGCGCAAAATTTGGAGGCAATGGGGTCTGAGGGGATTTTCTGCTTTTCACCTCCTCCTTTCTCCTTTCTGTTGCGGGGTCTGTGGGGTGCGTTTTCACTATCAACAATTTTCCCCTTGTAGCCCTTGTACCCCCAAGTAAATCACACCGTTAATCAGCGCTTTTAGGACAACGATTGAGAGACCGCAGATGCGCCCTTATCACAGAAAAAAACCAATTTTTTGTCAGAAGGGTTGCAGATGTAGTCTCGATTAAGAGTTGATCCCAGATGGGACATACTTGACGTATTTCCCATTTGGGGCAACGACTGAGAGGCCGCAGATGCGCCCTTATCACAGAAAAGAACCAATTTTTTGCCAGAAGGGTTGCAGATGTGCCCTCGATAAAGAAATCAGCCTGGATAGGTAGTACTTGGCGTACGTCCTATTCAGGCTGATGATTGAGAGGGTGCAGATGCGCCCTTATCACAAAAAATTACAGTGCGCGTATAGACGGAAATAGTACATACAACTGCTGCATCAGACTATCCATGTCGAAGCCCTCGCGCAGAATTAGGAGTATCGTATTATCACCCGCGATGGTGCCGAGCACATCGCTTATGCCCTTGTTGTCGATAGGTACAGAGATGGCACTCGCGAAGCCGGGCTTGGTGGTGATGACGCAGAGGTTACCCGAGAAGGCGATGTCGGTGATGTTATCGGTAACGTTTGTCGATATACTAAGGTCGCTTCGCGTGTTGTTTGGCAACACATAGACATATCCCTTCTCCTTGTGTGGCACCTTGGCTACGTGCATAAATTTGAGGTCACGCGAGAGTGTCGATTGCGTTATCTGCACGCCATGCTCCTCGAGGCGGGCGATGAGTGCCTCCTGCGACGAGATGAACTCCGAGCGGATAATCTTGCGAATGATGGAGAGTCGTTGCGTCTTTTGATTCATATCTTTATTTATTTGGTTCCTTAAATGGAACGACTACGAAGGAATATTATTGCACAAATGTACCCACAAAGTTAATAATTATGTATCGGATATGCAACAGCAATAAACTTTTTTTTCTTATTTACACCAAATTTCGTCAGATTTTAGCTTCATTTCGAAAAGTTTTACTATTTTTGTTCGTTGGAATAGTGTGCAATGCGTATCGTACGCACATACACGCGAACCGAGGTTAGTGAGGACCATTAACTAAATTATTGATAACTAATTAATTATTATAATTTATTTTTACGTTTATGAGAAAGATTCTTTCACTGCTGACACTCATGGTGTCATTGTTTGCAATGGGCTGTAACAACGAGCCCACACCTACGCCCGAAGCAGCGACATTCACATTAGAGGATGTTAACGTAACGAGCAAGTCTATTGAGGCAACCATCATACCCTCGGATATTGAAGCATTATACTTTGCTACTATCGCCGAGGCGAACGAGATTGCTAATATGGACGATACTGCCATTATCGAGAAGTATGCCACGGGCGATAACTACAAGTTGAATAAGGGCGCTCATATTGTTGGCAATAACAACCTTAAAGCCGCCACAGACTATGTTATCATAGCCTTCTACAACGACGGCGAGAAGGTATTTAGAGAGGCTGTTAGCACCACCATTCCCGATGCAGATGGCGAGTTTTTCGTACAATTGGGTGTCAACGACATCACATCAAAGAGCGCAACTATAACCGCTAAGGTTAACAACAGCGAGGTAAACTACTTCTGCCGCGTTATCGCCAATATGGAGCTTGCATACACCGACGGCACTGACATCGACCTTATGAAATACTGTATGGAAAACCCCTACCGTAACGAGTATTTCCGCAAGGGTGATGTTACATTTACCTACGATGCAGCTCCCAAGATGGATTACACCGTCGTAGCCTTCAACCTCGACACCTTCAACGATGTAGTAGGTGGTTTCGCGGAGGCTGTGGTGTTCAAGGCGCCGTTCTCGACACCCGACACTGAGCCTGTTGACCCCGACACATTGTTCAAGCGCAGCAACCTCAATATCGACTATTCAGGCTTCTCGTTGGATGTAACACCAACACTTGGTGAGGATGCCTTCTGGTCATACTACGTATTCGAGAAGTCATCGTACGACCAGGCATTAAAACGCAACTACAACCAGGTAGTAATGGAGTCATACTACGGCTTGCAGGGTCTGCTTGCTGAGTACAACTACTCTATCCAGGACCTCGTACTTGCCGGCGAGGCAGAGTATCTCGACTTTAACGGTTTCTTGCACGAATTTATGGGTAAGACAGGTACTCAGACCATCACCAACTACGAGGCATTGAAGCCCAATACAGAGTATGTCATCGCACTCTTCTATATGAACCCCGAGGTTGTTGACCCCACCGTTATCCACGACTACAACTATGTACCCGTAACATTCCGCACACTCAGCAGTTCTAACTACGCATGGTTGGATGTGTCAAACGCCATTGTAGAGAAGTCGGAGAGTTACGGCTACGACGTAAACTTCGTTGTTAAGACTGACAACAATGCTGCTGACATCAAGGTTGGCGCGCAGATGTGGGATAGCTTCGAATTCGAAAAGTACTGGAATCCCGAAGACTGGTCATCAATCGAGGCATATTTTACATTCCGCAAGTCTATTTCTGCTGACGCTTTGGCCAATGCCAAGACTTCGGAAGGCGCCGTTATTGCATTCCCTGGTTTGGATGCAGGCGACTACGTATTCTTCTTCGAGGCACTCACCGAGAGTAACAATGCTACGCAGTATGCAGTACGCGTAACACCCGACATGTTCAAATAATTGTTGGTTAAACTGATAAACAAAAACGGTTTCATGAAAAACTTATTCAGAATATTTGCAGCGCTGGCAATAAGTTGCGGCTTCGCAGCCTGCGAGGAGCCCGCTCCAACACCCACACCCCAAGATGAGCATAAGGTTGTGCTCGATGCCGACCACACCTCAATCTTCGCGGATGGCGTGGAGACCGTAACCTTCACAGTTACGGTGGATGGCGAGGAGCGCACTTCGGAGTGCAGCGTCATCAACCTTGCCGACAACTCTATCATCGAGAGCAAGAGCTTCTCGACAACCGAAGCGGGCGTATATCGCTTTGCTGCCATCTACGGCAAGAGCTCGTCGGAGCCTCTGCTCATCACCGCAAAGGCCATCAACAACCAGCCGGAGCCTATCACCTCTATCGAGCTCAAAGCAGATAAGCTCACCATAGTAGCTGACGGCAACGACACCGTAACGTTCACCGTAGTTTCGGGCGAGCAGGACCTCACAAGCAAATCGACAGTCGTCTATGCCATCAACGGCGACACCCTCGAAGGCAAGCGTTTCGCAACAAACGAGGTTGGCTCATATACCTTCAAGGCATACTACGGCGAGTTGGAGTCTGCTGAGGTTACCATCACAGCGACAAGCAACGGAGAGCCCGTGGATAAAAAGCTCACACTCTATGCTTCGAACCGACGCATCAAGGCCGATGGCATCGACTCTACAACCTTCAGCGTCATCTATGGCGATGAGGATGTTACCCAGGAGTGCTCAATCGTAAATACCGACAATGGCGCGGCCTTGAACGGCTACACATTCACGACCGCAACTACCGGCACCTACAACTTCAAGGCCGAGTACAACGGTAAGGAGTCAAACATCGTATCTGTGGAGGCCTACGAGCCCGCAGTAGCCGGCCAGTACAACATTGGCGACCTCTACGAGGAGGGCGATGTGAAGGGTGTAATATTCGCTATTGAGAAGATGTCGAACACCACATACTGCTACATTATGTCTATGGACCAGACAACACTCGCCTGGTCAACCGAGAACGTCTATTGCAACTGCGGCAACATCCGTGGCGACTGGAATACCGAGGATATGCTCCGCTTTGGCAGCGACCCCTCGAAGTATCCCGCAGCGCAGTGGTGCCAGGCACACGGCGAGGGTTGGTTCATGCCCTCGGAGGATGAGCTACGCTGGATGTGGCGCGCCGTGAGCGGTGGCAAGTATGTCTTCGACGAGGCCGAGGTTGCCAAGTTCAACAACAAGTTGGATGACCCCATTGAGGAGGACTTCTACTGGTCGTCGAACGAGACATCTGAGGATATGGCTACCGCGGTTGCCTTCATGGAGGATAGCGTAATATGCTTTGAGCCCTTCAAGTACAAGGCTTTCTGCGTACGCGCTGTATATAGATTTCCCGTTACCGAGTAACGAACGACGCAATATGCATTGAGGAGGTGGCACAACGTGCCATCTCCTCTTGTTTTTATGCCCACGTTTCGCTATCTTTGTGGGCAAAACGGCATAAGATGAAGAAGACAGAATTTGCGTTTATCAGCCATATAGCTCGCACATTTAGCACGCTACCCCACCACGGCTTCGAGCCCATAGGCGACGACTGTACGGTTGTCGAGTGTGGCAACGACGAGGTCATGGTGCTATCGACAGACCTTCTTGTCGAGGATGTTCACTTTCTACGCTCGGCGTCGTCGGCCGAGGAGGTGGGGCACAAGAGCCTCATGGTCAACCTCAGCGATGTTGCGGCGATGGGCGCTACGCCCGTAGCCACGCTGCTGAGCATAGCCCTCCCCACAACGGCACAAGGCGAGTGGGCAGAGGCCTTCATGCGCGGATATGGCGACGCCTCAAAGCAGCATGGCGTGGCGTTGGTGGGTGGCGACACCACGGCCTCGAAAGATAAGATAGCCATAAACGTCGTAGCCATAGGTCGTGCGCCCAAGAGCCATATCAAGCGTCGCTCGGCAGCGCGCGTGGGCGATGTGGTGTGCGTCACGGGAGAGCTCGGCATATCGTCAAAGGGGCTCGTTGACATCATGTTCGGCGACCTGCACACCGCAGCAGCCAAGGCACATCGCACGGCACAAGCCCGCATCGCAGAGGGCATATTCTTAGGCTCGCGCGACGAGGTACACGCCATGATGGACATCTCGGATGGCATAGCATCGGACATACGCCACATCATGGAGCAGTCGAGAGTCGGTGCAGAGATAGAGCTCGACAAGATACCCTCGAACTACGACATGCGCTACGCACTCTCGGGAGGCGAAGACTACGAGCTACTTCTGACAGTGGAGGCCGAGATGGTAGATGCACTACGCGAGGAGATGTTACGAGCAACAGGCACGATGCTTACGGCAGTAGGACGCATCACGGAGGGTGGTGAGTTGCGATGGAGTGAGCATGGCGAGCCCCGCGAGGTGGAGCTCCACGGATTCAGCCACTTTTAATTATGGTGAGGCATCATAAATGTTGTATGCAGCACACCTCACAACGCCCAAATAGCCCAAATAGATAGGCTCAATGTGCGATAAATTAAAAGTAATTTTGTAAATTTGTGGGATAATAGCAGAAAACCTTAAAACTTATAATATACTATGAAACGAATTATTGCTCCATCGGTACTCTCAGCCGACTTCGGAAACCTTAACCGCGATATGGCCATGCTCGACCGTTCACAAGCCGAGTGGGTACATATCGACGTTATGGATGGCGTATTTGTCCCCAACATATCTTTCGGCTTCCCTCTAATGAAGCCCATGCGCAAGGCTACAAACAAGACCCTCGACGTGCATCTTATGATTACCGCACCCGAGAAGTATGTTACCCGCTTCGTGGAGGCCGGTGCCGACTACGTAACCTTCCACTATGAGGCTACCGAAGATATTCAGGGCTGCATCGACCTCATCCGTAACGCCGGAGCAAAGGTGGGCATCTCCATCAAGCCCGGCACCGAGCCCAACGTCCTCGACAAGTGGATTGAGCAGCTCGACCTCATCCTCGTTATGAGCGTGGAGCCCGGCTTCGGAGGTCAGAAGTTCATGCCTTCGTCGATTGCCAAGTGCGAGTACCTCAACGCCAAGAAGCAGGAGCTCGGCCTTAACGACCTCATCATCGAGGTTGATGGCGGCATCTCTGCTGCCAACTCGCGCCTACTCTTCGATGCAGGTGCCGAGGCTCTTGTTGCCGGCAGCTCCGTTTTTGGTGCCGAGAACCCCGAGCAGGCAATTATTGACATGCTTAACTCATAATATGATTTCGTTAGACAACCTCACGATAAGCTACGGCGGATGGACGCTCTTTGACGGCATCTCGTTCTTGATTAACCCCAAGGACCGCATAGGTCTTGTGGGCAAGAATGGTGCGGGCAAGACCACCCTGCTGCGTGTTATCACGGGCGAGCAGCAGCCCACCGAGGGCACTGTAACCATAAATGGCGAGTGCAGCATCGGCTACCTACCGCAGCAGATGCGCGTGGCCGACACCACCTCGCTTGTCGAGGAGACGGCAAAGGCCTTTGACGAGGTATTACGCATAGAGCGCGACATCGAGCACCTCACCGAAGAGATAGCACAGCGCACCGACTATGAGTCGCCTGAATACGAGGAGCTCATACACCGCCTCAATATCGCCAACGATCGCTACCACATCCTCGGTGGCGACACCCGCGAGGCCGACATCGAGCGCACACTCCTCGGCTTGGGATTCAAGCGCACAGATTTCGAACGCCCCACACGCGAGTTCTCGGGAGGTTGGCGCATGCGCATTGAGCTGGCAAAGTTACTTCTGCGCAGACCTTCGATATTCCTGCTCGACGAGCCCACAAACCACCTCGACATCGAGAGTATTCAGTGGTTGGAGGAGTACCTACGCAGCTACAATGGCGCCGTACTGCTCATATCGCACGACCGCGCCTTCCTCGACAACGTAACAACACGCACCGTGGAGCTATCGTTGGGCAAGATTTACGACTATAAGGTACCCTACTCGAAGTTCATAGAACTGCGTGCCGAGCGTCGCGCACAACAGATGGCGGCATACCAGAACCAGCAGCGCCTCATCGAGAAGACCGAGGAGTTCATCGAGAAGTTCCGCTATAAGCCTACGAAGAGCAACCAGGTGCAGTCGCGCGTAAAGCAACTCGAACGCTTGGAGCGCATAGAGGTTGACGAGGAGGACCTATCGCGTTTGAACATCAAGTTTCCACCTGCGCCACGGTCGGGACAGATTGTAGCCGAGGTCAAGGGCGTGGGTAAGGCCTTTGGCGAGAAGCGCATATTCCGCGATGCCGAGTTTACCATCGAGCGCGGACAGAAGATAGCCCTCGTAGGTCGCAATGGCGAGGGCAAGACGACCTTTGCACGCATGCTCATCGGTGAGTTGGAGCCCACGGAGGGTAACATCAAGGTTGGCGCAAACGTCAACATAGGCTACTACGCTCAAAATCAGGACGACCTAATGGATGGCGAGTTCACCGTATTCGATACTCTCGACCGTGTGGCCGTGGGCGACATACGTACACGTCTGCGCGACATTCTCGGAGCCTTTCTTTTCCGTGGCGAGGATATCGACAAGAAGGTGAAGGTGCTCTCAGGTGGCGAGCGCTCGCGCCTGGCCATGGCACGTCTTATGTTGAAGCCTTACAACCTACTTGTACTCGACGAGCCGACAAACCATATGGATATGCGCTCGAAGGATATCCTCAAAAATGCGTTGCAGAAGTACGACGGCACGGTAGTCGTTGTGTCGCACGACAGAGAGTTCCTCGACGGCCTTGTTGACCGCATCTACGAGTTTAGGGATGGCGGTGTCAAGGAGTACCTGGGAGGCATATACTACTTCTTGGAGAAGCGTAAGTTGGAGTCTATGGCCGATATTGAGCGCCACGATAAGCCCGTAGCAGCGAGCACCAAGAGCAACGAGACGACGGCAGGCAAGCTATCCTACGAGCAGAAGAAGGAGCAGGAGAAGCTACTGCGCAAGATGCGCAAGGCGGTGGAGAATATCGAGGTGGAGCTCGCCGACATAGAGCGACAGATTGCCGAATACGATGCCCGCTTTGCCACAGCCACGGAGTATAACAGCGATGACTACACGGCATACAACGCACTCAAAGAGCGTTACGACCACCAAATGCACGAGTGGGAGAAGGCATCATACGAGTTGGAGATAACCGAGCAACAAGTGTAGTCAATAGCCACATTTGCCCGATATTTGCATAATCTCGAAGATATGACATTGGATAAGCAAAATGGTCTGCCCGAGAAGTATGACTTCACGGCAGAGGATAGAGAGTTCATGAAGCGAGCCATCGAGCTATCGATAGAGAATATCGATGAGGGTGGCGGCCCATTTGGTGCGGTCATCGTGCGCAACGGCAAGCTCGTAGCGTCGGGCACAAACCGCGTAGTGCCCAACAATGACCCTACGGCACATGCCGAGGTCGTAGCCATACGCAATGCCTGTCGCGAGTTGGGGACCTTCGACCTCTCGGGATGTACCGTCTATACCTCGTGCGAGCCCTGCCCCATGTGTCTCAGCGCACTCTATTGGGCGGGCATAGAGCGTATATGTTATGCCAATACAAAGCGTGATGCCGCGGCCATTTCGTTCGATGACTCGTTCATCTACGACCAGCTGCGCCTCGACTACGACCGCCGCTCGATACACTGCGAGCACTTCATGCGCGACGAGGCAATGGAGGCATTCCGCAAGTGGAATGATAAACTTGACAAGATTGAGTACTAACAATTTACAACGAATGAAGAGACTCCTTTACACTACCATATTCATTCTATCGCTCATCGTCTCTACGGCCTCGGCACAGCAGGTCGTAGCACACCGTGGCTTCCACGCAGCCAATGGTGCCCCCGAGAATAGTCTTGCAGCACTGCACGCAGCGCAAGAGGCTGAACTATATGCCGTAGAGTGCGACGTTACGATGACCTCGGATGGCACGGCGATAGTTGCCAACGGCCCCTGGCTTGGAGAAAAGGGCGATAAAGACCGACTAAACATCCAACGCTCGGATTTCGCCACGATACGCTCAAAGCGTCTCGAAAATGGCGAAACCGTGCCCACACTCAACGAGTACCTCGACGAAGTTGCCAAGAGCCCCACGACACGTCTTATAATAGATATCAAGTCGCAGGCGACACCCCAGGATGAGACCAAATTGGTGCGTACGATTATCAACGCAGTGAAGGAGCGTAAGCTACAAGATATTATTGAGTATGCAGCCATGCACGAGCACGTATGTAACGAGCTTGTACGTCTTGCCCCCAAGGGCACGCTGATTGCCTACCTCGGAGGCTTCATGACACCCGAATATGCCGCAGGCCTCGGTTATACAGCTATATGTTACAGCATCGACACCTACAAGCGCATACCTCGTTGGATTAAGGAGGCTCACAAACTCGGCCTCGTGGTCAACACGTGGAGCGTCAATAGCTCCGAGGATATCGACTGGCTGATACTCAACGGCGCAGACTACATCACTACGGACAACCCGACACTTGCACGCAAGCGTCTCGGACAGAAATAATCACAACCCTAACAACATGAAACTTAAATACTCAATAGACGACCGCATGCCCTTTGGACAGATGATGCTCTACGCCATGCAGTGGTTCATATTGGCTGTGGCCGTTGTTGCCACGAGCGTATGGGTAGCACCCGTCGAGGAGCGTCTCTTCTTCTCGCAGAAGATGTTTGCCCTGATGGGCATAACAGGTCTTTTGCAGATTATCATCGGCCACCGCATGCCCCTGGTCGTAGGTCCCGCAGCTGTGCTCCTGGTAGGTGTCATGGCGTCGCAGGGCGCACCCACCGCAGCTATATACTCGGCTATGGCCATCGGTGGTGTGCTCATCACGCTACTCACATTCGGAGGCGTCATGCGCCATGTGCAGCGTCTCTTCACCCCGCGTATTGTCGTGGTTATCCTCATGCTTATAGCCTTCACGCTGACACCCGTCATCGCCAATAACCTCGTATTCAGTGCCCACCCTGCCGATAGTCGCATATTTGGTCTTATCTTTGCCCCTGTGGGCTGCTTCGCAATGGTCATACTCAATCGCACGTTGAAGGGCGTGGGCAAGAGTCTCGTCATACCCATAGCACTTGTGGCGGGTAGCGTGGCATATTATCTCTTCTACCCCGCTCCCGAGGCAGCAACCTCAAACGCCTCACTCAGAGGATTGTTCATCGAGGAGTTCAGGTTTGATTGGGGTCTTGTTGCAGCATTCGTAATATGCTATATCGCACTGCTCATCAACGATATAGGCTCTATTGAGTCGCTCGGCGCCATGCTCCAAGCCGACAACATGGAGCACCGCATGAGACGTGGAGTAAGGCTCACCGGTGCGATGAACATCCTCGCGGGTGCCATGGGTATTCTCGGCCCTGTGAACTACTCAATGAGTCCGGGCATCATAGCCTCTACGGGGTGTGCTTCGCGTAGGGCGCTCATCCCCGCGACAATACTCCTAACGTTGTGCGCACTTTCGCCCGACCTTATATGGGTACTCATAAATATCCCCAACCCCGTCATCGGTGTCATCCTACTCTTCCTCATGGGCACGCAGCTTGCCGCGTCGTTAGAGATGCTGCACTCAACAAAGGCAGTGCAGTCGTTTGCCGACGGCCTGACGCTGGGGCTGCCACTTATGGTGGCGATGCTCTTTACGCTTATGCCCAAGGGTATAGCTCCCGCTGTCATCGAGCCGTTGGTGGGTAACGGATTTGCTATGGGTGTGGTAACGGTGATGCTTTTGGAGCACGTCGTAAATCGCCCCAAAAACGGCAAATAGCGTAGAGGTGGGCCAATTACGCAAATAATTTAACAATGTGTTGATAATTTAGCACGGTTAAGGTGTGATGCTTCACAAAATTTTGATATATTTGTAGCCGTAAAATTATGCGTTAAGCATAATATACACTCATTAACAACGAGATATAATATTAGAAAGTTCAAAATACACAATACTTATGGATAATACATTGGTTGTTGTAGGTGCCCAGTGGGGCGACGAAGGTAAGGGTAAGATTACCGATTTCTATGCCGGAGGTGCCGATGTTGTAGTACGTCACCAGGGCGGCAACAACGCGGGACACACCATCGTCTTCGATGGCAAGAAGTTCGCCTTGCAATCTATTCCCTCAGGCGTATTCAACCCCCATATCATCAACATCATGGCCAACGGCATGGTCATCAATCCCATGTCGCTCATGGAGGAGCTCGACCGTTTGCACAAGGCAGGCATCACCGACTATAAGCTCTTCATCTCTGACCGTGCAGCATGCGTTATGCCCTATCACTCGATGCTCGATGGCGCATACGAGTCGTTGAAGGGCGGCCGTCAGATTGGCACCACAAAGAAGGGTATCGGCCCAGCATATACCGATAAGTATAGCCGCGTAGGTATCCGCATCGGCGACCTCCTGAACAAGGAGTACTTTGCCGAGCGTTTGAAGGATGCACTTGCACAGAAGAACTTGGAGCTCAAAGCCCTCGGCATGGAGCCTTGCGACTTTGAGACCATCTACAACCAATACCTCGACCTCGGCGAAAAGCTTCGCCCGATGATTTGCGACACCTCGGTACTGCTCAACCGCCTCTTGGAGGAGGGCAAGAAGGTGCTGTTCGAGGGTGCTCAGGGCGTCATGCTCTGCATCGACCACGGTACATATCCCTTCGTCACCTCATCGAGCCCCACGGCAGCCAGCGTGCCCATCAACTCGGGTATAGCACCTCGCTACATCAACAATGTCATGGGTGTTGCCAAGGCATATACCACACGTGTTGGCGAGGGTCCTTTCCCCACGGAGCTCTTCGACGAGAAGGCAGAGTATATCCGTGAGCGTGGCCATGAGTACGGCACCGTAACAGGTCGTCCGCGCCGCGTAGGTTGGCTCGATGCCGTTGTTCTGAACCACGTGCGCCGCATCAGTGGCATCAACTACCTCTCGCTCATGCTCTTCGACGTACTCTCGGGCTTGGATAAGATTCGCATATGCACAGGCTATAAGCTCGACGGTAAGGCTATCGACTACGTTCCCTCTACCATCGCACAGCTTGCCCGCGTAGAGGCCGAGTATATCGAAATGGAGGGCTGGTCGGAGGATATTACAACCATCAAGTCATACGACGAGCTTCCCGAGAATGCGAAGGCCTACATCCGCAAGGTTGAGGAGCTCACACGCACCGAGGTTGCCGTAGTATCGGTAGGCCCCGACCGTGAGCAGACCATCATCCGCAAGAGGATATTCTAAGCTCAGATATAACATAGATACCGAGAGGGTGTTGGGTGTTTCCGCCTAACACCCTCTTGGTTTATGGAGGGGTGAACGAGGGGACAGTGGGACAATGAGAAAATGGGACGGTGGAACGGTGGGACAATGGGACGACGGGAAAATGAGAAAATGAGAAAATGGGACAATGATAAAGGGGGTGGCTAAAAGTTAATTAGCCACCCCCTTTATCGATTTAGAGATTGCGATTACATCCTCTTGACATAGATTTCACCCTCAAAGAGAGCATCTTCAGCAGAATGTATAGCAAAAGTGGCACCATTATCCAGAGTAACACTCATCACCACCTTTTTACGTTTTCCCTTACCGGTAAGAGTTATAGAGTTAACCTTTCCACTACAACCGCTTGCACTTAAAGAGCATGAGATATACGTAAATCGACTGTTAAATGTAGTACCCACAACAACAGTTGTTTCGCCCACGATAATCTTCACACCATCGCTACTAACATACGATGTGTAGTCGCCGATAGGAGCCGACGAGATATTATCAAACGTCAGTTCATCACCATTCGCCGTAGTCGACATCTTTTGATTGGCAATATCAACTGCGTCATTTACAACTGAATTTTGGAGACTTTGACTATACGGTTGACCATTAACAGCTTTGAGCTCGCGATTCATAATAGCCTCATCGAAATTAAGAGTATAGAGCGTCTCAACATCATTACGCATCTCAGCATAGAGTCGAAAGCCGGTCGAAGAGTTACCACCTACCAAAAAACGAAGAATAGTATAAGTTCCTTCAATAGGTCTCTCCTCTCTACGGAGTATGACCATGGGCATTACACTGTTATAGGAGGCACATTGCATAACTTCGACCTCTTGACCAACAGCATATATGTTTCCATCGACGGCACGATACTCCAAAGGCTTTGTAGTAGGCAAGTCCCTCTTAGAATAGACACTATTGAGAGTGCTATACGTCAGAGTCTGCGAATAGGATGCTATGGTGCAAAATAGGGTCAATAACACTAATATTGCTCGCTTCATACTACTCCTCCTTGATAAGATTAAACTTCGTAGCTATCTCTTTCTGGTCTATTACCTGACGGAGGTTAAATCGTTTTTTCTGGGTTATATAACCGGCTTTCTCGCAAGTAACCTCAATCTGAACATTACCCGAGTTATTATAAGTAAGACCCATAATATCAAACGTCTCGGTAGTCTCATAAGGTGTTGATCCCACGTAATTTTGGTTAGTGTTTTTAACTTCTGACGTCGAAGATACTACGCGCAACGATATATCGGCTCCGCGAGGCGACGAGTCGAGATACCATCTGATAACGGTAGACTCCAACGCAGTGTTACCCTCACCGGCTACCTGTTTGTTGGCCTCCTGCTTGGGTGTTGACTTCTTGTCGAGAAAATATGCGATACGATCCCAATCTATATCCTCCAAAGCGTTAGCATATGCAGAATTCAGCACCTGAGTACCATAAGTGAAGTCGCTCGAGCTACCCTGAGCATTTGCTCTACCTACAACCAATACCGAAGGATAAACCAACTGACGGTTAGCATCGTTTACGCTGATGTTAAGCAAAACTGTTGCCGACCATCCAATACCTGAAAGATAGTCAAGATTAAACTCCTTGATAGATACATTGAGCAGATAATCGGTAGATACATCAGCATCGAGGTTGAAGCCCATTGTGCGCATGTAGCGACGCATACTCTCCGATACAAAAGACCTTACTTCGGGCGTAACACGCACCTGAGGCACACCAATAGCACTTGCATCATACTGAGTAAGGACGCTGGTATTTGAACGCACATCGTCGACGTAGAGTTTAATGCCATACTCCATATTAATATATTTATTGGGTTGAGCATCTCTAACTAACGCCAAATTAATAGACTTAGGCTCGGCGGGGGCAACCTTTCGAAAAACAGAGCAAGATACAGCTGTTGCAGCAATAAGCGCGACGATGGCCAATTTAGTTATAATTTTCATAATAGAATAATAATTAGTTATTTGTCTTTATCTTAATTAACTTTGCGGTAACAGTTGTTTTGTAAACAATACTTTTACCCATCTGATCAACATTTGTTGAGATAACAGGCTCGATAACGCCATCGGCACCATACTGTTTCACCTGGTTTATAATGCGGTAAATAGCCAAACGACGCGCTACATCCTCGGGATACAAAATGTCCGACTGGATATCGTAATCATTGTTCAAATATCCGAATTTCAGTACACCCGAATACCTGCATGATAGGCCCTTTTTACCCTTTAAATAAAGCAATGAAAACTCATTGTTTTCGCCAACAATCTTTCGTATAGAGCCATCTGAATTCTCGGTATAGGTAATGGTAGCATCAGCCGACACGGTATTAAGAATTTCGTAATCGCCACGCTCCAAGTTAAGTTCAGCAAGACGAACCGAGTTTACGGTATTCACAGCCTTGGGAATTACTAAATCCCTATTGGCACATGAAGTTGCGAAAAAGGCAACGCAAGCTAAGATAAGCAGTTTTTTCATCATTAATTAATATTGGAATATAATTTTACATCTATACGTGGCCCTTGGGATTAGTGATACGCACAAAAAAAAGGCGCGGACCAAACTTTACTTATCGCATATCGAGGTTCTGGAATACCTTGTGGCAATAATCAAGTGAAGCCCGCACTATACAGCGCGAGCATCAACTTCACTTCTTTTGCCACAATTTGAAATTTTCCAGATTTCGATATGCAAAGTCGCAAAGCTAACGCTTTTTTCAGTATGTTAAATTATGCGTATCTAATTATACGCTATGTTTCATAGGCACTAATTTTTTGTTTCTACAAAGTTATATCTTTTTTTTGAAAACACAAAATAATAGACTAATCATCGACGGACAATCAAATATTTTCTACTCAGGGTAACTTTCTATTTCGTGCCGCAGATTGCGGCTTATCACGCTAAGATTAGCCTTTTAGCCACTTATATTTCGCCACGCTGTATATGGGTATGAGCGGGAGGATGAGCGGCGTGCGTTTGATGTATGCCTGGAACTCGGGGTCAGCACCATAGGTCTCGGTCTGACGAAGCTCTAAGCGGCGGGCGCCACTGAACATCACATAGACGATGCCGATATATCCAAGTGAGGCGATAACCCACTGACCCGCGGTGCAGCAGGCACCGAAACAGATGAGGAAGCTACCCGTCCACATCAGCACCTCACCAAAGTAGTTAGGACAGCGCACGATGCGGTAGAGTCCCTTATCCACAAAGCGGTGGGCATTGATTTTCTTGGCTGCGCTCTTCTGGGCATCTGCCACCATCTCGATAACCACACCCGCAGCAGCCACAACAGCACCTATCCATGCCCAAAGGTCGGATACAGGGGCGAGGTACGCCATATTGTAAAGGTAGAAGGTTACGGGGCTTATCTGTCCTATGTAGAGCAGAGCACACGATATCCATATCATGAACATCGCGAAGATAGGCTTGCGCGCCGTATTCTCGGGCTGATAGAGTATCTTCTTATAGGATGCCGAGCGACGCTCTCTGAGCAGCAGATACATAGCAAGGCGTATGCCGTAGATGAAGAGTACACCACAGAGTATCGCTGCGGGTAGCGTGATGACATCTCGGAAGATTATCGCCGTGGCGAGCGACAGTGCCGAGATAGCAAAGCCGTAGCCGATGCTAAAAAAGTAGATAAAGTAGAGCCAGCCGACAGCCGACACAGCAAATGATATTGCCAGAAGAATCCACATGTAGGTCATAACTAAGTCTTTATTATAGGTTTTACACTTATTGTCTATTTTCGTGCCACGCATTACATGACGAGTACCAGCAGTGGCAGGGGGATATAGCCGCTCATGGTGTAGAGTATGTTACCCGAATATGAGGAGCGGCCCCTGTATATATGCTTGCGCGTTATGGTGCAGAGTGTGTGTGTCGTGTATGTCGAACAACCGACATAGAGGTACTTACCATCGCAGGTGAAGAGAATGTCGCCCGAGTATGTAGAGCGACCATCGTAGATATAACGCCCGTCGAAGGTGAGGATGATATCGCCCGTGTAAGTGGAGTTGCCACGATACACATACTCGCCATCGAAGGTAAAGAGTATGTCGCCCGAGTATGTAGAGCTTCCAGCGTAGAGGTGTTTGCCGTCGTAGGTGTAGAGTATATCACGCGAGTAGGTTGAGTTACCCTTGTAGAGTCGCGACTGCGCCTCGGCAACGAATGGCAACAGCAGAAGTAGGAATATGAGCAATCTCTTCATAGCTTCGAGGTTTTGCGCTTGCATCCATACAAAGGTACATTTTATTTCGCAAAACAGCAATTTATCGGCGCTTTTTAACACAATGTGGCACAATATAGGTTATCTTTGCCCAAATAAAACACTATGTTATGAGCGAGATATTCTTTGCAGGAGGTTGCTTTTGGGGCACCCAACACTACTTCAAACAGATACGTGGCGTTGTTGCCACCGTCGCAGGCTATGCCAACGGCACTACGCCCCATCCCACCTACGAGGAGGTGTATAGCGACCTCACGGGGTACGCAGAGTGTGTGCGTGTAGAGTATGACCCCACCGAGATTTCGCTACGCCGCCTCGTGGAGTTGTACTTCTCGACCATAGACCCCACGCTGCTCAACCGCCAGGGTAACGATATAGGCACACGCTACCGCACAGGCATATACTACACGTGCGAGGAGGATAGGGCCACCATCGCCGAGGCTTACCTCGCCGAACAAGCTAAGCACGATAGCGAATTGGCGACGGAGGTTGAACCCTTAGTCTGCTTCTTCGCTGCCGAGGAGTATCACCAGGACTACTTAGACAAGAACCCTGCGGGATACTGCCATCTGCCCGCATCACTCTTTGAGTTTGCGCGCGAGGCCAACAAATAAAAATCGGAATTACCCGAAGATAATTCCGATAAAGAGTTAAAAGCCGAAAGCCTAATTACTAAAATGCGGAGACACCGCGCATAATCTAGTCGCCACGCATAATGTAGTCGCCGCGCATAATGCCGCGTTGCCCTTAGTGGGACTACCGGCGCAGCTACAAGAATAACCGCTACTTGCGGTAAGAGTACTTGCCACGGGTGAGCTTCTCGAGAGTGAAGCAGTCGTAGGCGATGGTATATCCACCATAAGGCGGCTGACCATCACAGTAGGTAGTCTCCTCCCACAAGAAAGCCAAACGTCCATCTGCCTGCCATGCCATAGTCGAGTAGGCGGAGTTGAGCTTCGTAACCTGATAGACGCCCTCCCAATCTTGGGCAATCTTCGTGGCAGAGGCGTAGTCCGCAGCATCCTCCAAAGCCTTGTAGTAGATACCCACATTTGCACGGCCTGGGCCCAGAGGCACCGACTGTAACAGCAAATCCACATTCGCGCCATCATCCATGCGCACAGCGGGGATGAGCATAACCTCGCCATTTGTAGAGTTATCGCGCGCCTCAACACCGCCATTGCCCACGCCCGAGATAGTGGCACTACCCCACGAGCCTGTACCCGAAGCTACATTCGAGAACTTGAAGATGTTATAGTTGCGCCCACCATTGCAGCGCGAGCTGATAAGGATAGAACCATCGGGTAACTCCTCGACCTTAGGCTCATCGCAGTTACCCGACAATGCAGCCTTCGACGCGCCGCCGAGGACATCCCACGACTCGCCAAAGTCGTCCGAGAAGAGAACAGCATTCTTGGGAGAACTACTTCTATCGCGCATGATGATGGCGCAGTAGAGACGGTAGTAGTCGCCAACCTTAACCGTACGACTCTGCATAACACGACCCGAGGCGATAAACATGGCATTAACAGGACCGTAAGAGCAGTTGTCGAACTTCGAGTAGATGCTCTCAGCAATATCAGTAGGCTTGCTCCACGTCATACCGCCATCCTCGCTATAAAAACGGGCGATATTCTGATGGTTATCGCGCGTACCCGCATGGTACGAGACATTACCCGCGCAGCTCATAAGAAGAACGCGCCGGCTCTCCCTATCGGCAACGATGCAGGGGTCGCCATAGCCTACGTTCATAAAGTCGGGAGAGGCGGCACCCTGACCCTCGATGATAGATGCAATATTGTCCCACGTCACGCCATTATCCGTACTGCGACGAATATGCAGGTCTATACGTCCCTTATCGATAACGCCTATGTCGGCGCCGCTATGACGATAGTCCGAACACGCGAGGATAGTACCGTCGTTAGTAACCGCAACAGCGGGGATGCGGTATGGTATATCCGAATTATTGTATAACGGGAAGAGGTCGAAACGACGCGTAGCCTCGTTCTGCACCAGGCGAATCTTAGCCATAGCATCGCCATACGCGAGTACAATCTCTGTCTGGCGAGGTAGGCGCTCCTCGTTCTTAGTTACCGAGAAACTGAGAACCGAGGCGACAACATTCATATTCGTAACCCACTCAGCATCGCAGCGCGGTTCGACATCGAGACCCTCGACACGCTCATCCAACGAAAAATAGGCAATATGGTTCGCCTCATCGCCCTCTATGGTGAGCACATCCTGCTCAAAGGCAATACCGACCGTCGGTGTACTTACACCTGGCTCCTTCGTCTCGCAGCCCACGCTCGCCATAAGTAGAGCCGCTGAGCAGAGCAACATACTTAACATTCTCTTCATCGTGTAGGTTTTTTATTTACGATAGGTATAATACGCACCCGCTTGACAGGTAGGCATGAGCACGATATCGTTGACGTTCATGTGCGCGGGCAGCGACAACATCCAATGTATTGCCTCGGCGATATCCTCGCCCTGCAACGCCTCGACACCCTTGTACACACCCGCTGCACGCTCCTTATCACCATGGAAACGCACCTCCGAGAACTCGGTCTCGACCATACCTGGGCGCACCTCACCAACCTTGATACCGGCACTGAGAAGGTCGGCACGCATGGCCTGCGAAATAGCATGTACAGCGTGCTTCGAGGCGCAATAGACAGCACCATTCTCATAGGGCTCGGTACCGGCGATAGAGCCTATATTGATTATATGACCACCCTGACCGGCCTCAACCATAGCTCGACTTATGATGCGCGTAACATACAACAAGCCCTTAACGTTAGTGTCAATCATCGCATCCCAATCTGCCGTATCACCTCGATCGATATGCTCCAAGCCCGCGGCCAAACCCGCATTGTTGATAAGGATATCGACACGACCGAGCGGCGTGAGGTTATCGATACACTCCTGCTCGGAGCGAACATCAAAGTTAAGAACATGGCACTCGGCACCACGCGCCTCAATCTCGCTTTTGAGCGCCATAAGTCTATCCATACGACGGCCTGTGATAATTAGCTCCACGTTAGGCTCCGATAGGCGCAATGCCGTAGCGCGTCCAATACCCGAAGTAGCTCCGGTAACAAGAATACGTTTTTTCATAGTCTATATTATTCTAAATATTTATATTCTAATACACCTTTACAAAGATACGAAAAAATTTATCAACACCAACACAATACACTCAATTTATCATACACCAACCGCCAAATTGCATGAATATTGCGAAGCAACCACAACCTTCGCACCATCAGTTCAGCAACATAAACGCCCTATTCTCACGACATCGACAAAAGCAGATAGCATCTTATGAGAAATATTCTCGAAATAATCCCCAAAATCGATTCGACTAAATTTATAGAAACTCCCAAGTAAGCTGATACCGATACCCCTAAAAAACGGCCTTTACATCTATTCGCATATCAACCAATAATTCACCTATACAAGAACATAAAATAGTGAACAAAAATATAGAATAAAAGGATATATTAATACATTAAACAACCATATCACACCACAACCACCACCCTCCAAAAAGTTCAAAATCGCGAATTAGAATATAAATACTTATATTAAATGCGTTTTTCCCTTGCTCGTTTGACATTTTTTACATACCTTTGCATACTGATAAGCGAAAGCCATTTTTCCCTTATCGGGATTACGAGTATTGACCTCGGTTCGAGACTCAAATCGCATGTTGGACGAGCCAACTTAATCCCAAATGCTGCGCACTTGGAGCGATACACGCTTCGAGAGCGAGGGAGTAGAGAGTATGCACACCGGCGAACAGACACCCAACACATCAAAATCTTGGTTTGCAATCAAGGTATTCTACAATAAAGTGCTCAAACTGCAAGCACGTCTCAACGAGCAGAATATCGAGAGTTATATCCCGATGAAGAGCGTGGAGCAGATTGTCGGAGGCCATAAGATAAGGAGGCGTAAGCCCGCAATATCGTCGCTCATGTTTGTACAATGCACAGAGAACGAAGCATCCGAACTACAAGCACTACTGCGAGGCGAGGCTCTACTATACACCAACAGAGGCGAAAAGAGCCCCGCGCCAATACCCGACGACCAGATGCGGACATTCATCAGCGTAACATCGATTGACGATATCGGCATGGAGTATCTCGGCGACATCACCGAGGGTTGGACAACAGGAGAACGTGTGCGCGTGATTGACGGCATATTCAAGGGTGCCGAGGGCTACATAAAACGCATCAAAGGCAACCACCGACTGATAGTCGCAATAGAGGGCATCGTAGCCGTTGCGACATCCTACATACCGAGCTGCTACCTCGAAAAGGTGGAGCAAAACTAACGATAGACAAAATAAACAGACAAAAATATCATGTTGAAGATTATTGAAAAAATGCATTTGGAGCGCTACCTCAGCTCGAAGCTTATATTGGGCTTCGACCTCGTAACATCGGTAGCAGCATCGCTCAGCGCGTTGGTATTCATCCATCTGCTGGTGTGCCCAATAACCCACATCCCCTACTTCACGTTGCTGTGGCTCGTCGGCGCATTAATATTTTCGTTCATCTGGTTCTACCTCCTCAAAACATATCACTCGGTAATTCGCCACTCGACACTGCGCGAGATAGCCAAATTCACCATAGCAGTATTCGGCAAGGAGCTGATGCTCGTGGGTGGCGTAACGATACTGCGCCCATCGGGCATGGAGGATGTTCATCTCATAGCACTGGTAATCTTCGATGGCATTATAACCCTCTGCGCACTGATAATGGTGCGTGTGGCGATGATTGTGGCGTACGACATCATCAAACGCAAATACAAGACTAGCAGACGTCGCGAAAATGTACTCATCTACGGCACGGGCGACAAGAGCGTGGCACAGGTAACACGTCTGCAAAACTCGTCGCACTACGAGGTGATGGGCTTCCTGACATTCGGCCCCCGACTCAAAAAACACACAATAGCTAACTGCCGTGTGTTCTACTTCGAAAATGAGGACAACATGGAGTATGTGAAGAACAGATGCGACCTCGATGCAGTACTCTTTGCCAACAACGACGAGGCAAAGATGGAGCAGGAGCGACTGATTAAATACTGCATGGAGAACAATATCAAAGTGCTCATCGCACCACGTATCGACGAGGTCATAGATGGCAAGGTGATGAAGCAGACGATACGCGAAATAAAGATTGAAGACCTCCTTGGACGTCCCGAGATTGAAATATCGATGGCGGAGATTATGGACAACTTCCGCAACAAGACAATCATGGTGACGGGAGCTGCGGGCTCCATAGGCGCGGAGCTATGTCGTCAGCTTGCAACATTCGGAATAAAGCACCTCGTGATGTACGACAACGCCGAGACGCCGATGCACAACATACGTCTCGAACTGGAAGAGCGCTACCCTGAGCTCAGCTTCACACCCGTAATTGGCGACGTGCGTCAGAAGCCGCGCCTCGACTACGCCTTCCGCACGTATCGTCCCCAGGTGGTGTTCCACGCCGCAGCATACAAGCATGTGCCGCTAATGGAGGATAACCCCTGCGAAGCGGTATATGTCAATGTGGTAGGTTCGCGCAACGTGGCAGACAAGTGTATCGAGTATGATATAGAGAAAATGGTGATGATATCTACCGACAAGGCTGTAAACCCCACCAACATCATGGGCTGCACAAAGCGTCTTGCCGAAATATATATCCAGTCGTTGGGTCTGGCCATAGAGCAGGGCTCGGTGCAGGGAAAGACGAAGTTTGTAACAACACGCTTTGGCAACGTACTCGGCTCGAACGGCTCGGTGATACCCCGCTTCCGCGAGCAGATAGCCAAGGGTGGCCCTGTAACGGTAACACACCCCGAGATTACACGCTTCTTCATGACCATACCCGAGGCATGCCGCCTCGTAATGGAGGCTGCGACGTTATCAACGGGCAACCAGATATTCGTATTCGACATGGGGGAATCGGTGAAGATAGCCCACCTCGCCGAGCGTATGATACGCCTTGCAGGACTGACATTAGGCAAGGATATCGACATCGAGTACACTGGTTTACGCCCCGGCGAGAAGCTCTACGAGGAGGTACTGTCGAACACGGAGAATACCCTGCCGACAAGCCACAATCGCATACGCATTGCCAAGGTGCGCGAGTACGACTACCACAACGCAATGGAAATAATGGATGCCTTGGAGATTGAGGCCCGCAAGGTAGAGATAACCGACATGGTACGTCTGATGAAGCGCGCTGTCCCCGAGTTCATATCGAAAAACTCGCAGTTCGAAGAGCTGGATAAAGAGAGAGAATAAGATGAAGATTGGGGTTATCGGCACCGGATACGTCGGACTCAGCATCGCGACGTTACTATCACAGCACCACGACATAACAGCGATGGATGTGTCAGAGGCCAAGATTGATGCCATAAATCGTCGTGTTTCACCCATTCATGATGCTGAGATAGAGAGCTACTTCGCCAGAAAGGAGTTGCGTCTGCATGCCACACAAAGCATTGCGGAGGCATGTGTTGGCGCCGATTTTGTGGTGATAGCCGTGCCTACGAACTATGACCATGCAAAGAACTATTTTGACACCCACCACATTGAGGAGTCCATCGAAAAGATATTGGAGCTAAATCCTGACGCTACGATAGTCATAAAATCCACTGTTCCCGTGGGATATTGCGAGAGTATATACGCAAAATACCAGACAGCAGGCAAAGGAATCAATCTACTCTTCTCGCCCGAGTTTCTGCGCGAGAGCTCCGCATTCTACGACAACTTACACCCCTCACGTATCATCGTGGGCTACCCTGCCGCTCGTCCCGAACTGAAATCGCACGCCGAGCAGTTTGCCGAACTGATGCAGGAAGGGGCTGCGGAGGATAATATTCCAAAGTTGTATATGACCACAACGGAGGCCGAGGCGGTAAAGCTCTTCGCGAATACCTACCTCGCACTGCGCGTGAGCTACTTCAACGAGCTGGATACATACGCCGAGATGAAGGGGCTCGACTCGCGGGCTATAATCGAGGGTGTGGGTCTCGACCCACGCATCGGCACACACTACAACAATCCATCTTTCGGCTATGGCGGCTACTGCCTACCCAAGGACACCAAACAGCTGCTTGCCAACTATGCCGACGTGCCACAGAATATGATGACAGCCATAGTCGAGAGCAACCGCACACGCAAGGACTACATCGCCGACCAGGTACTGCAAAAGGCGGGCTACTATGTAGGGTCAAGCCAGTGGGACGCCTCAAAGGAGAGGGAGGTAACAGTGGGTGTGTATCGACTCACGATGAAATCCAACTCGGATAACTTCCGCCAGTCGTCGGTTCAGGGTGTTATGAAGCGCATCAAGGCCAAGGGTGCTAAGATTATCGTTTATGAGCCTACGTTGGATAATGGCGCCATGTTCTTCGGCTCTGAGGTAGTCAATAATATTGAGAAATTCAAAGCTGATAGTCAAGCGATTATCGCCAACCGCTACGATGCGATATTGGACGATGTCGCCGACAAGGTATATACACGAGACATTTTCAGAAGAGATTAAAATAGTTAATGATGCATAATACTACGAAGGGAATCATTAGGTATATATGCCACTATAATGATTGTCAATCTTCAATCAAACGTTTAGCAGCACCATCTGCAATAAACAAAATCGATTACATAATTGACACTCTCAAAGGCATCGGATATAAAGTTGAAGTTATATCAGCATCTCCAGTTATTGAAGATAATATCAAATTCTTCAAAGCTGAAACTCGAAATATCAACGGAATAACATATAAGTACTTCGCCTCAATAGGTGGCAATAATTTGTTAATAAAATTTTTCAAGTATCTATGGCATCGACTAATACTTCTTTTTTACCTATTAGCGAATGTTAAAAATACAGATACAATTATAGCCTACCACTCATTAAGCTATAAATATATATTAATATTAGCGCGTAAGATAAGGAAATTCAAACTTATATACGAAGTAGAAGAACTTTATTCCGATGTGTTAGAAAAACGAAATTTCAATTCTCGAAATTTGGAAATAAAGATGATATCTAATGCAGATGCGTACATTTTTCCCACAGAAATGCTTAACGCAAAAATAAACGTACACAACAAGCCTAATGTTATCATATATGGTTCATATGCCATAGGTAAAACCAACACGGTCAAGTTTAACGACGGCAAAATACATGTGGTATATGCCGGCACATTTGATGTAAGAAAAGGCGGTGCAGCAGCAGCAGCAGCAGCAGCGTATTTACCATCCAATTACCATATCCACATATGTGGGTTTGGGAGTCCAAAGGATACGAAAAACATTATCAACATTATAAATGAGGTATCTGCAAGGTCTAGGGCCAGCGTTAGTTTTGATGGATTAAAACGAGGGGAAGAATATATTAATTTTCTTCAAAGCTGCGACATTGGATTGAGTACTCAGGATCCATCCGCTAAATTCAACGACACATCATTTCCTAGCAAGATTTTGTCATACATGGGCAATGGGTTATCAGTTGTTTCAATCGATATACCAGCCATTAGAGGGTCTAGAATTGGTCAATACATCAGCTTCTATCAAACACAAGATGCCAAGAGTATAGCTAAAGCTATTATCGAAGTAGACGTAAGAAATAATAATATTGATATTGTTTCTAATTTAGCAGATCAATTTAAGGCTGATTTATCGCAGCTTATAACTTTATAGGAAAAAATATGGATAATAAGACGATAGATAATAATTTAATCAGTATCGCCTGGCTATTCTTACTGCTGCTACCAGTAGGCAATTTATTTTATATTGCTATACCAATATTATTTATATGCCTATACAAGAGCGGCTCCAAAGAGATTAATAGTATCAAAATTACGTCTATATTGCTCATTGCAGTTATAGTACTATCGATTCTTCTAAACATTTCGGAAATATATATAACAGAAAAAGATATACAAAGAGACCTTACACTTATTATCATATTATATACTTTTACTAATTTACGCGGCAGTAGCATACTAAAACCATATATTTGGTTTGCAATTATTTATGTTTTATTATCGCAAATATCATTCGTATTTAGCATGCCCTCTATAGCTAGTTTTTACGACAGTATATACAATATTAGCGGCTACTATTTTAACTCTCTTTCCCAAGATTTGAACAGAATTGAGGCCGATACTATTGGTAGTACTATGCGTTTAGGGGGAATTTTCTATAATTGCAATAATTGCGCTGCTTACGTATCATTGATATATGGATTGGGAATGTCCGAATATAAACAGTTTAGTAAAATTGAGTTAATTTTATTCGCCACCGTATGTTTTATATCAATGTTTTATACTGGTAGTAGAACCTCGCTTATTGTATTTTCTGTTATCTCATTCATTTTCCTATATACAAAAAAAATAAACATCATTTTACCTTTTATTATTCCAACCGTTATTTTCTCTATTCTAAGTTACGCTGATGTATCTGAGATTAGAATGTTTAAAATAGAAGATGGGATGAATGATAGCTTTGGTGTTAAAATTAACATATTAGAATATTATCTTTATAGATGTGATGATGTAATCGATTTACTTTTTGGAGCTGGTAGTACAAATATCCTAATTCAAAATTATGATTTAACATTCAGTGGAACAGATTTTGATCTAGGAGACATTGTAATATCTTATGGTTTTTTATTTTACATTGTATATATTCCATTTTACATCGTTATTTTCAGAAAAATCAAGAAAGAATATCTTGTTATAACACCTGTCATATTATGGATGTTTTCCAACACCATCATATGCAACTACCGAATGAGTGCCGTATGGCTATTGACCCTTGGCATATTATTAAGAAAATCCTTAGATTCAGCCAACAATGAGGGTGACATTAAAGAATAAGACAAGTAGAGATTTAACATTAAATGTTATTGGCTCCTTGATCATACGAGGTGTTGGCATTATTATTTCTGCTCTTACACTACCCTGTTACCTAAGATATATAGATAATAATATAGTATTAGGGGTATGGTTTATAATACTTAGCGTGCTTACATGGGTTCTTACCTTTGATTTGGGCATTGGCAACGGGCTAAGAAATCATCTTACAAGAGAAATTAGCTTTAATAATAAAGATAAATGTAGAAATCTTATATCTTCGGCATATATTTCATTAGGATGCCTATCTATCTTCATCTGTATCTGCTATAGTATTGCCAGTGGTTTTATTGACTGGAACAATACATTTAACATTGACACATCGCTAATTTCTCCTCAAAAGCTAAAGTTATGTATCGATATATCGATTTATGGAGTTTTAATCTCATTCTTTTTACGAATTGCAACTTCGATTCTATATGCTATACAAAAGGCTGCAATCACAAACTTGATTAATGTTAGTTCACACTTAATTCTTCTTCTATATTTATTTTTTGCCACACCAACGGGCAATAGCGAAACGGACCTAACAATTTTAGCTATCGTCTATGCGATAGCCACAAACATTCCCCTGATTATCGCAACCATATATATATTCCAATACACTATACTAAAAGATTGTAAACCATCATTTAAACAATTTAATAAACTAAGTGCCAAAGCTGTGATATCGTTAGGATTTGTATTTCTTTACATACAAATTCTATATATGCTAATAACTACTACAAACGAGTGGTTTATTGGATATTTTTATTCTCCTGAACACAATACCGAATACCAAGTTTACATTAAAGTATTCTCATTATTTGGTTCATTATTTATGGTTGCGATAACACCAATATGGTCTGCTATATCGAAAGCTGCGGCAGAAAATCGCTATCAATGGATACGCAAAATGACTATTATTCTGTATATTCTAGTAGGAATATTGACAATTATACAATTAATGATCATACCTATTCTCCCTAACATAACAAACGTTTGGCTTGGGGAGGATGCTATTGATTTGAACTTTGATTACGCTATATGGTTTGTCTTATATAGTATAATTTTCACGTGGATTGCAGTTCAATCGACCATAGCATCTGGATTAGGCAAGTTAAAAGTTCAAACATTATGTTATACAAGTGCAGTAATATGTAAAATTCTATTAATTATATGCACCCATAAGTACATAGATAATTGGGTAATGGTTATTGTAATAACTAGTATTGCATTGCTTCCATTTTGCATTATTCAACCGATCGTTTCACACAGACACATTAACAACGCTATAAAACAAAATATATGATCCGTTTTCTTAAATCAATATTTAATTTTATTTTTCCTATTAAGGGCAAAAATAATCATATTACTGGAAGGTTACGTCTTATAGGCAAAGTTTATATACGCGGTAATAATAACACTATCATTTGCAATAGCAAATCTGTGTGGGGGGGGGTAAAGATAAAGATATTTGGCAATAATAACACATTAATCATCCATAGTGGTGTAGTTATGAAAAAGGGTGTTATTTGGTTTGAAGATAGCGGAAATCTAATAGAAATCGGAGAACACACCACTATTGAAGGGGCCGAACTGGCCGTTGCCGAAGAAAATACAACGTTAAAAATTGGCAATGACTGTATGTTGTCATCTGATATTAGAATTGCAACAACCGACTCTCATTCAGTAACAGATATAACTGGGACAAAACGATTAAATTCAGCCAAAGATGTCAATATAGGGAATCATGTCTGGATTGGAAATGGAGTCAAAATTAATAAGGGTGTAATCATCGGTGATAACTCTGTAATTGCGGGATATAGCGTAATGACTAAATCTTGTCCACCAAATACAATATGCGCTGGTATTCCTGCACAAATAAAAAAATATAATATTAATTGGACGAGAAAGCGGTTCTAAACCACATGAGATTACTTCAAATAAACTCAACAGCTAATTGGGGTTCTACTGGCAAAATTGCCGAGCAGATAGGTCTTGTGGCCATGAAGAATGGCTGGGAAAGTTATATTGCCTATGGCAGAAGTGTCAATCCGAGCGAATCCAAACTAATAAAAATAGGCTCTAAACTGAGTGTATATTGGCATCTTGTCGAGTCTCGTCTGTTTGACAACCACGGTTTAGCATCTCGTTGTGCTACTCGAAAACTTATTAAGCAGATTAAAGAGATACAACCTGACATCATCCACCTGCACAACATCCACGGATATTATCTAAATTACAAGATTCTATTCAACTATCTCAACAAGACGAATATCCCTGTTGTTTGGACACTTCACGACTGCTGGCCTTTCACTGGACATTGTGCGCATTACATTTCAAAAGATTGCAAAAAATGGACTACTTGCTGCGATAAATGTGACTACAAGAAAACATATCCCTCATCGTTGCTATTTAACTCTGCGAAGAGTAATTTCACACGAAAGAGAGAGTTATTCTGTGGATTAGGCGATAGATTGACACTTGTTCCTGTTTCAAAATGGTTAGCAGAACAAACGCAACAATCATTCTTTGGACAAACCAGGATTAACTACATATACAATGGTATCAATACAGAGATTTTCACACCAAAAGAGACCTCTGAAATTAGGGACAAGTACTCTCTAAATGGCAAATTTGTAATTGTAGGCGTAGCAACAAAGTTAAACAGCGGCAAAGGTTATGACGATTATATAAAGTTACGCGAACAATTATCAGATGATTATATAATCTTTTTAGTTGGTCTATCGGATAAACAGATTAGTTCACTTCCCGACGGCATCATTGGCATACAACGCACAAAAAACCAGCAAGAACTTGCCGATATATACTCGATGGCGGATGTTGTATTAAGTCTTTCTCGTGCAGAGACGTTTGGTCTGACCATCGCAGAGGGTATGGCGTGTGGCACACCCGCTATCGTATATAACGTAACAGCCGTTCCCGAATTGATTACACCCGAAACGGGACTTATCGTTGATAAAGTAGGCGACATCAATGGCCTTGTAAAAGCTATTGAGCAAATACGCTCCAATGGCAAAGAGTACTACTCTGCCGCTTGTCGCAAGCACGCCGAAGAGAACTTCGATAAGGATAAGTGTTTTGCGAAATACATCGAACTATACAACGAGATTATTTCTAAAAGATAACACGGTAAGATGCTTCTGCTGCAAATAAATACTACGGCGAATTGGGGTTCGACAGGTAAAATTGCCGAGCAGATTGGTGAACGTATAATCGAACAAGGAGGACAGTGCTTCCTCGCATTCGGATACTACGACAATCCCGGACGCTCAACTCAAATACGCATAGGCTCCGACCGCGGCATACGCCTACATAAGCGTCTGGCTAAGTATCTCGATACACACGGACTACACTCGACACGCGTAACACGTCGTCTGATAGAGCGTATTCGTGAGATAAACCCCGATATCATTCACTTGCACAACCTGCATGGCGACTACATAAACTATCGCGTACTCTTTGAGTACCTCGAAACGACAACAGTACCCGTCGTGTGGACTCTGCACGACTGCTGGTCATTCACCGGACGTTGTGCGCACTACATGACCAACGGCTGCGACAAGTGGAAGAGCGAGTGCTACGACTGCCAATTCAAGCGTAGCTACCCCAAGACCAAGTTATTTGACCGCTCGCAGAAGACACATAGACTCAAACGCAAGCTCTTCACCTCGTTAGGTGATAGGCTAACCTTAGTACCCGTATCGGAGTGGTTGGCCGCAGATGCGCGACAGTCATTCTTCGCGCATACACGCATACGCACAATACACAATGGTATAGATATCTCAGTGTTCCGCCCCACAGAGCCACTCGCGGCACGACGCACGCTGGGGCTCGACGAGCAGCGACGCATAGTAATAGGCGTTGCCTCGGCTTGGAGCAAGTCGAAGGGTCTATACGACTTCTACAAGCTGCGCGACATGTTGCCACGCGAGACTCACGACATAATACTTGTAGGGTTAGGGGACAATCAGTTGAAGACACTTCCCGAAGGCATCATTGGCATAAAACGCACGCAGAATGCCGCCGAACTTGCTATGTACTACTCTGCGGCAGATGTATTCATCAACCCCACATACGCCGATAACTACCCCACCACCAACCTCGAAGCCATAGCCTGTGGCACGCCTTGCATTACATATCGCACGGGAGGCAGCCCCGAGTCTGTTACCGAAGCTACGGGATGCGTCGTAGAGCAGGGAGACGTGGATAGCCTTATGAAGGCAATAGATGATATATGCTCACGAGGCAAGAAGCAATATAGCGAGGCATGCCGCAAATATGCTGAGCAGAACTTCGACAAGCACACATGCTACGAACGATACATAGAACTATACAAGGAGATATTAACTAACAACAAAAAATAAATAACTATGTCACTATTTACAGGTAAGACACTCCTCATCACCGGAGGTACAGGTTCTTTTGGAAATGCCGTATTAAACAGATTTCTTCGCACCGACATAGGTGAGATTCGCGTTTTCTCGCGCGACGAGAAGAAGCAGGATGATATGCGCCACGAGTTTCAGGCTAAGATGCCCGATGTAGCCGATAAGATTAAGTTCTACATTGGCGACGTACGTGACTTGCAGTCGGTGAAGAACGCTATGCATGGCGTAGATTACATCTTCCACGCCGCAGCCTTGAAGCAGGTACCATCATGCGAGTTTTTCCCCATCGAAGCCGTTAAAACAAACGTTATAGGCACCGAGAATGTGCTCACAGCAGCCATCGACGAGGGTGTTAAGACTGTCATCTGCCTCTCTACGGACAAGGCAGCATACCCCGTAAATGCCATGGGCACCTCGAAGGCCATGATGGAGAAGGTTATCGTTGCAAAGAGCCGCACAATATCTCCCGACAAGACGAAGATTTGCTGTACACGCTACGGCAATGTAATGTGCTCGCGTGGCTCGGTTATCCCCTTGTGGATTGACCAAATTCGCAATGGCAACCCCATTACTCTCACCGACCCCCGCATGACGCGTTTCATCATGTCGTTGGAGGAGGCTGTTGATTTGGTACTCTTCGCCTTCGAGCATGGCACAAGTGGCGACATCCTCGTACAAAAGGCCCCTGCATGCACCATAAAGACACAGGCCGAGGCTGTATGCGAGCTCTTCGGTGGCAACAAGGAGGAGATTAAGGTTATCGGCATCCGCCATGGCGAGAAAATGTACGAGACGCTGCTCACAAACGAGGAGTGTGCAAACGCAATAGACATGGGTAACTT
Source organism: Alistipes sp. (assembly GCA_045603045.1). Lineage (GTDB taxonomy): Bacteria > Bacteroidota > Bacteroidia > Bacteroidales > Rikenellaceae > Alistipes. Next base: position 40,667 of record JAZULJ010000008.1, read on the forward strand.
CTATCGTGTGCCCAGCGACAAGCGTGGTCTGAACTACGACAAGTATTTCAGCGAGGGCGATGCAGAACGTAACACACTCACAGAGTTCAACTCGAACAACACCGAGCTTCTTAGTGTAGAGCAGGTTAAGGAGAAGCTACTCACGCTCACTTACATTCAGGAGGAACTTGCAAAGAAATAGGCTATGAACATTCTGGTTACAGGTGCCAAGGGCTTCGTAGGCAAAAATCTGTGTGCACAGCTGCGCACCATTGCCGAGGGTAAGAACAAGAGCTACGGCGATATCGTGATAGGCGATATTTACGAGTACGACATAGACTCTACGGCTGAGGAGCTCGACGAGTACTGCCGCAAGGCCGACTTCGTCTTTAATCTCGCAGGCGTAAACCGCCCACAAAATAGCGAGGAGTTTATGCAGGGTAACTTCGGCTTCGCCTCAACGCTGCTCGACACGTTGCGCAAGCACAACAATCGCTGTCCCGTTATGCTCTCGTCATCGATACAGGCAACTCTTGTAGGGCGCTACGCCGAGGGCGACTACGGCAAGAGCAAGAAGGCGGGCGAGGAGCTCTTCTTCGCCTACGCTGCCGAAACAGGCGCACGCGTACTTGTTTACCGCTTTCCCAACCTCTTTGGTAAGTGGTGCCGTCCCAACTACAACTCGGCGGTGGCAACCTTCTGCAACAATATAGCCAACGACCTGCCCATCATGGTCAACGACCGCTCCACATGTCTCGAACTGCTATATATCGACGACCTTGTAGATGAGATGGTAGCTGCATTGAAGGGCGAAGAGCACCACTGCGAGTTCGAGGGCATAGACACCATACTCAAACCCGAGGGTCGCTACTGCGCAGCGCCCATCACGCATAAGGTTACACTCGGAGAGATTGTTGACCTCCTGGATATGTTCCGTAAGCAGCCCGAGACACTTGTGGTACCCGAGATTCCCTTCAACTCATTCGCCAAGAAGCTATATTCGACATATCTGTCATATCTTCCTAAAGAGAAGGTATCGTTTCCGTTGAAGATGAATGTGGATGCGCGCGGCAGTTTCACGGAGTTGCTTCGCAGCGAGAAGTGCGGTCAGGTGAGCATCAACATCTCGAAGCCCGGCATCACAAAGGGCGAGCACTGGCACAACACCAAGTGGGAGTTCTTCATCGTCGTAAGCGGCCACGGTCTTATCCAAGAGCGTAAGATTGGCTCGGATGAGATTATCGAGTTTGAGGTCTCGGGCGAGAAGATTGAGGCTATACACATGCTACCCGGTTATACGCATAACATCATCAACCTCTCGGATAGCGAGGACCTAGTTACGGTGATGTGGGCTAACGAGTCGTTCGACCCGTCGCACCCCGACACATTCTTCGAGAAGGTGGTAAAATAAATGCAGATGGAGGCTAGGGCCAATATACTCTCTACGAAGCGCGATAAAGTACTCGATATGCTCAAATGCGTGGCGATGTTCATGGTAATCAGCGGACACTGCTTTCAGCATACAGGGTATGGGAATAGCTACCTTAACATCCCGATATTCAGGGTAATAACGATGATACAGATGCCATTATTCATGTTCATCAGTGGCTATGTAGCCCACAAGTCGCTAACCTCATCATCGCTTCTCGCACTCGCCAAGCGCAAATACTTCGGGCTATTGCAGCCAATGATGATATTTGCTCTTGTGCAGTTTGTGATAAACTATATCATCTTCGCCGAAGAGCGCATCAGCATCGGGTCAATACCTCACGACGTTGCCGTATCGATAGGCTACTCCTACTGGTTTATTTGGGTGTTGCTCTACGCAATATTCTTCGCATGGGTAGTGCTACGCGCACTCGGCGTATCGGGACTTGTAGGTTCTATCGTTGTCGTAATGCTCCTGCCGAGAGAGTTACCACTACCCCACCTCACATCGTTCCAAGCGATGTACCCATTCTTCGTGGGAGGCGCGCTCGCTTATAGGTACGACCTCTTGAAGTGGCTACGCAAACACTCGTGGGGCGCGCTGGCAGCAAGCATAGCTATACTGGTGGCGTGTTACATGACCTATCGGGGCTCGCACGTATTCTACTTCTTTAAGTATATGCCCGCACGCGTATATTTCACAGCATATGGACACCTGCTTCTTGGAGGCTTTGCCTCGGTGGTAGCGATGTATATCGTAACATGGAGGCTCGCTGAGCGATGTGAAAAGTGGTCTTCGACAAGGCTTATGGCCGACATCGGCAAATACACATTGGGGATATACCTTCTGCAAGGGCTCTTTGTCGAGGTGGCGAAGAGAGTAGATACGACAATCACATGTAGCGCCGCACAGTGGCTCATAGCCGTAGGCGTATTTACAATATGTGCCGCAATGGTATATGGCATAAGCCGCACGAAGCACCTCTCGAAGTGGCTTATAGGCAAGTAAACGTAAAGAAATTAACAAATAAATATTACCTATATGGAACTCAAACAAGATTATTCAGATGTTTCGTTTAAGGACGATGGTCGTCTAAAACTCCTTATTATCGTAGGCACACGCCCCGAGATTATCCGCCTCGCAGCGGTAATCAACAAGTGTCGTAAGTACTTCGACTGCCTGCTGGCACACACCGGACAAAACTACGACTACAACCTCAACGGGGTATTCTTCCGCGACCTGAAACTCGAAAATCCGGATGTATATCTTGACGCTGTGGGCGATGACCTCGGCGCGACAATGGGTAACATCATCAACGCATCGTATAAGCTGATGGTTGCCACAAAGCCCGACGCCGTGCTTGTTCTTGGCGACACAAATTCGTGCCTCTCGGTTATCGGCGCCAAGCGTCTCCACATCCCCATCTTCCATATGGAGGCGGGTAACCGCTGCTTCGACGAGTGCCTCCCCGAGGAGACAAACCGTCGTATCGTGGATATAATCTCGGATGTCAACCTCTGCTACTCGGAGCATGCACGCCGCTACCTCAACGCCTCGGGCGTAGCCAAGGAGCGCACATACGTAACAGGCTCACCTATGGCCGAGGTGCTTCATAACAACCTTGCAGACATCGAGGCTTCGGACATCCACGCGCGCCTGGGCTTGGAAAAGGGACGTTACATCCTGCTCTCGGCACACCGTGAGGAGAACATCGACACAGAGAAGAACTTCCTCTCTCTGTTCACGGCAATCAACAAGATGGCCGAGAAGTACGATATGCCCATCCTCTACTCGTGCCACCCTCGTAGTCGTAACCGTCTTGCTGCCAGCGGCTTCCAGCTCGACCATCGCGTAATACAGCACGAACCTCTTGGCTTCCACGACTACAACTGCTTGCAGATGAATGCCTTTGCCGTAGTTAGCGACAGCGGCACCCTGCCCGAGGAGAGTTCATTCTTCACAAGTGTTGGACACTCGTTCCCGGCAGTGTGCATCCGCACCTCTACGGAGCGTCCCGAGGCGTTGGATAAGGGTTGCTTTGTGCTTGCGGGCATCGATGAGAAGTCGTTATTGCAGGCGGTAGATACGGCAGTTGAGATGGTCAAGGAGGGCGATAACGGCATCCCCGTACCCAACTACACGGATGAGAATGTATCGACGAAGGTTGTTAAGCTCATCCAGTCGTACACAGGCGTAGTAAACAAGATGGTCTGGCGTAAGTTCTAAAACCAAACTCTATGAATGTCCTTTTCTTAACAATGTCCTCAGGGCTACGCAATATTGAAACAAGCGGAATATATACAGATCTTGTTCGCAAGTTCATAGAGGAGGGGCATAGTGTATATATTATTGCCCCCAACGAGAGACGATCAAAGCGAAAAACAGAACTGACTAAGGGAAACGGCTTCAACTTTCTTGGCGTCCGCACACTTAACCTTACGAAGACAAATGTTATAGAGAAGGGCATAGGACAAGTATTGATGGAGTATCAGTTTACAAGAGCGCTCAAAAAGTATTGGGGCAAAATTAGTTTTGATTTGATACTCTACTCTACCCCGCCTATTACCTTTACAAAGGTAATTCAATATGCCAAGAAGCAAAATCCGCAGGCCCTGACATATTTGCTACTAAAAGATATATTCCCGCAAAATGCCATTGATATTGGGATGTTATCAAAAACAGGAGTTAAGGGCTTAATATACAAGTCATTCCGCAGGAAAGAGAAGCTACTGTACCGTATATCTGACTACATTGGCTGTATGAGTCCCGCAAATGTAGAATACGTTATCAAGCACAACAGGGAAGTCGATCCCAGCATAGTAGAGGTCGCCCCAAACTCATACGATATACCATCTAAGGAGAAGATTAATAACACATCCGATATACGAGCAAAATATAACTTGCCGCAGGATAAACCGATCTTCATATATGGAGGCAACATGGGCAAGCCTCAGGGTATTCCATTCCTTATCGATTGTATGAAGGCAGTAGCAGAGCGTAACGACTGCCACTTTGTAATTATCGGCAACGGCACAGAATACTCAAAGTTGCGCACGTGGTATGATGAGGCAAAACCCTCAGCGGTCTCACTATTCAAAGCGTTACCCAAGACAGACTATGATATGTTAGCTTCATCGTGTGATGTTGGACTCATTTTCTTGGACTATCGCTTTACAATACCTAACTATCCAAGTCGTCTTCTGCCCTACATAATGGAACACAAGCCTATTATTGCGGCAACTGACCCCAATTGTGATACAGGATCAATCGCCGAGAAGAACGGTTATGGGTATTGGTGTCCCAGCAACTCTGTTGAGCGATTTGTAGAGGCAGTTGATAGGATGTTACAGTCCGATATTAAGCAGATGGGCGATAATGGTTATAACTTCTTTATTAACAACTATACGACCAATCATACATATAACACGATTATCAAACATTGTAAACACTAACCCGTATGTATAAGCACTTTTTCAAGCGTTTTTTTGATTTTTGGATATCTCTCACGGCGTTGCTTGTGCTGTCTCCGATATTGATAATAATCACCCTTTGGCTCACTATAGCAAATAAGGGGGCTGGAGCATTCTTCACCCAGGAGCGTCCTGGTAAAGATGCCAAGATATTTAAGGTCATCAAATTCAAGTCGATGACCGACGAGCGCGATGCCGAGGGAAAGTTGCTTCCAGATGCCCAGCGTTTAACAAAGGTAGGTCGTTTTGTACGCTCGACATCTATCGATGAGCTACCTCAGCTTATCAATGTATTAAAGGGTGATATGGCGTTAATTGGGCCACGACCTTTGCTTGTCAAATACCTACCTCTTTATAGCCCAGAGCAGGCTCGCCGTCACGAAGTTCGACCCGGAATCACTGGTTGGGCACAAGTGAATGGCAGAAACTTATGCAAACTTAGTAAAAAGTTTGAGTATGATGTATGGTACGTAAATAATTTATCTTTCCGCATTGACATTAAAATTATAATGCTGACCATTCATAAAATTTTATCAAAGGCAGATATCGGCGAGGGCGCAGGCAGTATGCAAGATATTGATGATTTAGGTTTTAAACAAAGATTACAATAATTTATACATTATGAATACTAGAATTTATTTACGAGCATTAGAGGCTGATGACTATAAGACATCTGTTAATTGGCGAAATGATAGTGAAATTAGCAACCTCGTGGGAGGGCCTAAATATTTTGTATCATCAGAGAGAGAAAAAGAGTGGGTACGCAATGCTATATTCGACAATTCTAAATTAGTATTAGCTATATGTATCAAAGGCACTAATAAGTATATTGGCAACATTATGTTAGAGGATATTGACTATGTTAATAGATCTGCTCACGTTCCAGTATTTATAGGTGATAAAACTGAATGGAATAAGGGATATGCAACTGAAGCACGCATGTTGATGTTAGAATATGCATTTCATCAAAGAGGACTACAAAGAATCGTAGCATATGTACTAGAAAGCAATATAGCATCTCTTAAAATGCACGAAAAATGCGGCTATAAAGTTGAAGGCGTATTACGTAATTCTGTATATAAAAACGGAGTTTTTCACAATCAAGTAATGCTGTCTATTCTACGTGATGAATTCGATGTTAAATACAGAGAATATTGCGAAAAATACAAATAATATGGAATTTGGGTCTGATTTTCACTTGTGCGCTTATCCAATTGGCAAGTCAATACTCGATATATACCAGAATGCTAATTTATATATAGATGGTAGACAGGCACTGATTGATATCGTTAAACAAAATCAATGGGAGCGCATATGGGTGCCATCCTACTATTGCTATGAATTTGTGGAATCTATAAGACCTTACATTGAAGTTAAATACTACAATTATACCCCATTTGAGGATCTAAACCAAGCTCTTGATAAAATTACAATTTCCGACAAGGAGGCTATCGTTATATCTAACTTCTTCGGATTAAACGACCAATCACACAATTACCTTAAGGGTACAGTAATTGAGGATCATTCACACGATTTAATTAGCGATTGGGCTAGAAATAGCAATGCAGATTGGTGTTTTGCATCATTAAGAAAAACACTACCTGTTGCAGACGGCGGCATCCTATGGTCCCCCAAACATTACAATCTGCCACGTCAGCCGAGGCATACTGAAGCGGGCGATAAATTAGCAGATGATAGATACCGAGCAATGGCTTTAAAATCTCAATATCTTGAGGGGACTAAAATTGATAAAGATGTTTTCAGAGAAATATACATCAGAACAGAGAATGAATTCGACATGCTACCCATATCATGTATATCTAAACAAAGTTTTGATATTATTTCTCAATTAGACATCGAGAAGTGGTACAACACTAAAAGGAACAATTGGGAACTAGCGGCAACTAATATCGTAACAACGAGCTATATCAAAGTGTTAACAGCAGCTACAAATGTTCATAACAACCATCCATTTTCAATTATTTTAATGCTCGGCTCACAAGTTTTAAGAGATAAGTTCCGTACATTACTTATACAAAATAAGATTTATCCAGCTATACTTTGGAGTATTCCTTCTGATAAATGCTCTCTATCTCAGGATTTTAGTAACACGATGTTATCTATCCATTGCGATGCTCGTTATAATTCTGAAGAGATGATGATTATGATAAACCGAATTAATAATATCATAAAATGCTTAGAATAATTGGTATTAATTATTGCACAGAGTGGGATAACATCGTAAAATCATTTGATAGTTACGATGTATACTACTTGAGCGGCTATGTAAAAGCATTTCAAATACACGGTGATGGCGAACCACAACTTCTATATTACGAAGACAATGGTATGCGCGCAATGTATGTATATATGAAACGCCATACAGCAATTGAAGGCTTATATGATAGCATAACCCCTTATGGATATGGTGGCGTTCACTTTGAAGGTAACACTAGTAGTACAAATCTTGAAGCATTCTGGTCTGCATATGTCAATAAGATGAAAGAGCTTAACATCGTTGACAATTTCGTTAGATATCACCCAGTACTTGCCAATGCACAACCTATGAAACAAATTTCAGAGGTTATTGATCTTGGTAAGACCATTGCATTGGATCTAAGTTCGCCGGAAGTTATATGGGAGAACATTGTTAGCAAAAACCGTAATATGATTCGCAAGGCCGATAAGAACGGCATTGAGATTCATCACTCTAAGGATTATGTCTTATTCGAAGAGTTTATCCGTATCTATAATGCAACAATGGATAAGGATAATGCCACTGATTACTACTATTTCAAAGAAGACTTCTATAAGTCAATCCATACGGATTTGTACGATAATTACGAAATGTTCTATGCGGTATTCGAGGGTAAGATTATTGCAATGTCTATTATGATTTTTGCAAATAATCAGATGCATTATCACCTATCTGGTTCACTCATAGAATATCGTAATCTGGCACCTTCTAACTTGCTTTTATATAAGGCAGCATTATGGGGGTGCGAACAAGGGTTCAAAACATTCCACCTTGGAGGTGGTGTAGGATCAGGAGAAGATAATCTCTATAAGTTTAAAGCGGCATTCAATCGCAATTCGGACTATCAGTTTTCTATAGCAAAGCACATATTTGATCAAGAGAAATATGATTTACTTGTTAATGAGCGAGCTAGTCACGATGTAGATTTTAATAAAAATTCACCTTTTTTCCCATTGTATAGGAGTTAAGTATTATGGCACAAAATAGAATCTACCTCTGCTTGGCGCATATGTCGGGCGAGGAACAAAAGTTTATTAAGGAAGCGTTCGACACAAACTGGGTAGTACCCCTCGGTCCTAATGTCAATGGTTTTGAGGCTGACCTCGAAGCATATGTCGGCGAGAATAAGAAGGTCGTAGCCCTCTCTGCCGGTACAGCCGCCGTTCATCTCGCACTTATCGCGTGTGGCGTAGGAGCTGGTGATGAGGTATTATGTCAATCTTTCACATTCTGCGCCTCAGCAAATCCTATCACGTACCTCGGAGCGACACCCATATTCATTGATTCAGAAGAGGAGACCTGGAATATGGACCCTGTACTCTTGGAAAAGGCTATAATTGACCGCATCGAGAAGACTGGCAAGAAGCCTAAGGCTATTATCCCCGTATATCTATATGGTATGCCTGCAAAGATTGACGAGATTATGGATATTGCCAACAAGTACGATATTCCCGTCATCGAAGATGCTGCCGAAGGTTTCGGTTCGAGGTATAAAGGGCGAATGTGCGGTACATTTGGCAAGTATGGCATACTATCGTTCAACGGTAACAAGATGATTACGACATCCGGTGGTGGTGCTCTTATCTGCGCTGACGACGAAGCAAAAAATAGCATTATGTTCTATGCCACCCAAGCTCGCGAGGCATACCCTTACTACCAACATGAGCAGATTGGATATAACTACCGAATGTCCAATATTTGCGCAGGAATTGGACGTGGACAGATGACCGTAGCGTCTGACCATGTAGCACATCACAAACATACGTACGCTCTATACAAAGAACTATTAGCCGATGTTGAAGGTATTGAGCTACATGAAAACCCATCAGAGATGTTCGACAGCAACTATTGGCTAAACACCATAACTATTGCTCCCACGCTGAGAGTCAAAGGGCAGGAGTCGGCATACAGCACAAATATTGAAGGTGCCGTAGGTGGTGCAGCCGGCGTTACACATGCCGCATCATCGCTACACACCGACTGCGAGCCTAATGCCAATATTGAGGCTATGCGTATCGCTCTGGACAAGGCTGGCATAGAGGCACGTCCTCTCTGGAAGCCCATGCACAAACAACCAGTATTTGCAAATTCACCAGCATACACAAATGGTGTGAGTGAAAATCTCTTCAAGCGTGGCCTTTGTCTTCCAAGTGGTCCATGTGTTTCTGACGATGACATAAGATACATCGTCGAGCAAATCAAGGCAAACATTGAGTAATGCAGAGGAAACAAGATGCTGCGGCAGTGCTTATTGCACTAATTAACATAGGGTTAGATGGAAATACGGCCGAGTGGCAAAAAGCTAATGAGATAATCTCAACCACGACAGACATCGCCCAAATGTGGCGCGAGGTATTTCATCTTGCAGCAAAACATGGTGTCGTGGCCATCGCCTGGGACGGCATTGGGCGTATAGCAAATAGTGGACTCTTAACACCCGAGCAGATGCCAGACAGAACACTCAAATTGCAGTGGGCTGTGAGCGTCGATAACATCGCACAGCGATACCGCAAGCACGAGGCACTCATCGGTAAGTTAGCCGGGTTCTACCACGAGCACGGCATACGCTTAATGTTGCTCAAAGGCTACGGCATAAGCCTATATTACCCCACACCCGAACATCGCGAATGTGGCGACATCGACATATGGCAGTTTGGCGAGCAGAAGCGCGCCGACAAACTGTTACGAGATATCAAGGGGGTTAAGATTGACGAGGATGTGCACCACCATACAACCTACGTCCTAAACGGCATACTCATCGAGAACCATTTCGACTTCATCAACATCCACGCACACACCTCAAACAAGCTCATAGAACGAGAGTTACAGCGTCGTGCACACGAGGAGCAACCCCAGATAATAGAGGTAAACGGGCAGCGGGTATATCTCCCCTCGCCCAACCTCAACGCTCTATTTCTCCTCAAACATGCAGCCTCGCACTTTGCCGCCGTGGAGCTCATCTTCCGCCAGGTACTCGACTGGGTACTATTCGTCAAGCGCCACCATGCCGACATCGACTGGCCGTGGCTCTACGACTTTGCCAAGCAGATGAACCTACACAAGTTTCTCAACTGCCTAAATGCCATCGCCATAGACCATTTCGGCTTGGAGGCCTCCACACTACCATCCTTCGAGCGCAACAAGGCATTGGAGGAGCGCGTGCTGAACGACATCATCGAGCCTGAGTTCAACGAGAAATCGCCCAAGGGGAACATCCTTAAAAGCGTCATCTTCAAGTTCCGACGTTGGTGGGCAAATCGCTGGAAGCACCGTCTGGTACATCGCGAGGGGTTGTTGCACACCTTCATAGTACAGGTTTACAGCCACCTACTCAAACCCAAGACTCTGAGATAGGGCATACAAAACTTAAATGGGCTTACCGCGGTAAGTCCATTTTTATTTATACACGGAGCAAAAATAAGGATTATTAATTACTCTTGCGCCTAACAGAGCATAGTAGCGACCAGGCATCGCGCACGCCATCAAAGCGCAAAAAAGCAGCCAACAAGAGATATACGACAGCACCCGTGGCCACCTTCGCCATAAGACGCCAACCAAGGGTGAGGACTGCATAATAGGGAGCAACGACATACAGCACACCAAACATGACGGCAGCAGTAAAGAGTGAGGGCACAACAGCCCATACAAGACGACCAAGGGATATTGAAGCATAGCGCTGTGCCGCCCATGTATTTACAAGGTAATCGACAACAGCCATAACCGTCATACCCCATGCCACGGCCTCGACACTGCGAGGTATGGTATATAGTAAAATGAGGGTCATCACAACACGCTTAATAACCTCCAAGCGTAGGATGATACCTCCGTCGCTTCTCACTTTGAGTATGTTATAGGCAACAACCGAGAGGGGATAGACGAGACCCGCGAGAGCCAAAATCTCGAAATAAGGCACCGTTGGCATCCACTTATCGCCCAGCAGTAACGCAAACATCTCGGGAGCAATAGCCACCAGACCAAGCATCACGGGGAAGACCACGAGAGAGAGCAGACGCAGTATTCTGAGGTAGCCCTCTGCGAATTTCACTTCATCGTCCGTAAGCCTCGACAGTGCCGGATAGGTAACCCCCTGTACTGCCTGCACAGTAGATATCACAGGAAGGTCTTTGAGTTTCTGCGCCTGCGAGAAGTAGCCGAGGATGCCCGCAGAGTGCATCTTGCCTATGAATAGTTGTGCGATGTTGTTATACACGGCAGCAATGAGTTCGGTAGCCAAGAGACGCAGGCTGAAAGGTGCCAACTGACGCAATGCCGCGAAGCTGAATCGTGCCTCAGTACGCCAGCGACGTATCCACCAGAAGGCAGCCGCTTTAATGGTCATCTGCAAGAGGCGTTGTACCACAAGGCTCCAAATACCGCACCCTGCGACAGCCATGACCACAGCCACAAGGCCACTTATGAGCGACGAGGCAAAGACAATCTTCGAGAGCAAAGCAAAGCGAAATTCGCGCGTGAACATCACCGTCTGCACCACACAGAGCGAGTTTATGGGGAGCAACAGGAAGAGTACAGGAGCGACATCCGCAATCTCGTCGTGCTGGTAGAACGAGGCAATAGGATGTGCCGCGACGACGAGAACGACATACAGAATTAGCGACACCAGAACATTGAATATCAGCACTGAACGATACTCCTCGTCCGTAGGGTTCTTACGTCGTATGAGTGTCTGCGAAAAGCCGCTATCGACAATGGTGAGGGCTACCGAAGTGAAGAAGGTTAGGATGGCCATAACGCCAAAGTCCTCGGGCATGAGGCGTCGTGCAACGATGATACTGACGACCATCTGCACGACCATCGTGAGGAACTTCTCCGAGAAGCTCCACGCCACACCGCTGAGCACCTTACGCTCCAACTTCTGCTCGGCCATACCCTACTACCCTATGAGATATTCGACAGCCAGGCGATACGACTCCATGCCAAAGCCCATGACACTACCACGCACCACCGAGGCTAGGAGCGAGACATGGCGAAACTCTTCGCGCGCAAGAATCGATGATATGTGTACCTCAACCACGGGCACCGACACCGCAGCAACGGCATCACGTATAACGACGGAGGTGTGGGTATAGCCTCCGGCATTGAGAATGACACCATCGTAGCGACCCTCGGCCTGCTGAATAGAGTCAACAAGCTCTCCCTCGATGTTCGACTGATAGTAGTCGATACAATGCTCCGGATAACGAGCGCGAAGAGCCTCGAAGTACTCCTCGAAGCTCTTGCGGCCGTATATCTCGGGTTGGCGAACACCCAACAGATTGAGGTTCGCACCGTTGATAATTAAGATTTTCATCTATTAATACTCCTTCGCAACGGTCTCGCCGCGAAGTACGCGCAAAGCGTTCTCCGCCAACGACTCCAACTCGTTCTCGCCGGGGTAAATCTTGATGGGCGCTATAAACTTACAGTAGTCGATGATTACGTCGTTCACGCAGTTATTCCAAGCGATACCACCCGTGAGAAGGATAGCATCAACCTGACCCTTCAAAACCACCGCCATCTCGCCAATCCACTTAGCCACCGAATAGGCCATAGTGTCGAGCATGAAGCGAGCCTCCTTATCGCCATTAGCAGCGCGTACCTCATTGAGTTCCTGTACGTTGTTGCAGTTTACATGGTCAACGAGGCCACCCTTACCTGCCAAGAGCTTCTTGATATCGCCCTTCTCGTACTTACCAGAGAAGCAGAGGTCAACCAAGTCGCCTGCGGGGATGGTACCTGCACGCTCGGGAGCGATAGGACCATCACCATCGAGGGCATTATTCGTATCAATAACACGACCCTTGGCATGTGCCGAAACAGAGATACCACCACCCATGTGTACCACAACAAGGTTGAGTTCCTCATAGGGACGACCTGCCTCGGCAGCATAACGACGGGCAATAGCCTTCTGATTAAGGGCATGGAAGATAGAGCGACGAGGGATATCCTTAATACCACTCACACGCGCCATATCCTGCAACTCGTCAACAACTACGGGGTCGGCGATATATGCCTCGACACCAGCCTCATCAGCGATGCGACGTGCGATAAGCGCGCCGAGGTTGCTGGCATGCTGACGCTTGGGGGCTACGAGGTCGGCAATCATAGTCTCGCCAACACGATACACACCACCCTCGATAGGGCGCATAAGACCGCCACGGCCAATAACGGCATTCAACGATTTGAGGTCGATGCCATCGGCCTTCAAAGCGTCGAGAATGATACCCAAACGCCACTCGAGCTGGTCGGCAACAGAGGCAAACTGTGCTATCTCCTCAGCAGAGTGGCTAAGCTTCAAAGTCTTAACCTGCTCCAAGTCGTGGAACAGAGCCACCTTCGTAGAGGTAGAGCCGGGGTTAATGGTTAATATGTTGTAAGCCATTGTTTCGTTGTTTTAGGTTAGTTAATCCTACTTTGCTGACAAGCAAGCAAGTGCGATAGAGTATAGCTTGGTCTTGGTAGAGTCGCCACGTGAGGTGAGCACGCAAGGAGCAGTAGGACCTGCAACCATAGCTGCCAACTCGGCACCACCGAACTTCGAGCAAGCCTTGAAGAATACGTTACCACTCTCCAAGTTGGGGAACAATATACAGTCTGCATCGCCGGCAACGGGACCTGTAAGTTTCTTAATCTTAACGCTCTCCTGGTCGATAGCTACGTCCAATGCCAAAGGACCCTGGAATAGGGCGTTACCAAGCTCGCCGGCCTGACCGAGGTCAGAGAGTTCCTTAGCCTCAACCGAGCTAACCACCTTAGGCAGAAGCTGCTCGCTGGGTGCCAACAACGCTACCTTGGGGCAGTCGATACCGAGGTTGTTTGCAGTCTGGATGAGGTACTTGGCAATCTGCTTCTTCTGCTCCAATGAGGGGCATGGAAGAACAGCTACGTCGCTAACTACGAGGAGCTTGTGGTATGCAGGAACCTCCAATACGGTAACGTGGCTAAGAGTAGTGCCCGCGGGCAACAAACCCCACTCCTTGTTAAGGATACCGCGCATATACTTATCCGTGGGAACAACGCCCTTCATAAGAACGTCATACTCGCCGTTGTGAACAGCCTTAACAGCAATCTCAACAGCCTTTACATCCTCCGACTCAGGGATGATGGTATATTGGCTCATATCAACGCCCTCAGCCTCGCACGCCTTCTTAATCTCCTCGGGGTCACCAACCAAAGTTACCTCTGCAAGACCTGCCTTAATAGCCATATCGGTTGCACCGATTGAGTGTGTATCCTGGCCATAGGCCACAATCATCTTCTTCT
>JAZULJ010000009.1:0-12071 GCA_045603045.1 Alistipes sp.
TGCCTGGCACCGACCACGCATCTATCGCCACGGAGGCAAAGGTGGTCGCCAAGCTCAAAGCCGAGGGCATAGACAAGGCCTCGCTAACGCGCGAGGAGTTCTTGGCACACGCCTGGGAGTGGAAGGAGAAGCACGGCGGCATCATCCTACGTCAGCTGCGTAAGCTCGGCGCATCGTGCGACTGGGAGCGTACCTGCTTCACGATGGACGAGGCGCGCTCGGCGGGCGTAATAAAGGTCTTCGTGGACCTCTTCCGCAAGGGTCGCATCTACCGCGGCGTACGTATGGTAAACTGGGACCCCTCGGCAAAGACCGCACTCTCGGACGAGGAGGTGATATACAAGGAGTCGCAGGGTAAGCTCTACTACTTGCGCTATATGGTCGAGGGCAGCGACGAGGCTATCATCGTGGCGACAACACGCCCCGAGACCATCCTCGGCGATACCGCCCTCTGCGTAAACCCCAACGACGAGCGCTATGCCCACCTGCCTAAGGATGCGCGTGTTATCGTACCCCTCGTAGGTCGCTCCATCCCCGTCATCCGCGACGAGTATGTCGATATGGAGTTCGGCACGGGAGCCTTGAAGGTAACACCTGCGCACGACGTCAACGACTACATGTTAGGCGAGAAGTTCGGCTTGGAGAGCATCGATATCTTCAACGACGACGGCACCATAAACGATAAGGTGGGCATGTACGTAGGCATGGAGCGTTTCGAGTGCCGCAAGGTCATCGAGGGCGACCTCGCCGCCGCAGGCCTCATGGAGCGCGTGGAGGCATACACCAACAATGTGGGCTATTCGGAGCGCACGGGTGTAGCCATAGAGCCCAAGCTCTCAATGCAGTGGTTCCTCTCGATGGAGGAGCTCGCGAAGCCCGCGACAAAGGCAGTGATGGAGGATATCATCAAGTTTGTACCCGCAAAGTACAAGAACACATACCGCCACTGGATGGAGAACATCAAGGATTGGTGCATCTCGCGTCAGCTGTGGTGGGGACACCGCATACCCGCCTACTACCTGCCTAAGGGTGGCTACGTCGTAGCCGAGACCGCAGAGGAGGCATTGGCACTCGCACGCGAGAAGGATGCTACGCTCACCATGGCCGACCTACGCCAGGAGGAGGATGTGCTCGACACATGGTTCTCGTCGTGGCTGTGGCCCATCAGCGTCTTTGACGGCATCCGCGACCCCCACAACCGCGAGATAGAGTACTACTACCCCACCAACGACCTCATTACGGGCCCCGATATCATCTTCTTCTGGGTGGCACGTATGATTATGGCGGGCTACGAGTACCGCGATATGATGCCCTTTGGCAACGTCTATTTCACGGGTATCGTGCGCGACAAGCTCGGCCGTAAGATGTCGAAGCAGCTCGGCAACTCACCCGACCCCCTCGACCTCATAGCTAAGTATGGCGCCGACGGCATGCGCGTAGCCATGATGCTCTCAACCTCTGCGGGCAACGACGTGATGTTCGACGAGGCACTTTGCGAGCAGGGACGTAACTTCGGTAATAAGATATGGAACGCCTACCGCCTTATCAACATGTGGGAGGTGGACGCCAGCCTCACCGAGAGCGAGGCGGCACGTGCTGCCATAGCATGGTTCGACGAGGTTATGATGGAGCGCATAGCACGCATCGACGAGTATATGAAGGCATACCGCATATCGGAGGCCTTCATGGAGATATACCGCCTCTTCTGGGACGATTTCAGCGGCTGGTACCTCGAAATAATCAAGCCCGCATACCAGACACCTATCGACGCCGCGACGCTGGCACGCACAAAGCAGTATGTAGATATGCTTCTTCGCCTCTTGCACCCCTTCATGCCCTTCATCACGGAGGAGATATGGCAGGACCTCGCAACGGAGAAGGAGGCCGTATCGATATGTGTTGCCCGCGCACCCAAGGCCGAGCGTAAGGCTGACGAGGGCATCCTCGCACGCTTCGAGTTGGCAAAGGAGGTCATCACCGCGATACGTAACATCCGCAAGCAGCGCAACATAGCACAGAAAGAGGCTCTCACACTACACTACATTGCCGACGAGAACTACCCCACAGAGTATGCTGCCGTCATCGCCAAGATGGGTAACATGAAGGCCATGGAGGCTGTCGTGGAGAAGGATTCCACGGCTGCGGCGTTCATCGTCAAGACCACACAGTACTTCGTGCCCATGGAGGGTAAGATTGACCGCGAGGCCGAGTTGGAGAAGCTGAACGCAGACCTCGCCTACTACGAGGGTTTCTTGCAGAGTGTGATGAAGAAACTCTCGAACGAGCGCTTCGTGCAGTCGGCACCCGAGAAGGTTGTAGCCAACGAGCGCGCCAAGCAGTCCGATGCCGAGGCCAAGATTGCAGCGCTTAAAGAGCAGATTGCAGCACTCCAATAATCATAGTATCATGGCAGATATCACGATATACACCGATGGCTCGGCGTTAGGCAACCCAGGACGTGGTGGCTATGGCGTGGTGCTCATCTCGGGGCCCCACCGCAAGGAGCTCTCGGCGGGTTACCGTCTGACGACAAACAACCGCATGGAGCTTATGGCGGCGTGTGTGGCATTGGAGGCACTGCGCTTCGAGGGTAGCAACGTTACGCTCTACTCCGACTCAAAGTATGTTGTCGAGGCCGTAAACCAACGTTGGCTCATGAGCTGGGAGCGCACAGGCTTCAAGGGCAAGAAGAATCCAGACCTATGGATGCGCTTTCTGCGCATCTACCGCAAGCACAACGTGCGCTTCGTGTGGGTCAAGGGACATGCCGAGACCGTGGAGAACAACCGCTGCGACCAGCTTGCCGTGGCCGCCGCCTCGGGCGACGTACTCCTCGAAGATGTGGGCTACGACACAAACTTATAGGCTGAAAAGAGCAGACAATGAGAGATAGAGACGACAAAATATTGCCCGCGAAGCAGTCGTGGAAGGCGGGCACACTCATCTACCCGCTCCCTGCGGTGCTGGTGAGCTGTGGCGCTACGCCCGAGGAGTACAACCTCTTCACCGTGGCTTGGACAGGCACCGTATGCACGGAGCCTCCCATGTGCTACATCTCGGTACGAAAACAGCGACACTCCTACGACATCATACGTCGCACAGGCGAGTTTGTCATCAACCTCACCACCGAGGCTATGGCACACGCCACAGACTGGTGTGGCGTACACTCGGGGCGCAACGAGGATAAGTGGGCTGCCACGGGGCTTACACCCATGGCCAACAGCCACGTCGCGGCACCCATCATCGCCGAGTCGCCACTATCGATATGCTGCAAGGTGCGCCAGGTTGTCGAGTTGGGCACGCACGACATGTTTCTCGCCGACGTCGTGGGTATCGAGGCCGACCAGAGATATATAGACCCCGACACGGGCAAGTTCTCGCTCGACAAGGCGTCTCCCATAGTATATTCACACGGCGAGTACTACACCTTGGGCAAGCTCATAGGCCACTTCGGATGGTCAGTGCGCAAGAGAAAGACAACAAAGCGAAAGAGATAACCCACTATGACAGAACAACAACACGACCTACTAAACCGCTACGAGGAGTCGCTGCGCAAGAGCCTCATCGACTACCTCACGGAGCATAAGTGGCTCGATGGAGAACTTCTCACGGTCGAGGAGCTCAATGATAAGTGGCGCATGTCTGCGGCATCGTATATGGCCGACGCCGTGCCCGAAATTGCGAAGTATCCACTTGTAGCCATCGCCTGGGCTATGTACGAGGGCATGGGTGCTGCGGTGTTGTGGGACAAGGAGTGGAAACGCTATGAGGCCACAGCCGACCTGCATAAGATGTTCACCTCGCCTCGTGGCTTCGACTGCATGGACGAGTATATCACCGAGGTACTATTGGCACTGCCCCTGGGCTCTGCGGAGGCCGAAAAGATTGAGAATATGGTGCGTGGCACTGCCGAGCGTGCACAGATGCTCATACGCAAGGAGGCTGTCGAGGCGCAGAGTGTCATGGCTTTCCATGTCTTTGCGCGCACGACGAAGGTGATGTTCGAGGTAGGTGTTGCCGTCGCACTCAAACGCCTCGGTTACAGCTATGTCAAGGTCAACGCCAACGTGGTGAGCTAACAACAGACAGAGAACAGAGAACAGAGAACAGAGAACAGAGAACAGAGGAAAGGGGAAAGTGTAAGGACAAGGTGTACCCTCGTACCCCATGCACCCCTCGTACCCCATGCACCTCTTGGACCCCATGCACCTCTTGGACTCCTTCGCGCAAGAACTGTGAGCTCAGGTGGGGTCGGCGGGGATTTTTTGCTATACAATTAGGGAGATTAGGGAGATTAAGGATAATTAATGCTAATCCTTAACTCCCAAATCTCCCTAATCTCTATTAAGCTCTCTTGTCTCTACACTAAAACTCCACCACGGGGGCTACCTCGGCACCCTCCTGCGCCTCCCAGTTGGCAACGCGCTCGAAGCCGAAGAGACCGGCAATGATATTTGCGGGGAACTTGCGAATCTTGGTATTGTACTCCTTGACCATAGCGTTGTAGCTCTTACGCTCTACGGCGATACGGTTCTCGGTACCCTCCAACTGCGCCTGCAAATCGCGGAAATTGGCGCTCGCTTTAAGGTCGGGATACCTCTCCGCCACGGCGATAAGACGTCCAAGCGACGTACCCACCTCCTGCTGTGCAGCAAAGAAGGCATCCATCTGCTCCTGTGTTGCCGTCGCAGGGTCAATGTTAATAGAAGTTGCCTTGGTGCGTGCATCGGTTACCGCCTGCAAGGTAGCCTGCTCATGCTCGGCATACCCCTTTACCGTATTTACGAGGTTGGGGATGAGGTCGGCACGACGCTGATATACGTTTTCAACATTCGACCACGCCTGATTTACGCTCTCCTGTCTGCTCACGAGGCCGTTGTAGCCCACGACAAGCCAAATGACAACCACGGCAACGACGCCGAGGATAATCCACATCTTCTTGTTTTTCATACTTTTATACTTTATTTAGTTTATTAACATTATCTTCTATGCCTCGCATATTACCATCGTGAGCCTGCGCCACCGCCACCAAACGAGCCACCACCAAAGCCACCGCCGAAGCCGCCACTGCCACCGAAGCCGCCGCCAAAGCCACCCATGGGGAATATCCATATTCCACCACCGCCACCACGTCGTGGGCCACCGTCATTATCGCGAACAATGGTACGTGTATGTTCCGCATGACAGGCATCACAGACGAGTTTTTGAAGTATCATAACGGTTGTCGGCGTGCGCTCCACGACCTCGGTATGCACCACACGCAGACGATGCTTGCCGCATGTCGGACACTTAGTCTTCTTGCGCTCACCCCACAGCACTACGACCATGGGAACAACGATGAGGCATACTACGATAAGTAGTGATACGAGCTGTCCGCCATCATCGGCCTTGCGCTTCGCCACGGGGAGCTCACTTCCCGAGAGTAGCGCATCTATGGCCTCCATGCCCTCAACCATACCCGACGAGTAGTCGCCCTCGCGGAAGGCGGGGAGCATGTAGTCCTCCTGAATACGACGACACATAGCATCGGGCATCACCCCTTCGAGACCATAACCCGTAAGGAAGCGTACCTCGCGCATATCCTTGACGAGGAGTATGCCGAGGCCGTTGCTCAGCTCCTTGTCGCCCACACCCCAAGCCGTGAAGAGGTCGTGCGCAAAGGTAAAGGGGTCGCCACCCTCGATGTTATCGACAGCCACCACCGCAACCTCAGCGATGCCACGCTCACGCAGCGAGAGGGCAATCTTGTTTATCATGTCCACAGCCTCTGCCGAGAGTATGCCGTCGGGGTTGGCAACAAACTGACTCACATCGCGCCTCTGCACATTCTGTATCTCGGCAACGCTATATGTCTTGGCGAGTGTTGGGCATGGCACAAGGGCCATCATAGCCACAATAAATATATATAGGTATCGTCTCATATACTCTCTTCGTCTATATAAAAAAACGGGCGTAAAGCAATTTTATTATGCCCGCGCCCGCCTTTTCGCTATATCATCCAAAAGTTCCTACCTTTTGGCATCTATGACACTCTGCAAGCGTGCGAAGACCTCGTCCATCGTTCCCAAGCCGTCAATCTGAGAGTACTTCTGCTGCTTGGTGTAATGGTCTGCGACAATTGCTGTCTGCTGACGATACACCTCGATACGGTTGCGGATAACATCCTCCGAGGCATCGTCGGCACGTCCGGAATCCTTACCACGCAGGAGTATGCGACGTACGAGCTCATCCTCAGGTACATCCATATATATCATCACATCCACCTTACTACCTATCTCGGCAAGGAGGGTGTCAAAAATCTCGGCCTGCGCCGTGGTGCGGGGGAAGCCGTCAAAGATGCAACCCTTATCGCCATGAGTACGCATATAGTCGCGCACCATCTCAACAACGATAGCATCGGGCGCCAACTCACCACGCGAGATGTAACCCTCCATGCTACGTCCCAACTCCGTGCCACGTGCTATCTCCGAGCGGATAACCTCACCTGTCGATATGTGGTATAGATTATAGTGTTCTGCCAACCGCTTCGCCTGTGTACCCTTGCCACAGCCCGGAGCGCCAAATAGTATTATGTTTAACATAAGGTCTAAGAAAAAAAATTACGTGCAAAGTTATGTTTTTTTTTGGACTTTTCCAATCAAAGGGCTACTTTTGTAAAAATTTATTTTCAGCCACGCTATGAACACCACAAAGAGTACTCCTATCGCCTCGTTGGGCGAATTTGGCCTTATCGACCGTCTCACCTCACGTCTCACCTCACGCCGTCCCACGACGCTCCATGGTGCCGGTGATGACGCCGCCGTCATCGACCTCGGCGACGAGGTACTGCTCACATCGTGCGACATGCTCACCGAAGGCATAGACTTCGACCTCAGCTACTTTCCGCTACAACACCTCGGCTACAAGGCCGTAGTTCGCGGCATCAACGATATCCTCGCAATGAACGGACGCCCCGAGCAGATTATGGTCTCGTTGGGCATCTCGGCAAAAATTTCGGTGGAGGCTCTCGACGCGCTGTATGAAGGTATCGAGCACGCCTTGAAGGAGTATGATGTTGACCTTGTAGGTGGCGACACCACCTCATCGCTTAACGGCCTGACAATCAGCATCACGGCCTTAGGTCGCGCCAAGAAGGAGGATGTAGTATATCGCTCAGGAGCACAGGAGCACGACCTTATATGCATCACTGCCAACCTTGGTGCCGCCTATATGGGTCTGCATCTGTTGGAGCGCGAAAAGCGCGTGTTGAAGGATATGGATAACCCGGAGCCGCAGTTTGCCGGCTATGAGTATCTGTTGGAGCGCTACCTCAAACCACGCGCCAAGAGTGGAGTATTGGAGGCCCTGCATGAGGCCGGCATACGTCCTACGTCGATGATAGACCTCTCAGACGGCCTTGCGAGCGACCTGAGACAGATATGCAACAAATCGAAGTGTGGTGCCCGCATCTACCTCGAACGTCTGCCCATAGCGCGACAGACGACGACGCTTGCCGAGGAGATGAACATAGACCCCGTTGTTGCAGCGCTCAATGGCGGCGAGGACCACGAGCTACTCTTCACTGTGCCCCTCGCGGAGCAGGAGAAGATAATGAGCTTGCAGTTAGTTGACGTCATAGGCCACATCACTCGCAAGGAGTCGGGCATAGCCCTCGTAACCCCCGACGGCGACAACATCGCCCTCAAAGCCCCGGGATTCGACAGGTAGAAGATGAGGCATCCCCTAGGTCCGCTGCATAGCTAAGTCCACCGACATACAAAACAAACATACAAAACAAACATACAAAACAAAATGGGAATGACTAATTTACGTTTTAGTCATTCCCTATTCGTTATAAAGTTTGTAGTTCAAGGCTTGCGATGGGAGAAATAGCGCAGCATACCAGACGTATGTGAGCATATTGCTACCGAGCGTAACGCAGAAATTACCTTTTTATACTTATCGAAACTTTTATAAAAAGTGGAAGTTCAAGGCTTGCGATGGGAGAAATAGCGCAGCATACCGGACGTATGTGAGCATATTTCTACCAAGCATAACGTAGAAATTACCTTTTTATACTTATCGAAACTTTTATAAAAAGCGGAAGTTCAAGGCTTGCGATGGGAGAAATAGCGCAGCATACCAGACGTATGTGAGCATATTTCTACCGAGCATAACGCAGAAATTACCTTTTTATAAATGTTTCCACCTTATTAGCAACAACTTCCGGCGTAATAACCCTCAAACACTTATACTCACCACTCTTGCACTCCCTCTTGCCATATACCGAGCAGGGACGACACTTCATCGGCTCCTGCAAGATGCCATCATCACCCATGCCATACCCCGAGAATCCAAACTCGGGATGTGTAGCACCCCATATCGATACCGTAGGTGTTGCGACCAATGCCGCGAGATGCATGACAAGCGAGTCCATAGTAACCACGCAGTCGAGGTGTGCTATAAGGTCGCGCTCCTCGCCGAGGCGTACCTTGTTATAGAGGGCTGTAACGTTATCATATTTACGCTCCATGGCCTCGGCAAAGGCTGCCTCCTTACCACCGCCGCTATGAATGAAGATACGGTCGTAGCGTTTGGCGAGCCTCTCGACCAGCTCCTCACGCATATCCTCGGGGTAGGTCTTACCCTTATGTGCCGAGAAGGGTGCAAAGCCCACCCATACGCCCTGCTTCTCCCCCATAGGGTTCTTCACTACGGGCTTTACCGCAGGTGAGGGGTCGTCGAACTCGAAACCCAGGCGACGCACTACATCGCAGTAGCGCACAACAGTATGCTTCAAGGGTACTGCGTGATTATGGCTGTAACCTACGCGGAACCACTTCTCGACGCGACCCTTGCGTATCGAGCGAGAGCGTATGAGGCCGCGCATGAAGGCGAAGATACGCAGCACATGTGAGCGCAGCACACCATGAGTGTCGGCAATAGCCGTAACACCCGCACGCTTAATCTCGCCCGCGAGACGCCAGATACCGCCGATGCCCTTATGCTTACTCTTCGTATCGGCGAAGATGAAATCTACATCCAGACCATCGAACAGAGGACGCAGGAACTCACGCGTGAGGATGGTAACCTTCACATCGGGATATGCCTGTTTGAAGGCACGCACCACGTGGGGCAACATCGCAACATCGCCCAACGCGGAGAGACGCACCAAAAGGATATGTTTATTGCTTGTTGGCATACAATACGGGATTTAGCGATGGGTCGTTATACATCTTCATCTGCTTGTAAGTCTTCATATACTTACGTCCCGCCTCAATATCCTCGATAAGTTCCTCGATGGCTGTCGAGAGGTCAACGCGCTGCTGCAAGAGTGTGTCGAGCTTCTTCTGACAAGCATCGCGGTGTGCCTGATCGACATCCGTACGCTCAACCTCACAGTTCATGTGATATATTTTCAACGCCAAGATTGAGAGGCGGTCGATAGCCCATGCGGGGGTCTCGGTGTTGAGGCGTGCATCGGGCCGGGGCACGATATCCTTATACTTATCGAGCATATACGAGTCTATGTACTCCACCATGTCTGTACGCACCTGATTCGAGCGATCTATGCGACGCTTGATTTCGAGAGCCTTCACGGGATTAATCTGCGGGTCACGGATAATATCCTCCAAGTGCCACTGAACAGCATCCACCCAATTCTTCTCATAAAGCAGTGCATCCAACGAGCCGGCAGCATAGGGGTTTGCCATAGGCTGGTCAACATTATCCCACTTGTGATAATCCTCTATCGAGCGTACGAAGATGTTGTTTGCGTTTTCGGTGAACATAGTAGTAGTTTTTTATTGTTTATTCCATTATAAAATCTTACCTTTGCGAGAGGTAATCACACAATTAATACACAAATATAATGAAAATATTCGGGAAAACAACTTTTTCGCTCTTTATTCTTACCACAATAGTTCTTGCAACACCCCAACAAGGTGTCGCACAGGAGCGTATGACACGTGCCGAATATATCGCCAAGTGGCGCCACATAGCCATCGACCACATGGAGACATACGGCATCCCCGCGAGCATAACACTCGCACAGGGACTCCTCGAGTCGGCATCGGGCAACAGCGAGCTGGCACGTAAGTCGAACAACCACTTCGGCATAAAGTGCAAATCTACATGGACAGGCGACAGAGTATATCACGACGACGACGCCAAGGGCGAGTGCTTCCGCGCCTACGCCACTGTCGAGGAGTCGTACGAGGACCACGCAGACTTTCTCAACGCCAATAAGCGTTACGACAGCCTCTTCTCATACGCCACGGACGACTACCACAGTTGGGCACACGGCCTCAAAGCCGCAGGCTACGCCACAGCCCCCGACTATGCAGAGCGTCTGATAAAGATTATCGAGGATGAGCACCTATACCTCCTCGACCGTGCCGATGGCATGAATCTATACGACGACTATATGGCCGAGAAGTTGGGCATTGCACCACCCATCGCATCCACCACTGAGCAGAGCGTGGAGACACCTGCACCCGCAGAGATTAAGGATATGACCACGGCATACTCCGACCGTGGCATCGACCCCGACAACTTCCGCATAACAATAAACTCGCACCACGGCTACAACGTATATCAGACCAATGGCGCCTACTACGTCATCGCCAAGGGTAACGACAGCTACGACTCTATCGGCAAACTCTTCGAGATGTCGGCATCGACACTGCGCCGCTTCAACGATGTGGGAGCCTCAACGATGCTCTCGGAGGGCGACATCGTCTATATCGAGCGTAAACAGGCACGCTGGCAGGGCAGCAACATACAGCACACCGTAACCGCGGGCGAGACGATGCACACCATATCGCAGGTATATGGCGTACGCATCAACCACCTCGCAAAGCTAAACCGCATACGTCCCTCAGACCCCCTCACCGAAGGACAGCTCCTTAGACTAAGATAATAACGCAAAGAACAATAACATGAGTGCATTACGTGAAAAAATCTTGGAGTCGATAGTACGTAAATCGACCCTCAAACAGCAAATCTTCGACAATACGTTTTCGACCTTCAACGAGCTCAAAGAGACCCTCTTCGAGATGGCCTCTGAGATTGATGACGAACTGGACGGTAAGCTCGACCGCCGCGTGCGCATCGAGTACCGCGACCGTGGTAAGTTCGAGGCGCAGTTGCAGGTGGCAAGCGACATCCTGCTCTTCCAGATGCACACCGATGTCTTCGAGTTCGACTCGAACCACATCATCTGGCAGAATAACTATGTACAACAGAACCGCGAGAACTCATATACGGGCGTAATCAACATCTACAACTTCCTCTCGGACTCGTTGAAGTACAACCGTAATGCCGACGAGGGCTACCTCATTGGTCGCATCTTCATCAACCGCGAGAAGTGTTTCTGGGTGGAGGGCAAGCGCCAAACATTGGTGCGCCCTATGGCCTTTGGAACAAAGAAGATTGACCACGAGGCACTCATAGCCATAATCGAGACGGCCATCAACTACGCCCTCAACTTCGACCTGCTCATGCCTCCCTACGAGGAGAATATACGCGTAACGGTTGACCAATTCAACTCGAAACTCGACAACTCGAAGTTCACAACAGGCAAGCGCCTGAGCTACGACTTCTCGATAGACGACATCTAATTGATAATCACATACTAAACGATACTACACCGAATATGAAAAGAGTCCTTTTCACCCTCTCTGCCCTCATGCTCACACTCACAGCTACGGCACAGGTGAGCTATACGGATATGATGCGTGAGCGCATGACGGAAGCGCCCCGCTACGAACATCCCTCGATGCTGACACCCGCCGAGGGCACAAACAAGTATATGAGCATAGACGGCCGCGACGTGATACTATACGACTACGCCGACCCCAACCACAAGGAGGTGGTATTCAGTGCCTCGAAGCCCGTATTGTCGTTCATGCAGTCGCCCGATGGCAATATGGTGCTCTACGACGAGCTCAATGACGACGGCACCTCGCCCCGCAAGGATATATACCGCCACTCGTTCACGTCGAACTACTCTCTGTGGGTAGGTGGCCAGCGCAACGAGAATGTGGCTATATTCGACAATGTGAAGTCGGATCGTAGCCATGTCGTTCTGT
>JAZULJ010000010.1:0-8013 GCA_045603045.1 Alistipes sp.
TCACAAGAAAACAAATTTCTTGTCAGAAGGGGTTAGGCTTGGTCTCGACATGAAATTGGGCTGGATGGATAGTACTTGACGTACATTCCATTCAGCCCAATGATTGAGAGGCCGAGAATGACCCCTTATCACAAGAAATTACTCCGAGACAAGAATACGACCACAATACTCACATACAATAAGCTTCTTGCCCTGGCGAATATCCACCTGACGCTGAGGAGGAATACGGTTGAAGCAACCACCACAAGCATCACGCGTAACGGTAACAACTGCCAAACCGTTGTGCACATTCTTGCGAATACGGTTGTATGCCGTGAGCAGACGCTCGTCGATGGGCTCCTTAGCCTTATTAGCCTCGATAGTAAGCTCGGCCACCTGCTGTGCAGTCTCTGCCTCGATAGAGTCCAACTCCTCCTTCTTAGCCTTGTAGTCGATGTTACGCTCCTCAACAAGCTCCATGGTCTCGTCAATAAGAGCCTTCTTGGTCTTCATCGTTGCGGCATACTCCTTCAAACGCTTCTCGGCAAGTTCTATCTCAAGCTCCTGATACTCAATCTCTTTAGTAATAGCATCATACTCGCGGTTGTTGCGCACGTTATTCTGTTGCTCCTTGTAGTTGCCAATCATAATCTTTGCCTGGTCAACCTCGCGTTTACGCTGACGAGTGAGCGAGTTGAGCTCCTCAATCTCGGCATTGATATTCTCAATGCGGGTATTCAAACCGGCAAGCTCATCTTCGAGATCCTGCACCTCCAAGGGAAGTTCACCCTTTATCTTGTTGATTTCATCGATTTGAGAGTCCACCTTCTGCAACTTGTAAAGTGCCATAATCTTCTCCTGCATCGAGTAATCAACCTCGTTTGTCTTCTTCTGTGCCATATATGTTATGCAATTTTAGTTATTTCAGACCAGATAGTGTATCGGGTTGCGCGAGCATACACTCTTGCGAACCGCAAAGGTACACATTTTTTTTGATATTATATCAAATAAAAGACGAATTGCGCAAAATTCGCTCTCAAAATGGCCAATATCAGCCAAAATCATGCGATTATCACCTCGCATAAAGTCGTTATATCGCAGGTCGGCGGTGATATAGAGGTCAGCATTCGAGGCTAATGCCTCATCTATGAGCGAGCCACCCGAGCCTGTGCATATCGCCACGCGGCGTACCATGGCAGCTTCCGACGGCAGGTCGCTATGACGTACTGCGCCCACATCGAAGAGAGCCTTGATACGCGCAAGAAGAGCCGTAGCAGCCTCGGCACGCGGCAACACACCGACAACACCAAAGCCCGCAGCGGGGTCATTGGCATATGGTTGCAGCACCTGCATATCCTCCAAACCTATCATGGCACCCACCTGATGGCTCATGCCGCAAGGAGCACTATCGAGGTTGGTATGACAGGCATAGAGAGCTATACCCTTGCGTATTGCTCGCTCGACACAACGCTCGACATAGTTCGACGAGTTGAAGCGTTTGAGCGGGTGGAAGATTATAGGGTGGTGCGTGATGATGATATCACACCCCTCGCGCTCGGCCTCGTCGAGAACCTCCTCGGTAACATCGACAGCCAAGAGAGCGCAGTGCACCTCATCGTCCATGCGTCCTACGATAAGTCCCGAATTGTCGTACGACTGCTGTAAGGCAAGTGGAGCGAAGCTCTCGATAGCGTTGGCTATATCTCTGATTTTCATCCTACAACATATTAGAATAACGACTGCTCATAGAAGGGGAACAGCTCCTTGACATCCTCATTCCTCTTTGCACGGCGACGACGCACCGTGGGCTGCTGCTCCTGCTCCGCGCGGGGCTCCATCTTCTGCTCCTCGGCATTAGGCTCGACACTCTTGCGGGGGCGACCACGACGACGTGCAAGGCTCTCAGCAGCCTCAACAGGACTCTCCTCAGCCTTAGCCTCCTCGACATCGGGGGTGGTTGCAGCCTCTACAACCTCGGCCTTGGCAACAGCCTCGACATCGGTGATAAGCTCCGAGACAGCCTCCATGGGCGCCTCATACTCGGCGGGGGCATCGTCACCAAGCGACTCACGCACCTCAACGAGCATAGCGCGAATATTATGCAGACGCTCCAAGATAGAGACATCGCGCTGAACACTACCTCCACGTCTCTTCATAGTCCTATTAGCACCTTCGAGCGTCATGCCCTTCTCCTTGACGAGGTGGTAGATGAGTTTAAGGTTTTCTACATCCGAGGGGGTAAACATACGGTTACCCTTCTTGTTCTTATGAGGCTTGATGCAATCGAACTTCGACTCCCAATAGCGGATGAGCGACGCATTGACGTCGAACATCTCAGTAACCTCACCCATAGAATAGAGTAGTTTTGCCATATTGTTGATATTATTTAATTTATATTGTCTCTTTATTTGCGCTTTATTATACGCTGTTCCTTGGGGTACATATTATTGCAACGTGCACCTATGCGCTTGACGAAGCCTATCGGCAACCCCTTGCAACACACGAGGTTGATACCCTCCTCGAAGCACGAGGCATCGATATCGTTACGACGCAGGTAGTCGATAGCCACCGACTCCTCGACGTCAACACTCGGCACCACGCCACGGCGCAGACCTACATAAAGAGCTAACGGATGCTCGGGGCGTAGCTTACCCTTGAATATCTGCCCCATGGCAACACCCGAATAGACCACCGAGAGCGACTCCGAGAGTGCCACGACATCATCTACAACATCGCGACAATAGCCATATATCATATCGCCGATAGCCCTGAACGCATGCTGCGAGGCATCATCCACCCAGCGCTCCACCTCGCGTAAATCGGCCTTTGCAACGGGCGTAAATATCTTACGTCGCGCACGTGGCGTCGAGCGTTGCACAGAGCCATCCATCTTGCGGGCTATGGCCACAAAGAAGCCCTCACCACGCGTCTTATGTGGGTAGAAGTGGAAGCACTGAAAGGCTCCTATACGCTGCGAGACAATGCCCCAATCGCTATCTACAACGATATCGTCATACGGCATCAAGGCATCGCCATACTCCGACATGAGCCACTCCACAACCCCTTCATCCTCGCGCGAGTTAAAGGTGCAGGTGCTATACAGCAATATGCCGTTGGGACGCAGCGCACGCCACGCCTCGGCAACTATCTCTCGTTGGCGTGCCGCACATACATCCACCGACGACGGCGTCCACTCGTCGCGTGCCTCATCCATCTTACGAAACATGCCCTCTCCCGAGCAGGGGGCATCTACGGCAACAACATCGAACCACTGCTCAAAGGCTCCGATATGACTCGGCTCGTTGCACGTAACAATGACATTTCCCAAGCCCCAGCGTTGCACATTATCGGCAAGAGCAAGCGTGCGACCATGGTTTATATCGTTTGCTACAACCAGGCCGCTACGACCCACAAGCGTCGAATATATTGTCGTCTTACCACCCGGGGCTGCACACATATCCAACACACGGCAGCCCTCCAACGCCTCGTCTCGAAGCAGGTGCGCCAAGAACTGCGACGACGCTTCCTGCACATAGTAGGCGCCACCATGCAACGACGCATCGAGCGTAAACTGCGGGCGTTCAGCGAGATAACTACCCCACTGACACCAGCCGACAGGCTCGCCAGCAAAGGGCCGACACGACTTATAGGGGTTATAGCGCACCGACACCTGAGGCTCAGTATCGAGAGCCTCGAAGAGACGCTCTGCCTCGTCAGCACCAAGCATCTGTCGCATATCGGAGCAAAACTCCTCTGGTAGGGGTCGGCGCATCGTTATCGCTTGCAAATTTCATCTATCCCGGCGCAGATACGCTCCACAACCGAACTATCCGACACAAAGTCATCTACATCTTTATCGACAACCAACACACGACCATCGTAGATATTCTCTATCCAATGATTATACTTATCGTTAAGGCGACTCAGGTACTCCTCGTCGATATTCTGCTCATAATCGCGACCACGCATACGTATCTGCGAGATGAGCGTCGGAACACTCGCTTTGAGGTAGATAAGCACATCGGGGCGGGGAATGATATTCGACTGTATATCGAAAATCTTCATGTAGGTACCGAAGTCGCGGCTGGACATGAAGCCCATCTGATGCAGATTGTCGGCAAAGATATGGGCATCTTCGTATATCGTACGGTCTTGCACGATGTTGTCCGAGCCATCCGACAACATATCGAGGGTCTGCTGTATGCGGCTGCCCAGAAACCATAGTTGGAATTGGAACGACCAGCGGCTCATATCGTTGTAGAAGTCGCTGATGTAGGGGTTAGCAAGGTCCTCATAGTAGGCCTTGGCGTTGTAACGTTTGGTAAGTATCTCCGTTAGCGTGGTCTTGCCGCTACCGATATTACCTGCAATGGCTATATACATAATTTGGGTTGGGTTTTATTATCTCTTAGTTGAAGAACTCGGCAACACGCATCACTGAGTCAGGCATCGTAAAGACCACAATACGGTCATAGGCATTTATCTGCGTGTCATCCACGGCGATAAAGACTCTGTCGCCACGCACAACACCGCCAATTACGCTATCCTTAGGTAGCCCGAGGTCGCGTATCCGTGACTTCGTGGCGGGTGAATTAGGCTTAACGATAAACTCCATAACCTCTGCTTGGCTACCCGTGAGACACTTGATGGCCTGCACATCGGTAGTCATCGTGAAGCGGAAAATGTTGGACGCCGTGATTAGCTTCTTGTTGATGATGGTATCGACGCCGATACTCTCTGCGAGCGAGATGTAGTTGATATTCTCGACCTCAGCAATAACACGCTTCACACCCATACGCTTGGCAAGCATCGCTGCGAGAATATTGGTCTCACTACGTCCCGTAACCGCAACAAAGGCATCCATACCTGCAAGATCCTCCTCCATCATGGCCTCGGTATCGCGACCATCCTCATTGATGATGAGCGTACGATCGAGCATCTCGGCAAGGTGGTACGCCTTATCTGCATTGTAATCAACGAGCTTAACGTTCACCTCGTCCTGCAACTCGTTTGCGATACGCACACCAATACGCGAGCCGCCGAGAATCATCATGTTACGTATTGCCTCCTCGCGACGTCCCGACAGCTCGACAACCTTCGATATATTGTTGCTACGAGTGAGAACATAAACCATATCCTCCTCCTCATAGCGGTCGCCGGGGGTGGGTATGATGGTACGCGAGCCACGGACAATAGCCACGGTGCGATATTCGAGGTCCTCGTCGAAGTACTCCTCGTCAATTACGGCACGACCCAACAACGGTGAGGTGAGTTGCAGACGGAAGGCCACCAACGATAGTTTACCTCCCGCAAACTCGACATACTCCGTCGAGGAGGTATGACCCAGGAGGTTGATAACTTCGCGCGCGGCGATAAGTTCGGGGTAAAAGAGGTAGTCGATACCCATGTCGATAAATACCTCCTTGCTGTTGGGCTCCAAATACTCGCTACTATCAATTCGCGCAATAGCCTTACGCGCGCCAAGCTGCTTGGCCATAACCGCCGAGAGTATGTTATCATTCTCGACCGAACGCACAGCAATAAAGAGGTCGCACTTACGCACTCCCGCCTTGCGCAACACGGAGAACTGCGTAGTGTCGCCCTCGACGGTTACCACATCCATAAGGTTACCCACCTCGACCAACGCCTTGGGGTCAACATCCGCAACCGTGATATCGTGGCCGTTACCACTGAGCATCTTCGCAAGATGCGTACCCATATCGCCTGCTCCGGCTATTACTATCTTCATACTTTAATCAAGTGAATATAAACCAATTATATACGCTCGCTATCTCACGAGCAACTATAATATTTGCATATTATCACGCAAATATATAAATTTGCAGCCGAAAAACCATAATAAAAACAAAGTTTTTAGCGTTAACCACGAAAAAAGTTATGTCAACACTCCTTGTAACCATCATCGCGGCGATTGCCATCGTGGGCTTTTTCGCCCTCGCTATGTCACTGACATACATATTCAAAGGCCACCACATAGAGTCCGAGATTTCGACCAACCCCAACATGCAGAAGATGGGCATCAAGTGTGCCGTGCAGGAGACACGCGAGGATATGGGACTGAACGACTGCGATTCCGACAACATCTGCTCGGGCAACTGCGCAGGCTGCGACATCGACCATACGGAGGCGACAAAGAGAACAACAGACAAGACAACTACAAACGAGGATACCGAGGATGAAGACAACCAATAAAGAGTGGCTATGCCGCAACTGCAACTCGCTCATTGATAACACATTGAACACATGCCCCCACTGCCACGCAGAGCGTCCCGAGGAGGGCTGCTCGGAGCCTACACCCGAGGGTATTGCTGAGAGCATCGTGGTGGAGAATTACACCAACGCTGCACCCAAGCCCAAAGCCAAGTACACCTTCCGCGAGGGGGTGCTTGTAAATGCTGCCGACATAATGCTCGTCATAGGTCTCTTCTGCACCTTTGGAGCGTTGATTGCGCCGATGTTCATCGACGACATCGCATATATCGAACTTAAAAACATCTGTCTCGCCGTGGTCATCTTCGCCTTTACGATGGTGCAGTGGGCACTACTCCGCACCGTGGCCGACATATCGCGACGACTGCGAGAGAGGTAAGATGCGCTACGCGCGGAATAAAGTGAAAGGTGAAAACTGAAAAGGGAAAAGTGTGGTGCGCTACGCGCGGAATAAATTGGTTAAGGTGGGGAGAATGGGTTAAGGTGAGTTAAGGTGGATTAAGGTGGGGAGAATGGTTGATAGCTTAACACGTCCCCCATAGTAACCCACAGTAACCCAAATTAGCCCAGCCCATGCACCGCATAGCGGGCAGCGTCAACACCATCACCATCACAATACAAAACAAAGATGCCCCGAAATCGAGGCATCTTTTCGTTTATGGCAGCGCCACACTACTCAATGGCGATGTGCTTAGGCTCGGGAAGTGTCTCCGCACCGTCGCGCTTCGGAAGTTTGATATGCAATACGCCATGCTTCATCTTAGCCTTGATATTATCGCGGTCAACCGTGTCGGGAATATTGAACACCTGACGGAATGAAGTGTAGGAGAACTCGCGACGCAGATAGTGGCTATTATCCTCCTTATCGGCCGACTTATCGCCCTCATCAATGCTCTTTTCCAGGCTCACGATAAGCTGATTATCTGTCGTGAGGTCAATCTTCAAATCATCCTTCGTCATACCAGGTGCAGCAATCTCAATCTTATACTTCTTGTCGCACTCGATAACGTTTACATGGGGCGTGGTAGCACGTTTAAGGAAGGTATCGGGCCATTGGTCGGTGAAAAGGTCGCCGAAGATAGAGGGCATGCGATTGTACTTTTTTATAGGCATCATAACTAACAAAATATTAAGTTAAACATCGCCTCGACAGATACAAAAGCTGAGCCACATACATATTGCCCCATAATTTATTTGCCATTTCATTTTTTTTAATTAAATTTGCATTGGCTTTCGATGCCGCGACATATTTTTGATGAAAGTGTATTAGCTTACATCCTTGAATGGAAATCTGGAAAATTTTCAATGCTACAAGGACAGCAACACACTCGTCACTCTGTATTGTATAGTTTGGGACTGTTATTGCCCCATACTCAATACGGGTGTGGGGTATTGTTTATTTGAGCAAGGGTATTCCAGAACCTCTAAAAGGATAAACGAAATCAACCTCACACTTTCTTATTTTATAATAACGCCACATTCGAGGTTGGTGGGCAACCAAAAACTTAAATTATTATGAAAAAAGCATTACTTATTGTATGCGCAGTTGTATGCTCGGTATTCTATGTGGCAGCACAACAGTATCAAGATGTAGTCTATCTCAAGAATGGCTCGGTGGTGAGAGGTGTTATCTTGGAGCAGATACCAGGAAAGACTATCAAAATCGCAACCGACAATGGTAGTCAATTTATCTTTACCCTTGCAGAGGTAGAAAAGATGACAAAAGAACTCCCAGTACAGACACAGCAATATCAAAAACCTGTGCAATCACGACCTGTCGCTGTTGCACCAGTAAGAACTCCA
>JAZULJ010000011.1:0-20544 GCA_045603045.1 Alistipes sp.
GTTTGCAGACGGGCCAGATTGCTCTCCAACACGGCAATCAGCGCCTCGGTCTGCGCCTTACGCTCATCGAGCAACAAAATTCCAAAATACAAGTTATCCACCCTCGACTGCAAGTCGTAGAGCGACACATCAACTCGACTCCGCTGCTCCTTGGCCTCCGCCTCGGCTATGGCTTTGGTTGCCTTCGTCTGACCACCGTCCCAAATATTCTGTGACACATCGAGCGCCACCTTATATTGGTCACGGCGTATGCCCGCCATCTCAATACCATTGGCTTGGAGGATTGTGTTGAAAGCCTCGGGATAGGTGGGCGTAGCAGATTGATAGGTCGCCTGAGCTGACAGAGCAACCTGTGGAATCCACGCACGAGAGGCATTCGAAAGATTGTACTGCTCGGTCTGCGAAATTAGGTCGTACTGCCTGATTTCGGGGTAGTGCTCCCGAGCCAAGTGACGACACTCCTCGAGCGACTGACCACTCGAAGCGGCAGTACAAACCACGGCAAATAGTGTTAGAAAAAACTGTTTCATATCTTACTGTTTTTTGATTCTTCGCAAAATAGTTTCGATATTCTCGGCCTTGCGAGCTGCCAAGAATTGCTCACGGTTGGCCATCAGCTCACCCATAATAGGCTCCATAAACGGATAGGCAACAAAAGTGAAGATATTGAGCGACATAATACTGATAAACAACATCTTAACATCGACCCGCTCAATTTCGCCACGCTCGGCCGCACAGTCAACTTCGGCTTGCAGACCATTATATACACTATTCACGACAAAGCCCGCACGTTTATACAGCACCTCATATCGCTCGGGACGCGAAACAATTTCGTTGATGACGAAACGAGGCAAAAGCGGATTTGCAGCAACAAAATCAAAGTGAGCCGCAATACCCCCCTTGATACGCTCGACGATAGGCAACGACGGGTCGCCTAAAATTGTGAACATGGGGTGAGACATCGTAGCGAACTTCTCATCTACGATGCGCTCAAAAAGTTGCTCTTTGGTGCGAAAATAGTAGTGCAACATTGCGTGCGTTACGCCCGCTGCCTGCGCTATCGAGGTCGTACGTGCACCATCGTAACCCTTGGTTAAAAACTCCTGCTCCGCCGCTGCAAGTATCAGTTGCTCTTTACTTTGCTTCTCTTGATTATCCATATATTTCACAACTCAACAATACTGTTTAACAATTTTGTTAGGACAAAGATATGTAAAATATTCTATTTCGCAAAAAATCCTTTGAATAAACCGAATAGGTAGTTTCAAAGTAAAGATATTTTATCGGTAATTTGGAACTTTTTCATCAATCTACTTCACAAAGAGGATAACGACCTCAAAGTCTTTCAGGAATGGGTTAGAGATTTCGGTGCTGTGTCCTACCATAGAGGAAACCATTCTCGGTTTCCTCTTTTTTTTGTGGTAGCGGAGAGGAGTGTTGCCCTCAATCATATATACAACCCATCTAAACCTTCCTTTAAGTTAGCTCTGTCGTAAATTCCGGCACACTGAAAATATCCGGTGGGCAGAAAAAAATACACCTCATATCACAGTTGGAGACATTGCGTATTTTCCTCCAAAATATTATCTATTTTTCACTATTTTATTCAATATATTTCACATTAAAAAGAATATATTATCTTATGCACATTGAATATTTATGCGTAAATCTACCGTGAAACGCGCGCGTATTTTTTATTATTACTTGTACATAAGATATTTTTGCATATCTTTGCAATAAAACAGGAAGAATAACCAGATTCAGATGAAACATTTATTCATAAACGCATCATTTCTTGTTATGGTCGCCATGCTCATAGTGGGCAGTGCAGCGGCGCAGAACAAGGTCCGCATCAGTGGTACGGTAACCTCGGCCGACGATGCCTCGCCACTTATCGGTGTAAGCATCATATCGGGCCCGACGTCGGGCGTAAGCACAGGCATAGATGGCACATACACCATCACTGCCGACGAGGGCACAACACTCATCTACCAATACATCGGCTATGCCAGCGTCGAGTGGGTTGTACCCACGGGCGCCAAGGAGCTCACGCACGACGTGGCCATGCAGAGCGACACGCAGCTCGTCGAGGAGGTTGTCGTAGTGGCATACGGAACACGTAAGAAGGGCACCATAGCCGGCTCGGTATCCACGGTAAAGGCCGACAAACTCGAAGCTGTGCCCGCCGCAGGCTTCGACCAGGCATTGCAGGGACAGAGTCCCGGTCTCATGGTGCTCTCAAACTCGGGAGAGCCCTCGAAGGCCGCCTCGTTCCAGATTCGTGGTACCAACTCCATAAATTCGGGCACTGCGCCCCTCTTCATCCTCGATGGTGTGCCCATATCGAGTTCCGACTTCAACGCCATATCGCCCTCGGACATCGAGTCGGTGTCGGTATTGAAAGACGCCTCGTCATCGTCGATTTATGGTGCACGCGCCGCAAATGGTGTGGTTGTAATCACCACGAAACGAGGTACGGCAATGGATGCAGCAAAGGTGTCGTTCCGCACGCAGCTCGGCCTCTCGCAGCTTGCACATGGCAACTGGGCGCTGATGAACACCGCCGAGCGCATAGCCTTCGAAAAGGAGATAGGCCTCGACGCAGGCAAGAACTACGACCTGCTGAGCCGCACCGATGTTAACTGGCTCGACGCCGCATTTAACGACCGCGCGTTGCTCCAAAACTACGACCTCTCGGTAAGTCGCGCAACGGATAAGATGAACTACTACGTCTCGGGAAGCTTCTACGACCAAGACGGTATCGCACAGAACTCTACATTCCGCCGCTACAACATACGCGCAAATGCCGACGTGCGAGCCTCAAAGTGGCTACGTCTCGGCACCAACACTATGGCCGTGTATGAGGAGGTGCAGCAGGCTGAGGATGGCGAATATGCCCTCTACTCACCCATATCGGCAAGCCGTTTCATGCTACCCTACTGGAACCCCTACCGCGAGGATGGCACGGTAGCATCGGAGAAGGATGGCTCATGGAAAGGTACGGGGCAGAACCCCATGGAGTGGATGGATAACAACCGCCAGATAAACAAGAAATACAAGGTGTTGACTACCGTATTTGCAGAGGTTACGCCCTGCGAAGGACTCACCATACGCTCGCAGTTTGGTGCCGACTATACCAACTCGACGGCCTTCATGCAGTCGATGCCAAGCTACGCCCCCAACAACAACATCGGTGCTGCGGGACGTGCTGCTTATAACACTATAAACCTAACGGTAACGAACACCATAAACTACCGTACGACACTCGCCGAGCGACACTCGCTCAACTTCATGCTCGGACACGAGGGCGTGAACTACCACTCGGAGGGCTTCCAGGTCATCACACGCGGCCAGAACAACGACTTCCTGACCACCGTATCGTCGGGCTCTCGTGCACAGACTTGGAGCGACATGACCGACGCATACAGCTACCTCTCGTTCTTCGGACGTGGCGAGTACAGCTACGACGACCGCTACTATGCCGACTTCTCGGTGCGTACCGATGCCTCGTCGCGCTTCGGACGCAGTGGCCGTTGGGCAGCCTTCTGGTCGGTGGGACTTATGTGGAACGCTAAACGCGAATCGTTCCTAAGCGATGCCGCATGGCTCACAACAGCACAGTTAGCCGTAAGCACGGGTACCTCGGGTAACTCATCAATACCCAACTACGACCACCTTGCGTTAGTGGGTGGTGGCGCCAACTACAACGACACGGCGGGTATATACCCCTGGCAAAGCGGTAACGAGGAGCTCGGTTGGGAGAAGCTATGGACAACAAACGTTGCCCTTCACCTCGGCTTCCTCAATCGCATAAATCTCGACGTGGAGTTCTACAACAAGCTAACAACCGATATGCTCATGTCCGTACCGGTATCGTACGCCGACAAGGGCGAGGGCTTCCGTTGGGATAACATCGGCGCCATGGTAAACCGTGGTGTCGAGCTGCAACTCAACGTCGATATCATTCGTGCACGCGGTTTCGTGTGGAACATATCGGCAAATGCCTCGTACAACAAGAATAAGATTACCGAGCTATACAACGGACTCAACGAGTATGAGCTATCATCGACAAGCACCAAGCTCGTCGTAGGACACTCCGTAGGCGAGTTCTACGTAAACCGCTTTGCGGGTGTCAACCCTGCAAATGGCGATGCCCTATGGCTCACAAAGGATGGCGAGATAACCAACGAGTTCAGCGAGCAGGACAAGGTGATGATAGGCAAGAGCTACATCGCCCCCTGGCAGGGCGGCTTCGGTACCTCGCTCTCGTGGAAGGGACTAACACTCTCGGCGCAATTCAGCTGGGTAGCAGACCGCTGGATGTTCAACAACGACCGCTTCTTCGAGGAGAGCAACGGGCTCTACTCGACATACAACCAGTCGCGCCGTCTGCTATATGACCGCTGGAAGAAGCCGGGCGACATCACCGACATTCCGCGCTACGGCGTAACACCGCAGATGGACTCGCGCTTTTTGGAGGATGCTTCGTTCCTGCGTCTCAAAAACCTGATGCTCAGCTACTCGCTGCCCTCAGACCTTCTGCGCAAGAGCCATTTCTTCACAGCGGCACGCATCTACCTGCAAGCGCAGAACCTGCTGACATTCACACCATTCACAGGTATCGACCCCGAGGGTTCGAGCAACGTATATAAGGCGCAGTACCCCATGTCGCGTCAATACTCTATCGGCATTGACCTAACCTTCTAAATACTACTACGACGATGACAAAAATTTACAATATACTCGTAGCCACCACCTTCGCACTTCTTAGTTTGGGTGCCGTGTCGTGCCTCGACAAGTATCCCGAGAACGCCATACCCTCGGACAAGGCTATCAACACCCTCGAAGACCTCGACCAGGCAGCCATAGGCATCTACGACGCCTTCAAGAGCCCCGCGCTATATAGCGGCTATCTCACGCTACTGCCCGACATACAGTGCGACATGGCCTACGCCATAAATGGTTATACCAACGTATATGGCAATATCTGGCGCTGGGATATCCTCGCCACAAACTCGGAGATTGAGTCGGTATATGCTGCGCTATATCAGGTCATAGCGCGCGCCAACTACCTCTTGGAGTACGCACCGAGGGTCGAAGCGACGCTCACCACAGACGAGCAGACCGACCAGTACAACACGCTCTGCGGTGAGGCATACTTCGCCCGCGCGCTCGCCTACTCGGAACTTATAAAGATGTATTGCAAGCCCTACGAGAGCAAGACTGCGGCAGAGAACGAGTTGGGCGTGGTTCTCGTTACGAAGTACAACACCGACGAGCCCATGGTCCGCTCATCGCTCCAAGCATCCTACGAGCAGGTGTTGCGCGACTTGGACGCAGCAGCCGAGTGCCTCAATATCGACGAGGAGACATTTGCCGGCTCGATATTCAGCTCTACGTATTTCAACGAGTACACCGTATATGCTCTGCGTGCCCGTGTAGCCCTATACATGAAGGACTACGAGGCAGCCATCGACTACTCGACACGCGTCATCGACAGCGGCTACTTCCTCCTATCGTCGGCAACGACGGAGTACACCTCGGGCATGAGCTTCTTTACCTATATGTGGCAGTATGACGAGGCTACGGAGATTATCTGGAAGGTGGGCTTCACCATCAACTCCTATGGCGGCGCCCTCGGCCAGGCATTCTTCAACTACGACTACTCGTCGATGAAGCCCGACTACGTGCCCGCAGAGTGGGTATTGGGTCTCTACGACGCCAACGACCTGCGCTACGGCAACTACTTCTACTCCTATACCACAGGCCACAGCCACGGCCTCACATGGCCTCTGCTGGTCAAGTACTTCGGCAACATGAACTTCTTCAACACCCAGATACTGCATACCTCAATGCCCAAGCCTCTGCGTCTTGCGGAGCAGTACCTCATACGTGCCGAGGCATATGTCTCGGGAGCTAAGGCCGACTATGCCCTCGCGGGCAACGACATAGCCACGCTACGTGAGGCTCGCTACCAGTCGTATGGTGGTGGTGTATCACTCACCGCCGACAATGCCATGCAGGTTATCGAGGAGGAGCGCATCAAGGAGCTATACATGGAGGGATTCCGTCTCATGGACCTCAAACGCTGGCATAAGGGCTTCGAGCGCACACCGCAGACTGAGTCGTTGGAGAATGGCAGTTCACTGAAAATTGAGGCCAACGACCCGCTCTTCGTATGGCCCATACCCCAGCACGAATTGGAGTCGCCGGGGGCAATGATTGAGCCTAACGAGAGCAACCGCTAATACCGCAAAAAAGATGAAGACGATGAATATACTCAAAAACGTCGCCGTGGTGGTCGTTGTAGCTGCCGCCACAGCACTCATCGGGGGCTGCAAGACCGAGCGTCCCACATACGAGGGCCCCGACTACATAATGTTCTCGGCCAAGAGCCACACTCTCGGAGTACTCGACAAGGAGGAGTGGTTCGAGATACCCATCTCCGCAACATGCACCACCGACCACGACCGGCTCATAGGCGTCGAGGTCATCGCCGAGCAGAGCAACGCCATAGAGGGTCTGCACTACATCTTGGAGTCGAACACACTTAAAATAGAGGCGGGCAAGAATACCACAGCGGTACGCATGCGCTGCAACCCCGAGGCTATGGAGCTTACCGACTCGCTCGGCGTAGCCCTACGCCTGGTGATAGACGAGCAGAAAGAGTGGGAGCTCTACGGCACCGAGACAGAGGTACATATGCAAAAGTGCTGCCCCATAGACCTCAACGCCTTCACGGGTTACTGCAAGATAACCTCAACATGGGTGATGCAGTATATGGGTGCCGACGCTCGCTTAGCACGCACCGAGCGCGACCCCGAGAGCGAGAATGGCATAATCATCCGCGACATGTTCTACGAGGGCCACGACATACGACTCACAATGAACACCGACCAGCGCCTCAACCCCACCGTCGAGATGGATACACAGGTGCTCGGCACCACGGGCGAGGCCTTCGGCACGATATACGGCGACGGCAAGCTTCTGATGGAGCAACCCGTAGGCTACACCTCGTTCTACAACCCTTGCGAGACATACTTGGTGCAATACGTAACGATGTTCGTCGAGGGTGTGGGCACCGTAGGCACCTACGTAAACATCTTTGAGTGGATATCGGACGACGAGGCCGAGCGCATACTCCGCGAAGGATTTTAGACTCAACCTCCTAAGGTGAAAGGTGAAAGGTGAAAGATGAGAGGTGAGAGGTGAAAGCGGACTAAGGATAAAAAACGAAACAACGCTATGATAAAACATTTTACTAACATTAAGCTACTGACGCTTACGGCCATAGCAACTATCTTTACGGCATGTGAGCAGACGACACCGACGACGGATGTTACGATGCCCACGATGCAGACCATCGAGTGTGAGGCGGGCGACACCCCGGCAATTACGTTCGAGGCCGAGCAGACGTGGCATATATCGTCGGATGCGATATGGTGCAACTTCTTCACGCCCACGGGCGAGGTCTTTGACCTCTCGGGCACGGCGGGTAAGCACACCATAACTCTCAATATCACCTCGGAGGTGCTCAAAAAGGAGGCTACAACAGCCCATATCACTATGCGCATGGGTGGCCAAGAGGCCATCATAGCCACGGTGGTACGCGCTGCCGACCGCCCCACATTCACGCACTACGATGCCGAGGGCAATGAGTGCGACGCCATAGCGTTGGGCTACGACGAATACATCACCTTTGGCATCAAGGCCAACTTCCGATTTGCGGCCACCGACATCCCCGCATGCGTGGCTATCGAGGATGGCGCAATTGCGGGAGCCGCCAACGAGCGCGTAACGAGCGGTGCGCGCATAGTAGCCAATGGCGATATTGAACGCGAGCCCTTCGGCGAGGAGGCGGGATATGTCATAACCTTCGCAAACGAGACGGGCGACATAGCGTTCGACATCCCCGTAATCTTCAACGGCATGAGCGACCGTCATATCAGCATCATAGGCGCCACAGCCAAGAACTTCGGCTGGGAGGTATCGCTCGACGGTGATACATTCCGACTTATGGACGAGGTTACGGGCGAGTACACGACATACAACGAGGCGTTGCAATATAACATCATAGCCAAGGATGGCATCTACGAGGTGCTGTGCTTCGAGCGAGTAAACAACTGCGGCCTACCCTACTACACCGCAGCCGACTGGATGCACTTCGACAAGAGCACAGGCACCCTCAGCGTGGATGCCACGACAAAGATACGCACGGGTGCTGTATTGGCGCTGCCCGCAGGCATATACAACGACATCAAGGGTGATATCAAGAGCGCGATATTCGAGATAGACTACGCCTCGGGTGTAGGCATCGAAACTCTGCGCAACGACTTCCTGAAATATATAGTCGTGGAGTTCACGCAACAGCCATTCGATGAACGCGACCCCTACGAGGGCTTCTACATCTATCACTCGCTGACCATCGTCGAGATTTTCGCCGAGGAGTACAACAATGCTGCTGTAAAGGCCGAGTATGGCGTGGAGGAGGCATACATCTGCCCCTTCCCGGTAGTCGTCGATGGCAAGACCCCAGGACTCATCATCGACCCGCGCATCGAGGGTTGGACAACGGAGGTTTTCGAGACAGGTAAGGCAACCGTAGAGTTTACCTACAAGGGGCGTAAGCTCGACCAGAAGGAGGGCGAGTATGCCACAGAGGAGAATAAGGATGAGCGCATGGCGGTACGTCTCATAGGCCCCAAGGATGGCTTCAACGAGGAGGTATATGCCCTATTCCTACTCGATGGCGAGCCACGCAAACTATTAGTGGTAACACCCCCGGCACAGTAACCCGTAACAAGAGCGATTATGAAAAGACCTACATTATACTTATGGAGCATAGTGCTGCTACTTGCCGCGCTGCTCAACGCATCCTGCCAGAAGGAGGAGGCTCCATCCGATGCCGAGTATGGCTACGTGCAGTTCAAACTCGTGAAGGCGGGTGCCACGGCCGACACCTTCACTACACGCGCCGTCGATGAGTTGGAGTATCTGTCGGATGCTCACAAGATTACCGTCGTCATGCAACGCGACGGTGCTACCATACGTCAGACACTGCCCCTGAGTGCCTACGACACCGAGAGCGCAGCATGGGGCATGCAGAGCGAGAAGCTGCGTCTGCTTACAGGACGTTACACCATCATAGGCTTCTACCTCTACGATAAGCTCGACAAGCAGCTGCTCACGGGCGAAGCACAGGGAGAGTTCGTGGTGGAGCATGGCGGCCTCACGATGAAGCATATCGAGGTGAAGAGTGTAAAACGCGGTAAGGTGGGATTCGTGCTGACAAAGGAGCTTACACGTGCTGCGGGCGATTACCGCTTCGATGCCATACGCACCGTGGACCTCAGCGTACGTAATAAGTTCACGCAACAGACAACGATATTCAAGTGCCTACCTGTAACCTACGACGAGCAGTTCACCGAGACCTCTGCGGACGAGACTCTATACCCCAATCGCCACAGCCTCACATCGTATGGTGTATGCGACACGCTACTCGCGATTGAGGCGGGAGACTACATAATTACCGAATATACCACCTACTCGGATAAAAATGGCCGCATACGCCTCGAAACAGCCCTCATCGACGACATGGAGGCTACGTTCAGCATCAAGGA
Source organism: Alistipes sp. (assembly GCA_045603045.1). Classification (GTDB taxonomy): domain Bacteria; phylum Bacteroidota; class Bacteroidia; order Bacteroidales; family Rikenellaceae; genus Alistipes. The sequence goes on from JAZULJ010000011.1 coordinate 9,621, forward strand.
TAACCAGACAACAAAGCGTGTCGAGGTGCCTATCATCCTCTCGCTCACGGCCGAGCACATCAAGGACTATATCGCCCTGCGCGATATATGGCTTGCCCTCGACGGCCCCAATTGGACATATCACGGCGAGGAGTTTCCTGCAGGTGCCAACTGGAATTTCAACAAGGATATGGACATGTGGGGTGAACAGCCCGGCGTAACACTCGATGGCGACGGCCGCGTCGTAACACTCAACATCTCGGGCTTTGGCGCGCGAGGCTTCGTCCCCGACGCCATAGGTCAACTCACGGAGCTTAAAATACTCTACCTCGGCAACCACAACGAGCTCCTCGGAGGCTTCGACCAGAGCAGCGCACTCATGTCAGCCAACAGCAATGGTCGCATCGGCGCAATGGACTACTATACGAAGGTACTGCTCCGCGATGCTCGCGAGGACCTCAGCGCCGAGCTCAAAAATGTCATCAACCGTGATGCCGAGCAGCGTCCTATCATCTCGAGCCGCATAGAGCTTAAAGATATGGCCTTTGGCAACCTCACGAGCGACATACGCGGTATCTCGCGTGCGATGATGCGCCTTACCGAGTTGGAGCAGTTCTTCATCGCCAACTGTCCGATTACGGCCGACGACTTCTTCGTAGATGTCGAGGAGAGCTCGGAGTTCTACGACCAGCGCGATGAGTGGAACTGGGCAAATATGACTATGCTCACAGACATCGAGATATACAACTGCTCGAAGCTCACGCGTCTGCCTATGGAGTTCCTCGCAGGGCTCCCTGCCGTGCAGTCGCTCAACCTCTCGGCAAACAAGGCCATAAGCGGCGAGCAGCTCAAAGCCGACTGGGAGGCTATAATCGACAGTCCCATGGGTAGCACATTGCAGATTCTATATCTTGGCTACAACAACCTACGCGAGACACCGTCGTACGACTACCTGAAACGCATGCCCAAACTCGGACTGCTCGACTGCACGAACAACGCTTTGGAGCGCATACACCCCTTCGGCAAGGAGGTAACACCTACCAAGCTATACTACGACTTCAATAAAATTGAGAGCGTTAAGGCTGCCGATGACGGCTATTTCTGCGGTCTCAGCCAGTTAGAGGAGTTCTCGGTGCGCAACAACCGTCTCACGGTGCTTCCCGACCTCTTCACCGCACGCTCGGTATATACCATAGTGTCGGCAAACTTCTCGAACAATCAGATATCGAGCCTCGAAAATGGCGCGGCATGGCGCGGCGTAAATACCGAGACCCTCAACCTCTCGAACAACCGCTTCGAGGAGCTTCCTTCCGAGATTATGGCATCGGGCTCCATTGTTGGGACGCTGATGTTCAGCGGCAATGGCATGCGCCGTATAGCCGCGGGCGCACTCACAGGACGCAATAGCGAGTACCTGACGACCATAGACCTCAGCTACAACCGTCTCACGGAGCTTCCATATGACGATTTCAGCATCACGAACATCCCGTTCCTCTATGGTCTCGACCTATCGAGCAACGCCTTTGCAGAGTTTCCCTATGCCCCACTCTCGGTAGATCGTCTTACGGTGATGAGCATACGCCAGCAGCGCGACGACGAGGGTAACCGCACACTTAGAGAGTGGCCCACGGGACTCTCTACATGTCCACGCCTTACGGCCTTCTATATAGGCTCAAACGACCTCGGCAAGATTGAGGATACGATATCGCCCTACATCCTACTCTTCGAGATTAAGGATAACCCCAACATCTCGATAGACCTCAGCGCCGTATGCCCCTATATCGAGATGGGATACTACGAACTTATCTACGACTCGACACAGGATATACGCGGCTGCGATGCCCTCAACCTCGACTAACGCACTAAAACAGAGTGAAGATGAGACACAATACATTATATATGGTTGCAGCCCTCGCCATGATGGTCATGGCCGCGGGTTGCGTACAGGACAACAGCACCACAGCCGAGGGCTTCGAGGCTGACACCTCGACTATTGAGGCTCAGGCCGCAGGTGGCGAGTATAGGGTTGCTATACGCTCTGCGAAGGAGTGGACGGCGGTAGCTGCCGACCCCTGGGTGATGGTATCGCCTGCGAATGGGCGTGGAGAGGTGGTATGCACCGTGAAGATTGACTCTACGCTGCTCAACGACACACGTCGCACCGACATACGCTTCACGGCAGCGGGCGAACTCCTACAACAAATTGCCGTAGAGCAGGCGGGATATGCCGTGCAGATTATACCCGACACCACACTACGCGAGATTGCAGCATCGGCACGTCGCGACGACAGATGGTTCGAGGCCGAGATAACCACAAATACCGACTTTAACATCACCACGGAGTATGATGGAGACGAGCGATGGATAACCATCAAGGAGTACACCGTATCACTCGACCGCGGTGCCCGTCCACGAACTACGCGTGTGCGCATCGACTGGAAGATGAACAGCGAACCCAAGGAGCGCGTGGCAACACTACACCTCACACCCAAAGGCCATTCCAACGGTGGTGCCTCGACCATTACCGTACGCCAGCAGGCGGCGCCCCTCATCGAGGATAACCGCGAGGGTGATTCGCTGGCCGTAGTAACCATATACGAGAAGTTGGAGTGTTGGAGCAACAACGGCATATCTACGACCGAGGGTATGCATCGCTGGGACTGCTTGCGCCTGTGGCAGGCAACCGACAAGGGACTGCCATCGCCTGATGCCATAGGCCGCGTGCGCGACCTCGACCTCAGCTACTTCCGCACCGACGAGGGCATACCACAGGAGATACGCTACCTCAAATACCTCGAAACACTCTCACTCTTTGGCAATGTTAACACCATGAGCAAAAGTATCGAGATGGGCGAGGAAATTTGCGACTTACAGTACCTCAAAGCGTTGCGCGTAGCAGCTTACGGAATCACGTCGCTACCGAAGAACTTCATACGCCTCGGCGACACGCTCGAAACGTTGGACCTCAACTCCAATAACCTTAGCGACATCCCCGAGGTGCTCACACCCGAGAACTTCCCGCACCTTAAATCGCTCAACCTTTCGAGCAACCGTCGTAAGTCTATCAGCGACTTGCGCAAGGCGACAACGGCAGAGGAGGGCATAGGTCTCCACCTCAATACCGCGAAGTCGGAGCGCATGAAGGTACTCCTTTTGTGGGAGGGTCTCGAAGAGTTGGCTCTGTCGTACAACTATATCGAGGGTGCGCTGCCCGAGCTCCGCGTGGGTGAGGATGGCGTGCGTGCATACACCGCAGAGGATGTTCGCGAGAAGGGCGACACACTGAACTGGGCGGTAGAGAGTGGCCTACCTCGCATCCTGCCCAACATGCGCAGCCTCAAAATAAACCTCAACTTCTTCACCGGCTCACTTCCCGACTGGTTGCTCTACCACCCCCGACTTATGGAGTGGGGCGCCGAGGTGCTTATCTTCCAGCAGGAGACGGGCCGCGACAGCCGAGGTCTTACTGCCGGCTTCGACAACGAGCCGAGCTCCTATGAGTATTACTTCGAGCGATACCCGCTATATAGAGGACGTTTTGAGTTTACCGATGAATCAGAGTAACCAATATATGAAAAGAGTGATTTTTGCGCTTGCAGCACTCGCGCTGAGTGCCGCTTGCAGCCACGATACAACATCCGAAGTGCTGCCCACACCCGAGCAGCAGCACTCGACAATAATCCCCGACGATGCCAACGCGGGCGAGATTATCATCAAGTTCGCGAAGGAGATGGAGCCCATCCTCGACCAGACGATGACACGCTCTGCTGGCGAGCTTACACGCTCGGGCATACCCTCGACAGATGAGGTTTTAGACATCCTCGGTGCCTACCACTTCGAGCGCATCTTCCCCGTGGATGTACGCCATGAGGAGCGCACACGCGAGGCAGGGCTACACCTATGGTACTTGGTACGCTTCGACGAGGGCGAGAATCTCGCTACGGCCGTGGAGCGCCTCTCGGCACTCGGCGAGGTCGATAAGTTGCAGTGCAACCGTCCCATACACCGCGCCTATAATGCCGAGGCAACACCCCACTTCATCAGCTGCGCCGAGGTAGATGCGATGGCTGCCACACGCAGCCATGCGATGCCCTTCAACGACCCCGAGATGTGTCGTCAATGGTGCTATATCAACCATGGCGACTACTCGTTTACGCAGCCCTGGGCAGGTGTTGTCGCGGGGTGCGATGCCGGCTGCGAGGAGGCGTGGGAGCTGTCCACGGGCGACGAGGAGATCATTGTTGCGGTGATGGACGAGGCGGTGATGTGGAGCCATCCCGACCTCATGGATAACATCTGGATAAATGAGGGCGAACAGCTATACGCCGGCATCGATGCCGATGGCAACGGATATAAGGATGACCGCTACGGATACAACTTCGCACGTAACACGCCTATCACGTCGTGGACATCGACAGGCAGCACAGGCCACGGAACACACGTTGCGGGCACCATCGCTGCCGTGAATGATAACGGCAAGGGGGTTGCAGGCATCGCCGGAGGTGGCAAGGGACATCGTGGCGTGAAGATTATGACATGCCAACTCTTCGATGGCCAATACGCAAGTTCGTTGGCGTTGGAGGCACGCGCCATGAAGTACGCCGCCGATAATGGCGCAGTAATATTGCAGTGCTCGTGGGGCTACAACTCTGCGAAGGCAAACCTCATCATGGGCTATACCCCGGGTCCCGCAACCGAAGAGGAGTGGGCAATGACCTACCCTCTGGAGAAGGAGGCGCTGGACTACTTCATACATAATGCAGGCTCGCCCAACGGCGTTATCGATGGCGGCCTCGCCATCTTTGCGTCGGGCAACGAGTATGCAGCACAGTCGTCGTTCCCCGCAGCATACTCGAAGTGTATATCTGTTGCCGCCCTCGCCGCGGACTACACCCCCGCATCGTACAGCAACTACGGAGCGGAGGTAGCCCTCTCGGCACCCGGTGGCGACATGGAGTATTATGGTTGGCTCGGCGAGGAGGATAACGCATGGGATGAGAATGGCCGTCTGCGCGAGCAGGGCAGCATCTTCTCGACACTCGTTATGGATGGCGTTGCCGGCTATGGATATTATGAGGGTACGTCGATGGCATGTCCCCACGTCTCGGGTGTTGCGGCTCTCGGCCTGGCATATGCCAAGCAACTTAATCGCCACTTCACGGCTGAGGAGTTCCGCGAGCTCATGATTGAGACGGCACGCGACATAGACTCCTACTTTGTAGGCGAAAAGAGCTTCTACATGAACCATACATCGGCAGGCGCTACGCATATAAAGATGAACCTCGCGGACTACCGCGGTAAGATGGGACGCCTGGTGGATGCTGGCGCACTGCTGAAAGCTATCGACGGTAGCGGCCGCGATATGCGCCTCCCCAACCTCTATATAGCTCCCGGCGACAATGCCGAGCTCGACCTCGACATCTATATAGGTCATCAGGCCAAGAGTGTTACGGTCAAGGATACGGCTATTGCCGAGGCTACGGTGCTAAATAACCGACTCACGGTCAACGCTCTGGCCACGGGGCAAACAACGCTCCGCATAGAGTGTGTCGATGGCCATAGCCACACAATAACCGTAACGGTGCGTGAGGGTGCCCAGAACGATAACGGCTGGTTATAATAATAGACGATGCGACGAGCAGGAGCGATACTTCTCACGGCGGGTTTGCTGCTTATGTGCCACAACCTCATGGCACAGAGCCGCATGCTGCCCACACGCGCTCAACTCGACTCGCTAATGCACCCCGCGCTATCGTCAGCGAGCGATAAGATGAGGCTCTCAACGACACACCTCGACCTCGGCACCATCGCTGCGGGCGAGGTGGTAAATGGCACCGTTGCGGTGCAAAACGTCGCGGCAGAAGATGTCGTCATCACACGCCTCGCAGCCACGTGCAGCTGCTTAAAGACAACTCTCGCAAAGCAGCGTCTCGCTCACGACGAGAAGGCTCAAATTGGGCTCACACTGAATGCCGCAGGACGCAGTGGTGCCTTCCGCTACGAGGTGCTCATATACACCTCGCTCGACGCGGAGCGCCCCACGTTACGTCTCACCGTCACGGGCACTATCGAGGCCACGGAGCGCTGGTCGCACCTCGGCGAGAGTCTCGGTGCGCTGCGCGTAAGTCGCAAAAGCGTAGTATTTAGCGATGTAGTGGCGGGACAGCGACGTACCGAGCGCATAGCCTGCGCCAATGGCTCGCAGCAACCGCTACGCCTCACAGCCCACACGACACTCGAAGGCCTCACGCTACACACCGAGCCCGCGACACTACAACCTGGCGAGGAGGGCGACATACTTATTTGTTACACCGCTACGGAGGCGACACCCACGCAGCAGCACACAGCACTCATCGTAGAGGGTATGACAGGACGACCTACCGAGCGCATGATAAGCGTCACGATACGCGCAAAGAAGAGTAAATAGACAAAAAAAGAGACAATATGAGAGACTTCAACTACCTGACACTGCTTGTGGCTGCTTGTGCAGCACTCCTCATCGTAGGATGCGACGATAAGGAGAGTTCCACGTCTGCACCCAAGCCCATAGCTATAACCTACTCGCTGCTCGACGGTTGCTGGCAACTTGCCGAGTGGAACTGTGCACCTCTGGCAGAGGGTACCTTCTGCTACGCACGCTTCGACCGCTCGGAGCAGCGTTTCGAGTTCTACGACAACCTCGCCACGATGTACACACGTCGCACATCGGGGACCTTCGCCGTGGAGCATGACGACTACGACCGCTACATCCTCAGTGGCACCTACGACTACGGCCTCGGAGAGTGGAACAACAGCTACGAAGTAGTAGCCTACTACCCCGCAGACGATATGGTATGGACGACGCTCGATGGCGTAGAACACACGCGCTATGTGCGCATAGAGGCCATACCCGAGGAGATTATTGCGGAGGCTCGCGAGGAGTAACGCTCAACCATAGTGAGAAGGAGCAATATTATCCAAGCAGCGCCGTGAGGTAGAAGGATATCCGCGATACGTAGGAGACCGAATAAGGGCACGAATAAGAGAGCCGAATAACGCGAATTAAACAACTATTAAATAAAACATACGATTATGAGAGAGTTTTTTTCTATCCTTATCGTTGCTCTGGCCGCAATAGGCTTGTGGAGCTGCGATGACAAGAACATTTCCGAGACCAAGCCTCAGCCACCGACAATCGGCATAAGCAACGCCACACTCGATGTGGAGGCTGCGCTGGCCGAAGCTATGGTTACCCCCTCTTCAAATAGCGAGGCGTGGTATTGGAAGATAGAGGCCAAGGGCGCAACTGCGGAATATACCCGCGAGGAGGGTGCCGCAGGCAAGAAGGTGAGCGCCGTGCTCCCTACCGAGGGTATCTACACCCTCTCGGCATATGCCGAGAATAAGGATGGCAAGAGTAGTGTTGCCACCCACGAGTTCAAGTTCTCGACGAGCGAGGCAGCGTCAATCACCGTATCGAAGCCCACGTTCGAGGAGGCTACGATGACCGTATCATTCGACGTTACACCCTCTAAGGAGTGTACCCTCTGGGGCTGGGGCGTCGAGGACGATGAGCCTGAGACCTTCGAGGGTAACGAGGCGACAACCGTGAAGCGCGTCATAGAGTACGACACCGCCTACACCTTCGTCTTCTTCGCCGAGAATGCCGTGGGCGAGGGCGAGACGGTGAATGTCGAGGTGCTCTATAAGGCTCCTCGCGAGGTGCCATTAGCCACTATCACGCTGAAAAATGTTAGCGCTTACACCCTCGACGCCGAGATTAGCAAGCACGACGACTGCGTGCGCTACGTCGTAGGAGCCATGCACAGCGAGGCCTACGATAAGGAGTCGTTTGTGGAGCAGGCACAGGCATCGCTCAATCCCAATGATTCGTATCCGCTCGTAATCTTCAACTCAGCCACCGAGTCTAAGACATTCTCGGAGCAGAATCTCGTGAAAAATACATTGCAGACGAGCGACGAGAATACAGGTATCATCCTCGTCTCGGGCGTGTCATACACCGTGGCCGTATATGCCGAGGACAAGGATGGTTGCTACGAAGTATATAGCACCGAGCAGGTTATCCCCGAGGCCGAGATTAACGGCACCGTGAACGTCGATATCGAACTCACCGAGCTCACCGAGACCTCTGCCGAGGCCAAGGTTACGGCATCGGAGGCCTGCAAGATGGTCATCGGCCACTTGGAGTATAGCGCCGAGGAGCTCGATGGCAAGAGCAACGACGAGATTAAAGAGTATATCATACAGAGCATAAATGCCGTTCCCGAGAGCTATACGTCGGCTATCACACGTCTTCTGAGCGACCGTCTGACAGTAGGTGGCAAGTATCTCGCCTTCGCCATTGCCATCAAGGATGGTAAGATTGGCGAGGTTGCCTTCGAACTCTTCACCACTAAGAGTGCCGTGCTTGCGGGTGCTGCAAAGATTACGAGTGCCACCATCCAGAAACAGACTACACACGAGCAGCTCACCGTCATCCTCACCACCGACGATAAGGCCGCCAAGGTACGCCTCTATGCAGCCCCCTCTAACGACCATGCGTCGTACGCCGATAACTTAGAGTATATTATGAGCTCATCGGAATACCAGAACTACCGCGAGGAGTATGAGGTGAAGGATGGTATTTGCACTGCCACAGTGGATATTTACCATGCGGGAGACAACTACTACCTCTATGCCGTGGCTGTCGATAAGGAGGGCACCGCCGGCGATATGGTCTGCGTGGCACAGCTCGCAGGTCTTGATACGGAGTACTACACAACCATCACGGAGCCTAAGCCCGTCTTCAACTTCTTGGGCAATGGCGAGGTTACATTGACGGTAAACGAGACGACAAAGACCGAGGACAATGTTACCGCCGATATTACCGTTACTGCCGCGAGCGACAACGTGCGCAAGGTATGGCTCTTGCGCTTTGCCGAGGCCTTCACGAAGGATATCGAGGATAAGGTTAGCGAGGCCTTCGCTGCCGACCCCACTAAGCCCAAGGGCTCGGTAAAGGAGGTCGAACTGGGTGCCACATATACCTACGAGTATATGCTCCCCTACGATACCGCGTGGGGTGGTACGATTATCGTAGCAGTGGTCATGGATACCGACAACAACTTTAACATCAGCAAGTACTACCTTGCGGGTGTCGGTGTCAGCGAGTTCTAAACAAGCGCAACGCTTTATATCCAAGTCGGGCAGCCAACAGGCTTGCCCGACTTATTTTTTGAGGATATAGGAACGCCGAGGCTGTCTATGTAGCAAGGAGAAATGCTTTATTATTTTATTAAATCGCCCACTAACTTAGCACAGGCAGTAGAAATATCTCTAATATTATTTTCAGCTTCAACATAAGCAGCACGTACTATTTGCAATGACTCGGTAATGAAAAATTCGGATACTATGAGCATCTTTGCACACGCATTAGAGGAGTCCAAAACTTTGATTGTTGTAAAGATTATATAATCTGAACCGTACTTAGCACGCACAGCTGCGGCAATATTGGAAGGGGTGAGTGTCAGCCCCTGCGAAACAACATGCTGCTCAATAGCATGAGAATTACACTCAAATGCTAAGTAATGTACTATTTTTGACCAATAAACAAAAACCGCCCCGATTTTATATACTATTTTGACCAATAAGCCATCAATTTAATATTTGAAAAAAGGTGACACAGACCAAAAATCTGTATCACCTTATCTTTTTATGTTAATATAATTATCTAATAGGCTTGGTTCCCCCATATTCTTTATATAACGCATCCTTGAACGGATAATATAAACTCATACCATCAAAAGTTAATTCATAGACGAAATGGTCGGCAACATTAACGTATTCTTGTCCTTTTAGTGGATATTTCTCTATTAGTGGAACGATGTCTTTCGAGTCGTAAATAGAAATATTACACTTTGAATTTGGAGACTTCTCAGTTTTAATGGCGTTTGCAAGTTTTGCGATTTTTTCTTCATTAAAATCTTTCCATAAGACTAAAACACGAAGGTTAGTAACCCCTCCTTGAGAAAAAGAATAGAATATTTGATAATCTTTGTTCTCGTGAAATTTTTCTATAGGTGCTCCTTCTTGCGGAATAGCTATGACATTACTCTTAACCCAGCCGATATGAGTGCTGGTTAACCATGTTGGGTCTGTTACTTGTATTTTGCTCCAATCGCCATTTGTTTCGAGTATCTTAACTTTACATGAATTGTCAATAGAAAGATATATTACCTCTCCTAAAGCTTGTGTCGCTTTCTGATTAATTAATTTTGCAGATTTTGAACTTGGCTCAGAATATATTTCAGATGGAGTCTTGACGTTGTATATCTTTATTTCTGGTTTGGGTTCTGCGACAACTTTTGTTTCGGTTGCAGTAGTTTCAACTTTAGTTGTTGAAGATGAATTGTTGGTTGGTTGTTGTGATGTTCCTCCTCCAAAACAACCTTGTGCTAAAATTGACACGCACAAAAAGATAAGATACTTTCTCATGTGTTTTCTTATTAATACCCTTTAGCCCCTTTAAGGGTTTTCCAATAACGAAAAGTGTGGAGCCGATTAGTCTATCTGAATGGAGGTTCTGGAACACCTTTATCGCAAATAAACAATACCCCACACTCGTATTGAGTACGAGGTATAGCACCCCAGACTAAACAATACAGAGTGACGAGTGCGTTGCTCTCCTTGCGATAATGTAAATTTTCCAGATTTCCATTCAAGGATAAAAGCTAAGACACTTTCATCAATAATATGTAGGCTATGGAGATATACTCAATAGCATCACAAATGTACAAAACTTTTTATAAACAGACAACAAAACGGAGACTATTTCGCATGATAAGAGGCTGATTGAAAGATTATTTTTTGAAAAAGTGTTGCCGATAAGAAAAAAAGTATTACCTTTGCCGCCGAATTAAGTACTTAATTATAACAAAAAGACGAAAATGAAAAAGGGTATTCATCC
>JAZULJ010000012.1:0-200626 GCA_045603045.1 Alistipes sp.
CTGGATAGGTAGTACTTGGCGTACGTCCTATTCAGGCTGATGATTGAGAGGGTGCAGATGCGCCCTTATCACAAAAAATTTCTTGTCAGAAGCCGTGAGATGTGGTGCGAAATGAAAGTACCCTGGATGGATAGTACTTGACGTACATTCCATTCAGGGTATCTTTCGGTTTCGTGCCGCAGATTGCGGCTTATCACAAGAAATTAATTACTCGATGCAACGATCGCACTTAGTGGCCAAAATCTCGTCGGCGAGACGCTCCAACGCGGGAATATCCGACGGCTTCATGCGCGAAACGATGGTAACCATATCCTCAATCACCGAGACATCCTTGAAGCGGTCGATGATGTTACGCATAGCTCGACCTGCCGAGGGTGCCCATGAGCCATTCTCGATGATACCTATACGACGCTTGCAATAACCCTTTATTGCCAAGTGGTGCAGGAAGTCGTGCATGGGCGGGAATACATCCGAATCATAAGAGGCTGCGGCCACAACCAATCTACCATAACGGAAGGCATCCTCCACTGCCTCGGCCATATCCTCACGTGCGAGGTCGGTAACAACAACCTTTGCAGCACCCTTAGCACGCAGAATATCGGCAAAGCGACGTGCCACCTCTGCGGTGTTGCCATGTATCGAGGCGTAGGCCACAAAGACGCCGTCGGTCTCAACATCGTAGCGACTCCACGTGTCGTAGAGGCCGATATAGTATCCGAGGTTCTCGGTGAGCACAGGGCCATGCAAGGGGCATATAATGGCGATATCGAGCGCAGCGGCCTTCTTCAAGAGTGTCTGCACGGGGCCACCATACTTACCGCAGATATTGAAGTAGTAGCGGCGAGCCTCGCACGCCCACTCTTCGTCGTGCGACAGGGCTCCAAACTTACCGAAGCCATCAGCAGAGAAGAGCACTTTATCCTTATCCTCGTAGGTTACCATAACCTCGGGCCAGTGCACCATAGGAGCCATGACGAAGTGGAGTGTACGACCACCGAGCGAAAGGGTGCCGCCCTCCTTAACACCCATGGTGCGACCCTCAAACTGTGTGTCGTAGAAGAACTGAGGCAGCATCTTCACAGCACGCTCAGAGGCAATGACCTGCATCTGCGGATAGCGCTCCATCACGCGGTCGATGGTGCCTGCATGGTCGGGTTCGAGGTGCTGAACTACAAGGTAGTCGGGGGTGCGACCTTCCAATGCACAATCGAGGTTATCGAGCCACTCGTCGCTCTTGCGACTATCGACAGTATCCATGATGGCTACCTTCTCATCGAGAATAAGGTATGAGTTATACGACACACCATTAGGCACCTCATACTGGCTCTCAAAGAGGTCGATATCCGTATCATCTACACCGATATACTTTATCTGTTCGGTAATATTTTTAATCATAGTCTTAAAGTTATTAGTTAAGTTTACATGCGCAAATATCGCAAAAAATCATCGAAAAATCAAAATTTTTGCATACTTTTTCATACCTTTGCCCAAAACAAATGGACATTCCCATTATGCGACATATATTTTACATATTGCTCACGCTCATCTTAATAGGATGCTCGACACATAGCGACACTGCAAGCGACAAGACAATATACGTTACCATCGCTCCCCTACGCGCCATTGTCGAGGATGTATCATGCCACGACTTCGATGTTGAGATACTCGTGCCGAAGGGGGCTGGCCCCGAGACTTTCGAGCCTACCGCAAAGCAACTTACGGCCATGAGCGATGCCGACGTTGTATTTACCACAGGGCTCATAACCTTCGAGCATAATCTCACCGAGAACATCCCCGCGGAGCGTATCGTTGACCTCAGCCGCGGCGTGGAGCTTATCAAGGGCAGCTGTTCGCACGGTCATCACCACCACGCGCACGGCATAGATCCCCATATATGGACATCACCCCGCGCATTGAAAACCATGACGCTAAACATATGTGATGCCCTCATGGAGCGTTACCCCGACTCCACGAAGTATATTACTGCGGCGGAGGGTGTCATAGCGCGTCTTGACACATTGGATGCCTATTGCAAGCGTTCTATCGAGCAGTCGGGGACAAAGAGTGTGATGATATACCACCCCGCCTACACCTACTATGCCCGCGACTACAACATCGAGCAAATAGCCATAGAGCACGATGGCAAGGAGCCTACGCCCAAGTGTCTTGCGGAGCTGAGCGTGAGAGCCAAGAGCGATAACATTCGCGCCATACTTTTGCAACCGCAGTACAGTGCCGATAAGGTGCAGCCCATAGCCGAGGCCACAGGCACCGAGGTCATCATGACCGACCCACTAAGCGAAGATATAGAGAGCGAGATACGACGTGTAACAGAGATAATATGCCGATAACATGGAGCACAAGCCTATAATCACAATACGCGACCTCGGCGTACGCTACGACGGCACCGTGGCACTCGAACACGTTGACTTGGACATATATGCTGACGACTTCATTGGCATAATAGGCCCCAACGGTGGTGGTAAGAGTACACTTGTGAAGGCTATACTCGGTCTCGTACCATACAGTGGCACAATAACACTCCATAAGAGCCTCATGCGCAACTCACGCCCACATATTGGCTACCTACCACAGATAAGCAACTTCGACAGAGCATTTCCGATATCTGTACGCGAAGTGGTAATGTCGGGCTTGCAGGGTGAGCACGGCATTTTTGGCCGTTACAGCCACGAAGAGCGTCGCCGCGTGAACGAAGTACTTGCGCAAGCATCATTGTACGACCTCGCAAAGCGTCCCGTAGGCGAACTATCGGGAGGACAGCTACAACGTGTCATGCTCTGCCGCGCCATAATATCGGAGCCTCGTCTGCTCATCCTCGACGAGCCCGCTAACTTTGTGGATAATCGTTTCGAGAACGAACTATACAACCTCTTACACCACCTATCTGAGCGCATGACAATAGTCATGGTGTCTCACGACATAGGCACCATATCGAGCGTCGTGCGCAGCATCGTGTGCGTAAACAGACACGTACACCGACACGACTCGAATGTCATCACCGAGGAGCAGCTACTCAACTACAACTGCCCGATACAGATTATCTCGCACGGCAACATTCCACACACCGTACTCGGCGAGCACCACCACTGCCCACACTGTGAGAAGTAGGCATCATAAACAGCCAATATGTCAAAAACATTAATCGACGCTATTCCAACCGCTGCCAATATACTACTTAACCCTAAGACGACGACCTATACTCAGTGTCGTAGTTGACTTTATGCCATTGAGTGAACATATCTTCGCCACCGTAGTACCATACCTCTTGGCAATGCCGCTCAACGTATCTCCCGAACGCACAGTGTGATACTGAACCGCAGCAGCAGCCTTACGCTCGGCCTCCTCCTGCTTTGCGACCTCTTCCTCATCGTCAAAATCCTGCTCATACTTGGAGTAGATGCTGAAATGGCGACGTTTGAGGAGCAACTCCTTACGGCGCAACTCTCCTGTTGTGAAGTTTATGACGCGCTCGGGGTCGAAGGTCTGTCCCGAGTAACGCACCTCGAAGTGAAGGTGCGGGCCCGAACTACGTCCCGTGCTACCTCCCTGGCCTATCTGCTGACCGGCAACAACCCAATCACCAGCCTCGACATCGCGTGCCGAAAGGTGAGCATAATAGGTCTCCAAGCCGTTGTTATGACGCACGATGACCAAGTTGCCATAGCCGCTCGATGAGTAGGCAGAATAACGCACCTTGCCGTCAAACACGGCATAGATGGGGTCGCCCGTCTTCAACGGCAAATCAACGCCCTGGTGCGGACGACCACGACGTGGACCATAGCGCGAGCTCATATTACCCTTGTAGGGGTAGTGGTACGACTCCAACGAATCGACAAGCTGTATGGCCGTAGCCTCAGGCAGCTGCTCCGCGCTAATGCCATAATAGGGGTTTGTCGTCGAGGTATTCCAATGCTTCGAGAATATGGTTGTGTCGCGCACATAATCTGCCGAGAGGACATAACGCCACGTATTGTTGTTGTAAAGAATGATGCTCAACGCAGGATTCTCAGTCGAGAGCGTATCGATGACACTCTCCTTGCCGAGCGTGGGCACAGGCTTAATGGGCACCGGAGGCACCTCCTTCTTAGTCTCAGCAGGTACGCTATCGCGCTTCGCGGCAAGCGTATCACTTGTTTGAGCATATGTCGCAACCGTCATCATCACGGCCACAACACCCAATATCAGTCTCTTCATATCTCACTATCTATTTTTGCTCTTTCAACATCTGCTCGGCAAGCTCCATCTGCTTGTAGAACTCCTCACCGAAGGCGCGGATGATAGGCTCACGCAGAGCCTTATATACCGGCACGCCGAGCCTCTTGCCACACTCTCTCGCCGAACTACACACAGCCCAACGATGATAGTTGAGCCCCGCCGAGCCGTTGCGGAAGCGAGTAACACGTATGGGATAGAGGTGGCACGATATAGGCTTCATTAAAGTACACTTACCCTCACGATAGGCACGCTCGATAGCACAAAAGGTTACTCCATCCTCCTCGAAGGCGTAGGCACAGGCGGCATTATCAACAAGAGGCGTGGTGTAGTCGCCATCGACATCTACAACCATGAAGCCCTGCTCCTCGACGGCTTTGCGGCCCTCCTCAGTCATGTAGGGAGCATAGCTCTCCCACTCCTCCTCCAAGATATCGACCTCCTCGATATCGAGAGGCGCTCCCGAGTCGCCCTCGACACAGCATATACCCTTACACTTAGCAAGGTCGCAGACGAACATCTCGCGCAGAAGGTCGAGGCTAACTATCTTATCGTCAATCTCTATCATGACACATCAGGGGTTATATATATCCTTGTAGCGGAACGACAAAATCTCATACACCATGTTGTGCAACTGCTTGGCCTCGCTATTTTCGGGGTCGAGCTTCATGGCTTGATTGAAGTCGTTAATAGCCTTACCCCACTCATTATGGCGATAGTAGCACTTGCCACGCTCAACATATAATTGTGCCGATGCATTGCCCGCATCTATTTCGGACGTGAGGCGCACGATACGCTCGGCGAGTGTCCACAACCGATTCTTGGCAATATATTCGGCCACCGCAGGCGATACGAGCGATGATACATCCTCACCGCGCTCAACACGCTCACGTATCTCCGTTGACGAGACGGTAACCATCGGAGCACCCTCCAAGAGCGTTACCCTGTCTCTGAACTTTTTGACCTCGTAGCCCTCACGCGGATACACATATATCTTATACTCGGCGAGTATGCGCTCATACTCCTTCCACTCGTCGAAACGCTCCCAGATGTCGCTACCCGTAATTATCGAAAACTCCATGTCGTCGCCATTGTTCTCGCGAAGATAGTCCAGCGTGCGGATGGTGTAGGAGGGCCTCTCCAAGACAAACTCCACAACCGAAGGCTTAATCCTATCGGGATATCTTGACTCTTTGGCCGCCATCTCCGCCATCTCGTAACGCATCATCTCGGGGGTTTGCAACGCAGCCGCCTTGAAGGGATTTTGTGGCGATATGATGAGTGCTACCTCATCCGCAACATTGTGTTCTATGGCATACTCGGCCAACGCTATATGCCCCTTGTGAATAGGGTCAAACGAGCCGAAATATAGTAACATACGCTTTTTCATCTCAATAGTTACTTTAAGAATGTTTCAATAATTGCTGTCGCCTCCTTAACAGCCTCCGAAAGAGTGTCGTTGACGACAACATGGTCGAACTCGGGAGCCTTCGATAGCTCGAAGTCAGCCTTACCTATGCGCTTACGGATAACCTCCTCCGAGTCTGTGCCACGACCACGCAAACGATGCTCCAACTCCTCAATCGAAGGTGGCATGATGAAGATTGAGCAAGCATCGGCACCAAAGAGACGTTTTAGGTTGATACCACCCATGACATCGACATCAAAGACAATGATGTTACCCTTCTGCCAAATGCGCTCCATCTCGCTGCGCAATGTGCCATAACATGTGCCGGCATATACCTCCTCCCACTCTACAAACTCACCACGCTCTACCCGCTGGCGGAACTCATCGTTGGTGAGAAAATAGTAATCTATACCATTCTGCTCTACGCCACGAGGCTGACGCGACGTAGCCGAAATAGAGAACTCAAACTGCGGAAAACGCTTCAACAGCTCGCGAACAATAGTCGTCTTACCCGAGCCACTCGGCGCCGAGAATATAACCAACTTCCCCATAACACTATATTATAATATATTGAGCACCTGCTCCTTAATCTTCTCTAACTCATCCTTCATCTGAACTACAAGACGCTGCATGTTGGCTTCGTTCGACTTCGAGCCCATGGTGTTAATCTCACGACCAAGCTCCTGAGCTATGAAGCCCAGCTTACGACCCGGAGCATCCTCCTCAGCAGCTACCTCACGGAAGTAACGACAGTGGTTATCAAGACGCACCTTCTCCTCGGTAATATCGAGTTTTTCGATGTAGAATATCATCTCCTGCTCCAAGCGATTGTTATCAACCTCCAACTGCAACTTCTGAATATTCTCGCGAATACGATTTTTGATAGTATCCACACGCTTTGTCTCAAACTCCTCGACATCATGACGATACCCCTCGATAAGGTCTATGCGCTTCAATAGGTCGGCTATGAGTATTGCCCCCTCTTGACGACGGAAGGCATCGAGTTGCTCGACAGCAGCTCTTGTAGCCTCGACGATAGCCGCCAGCTCCTCGTCCGACACCTCGGCCTCCTCAGTGGTGATGACATCTGGCATGCGCAATACAGACTGCATAAGTGCCGCAGCATCCTCCTTGATGCCACTCTCGGCACAAACACGACGTAGCTCCTCGGCATATGTCTTGAACATCACAGCGTTGATGTGTGCCGACGTCTCAATCTCGGTCGATTCGTACGACACGAAGCAGTCAACCTTACCACGCTGCAACTGCTGGGTGATGAGGTTGCGAACATCGGCCTCGGCAGCACGATACTTGCCCGGCAGCTTAATGCTGAGGTCGAGCTGCTTTGAGTTTAGTGAGCGTAACTCTACGCGAAATTTTCTATTTTGAGCCACGGCCTCGCCCTTGCCGAAGCCTGTCATCGACTTAATCATATTAGAATAAGGTTTTGTACAATTACATTAATTTGCAAATATACAAAATTTTTCGCAAAAGAACAAAATATGCTACCCACAACAAAAACGACAATCCCACAAGAGGTGCCGGGACACTTCCTGTGGGGTCTTGATTACGATTATCACACACCTTTTAACTCTTAGGGCAATCAGCTAAGCCATATTTTAGCACATTCTTAATTCTATCCTCCAAGTGATCTACAACTTCAAATAGAGTCAGCACATTAAATCGCTCTTTGAGATAATGGAGTGGTGCTGTGATGGGTCCTCCGCAAGTCTCGATAACAACCTTATCGTCGGGTCTATTACCCTCAAAAACCACTTCGTACTCAAAATCATCACCGTAGCAAAAACCGACGAACGCCGCCTCGCCCTCACAAAATTCGTAAGCAGTAATTCGCACACGCTCACATACTTCGCCCTCGAAACATATTGTCAGTAACTCGGGGTTAGGCTCACCCGGAACAATCTTTTGTAGCTGCTCGATGTTGGTCTCAAGAATATAGTCGTAATCCGAATTAAATGGAACATATACAAAACCATTATCTTTCAGAAAATTGCACTCAGACTGAATCTCGTTGAGTCGTGTTCTGTAGATTGGCTCTTTGTCTGTAGGCTTCGCAAAGAACTCTGCAATAAAATCGTAGCGCATAACTTTACCATTTTAAAAATTCAACACTACAAAGTTATACCCACGTTTTGACAATTTGCGTCAATAATAAAAGATTTCTACCCCTTTGTTCTATCGTGTAAAGAAAATATCGTGGGATAGTACTCGACGTACAGCCCACGATATTTTATATAGGATAGGACAAAGACGCCCTATACAAATCGAAAATTACTCGAATGAGTGGATAACAACACCCGAACGCAACTTAGGCTCAAACCATGTTGTCTTAGGAGGCATGATATTGCCGGTGTCGGCGATATCGAAGAGCTGCTGCATAGATACGGGATACAATGCGAAAGCAACCTTCATCTCACCACTGTCAACACGCTTCTGCAACTCGCCCAAACCACGGATACCACCTACGAAGTCGATACGCTTCGAAGTGCGAAGGTCAGCAATACCAAGAACCTTATCCAAAACAAGGTTAGAGAGTACAGATACGTCCAATACGCCGATAGGATCATTATCGTCGTAGGTACCCTCCTTAGCTGTCATAGAGTACCACTCGCCGTCGAGATACATTGCGAAGTTGTGCAACGCGTTAGGCGTATAGATGTCAGCGCCCTTCTTCTCAACCACAAAGTTAGCCTCGATAGCCTTCAAGAAGTCCTCCTTAGAAAGGCCGTTAAGATCCTTAACTACGCGGTTATAATCGATGATGCGGAGGTGCGATGCGGGGAACGTAACAGCCAAGAAGAAGCAGTACTCCTCGTTACCTGTGTGGTTAGCGTTCTTAGATGCGCACTCCTGACCTACACGTGCAGCAGCAGCGGTACGGTGATGACCGTCAGCTACATACAATGCGGGGATACCCTTGAAAATCTCGGTAATACGGTCGTTAACAGCCTTGTCGCGGATAACCCACATGTGGTGGCCGAAGCCATCCTCAGCTACGAAGTCGTAGTCTGCCTCGTGCTCCTTAACCCAGCCCGAAACAATGGCGTCAATATCCTTATCGTCGGGATATGCGAAGAATACAGGCTCGATGTTAGCCTTCTGGTTGCGAACGTGAATCATACGGTCCTCCTCTTTATCAACGCGAGTAAGCTCATGCTTCTTAATTGCGCCTGAGGGGTAGTCCTCATAGTGGCAGCACATAGCGATACCATACTGAGTACGACCATTCATAGTCTGTGCGTAGATGTAGTAGTACTCCTCGTCATCCTGTGCCAACCAACCCTTCTCCTTCCAGATGCGGAAGTTCTCCATAGCCTTGTCGTAAGCCTCCTGTGAGTGCTCATCTGCGATGGGGTCGAAGTCAATCTCGGGCTTAATGATGTGGAGCAGCGAGCGCTCACCGGCCTCAGCCTTAGCCTCTACCGAGTTGAGAACGTCGTAGGGACGCGATGCTACCTCCGATGCCAACTCCTTCGGAGGACGAATACCTTTGAAAGGTTTAATTCTTACCATATTTGTTAATAGTTTTAGCTTGGTTGTTATCTCTATATAAGGGTGCCGACAAGAAATCGGCACCCGGATTTATTACTTCACGTGGTTAAATGCAGACATGATGAGATATTTTGAGGCTGCTTGTAGTTTGTTAATGCGCTGCTTATATGCTTAAAGAGCGACTTTACAACTGAGCAGACAAAATAATCAATCAGCATCTACTATTTGTTTACCTGGAAGCGTACGTTACCGTTAACAAAGAAATCAACAATCTGACGTGCAGCTGCCAAACCAGCATTTACGTTAGCCTCAGCAGTCTCAGCACCCTGCTTCTTGGGAGTACCGAAGTAACGCTTGCCAAACTTCTCAGCATATACATCCTTAGCATCGGGAGCGATGTCGGTGATATATTTGAGGTCCTCGCGCTCCTCCATAGCCTTCATGAGACCCTCCTCGTTGATAACCTCCTTGCGGGCAGTGTTCACGATAGTAGCACCCTTAGGCATAGACATAGCCAAGTCGTAGCCGATAGAACCCTTAGTCTCAGCAGTTGCGGGGATGTGCAATGAGAGATAGTCAGCAGCAGCGTAGAGCTCTGCGATAGAGTTCATCTTCTTAACGCCATCACGCTCAAATACTGCATCGTCTGTAATGAAGGGGTCGTAAGCGATAACATTCATGCCGAGAGCCTTACCCTTCAAGCCTACCAAGCGACCTACGTTACCGTAAGCGTGGATAGCGAGGGTCTTACCCTGCAACTCCGAACCTGTACCGGGGTTAAACTGGTTACGAGCCATGTAAACCATCATACCGAGAGCCAACTCAGCAACAGCGTTTGAATTCTGGCCGGGGGTGTTCATAACAACTACATTATGAGCCGTAGCAGCTGCCAAATCAACATTATCAAAGCCTGCACCTGCACGCACAACGATTTTGAGCTGCTTAGCAGCCTCGATAACCTCAGCTGTAACCTTGTCGCTACGGATGATAAGAGCATCAACATCAGCAACAGCAGCCAACAACTCCGACTTGTCGGCATACTTCTCGAGACGTACTACCTCATAGTTAGCCTCTTTCAAAATTGACTCAATACCCTCAACTGCTGTCTTTGCAAAGGGCTTCTCGGTTGCAATAAGTACCTTCATAATAGGTTTATGTCTTATTAATTTTAGTTATTAAGGTAGCCGTCGGCCGAAACCGATGGCTACCATATTAATTAGTTTAAGTTATATATTACTTGTGAAGCTGCTCGAACTCCTGCATGCAAGCTACCAAAGCCTCTACCGACTCCTTGGGACAAGCATTGTAGATAGAAGCACGGAAACCACCCACCGAGCGGTGACCCTTGATACCTACCATGCCACGCTCCTTAGCAAATGCCATGAATTCATCCTGCAAAGCCTCCTTGCCGGGAGCCATTACGAAGCAAACGTTCATCAACGAACGGTCCTCCTTCTCGGCAGTACCTACGAACATAGAGTTGCGGTCAATCTCATTGTAAAGAATAGCTGCCTTCTCCTTGTTACGCTTGTACATCTCCTCAACACCACCAAGCTCCTTAACCCACTACAAAGTCTGGTACATAACGAAGATGGGGAATACGGGAGGAGTATTGAACATAGAGTGGTTGCGAGCCTCCTCGGGATAGTGAGTAGCGTAGTCAACCATGGTCTGCAACTTACGGCCTGACTGACCGAGAAGGTCCTTGCGGATGATAACGAAGGTTACACCTGCGGGGCCTACGTTCTTCTGAGCACCACCGTAAATCATACCGTACTTCTTGATGTCGATAGGACGAGACATGATATCAGATGACATATCGGCAACCAAAGTGATAGGTGAGTCGATATCCTCGTGAATCTCAGTACCGTAAATAGTATTGTTAGTAGTGATGTGGAAGTAGTCAGCATCAGTGGGGATAGTGTAGTTCTTGGGGATGTAGTTGTAAGTCTTATCCTCAGAAGAAGCAACAACCTCTACCTCACCATAGAACTTAGCCTCCTTAACGGCCTTCTTTGCCCAAACGCCAGTCTGCAAGTAAGCAGCCTTAGTCTTCAACAAGTTTGCGGGAACCTCAAAGAACTGAGTCGATGCACCACCACCAAGGAAGAAGATAGCGTAGTCATCGGGAATGTTCAAAAGGTCACGCCACAACTGCTCAACCTCAGCCATTACGCGCTCCCAGCCGGGAGTACGGTGTGAGATCTCCAAGATACCGATACCTGTGTTGTCGAAATCGCGGATTGCCTCGATAGCAGCCTCAATCGCCTGCTTGGGAAGTACGCAGGGACCTGCGTTGAAATTGTGTTTCATAACTTTTAAGTGTTTTTGAAGTTTGTATTGAAATTGATAAATCGTGTTTACTCTCTATTAATCAATCGTTAGCGACTAACCACGTTACACACTCGCATAGTTAGTCATACAAAGATAATCATTTTTTAGCATTCTCAAAAGGAAAAATCAAAAATTTTTCACTTTCCACCGCCTCTTTGCAAAATAATTTAGAAAACACCACATAGAAACAGGAACCTCGGACTGCATAACACAACCCGAGGCCCCAACTTTGACAATATATTTATAAACGACGTGCGCCGTCAGAGATAACCACCGAATAGACTTTCGGCTCGTGACCATACTTCTGAGCAAAGCGACGCTTGGCCTCCTTGATGAAGGACTCATAGCGCTCCGTGCGCACAAGGTTGATGGTGCAACCTCCAAAGCCACCACCCATGATACGTGAGCCCGTAACGCCACACTCCTCGGCAACCGTAGCCAAAAAGTCGAGCTCCTCACACGACACCTCATAATCCTTCGACATACCCCAATGAGTCTCATACATACGCTTTCCCACAGTCTCGTAGTCGTCGCGCTTCAAAGCCTCGCATACGTCCATCACGCGCTGCTCCTCGCCTATAACATAGCGAGCACGCATATAATCCTCCTCAGAAATATGCTCCTTAACGGCATCGAGCTGTTCCATCGTAGCACCGCGCAGAAACTCCTGACCGAGCACTGCCGCCACCCTCTCACATGAGGCACGACGGTCATTGTAGGGCGAGCCCACAAGTTCGTGCTTAACGACCGAGTCGAGCAGAACGAGCTTATAGCCGTGAGCCTCCGGATTGAAGGGAAAGTACTCAAACTCCATAGAGCGGCAGTCGAGACGCATGAGGTGGCCGGCCTTGCCAAATACCGAGGCAAACTGGTCCATGATACCGCACTTCACACCGCAATAGTTATGCTCCGTGGATTGGCCTATACGCGCCAACTCGAAGCGGTCGATACCCAGAGCAAAGAGGTCGTTGAGAGCGTTGGCAAAGGTTGACTCCAACGCTGCCGATGATGACATACCGGCACCCAAAGGGACATCTCCCGAAAAGGCTGTATCAAAGCCGGCAATTTTACCGCCACGTTTCTGTATCTCGCGACACACACCGAAGATGTAACGAGCCCAACTCTCTGTGGGGGCATCCTCCTCCGCAAGGCCGAACTCCGAATAGGAGTCCAAATCCACAGCATAGGCGCGCACACGCTCTGTGCCATTAAGCTTAATCTCGGCAACCATAGCCTTGTCGATAGCTCCCGGAAATACGAAGCCACCGTTGTAGTCGGTATGCTCGCCGATAAGATTTATACGTCCGGGCGAGGTAAATAGCTCGCCCTCTGCTGAGAACTTCTCAGCGAACTTCTCTCTGATAAGATTTACGTTCATAGTATCGTAGTTTAATTGCTGCAAGGTTAATTATCTACACAAAGTTACACATTTATTTTAGTTGCACAACATCTTTTCGCCCAAAAATACTTATCTTTGCGGATATGGAACGACGTGATAATGTATTTCAGTGGCTCAACAGCCACAACATAGAGTATTCGTGGTACGAACACCCCGAGGCTCCCACCATCGAGATTGCCCGTCAGTATTGGCACCAGGACGGTTCTAAGCACTGCAAAAACCTCTTCTTCCGCAACCACAAGGGCAACCGCCACTACCTTGTAGTTTTCGACTCGGAACGCTCAATGGCTATACACGACCTTGAACACATCCTACACCAGGGCAAGCTATCATTCGCCTCACCCGAACGTATGATGCGTTGGCTCGGCCTCTGTCCCGGCTCGGTATCCCCCTTCGGACTTATCAACGACCCCGAGAACCATGTTCATCTCTTTCTCGACGAGACTCTGCAACAGCAGGAGTCGCTAAGCTTCCACCCAAACGACAACCGCTTTACGGTGGTTATACGTCGCGAAGAGTTCGAGAAGTATCTTGCCGCCGTGGGCAACACCTATGAATACATCAAGCTGTATTAACATTGGCCACGCATAACACTAACACGCAACCGACGAATAATCATCGACGCAGTCGAGTAACTATTTAGCAAAAAAAGGTGCCCCAAGTGGATAAACTCCATTCAGGACACCTTTCGTTTTTGTATCGTTAAGAGTATTGCGCCAGATTATTTCTTCTCTTTGAGCAAGTCACGAATCTCAGCCAACAAGACCTCTTCCTTTGTGGGCTCGGGCTCGGGTGCCGGCGCGGGCTCAGCTACCGCAGCCTCCTCCTCCTTCTTGCGAAGATTTGAGAGCTTGTTGACAATCTTAATCATCACAAATACACTGATAGCGATGATAAAGAAGTCAAGACATGTCTGCAAGAAAGCACCATACTTCCAAAGCACCTCGGCCACCTCGGGAGTAACAACCTCACCGGCATCATTTAGAACGGCAGGCTGAGCCTCTTGGAGGGTTACGGCCAAATCCGAGAAATTCTTACCGCCGAGGATATTACCGATGGGAGGCATGATAATATCGTTAACCAACGAGGTAACAATCTTACCAAATGCTCCACCGATGATAACACCGACAGCCATGTCAACTACATTGCCTTTGAGTGCAAAGGTCTTAAACTCCTGTAAAAATCCCATAATATTAAGTTTATTAGTTATAGTTTTTTTGCTTACGATAAGACAAAAGTAATATTTTTTTTCTTCATATCCAACATCCAGACGATATTACTACTAAAAAAAGAGCGGCCGACATACGCCGACCGCTCCTCACCGAAACTTTATACTTAACTATGCAATGGGTATTTGCGAGCTTTTAATCAAAAAATACGGTCTCATCGATGGTAATATTCCAATCAAAGAGGTCTGCCGCACAATCTCTCTGGAACTGCGTAAGCTTCGAGGTTGAGGGGTCATCGTTGACGATAGCCTCAAAGAAGGCCTCGGTCGAGGGATAATAACCGCGCACCTTGCGAGCAAAGCAGTCATAGAAGGCGCGCTGTGCCTGGTTGTCGAGTCCCGAAGGCAAGATACCCTCGGCAACGAGCCATGGATAGGGATAGATATTGCGCATATTGTGAGCATCAGCATTAAGCTCGTTGACGATTGTCGAGACTACGTATATCTCCACCGTATCACCCTTACCAGGCAGTTCCACGAAGGTTGTATAGACAGGATAGTCAATCTCGATAGCCTCGACAACATCACCCGAGAAGGCATCAAACTCGGCATCAGCCAAGTTTTCGAGATAGACCATATCGCGGTAGGCACGTACCTCATCGCGCACCTCGCGACGCTCCTTCTCGTCCCAACGCTCCCTCTTTGAGCATCCCACAACAACAGCAGCAATGGCTGCAAACATAACAATTGTAAACAAAAATCTTTTCATCACATTATCTGTTTTTTTTGGTTTGCAATACACCTTACAACTCCCGTGCCACACTACCCTTTTGCTCGTCGTTCGAATAGCGAGGTAACATATACCGTGAACACCGGAAACATCGCCATACCGAGTATCGGCAGCAACACCGAGAGGACCTTACCCACAACACTCTTTGCAAAGAACGAAGCACCCACCGTCGTTACATTCATCCATGCCCACCACAGAGCATCGCCGAAGCTCGCCACAGAGACATTAATCGACGACTCGAACTCATAGAAGAGTAACGCAGCGAAGTAGGTTGACACCAGCACCGTGGCAATATATGCCCACAGCAGACGTGTCGTGCGGTTCGTAATGAGCCAGCGCATGGTGATATACAGCGCAAGAACGGCACGCAGCATCACTACCCCACTGAGCATCACCTGCTCAGCATGATTAAGCTCTACGGCAAAGAACTCCAAAAGGAAGTGATAAGGTATAGAGAGGAGCAAAACGATGAAGTTGCGCGCAAAGAAACGCCACTTATGTTGACTCCTTGCCATAAGCACGAAGAAGTCGAGGCAAAAGACAAGACATATAACGAGCGTAGCCACCGAGAAGTCGAAGGCATAGGGTGCCAATTCTTCGGGATAGAGTATCTCCAATGACATAGCCACGAGCAAAAGCACACCCGCGATGAGAGTCAATATGTTTACCACACGCAGAAACATACGCCACCGTAAGACAACATCCATGCCCGAAAATAACAGGAAGCTGTTGGCTCATAAAAAAATTTTAGTATCTTTGTCGCAAGTTAGGATATAAACCATAAAACATAAACTATGAAACGTCTATTTTTACTTCTTGCCGTATGCCTTACGGCAACCTTCACAGCATGTAATGAGACAGGCGACGATAACTTCAAGTCGAAGTATATCCAGCTCACCTCAGAGTCGCTCTTCCTCGTGGAGGCAGAGGGTGGCAACGTAGCCATCACCTACGTTATCAACAACCCCGTTAAGGGCGAGACACTCAAAGTCGAGAAAATCTCGGGCAACAGTGAGTGGATAAACCTTGACAACTCTATGAACAACGTGATTATCGTTACGGTTGCGCCGAACAACACCTCGGAGTACCGCACAGCGCTTATCGCACTATCGTATGCCGATGACCAGGAGTCAACAATCGTAACCATCATGCAGAACGCCGGTGAGGATATCGACGCCGACGTGGTGTTCAACGCACAGCACTTCAACGGCTACTTCTATGGCGACAAGTATGCCGAGGAGTATGGCGTGGATGCCGAGCGCTACATATTGATGCTCTCGGACCTTGGTCTGAATAACGCAGGTCAAGCATTCCCTAATGCCACCTATTACTATATAGATGCATTTGCTCCTGCAATGAGCATGCAATCGCCCTTCTACCCCATTGAAGGCACATATAACTACGACGCTACAAATTCGGGTAAGCCCTTCACATTCTCTGCCGAGAACAGTATGCTCATGGAGACCACATCGGATGATGTCATCGAGACCCCCATCACCGCAGGTCAGATGGTCGTTAAGAGCAGTAGCATAACACTCACGCTGACCATCAACGGACAGACACATGTTGCCAAGTTCAACGGCAGCCTCGAATTGGTGGATGCCACAGGTAATGGCGGTGGCAACGACGACCCCACAACGGGTCAGGAGAAGGAGGCTAAATCAACATACAACTCTGACTACGAGATTACCTTCCCCGGTGAACATCGTGCAAAGTGGATGTACGAGGGCGACTACTGGCAGGTAGGCTACTCGAACTATACCATTATGATTATGAATAAGTCGGGAGGCACCGTCTATGGCGATATGTTGCAGCTCGACATCATCACCGACAACCAGTCAAAAGATGGCGACTTCTATGGACACTACGAGTGCTCGTACAAGGCAGACAAGAATGTCATGATGGCAGGTTTCAGCGCCGGCGTAACCCCCGTAGGCACATGGCTCATCGAGCATGGTGGCGGCGGCATGTCGAACTACGCAATGATTATAGATGGCGAGGTTGACATCATCGACAATGGCGACGGCACCTCGACTATAAACTTCAACGGCTACGACTGTAAGGGCAACAATATCACTTGCCGCTGGTCAGGCGTTATCGAGGATAACTAAACATCGCACAATCTAAACACGGTAAGGGTGCTGACGTCAATGCGTTAGCGCCCTTATTTTTTGTTCGGAGGTATTTTTGATATTTATTCGGATAAAAAAAAGTACAAAATATTTAGTGAAAAATTTGCAAACAAAGAAATTATCACTATCTTTGCACTCGCTTTTGAAGCTATGGCGAGATAGCTCAGCTGGTTAGAGCGCATGATTCATAATCATGAGGTCGAGAGTTCAAGTCTCTCTCTCGCTACTAAGGCACTTCGGTCTTCCGAAGTGCTTTTTTTTTGTACTCCACCCACAGCGCAATAAGCCATAAGCCCCATTAAGCCCACATCAATGAAAAGGGGATAGCTAATTTACTTTTAGCCATCCCCTTAGTTTATCTAACAATCATGTTTATCGTATGCGGTCGAGTGAGCGCACCAAAATCTCATCTTTGAAGATAGCACGACCGGCAAGGTACATGAGGATAATTGATGCGATAGGCATAGGTGCAGCCCAACCAAACTGCTTATGCGCAATAGCCACACCGTCGAAAGCCTTATCCACAGACAGCCAATAGTAAATGGCGATAAAGGCCAAAGCTCCTACGAGCAGTACAACCTCGGCACCGCACAGACGCACCTGCAACTGGCGCTTTTTGAAGAGGAAGATAGTAACGAGCGGGAGCACCGTGGCCAAAACGAGCACAATACCCATCCACACCGTGCTCTGCGACTGACCACCACCTTCAAGTGAGAAGGCCGTAAGTTCGTAGTCCACGCCCGCGATAGTGAAGGTAGCAATGGGAGCAAAGAGCGTTATGGTCATAAGCGCCACAACAGCCAACAGATAGAGTGTTTGAATACGTTGAATCATAGTTATCTGAGTTTTAGTTATTCATCAATACGGTCATCCACGAGGTAGCTGTTTCTATCCGACGAGCGACGGTTGATAAGCTCACCGATGAAGCCTGCCAGGAAGAGTTGTACACCGAGGATAACAGCCACAAGAGCCAAGTAGAACAGAGGTTGCTCCGTAACACCACGCCATGCGAGGCCATGTGCTTGCGAATACAACTTATCGACGATAACCCACACCGTGGTAGCGCCACCTACTAAGAACATAAGCGTACCAAGACCACCAAAGAGATACATAGGTGAGCGACCAAAATGAGACATGAAGGTTACGGTAATGAGGTCGAGGTAACCCTTGACCATACGCTCCAAGCCGAACTTCGACTTGCCATACTTGCGCTCGTGGTGTTCAACAACCTTCTCGCCGATACGTTTAAAGCCCGCATGCTTCGCCAGGATAGGTATATAGCGATGCATCTCGCCATAGACCTCAATACTCTTAACAACCTTACGACGATAAGCCTTCAAACCGCAGTTGAAGTCGTGGAGGTTGATACCCGACATCACACGTGCTGTAAGGTTGAAAAACTTACTCGGCCAACGCTTTCCTATGGGGTCATGGCGCTTACGCTTCCACCCCGAGACGAGATCGTAACCCTCCTCTACAATCATGCGGCGCATGGCGGGAATCTCGTCGGGCGAGTCCTGCAAGTCGGCATCCATAGTGAAGACCACCTCTCCGCGTGCCATATCAAAGCCACAGTACAACGCCGCCGACTTACCGTAGTTGCGCGAGAAGCTAAGACCTCGGATAGCCGAATACTCCTTTTTCAGACTCTCGATAACCTGCCATGAGGCATCCGTTGAGCCATCGTCTATCATGATTATCTCGTATGAGAGGTTGTTACCGCGCGCCACACGGTCAATCCACGCCACCAGCTCGGGCAGCGACTCCGCCTCATTGTAGAGAGGCACAACAACCGAGATATCCAACTTTGTCATCTTTACTGCTGATTTATTTGCTTCATGGGCTTACGTCGCGTGAAGGCGGCGATGATAAGTCCCAAGAACAGACCTATATATATGTAATTAGAGAGCGTTGCAAAGATTGTCTCGAACACAGACGGTGCCGTAGTCTTGTTCAACGCCTCCTGCATATCCGTAAACGAAGCTGCGATATCCGCGGGGAGCTCGACACCGAGATTTGTTACCACCGCAAAATACTCGTCGATAAACGATATGAAGCCTGCGACATAGGTATCATATCCGATGGCGGTGATGTAGATATGCTCCATGACACCGACAATAACGCCTACAAACATCGACATGGTCATAACAAACAAAAGAGCCGAAGCATAGCTGAAACCAACCTCGGCAGGATATTGCTTCGAGTGTCTATTGGTCATGTATGATAGCAGACCGATAAACAAGCCTGCAACAACAAACCACTCTGCAATGAAGAGGCCGCTGACCAACTGCGTATCGCTAATAAACAACTCGTAAATCTCAAAAATCTTGGATAGCCCCATACCAACACCAAGCATGGCGCTATAACGCAAGACATCGCTCCAAAATAGACTTTTCATAGTTACTTAATTTTCATGTTGTTAAGCGCGCGATGATATGCCGCAGCATTACGTTCGTGCTCAGCATGGGTACGCGCAAAGTTATGGCGTCCATCCAGCTCGGGACGGGCACAGAAATAGTAATAGTCGTGTCTCTCGTAGTTGAGCACCGCCTCGATAGCCGCCATATCGGGCATAGCGATAGGCGTAGGTGGCAGCCCTATGTGCTTATAGGTATTATACGGCGAATCCACCTCCAAATGACGATATAGGATACGCTTCAACGCAGGGTCGCCAACGGCATACTTCACCGTAGGGTCGGCCTGCAAGAACATACCATCATTGAGGCGATTCATATAAACGCCCGCCACGCGCGGCATCTCTTCCTCGGCATTGGTCTCTTCATGTACAATAGAGGCCAATATCATGACTTCAAACGAATTAAGCCCTATATCTTCAAGCTTTGCTTTATTTTGCTCCTTAGCCCAGAACTTATCCGACTCATCTTTGAGGCGCATGACAAGTTCCTCAGCACCTATCGACGGAAATACCTCGTACGTGTTAGGCAGAAATATCGAGAACATAGCCTCCGCCGACTTAAAACCCAGGCTATTGATAAGCTCCTTATCACGCAACACAGCCACCATCTCCGCAGAGTCAATCTTAGTCTGCTGCGCAACCCTACCCGCAAGAGCCTCTGGGGTGCGGGCATTATTGATGGTGAGGCGTATAGTCGCATTGCTACCTATCTTCAACATACGAGCAACCTCGATAACGGTCATACCCTCATCAAAAGTATATACGCCACTCTTCATTGTACCACGTAGGTTGATGTGGTCGGCATAGTAATCGAAAGCCATATGGTGTCCCAAGCCCTCCTTGACCTTGGCGATGTTGGCATCATATCCACCGTCGGCCGAAATCTCAACCATATAGCCCTTATCTACTGCCGAGCCATAAAACATGTTATAGGCCACAAAACCTACAACTACCACGACAACAGCGACTAACAGTAGGCCACAGATAATTTTATTACGCATTATTCACTTTTTTTTTGCAAAGATACATTTTTTTTGTACTTTTGTGCCGGGTAAGTCTTATACGACCAGCTCCTACAGAACTCCCCCAGGCGAGGAATCGAGCAAGGGTATGTGGTTGTAGCGGTGCGATATAAGTAGCTTACCCTTTTTTTGTATCCTACAACAACATCTCATTGAGCATCTTCATTGCCCACAATGTCATCGGGAACGAAAGCACGAAGCCCACAACAAATACGATAAATGTTATCACACCTCGCTTCTGCTGCGCCTGGCGGAATGCAATAAAACTCCAATAGAGATACCATATCAGCACCACAGCACATATTATCGCAAGCAGCGTCGAATACATAGGCGCCGTCTTAAACGCAGCAGCAGGGTCGGCCATAAATGTCGAATAGGCTATACGTTGCGATATGTTGTCGCCAGCAATCATACCAGGCAGTAGCAATAGAGTTACAGGCCAGCGCGCATAGAGCAGGCGCGCAAAAATATCCAACACACCTATTGAGCGCTTACGCAGAATGGCAAACGCAAAGAGTAGCATACACGATAGCAACCATGCAACGATGTTGTAGATAAGCACCCATGCCAAAGACATGTATTGCGCAGTGAAACCGAACGACGACGTGGGTATTAATCCATAATGCCAACCAAGTATCGAACAAATGATTAGCCACGCCACGCCCCACAGCAGAGCATTTACGCGACCAATATTCTCGGGGCGTGAGAGCATCTTACTGAGCCAGCCTCTCTTGCCGCCCCCACTATTTCTCCTTTTAACCATATATCAACTAATTAAAAGTTTAACTTAACACCTGCCGTAAAACCGGCACCTTGCGAATAGTAATTTGCCCAATCATACATCCGGCTATTTAGCAGATTGTGTCCATCGACATAGACCTCGACGCGCGACGACGCATTATAGCTTATACCCGCACCTAGGTCAACCTTCGTGGGCATCGAAAAGAGGATGGGTGCCCTACCCACAGCATCTGCCTCACCCGACCACTCGCGACGTCCAAGCACATCTGCCGAGATGTAAAACTTCCAGCGTTTAAGCGTATATGCCACCCTTGCATCTACCGTAAACTTTGACTCCGTATTCACATAGGGCATATCATGGCTATTGAGGTGTGCATTGAAGCCTAAATCAATTACCAGGCCGCTCACAGGCTTATACTCCGCCTCGACGCCAAAGAAGAGACGATTGTTGTTACCCGTATCCACGCCAAAGAGTCCCGCGCGCGTAACATACCAGAATAGCTCATTACGCATGAAGTTAGCACCTACATAAGCACGATACGCGAGGCGGCTTGCGAGGGCATTACCCGAGAAGCCTACCGAGAGGTTGTAGCTACGCGTATTGGGCATACGCTCCATCGCTGAGTGCATAACCTCCCAATCGAGATAGGGGTTTTGGACGTATAGCGACATTGCACTGTTCTGACTTACGGTAGTCGTAAGCTCCACATAGGGGGCAAATGCCGCCTTCTGCAAATCGACCAAAATCTTGGCACGCGGCATAACGAAGTGCGAGGCCTTCTCTCGCGCCTTAACCTTATCGTACATATAGGCGACACCCGCATCAACATCCACAATACCAAACTTACGGCGATAGTCGGCACCAACATAGAAGCGGTCGTCGCGATAGGCACCGCCATTTGCCGATGACCACAAATCGTAGCCCACGTTGAGCGACACCTCGTTATCGTAGAAGTCGCGTGCCAGATGCGCCGAGCCTCCCGCCCTATACTCATTATAGGCGAGCATGTCGGCACCTACGAGTGGAACATTATGCATCCAGAAGCCTCCATGAGCCTCCACCGAGAAGTTAAGATGTGAGAGGTCTGCAAAATCATCACCAAAGCGCAGCGCACCATCGAGATTATGGAAGCCCAGACGCGCAGGAGTCTCCACCTCCTCGGCATAGCGGTTATAGAGGTGGTAGCCATAGGCCACACGTCCCTCGAAGAGACGACGGCCGACAAACACGCCACCCTGAACACTTGCGCGGTTGTTGAGAGCAAAACTATGTGCCATATCGCGCTTAGTGCCATTGGCTGACTCGCGATTCATTAGGTCGCCAAGATGGTCGAGACCAACACTAAGGTAGCCCACGCGCTTATGATACATCGAGTAGCGGAAGGCTCCATCGGTATTGAACGGATAGCCGGCACCCATCTTCAAGAAGAAGTGCTTCGAGCGCTCCATATCCCAAAACGATGCGGTAGCAGGCGAGTAGTCGTGAGATTCGAGAGCTATCTGCCATGTCTCGGGGTTTACCGCATAGTGTATCTCGGGGTCAATGGTCGGCACATCATTAATCTCGGTGGGCGCCATAAGTTTCTTTGCGGGAGCCACATCGGGTAGAAATATCGATGTAACCTCGACACGCTTGTTCTGCTGTGCCTGAGCACGCTGACCCGCTGCCGAAAACATCACGGCAAGAGCCATGAAGAGTGTTATGCTATATCTCATATTTATCTATCTTAAAGTGCTTTAATCTTATTTTTAGCCTCTGCAACGATGCCATCATCCTTAGGCGAGTAACCATCGACGATACTCTGGTAGGTAGCTCGTGCCTGGAACTTATTATTCTGCTTGACGAGGATATCACCCAGGATAAGGAAGGCCTTTGCCTGCCAATACATCGAGCCGCTATTGCCAAACTCATATACCATATTCTCAGCCACAGCATAGTCGCCCGCCTTGTAACGCTCTGCTATGAGCCAATAATAAGCCTCTGCGCCCTCTGCCGTAGTACGATTCTCGGCAAGCTGCGTATAGAGTTTCGCAGCCTCGTTCATACTACCCTCCTCGCGCAAGATACCCGCCTTGGTAATTGCTGCCTTACGCAACACCCAGGGTGTGGCGTCGCTCATAGCCATAACCTCGTCAGCCACAGCCTTAATCTTTGCATCATCGGCATAGAGCGTCGTAGCCTCGAAGTAACCCTCGGTCGCAGACTGACGAAGGCTCTGCTTTGAGGCTATATCATAGAGCTGTCGGTATGCTTTCGCCGAGCTCTCGTACATGGTCTTTTCGAAGGTGAGGGGTGCATATACGCTCAACACTCGCTCGGTGTACTGCGTGTTACCCTGCGCCAACAGCTCGTCCATGCTCTTGATAGCATCATCATTCTCGCCCGCTTGCAGATAGCAATCGCTCAAATAGAAGAGTGCCTCGCTACGATTATAACCCTTCGTAAAGCTATCAAGATAGTTGCGCAACTTGGGCTTCGCGGCCTCATAATCGTTGTTCAGATAGAGGCTCTTGGCCGAAGCAAAGGTCAACGAGTCGCGCGCCGCAGCACTCATATCGCTCTGCACGCCACTACGCTCAGCGTATGCGAAATACTCATCCACAGCACCACGAGCTACATATATCTCACGGATATTGCGCATGGCCTCCAACGCCTCTGCCGACTGCGGGTCGTAGGCAACAACCTCCTCGTAGCACTTGCGCGCATCATCCTTACGTCCCAAATTGTAATAGGCAAGGCCCAAATCCGACATCGCCTTAACATAGTATGGCGACGAGGTATCCTTATTAACGAACTCCTGCAAAGTCTTGGCACCGTCCGAATACTTCTCTGCATTGATGTAGGTGCGACCCAGCTCATACCACGCATCATCGACATAATCGCCCTCGCCATCTGCGATGATACTCTGCAAACGCTCAACCTTACTCTTGGTCTTAGCCTCGATGCCATCGACCATAGCCAACTGATAGCGAGCATAGTTACGCTCCTCGGATGCCGACGATGCGACAATATTGTAGGCCCTACGCGCCTTGGCAAACTCACGCATCGAGTAGCGAGCATCACCTAAACGATTGTGGGCATCGTACATATAGGCATCGCGCTTGGTGTAATCACGCACGAAGGTCTCGAAGTTCGACGCCGACATCTTCATATCGCCCGACATAAAGTGGCCATAGCCCAAGCCGTAGTGCGCCATGACATACTCTGCTTCGCCCTTGGGGGCACGACGCATATAGGCGTTATACTTCTCCACAGCCCTATCCATATCGCCCTGCTGGTATGCCAACTCTGCCTGCCAATACATCACCAGCGCGTTATACTTGGGGCTGAGTGCAATCTCCTCGGCCTCAGCAAGCAACGCCTCAGCACCCGATAAATCGCCACGACTTATTGCATCGACAGCCTTGAACATAGCAACACGCTGCAATGCCGCGAGAATCTCGTTATCAGGATTTGAGAAGCCCTTGATGGCATCGTAGGCCGCATCGTAGTTTTTCGAGTTATTATAAGCGGCGATAAGCAGAGACTTAACCTCGGATGTATGCTCCGACGAGGGATAGCGTTCCAGGTAGTGTTGCAATACGTTTACCGCCTCATTGAAAACACCGCCCCCCAGCTCATACTTCAAACGGCCATAGTTGAGTAGTGCATCCTCGGCAATGGTCTCGTCGTGGCCCTGCTCCGAGGCCTGCGCAAAGGCATCGGCAGCATGCTGTTTATCGTCGCAACGACGATAGCAATCGCCCAGATGGTACGAGGCATTCTGCGAGAGTGCATCATCGGGGCCGCACACCTTGGCCAAGGGGACGATAGCATCATTGTAACGAGCCATACGATAGAGCGAGTAGCCCTTGATATAGTTCTCCTGGCGACCCATCTTTGACTCTGGATAATCGGAGATATAACGTATGGTCTGCGAGAAATCGCCATTAACGAAATAAGACTCGGCGATAATACGCACCAGGTCGTCACCAACATCGCTCTTAGCATCAGAAAGGAGTTTGGCACCCTCATTAATTACGTAGTCGTAGTTACCCTGGCGATACTCTATCTGCAAGAGGTAGAATGGCATGTAACGCCTATATGTATCATGCTCTTTGAGCGCCTCGAAGCCCTGTTTAGCCTCGGTGTAGCGATGTGCATTATAGTCGATATAGGTTCTATAATAGAGTGCATGCGGATAATACTCGCTCTGCTTGCCGATAAGCGCGAAATGTCGCTCTGCCGAGGCATAGTCCTTATCGAGAAAGTAGAGATAGCCCATGCGGATATCGTAACGCTCCTTCTCGCGAGCATCCAAGCCCTTATAATCGACCTTCAACAACTCCTCACGAGCCACTTCGCGGGCACCGGAGTCGGTAAAGTAGGTACCCAAGAGCAGTTGCACCTGATTATCATGGATACCCGAGGCATATTCATCCATAAAGCCGAGCATACGCTCCTCGACATTCTCCGAGCCCAGAGCCACATCGCAACGCATAAGATTATAATCGACCCACTCCATATCGTAGCGGTCGCGCACGGGGTCGAGCTGCTTACGCATGTCGCCAAGCAACGCGCGAGCATCGGCCCATCGCTGACGTTCGAGAAGCTCCTCGGCAGCACCTCGCAGATACTGCTTATCGGGATGCTGCGCTGCGCCATCGAATGTCACGAGGAGCATGAGCGAAAGCGCGGCAATAGTTATAATGTTTCTTCGCATAATCGTACATGTATAATATAGCGCAAAGATACGATTTTTTCATCAAACAAGCACTATATTTAGGAACGATTATTGCCCGAAAAGTGGTGTATAAATCAAATATTTTGCATTATGGTAGTAAAAATCACAATTCACATGAACGAAGAGCGAAGCTTTGTACTCGCCAACGCAGGACATCTCGACGAACTAAATCCCAAAGAGATGCTCCTATATGCCACAGCAGACTGTGCGGGACGCACCATCATAAGTCTTCTCAAAGAGCACATCACAAGTGTCCGACAAATGGAGATAACCATGGAGGGAACACTCTCAACACCTACCGTTGTTGCCGAGAGCCGATATACACACTTCAATATCGTCTATCGCGCGGAATGCAACACTCTCAAAGAGCAAATTATACTCAGCCGCGCCATAAACCTCACTCACGACAAATATTGCGGACTACTTCAAATGATGCGTCGCATAGCCCCCGTAACTCACGAGACATCGATAGTTGCCACCAACGAGGTCATAGCGTAGTCGCCGTTAGCTGCCGGTAAGCTGCAATTGCCACCGCATAGTCATACTGTGCGGTGATTGCATTTGTATATATCTGCAACCAGCTTATCTGCGCCTGCAACACATCCAAGATAGTTGCCAAGCCCTCATTATAGGAGTAGGTACTTATTTCGAGGTTCTCGGCAGCAAGAGCGAGGTTACGACGCACGGCATCTACCCTCTTGCGCGTAGTCAGCAGCGCCGTCCAACGGTTACTCTCATCAAGAAGTATCTGCTCGGCAAGTTCGACTGTTTGCATCTGCGCAACATCATATCTATCACGTGCGGCACGCGCCACCTGACGACGTTCGCCAAAGTGGAATATGGGCGTCGTAAACGACAACACCACACCACCATCAATGCGCACACCCGCACCCTTGACATTCGGGACGTCGGGGCCCAATACACCATACACGCCGGCCCGCATCGAGGGCGAGAAACGCACATCGGCAGCCTTAATACCCCATCGAGCATACTCCTCGCGGGCAACAGATGAGCGATACTCGGGGTGTCGTTCGATAATGGCCTCCACACTCTCGCGACCGGGCGCTATCATCGTATCGAGAATACTCTGCGTAAGTACCGCCACCGTAGAGGCATCCTCGCCACGCAACACATTGAAGTTGTGAAGCGCCACAAGATACCCCTGCTCAGCAGCCGAATATTGGTACTCCGCATCGCTCATACGCGACTCCACTTGAAGCAAGTCGCCCTTAGCCGTATATCCCTCCTCGAAGCGTCGCTTGACAACATCGCGCAACGACCCGACAATAGAGACATAGTCGGCCATGGCGCGACAATAACACTCAGCACGCGACAACGCCCAATACGCCACCTCCGCTTCATAGCGCACATCACGCGCCACGGTTTGCTCGTCACTCAACGCCATATCATGTTTCGCCTCCATCTGCTTAACCGCAGCGCGTACACCACCTCCATACACCGTCTGACTAATCTCCGGGCGCATAGCCCAGCCAAAACGCCTCTCATCACCACTCTTACGCAACGCATAGGTCATATCTTGATACATGGTCAACGACGGCAGATAGCCCTTACGCGCACCGAGCATATCGGCCTCGGCAGCATCAACCTCAGAGTGGGCAACACCCACATTATAACTATGTCTAAACACCTCTGCACAATACTCGTCGAGCGAAGTTTGAGCCATAGTAAAACATGGCATGGCAAGCATAAGCACAACTACAATCAAACACCTCATACTACGAAATTTTTACACGGTAAATTAGCGAATAAACAACAGGCAACACCATAAGTACCAATAGTGTAGCGACAACAAGGCCTCCCATAATCGTTACAGCCATACTTCCAAACATCGAGTCGAACAACAGAGGCACCATACCCAGCACCGTTGTACCCGAAGCCGTAACCACAGGTATAAAACGGTCGGCAGCGGCACATACAATAGCATCGTAGGTAGCAACTCCCTCACGCCGCAACTCCGAGATGCGCGATAGGAGAATTACTGCATTCTTCACGTTCATACCTATAAGGCCGAGTAAGCCGAGCAGCGAGAAGAAGTCGAACATCCTACCCGAGAGCAACAAGCCGACAACAACGCCAACGAAAATAAGCGGTATAGTAATCATAACGGCTATCGGATCGCGATAATTACCAAACAAAAGAAGCAGCACGACAAATATCAGCACAAGCGTTAAAGGGAGCTTATCGACAAGCGCCTCATTCGACTCACCACGCTTCTCCTCCTCACCAAATAGCTCCATGCGATAACCATCGGGCACACTCACCTCGGCCTCGATACGTTTACGAAGCTCACGTGCCAGAGCGATAGTATTAGCACCACGCCGTGTATCACATTGCGCCTTCATAACACGCTCGGCATCAATACGTTTTATGACCGATAGCCCAAAATCAAAGTCAAAGCCCGACGAGGCCTGCTCAACAGAGAAGGCACGACCACCGACCGAGAAGACCGGCATCGTTTCAAGCGACGTGAGCATACTATCGGCCTCAGAATCGCTACGTAGCAAGATAGGCATTGAGACATCACCCTCACGATAGACCCCCACACCGAGACCCGTTGTCGCCACAGCTAAAGATGATATCATAGCCTCGCGACCAACACCTATGCGCTGACCCTTGATTTGCGAGTAGTGAGGTTGCCACACGGCCACCCTATTGCCCCAACTATTACGCACATTACGCACGCTCGGATGCTGTTGCATAATGTGCATGGCATCTGCCGCAAGGCGACGCAGGGTATCGATGTTCTCACCCACAAAGCCAAACTCGATGGTTGCATCGGGCACAGGCGAGAGCTTAAAGAGCGACGAGCGCAGCCATACATCGGGCATATTTTGAGTAGCCCACCTATCGAAACGCTCTTCCACATCGGCCGTATTCGTCGCATCGTGTAGTTCGACAAGGATATTTCCATAGTTCGAACGATTGGCATAACTGCTACTTGCCAGGTAGTAACGCGGAGGCGTACCACCCGCCGTTGTCGATACACGCTTAACCTCGGGTTGCGCAAGAAGCCAATCACTCATCTGCGCGAGATTCTCTGTTGTGGCCTCAATATCGTACCCCTCGGGGAGCAACACGTCGGCACGGAAATATGGTTTCGAGAGTTGTGGGAAGAAGTTTTGAGGCATACGCCCCATAGCCCATAGCGACACTACAAATAGCGCGACAACCACAAGTACGGTTACCACCCGATGTCTTAGCAGCACGCCGACAACATGCTCAAACCAACGCGAGCGTTCAGCATCGCTCCTCGTTACATCTGTTCGCAACACGCCGACACACATTGACGGCACCTGCGTAAGGGCAAGCAACCAGCTGAGCAGCAACGAGATGGCAATAACAACAAATAGTGGCTGTATAATTTCTGCCACGGACGACGGGGCGAGTTGCAGTGGCAGAAACGACATAATAGCTATAAGCGTAGCCGCAAGCAGAGCCATACTCGGCTCCGTGGCGCCTCGCACCGCAGCTCGTTGCAAGGGAACGCCACGACGCAGTAGTTGTCGCGCATTATCCGTTACGACAATTGCATTATCAACGAGCATCCCCATAGCGATAATGAAGCCGGCCAACGAGGTGCGATTGAGCCCCTCGCCAATGAACAGCATGATGAGCAGCGTACCTCCCACGGCGAAGACCAACGACGAGCCAACAACGACACCTGCCCGCACACCCATAGTAAAGAGGATGAGAAGGATGACTATTGCAAGTGATTCGAGAAGGTTAAGAATAAAAGTATTATTCGCCTCACGAGCAATCTCATTCTCGGGATAGAGAGCAACAATCTCGATACCCGCAGGCAGCCGCTGAGCCTCGTATGCAAGTACCTCGGCAACCTCATCACCCACAGCAACAACATCCATATCGGGGTTGGCTGCCACGGCAATAGC
This sequence comes from Alistipes sp., assembly GCA_045603045.1. Classification (GTDB taxonomy): domain Bacteria; phylum Bacteroidota; class Bacteroidia; order Bacteroidales; family Rikenellaceae; genus Alistipes. Next base: position 29,792 of record JAZULJ010000012.1, read on the forward strand.
GATGGCATCACGTCCATCAACACGCACACATAGCGTAGGCGGCTCACGGTAGCCACGCTCAACATGTGCCACATCGCCCAAGCGATATTGTTTACCATCGGCGGCCGTAAGAAGCTGATTTTCTATATCCGCAATCGACGAATAGGTTGTCCCCTCGATTAACTCAATACGCACATCGCCCGCACGACGTGTACCAAGCCCCACGACAGCATTTTGCCCCGATATAGCACGACTAACAACATCGGGACGTATATCGAAGGCAGCAAGCGTAGCAGGGCTTATTTCAATATTAATCTGCGGCTTACGCTCACCCGAAAGCGAGACCTTGTCAACACCATTGACGGTGTATAGACTACGCTCGACAGTGCGTGCCGCATTGCGTAGTTCATCCCATGAGTAGCCGCTACTCATGGTAAGCGCATAGTACAAGCCATAGACATCACCAAAGTCATCGGCAACACTCACCGGGCCTGCCCCTGCGGGTAGTTGGGGTGAGAAGTCATCAACCTTACGGCGCAACTCGTCCCATAGTTGTTCTATACGGTCAACATCCGTATCGGGGGCGAGCTCGACAGTAAGTTGAGCATAGCCAAAATGCGACTCCGAGGATATCTTATGCACTGCACTGAGTGTGCGCAGCTCTCGCTCCAAAGGTATAGCCACAAGGCGTTCAACCTCCTCAGGAGTGGCACCATCGTAGGGACATACGACAATAGCACTCTTTATAACAAAGGTAGAGTCTTCGCGTTTGCCGAGAGTCATAAAGGCATAAATGCCCCCAACGACAAACAAAGCAAGAAAGAACCCTATAATAGAGCGGTGTCTGACGGAGTATTCGGAGATATTGAACATAGCGACCTACTCTATTATTTTAACCATCGCACCCTCCGTAAGATGATAGACTCCGGCACTGACCACCCTATCACCCGCAACGACACCCGATAACACCGAGACACCATCACTCCCTACAAGGCCGCCAAGCGTAACACGCCGTAGCGACACACGCCCATCGTCACCCACAACCCATACAAAATCGCCACCCGTGGCCGGTGCATATATCGCCGTAAGGGGCACCACCGTAGCCAGACGGTCGCTCTCGGGCGTGATAACCGTAGCCACACAGGTCATACCCGGCGAAATACGATATTTCGTCGTATCCACATCCGTAAGGCGTAATGACACGGGAAAGCCCAAAGCATCAGACGAAGTGCGAGCATAACTCTTCATCACGGCATTAAAACGAACACCGGGAAAGGCGTCGAACTCTACGCTAAAAGAGGTGGTCGGTTTAGAGAAAAGCTGAATGACGTTCTCTGGCGCGGTGAACGACACCGTAGTACTCAGGGGCGTAACGATGCGCACCACCGTCTCACCCGATGCAACACGCTGAAAAGCATCAGCATAGGTACGCTCCACAACACCGTCAAACGGGGCTGTGATACGCGTATCGGCAAGCATATCGAGAGCATTGTTGTATGCCGAGCGAGCCTGAGCCACGCTATTTTCGAGTGTCTCAACCTCCTGTTCCGAGATGGCATTATGCGAGAGCAGTCTGCGGCCACGTGCTAAGCGAGACTCCGCCTCATTAAAGGCAGCACTCGAAGCATCGACCTGCAACCTGACATCCCTATCATCCAACGCGGCGAGCAACTGACCACGGCGCACTGCCTGACCCTTGGCAACGGGAATATCTACGATACGACCGCCAATCTTAAAGGCGAGGTTCGAGGCCTCATCAGCGATAGTGAGTGCCGCAAAATCACGGCTGACATAGCGCAGTGAGCTGACAACCGTAGTCTTGACAGGACGTGGCAACGACGGCTGAATACTCTCGCCCGCGCATGCCACAACGAGCAAACAGAGTGCAATATAACATAGGTAACGCATAAAAATAAAATTGACCGTTTCTTCTGCGGAAGCGGTCAACTTTCTTGCCAAATATTACACTGCACATTATATATCGCGAAACGACAATTTCTCGATTATCACGCCATCTTCGACTATGATGACACCCACATCTGAGCGTATCATCGAACGTAGCGTCATAGCATCGACGCTATAACTATCAACCCCAAAGCGCGTCTGCATAGCAGCCCTATCGGCAGAGGTGAGTAGCACGATATATTCGTTGGGGTAAATCGACAAGAGACGGTTTATAGCCTCTATACGTTCGCCATCCAACCTATCATCGCGCACGCAGAGCCATGCCATGCGCTCCTCACGAGCCAGAATCTGCTCCGAGCAATCTTCACCCACAGCATCGTAGAGCCTAAAATCCGAGAAACGCTCCTCAACATCGCCTCTTTCGACACGTGCATCGACAACATCCCACTCATACCACGCCTCATCATCGGCCGAGAACTCGCGCACCTCTTCAGTCTCGGGATGACGACAGATGACCATATGGCGCTCCGCGCTACGCACAGCCTGACGCTCCGAGGCGACCTCATCGCGAAGATTTACCGACACCTTATAGGGCATAAAGTCGATAAGCGGGAGATGCCTAAACGCATATATGCTTATCGCGAGGGGAAGAGCCGCAACAAAGCACGTCATGACCGCATCACGCAGCGTGAAACGCTCACTCTTGCTCGTGCGCCACAACACAACAGCCATAGGCAACAACACTATATTTTTAAGAAATGTTCCCCACGGCGTAAGTCTCACAGCATCGCCAAAGCAACCACAATCCCCAATGGGCAACACCGTGGCACTCAGCAGGGTAATGACAGTAAAAGCAGATAAAAAGAGTGTTATAGCGAGGCACACGTAGCGTTGTGCAACGCGCATCACGAGCATCGCTCCAAGCATGACCTCGACCGTAGCAAGCGCGATGGCTATATGCACCGCCATCGGGATAAGAGACTCCAACGAGTATGTAGCCAGATACTTCTCGACAAATACCGACGTGCCGACGGGGTCGAAGGCCTTAACGAAGCCCGAGAATAAGAATAGGGCACCGAGCGTCCAACGAGCTGCTAAAAGTGCAATATTATGTCCTGATAAAGACACGGTTAGGCGGTTTTATTTAAGCAATGGTTGAATATGCTCCATAATACGGCAATAGATAGCCTCGGGGCTCTCCATGCCACCACTCTCAGACGAACAATCCACGACCTTCAAATCATCCGACAGCGAAGCGGCTTCCAAATAAACCTCCCTCACACGACGTTGCAGGTCGAGCGATGCCTCGTGAATATCGCGACCACCTTGCAAGTAGGCTCTATCGTCGCCCTCGCGTGTCTCCGTGAGCTTACGCTCGGTGAACGAGAAGGGGACATCCAAGAACAGCGACACATCGGGACGCGGAATGGCAAACTTCTCGAACTCCGTATTCAATATCCACTGACATAATGCCTTACGATGCTCTACATTGGCAAGCTTGGCACACTGGTAGCCAACATTCGAATAGACATATCTGTCGGCAATGACAACCTTACCCTCTGCCAACCAGCCACGAATCGTAGTCGCAGCATCTGCCCTATCGCCTGCATAGAGCAGAGCCACGAGATAGGGGTTAACCTGCTCAACAGAGCCGAGGTCGCCACGCAGGAAGCGCGCTATAAGGTCGCCGTACACCGGAGCATCGAAACGCGGAAAGTGAACATACTCACACTCGACACCTCGCTGACGAAACATCTCTGTTAGTTTGGCAATCTGTGTCGATTTACCGGCACCGTCCAAGCCCTCCAAGACAATAAACATAGTTATCTGTTTTTGTTATTTTAACATTCTCACAGCACGCTCAACGCCACGCACCAACAGTTCAACCTCCTCCTCGGTGTTATACATGCCTATCGAGGCACGACACATGCCCGCCACGCCATAGTGCGTCATCACGGGCTCTGCGCAGTGGTGGCCCGTGCGGATGGCAACACCCAACTTATCGAGAATCATACCCACATCGTAGGGGTGCGTACCGTCGATAGTAAACGACACAATAGGACACTTCTTAGCCGTCTGGCCATAGATACGCAGACCCTCGATTGACAAGAGACGCTCGGTCATCGTACGGAGCAACAACTGCTCATACACCTCGATAGCGTCAACACCTACGCGCTCGACATACCTTATAGCCTCGGCCAAGCCCACAGCACCTATAAAGTTCGATGTGCCGGCCTCATATTTAAGGGGCAAAGGAGCATAGGTAGTCTTTGCGAAGGTTACCTTATCGACCATATCGCCACCACCCATAAACGGTGGCATGGCCTCCAACAACTCGCGACGACCATAGAGAACCCCCGTACCCGTGGGGCCATAGAGCTTATGCCCAGAGAAGGCATAGAAGTCGTAGCCACGCGCAGCAACACTTCCGCCGCCATGCACCACACCCTGGCAGCCATCAACCATAACCACAGCACCCACAGCATGTGCAGCGTCGATGACAGCCTTCAAATCAGGGCATGTACCCAACGTATTCGAGGCCTCGGTAACGGCGACAAGGCGTGTACGCTCATCTATGAGGTCGCCCAAACGCTCCATGCACAACCCTCCATAGTCATCGAAGGGAAGCACCCGCAACTCGGCACCGTGACGCATGGCAGCGAGCTGCCAAGGCACGATATTGGAGTGGTGCTCCATCTCGCTCACAACAATATTATCGCCCGCCTTCAAGAACTTCTCGCTCCAAGCGTAGGCAACAAGATTTATCGAGGCCGTAGCACCCGATGTAAAGACAACCTCCGAAGAGTGCTCCGCGCCGATAAACGCTCTTACCGTCTCGCGTGCCTGCTCATACATCTCGGTCATCACGCCCGATAAATGGTGCACACCACGGTGAATATTGGCATTATACTCCCTCATGAGTTTATCGGTGAGATTTATCACCGAGAGCGGCTTCTGCGCCGTAGCACCCGAATCAAAATAGACGAGTTTACGGCCATTTACCTCACGCTCCAAAATCGGAAAATCACGACGTATCTGCTCTATGTCGTATGCCATAGTCTCTATTTTACAACCTACTTAACTTATCGGCCAACAACCCTGCAAGAACCTCCTGCACCACATCTCCCTCGATAACCGAGTGGAGAACAACATCGTCCACGAAGCCCTCAATTTGCAGACGTTTGGCATCCACAAGGCTAAGGCCGCGCTGACGCATATAGAAGATGGCATCCGAGTCCATCTGACCCACCGTAGCACCATGGCTACACTTCACATCATCGGCATATATCTCCAATTGGGGGAGGGTCTCGATACGTCCCTCGCCGATGGTGATATTACGATTAATCTGCTCCGAGTCGGTATGTTGTGCATCGGGAGCGACATACACCAAGCCCGAGAAGCTGCCGTGCGACCTTCCCGAGGCGACACCCTTAACCTTGATGCGCGACACACAGTCGGAGCACATGTGGTTAACATCGGCCGTAACACTCGTCTGGTCATCGTCCGTGAGCACAAAGACACCTCCCATCTCAAACCTCGCATCACGCCCCATAAGGCTCGCCACGACCCTCGAATCCGATGCCGAGCAGACCACTTGGGTCATATAACACGCTGCACCCTCCGACACGGCGATAGAGTGCGTAGCAGCGCTCTTATGTGTAACGACATTGAGAATACGCAGTGTTGCACCACGCTCAACATCTATATTTATCTCCGCCGCAGCATCGGCATCCACAACGACCAATCGGACATCACTACCGGCCTCAATGGTGATATCCCTATCCGCAGATGCCTCAATATGCCACACGCCCGTAGCGATACTGCCCGACGGGGAGACCTCCGACGCATGCAACGAAGCAAGCAATTGTCCCATCCTCATAGCCTACTCCTCCTTATAGTCATTGATGAGCCAATCGTAACCCTCCTTTTCGAGTTTGAGGGCGAGGCTCTTATCGCCCGTGTAGATAATGCGACCCTTATACAACACATGAACGTAGTCGGGCACGATGTAGACCAACAGGCGCTGGTAGTGTGTGATTACCACCGTGGCATTATCCTCACGTTTGAGGCGCGTAACGCCCGTAGCCACTATACGCAACGCATCGATATCCAAGCCCGAGTCGGTCTCATCGAGGATTGCCAATTTGGGGTCGAGCATCGCCATCTGGAATATCTCATTCTTCTTCTTCTCACCACCCGAGAAGCCCTCGTTTACAGCACGCGCTGTGAGCTTCGAGTCAAGTTCGACGATAGCACTCTTCTGCTTCATCATGCGCAGATACTCGGCAGCCGTGAGTGGTTCCAAGCCGCGCGACTTACGCTGCTCGTTAACGGCAAGCTTCATGAAGTTGGCCATGGTAACACCGGGTATCTCGACAGGATACTGGAAGCCGAGGAAGAGACCCTTACGCGAACGCTCCTCGACATTAAGGTCAAGCAAGTTTTCGCCCTCAAACTCAACCCTACCCTCGGTTACCGTAAACTTCTCGTTGCCGGCAAGCACCGAGGCGAGTGTTGATTTTCCCGAGCCATTGGGACCCATTATAGCGTGAACCTCTCCCGCCTTGACCATGAGGTTTATACCTCTCAAAATCTCCTTGTCGCCAACCGAAGCGTGCAGATTTTCAACTTTAAGCATATATGTTTAGTTTTTTAATTTTACTGATTGATAATTAACCCACCGACCCTTCGAGACTGATAGCCAATAACTTTTGAGCCTCCACAGCAAACTCCATGGGCAACTTCGCCAACACCTCGCGGGCGTAGCCGTTCACGATAAGACCCACGGCATCTTCGGTCGAGAGACCGCGCTGATTACAGTAGAAGAGTTGGTCCTCCGATATCTTCGACGTCGTAGCCTCATGCTCCACCACAGCAGAGGAGTTGTGGCTGTCAATGACGGGGAAGGTGTGTGCACCACACTTATCGCCGATAAGCAACGAGTCGCACTGCGAGTAGTTACGAGCATTCTCAGCACCCTTCGACACGCGCACCAAGCCTCGATAGGCATTCTGCGAACGTCCTGCCGAGATACCCTTCGACACGATACGCGAACGAGTGTTGCGCCCGAGGTGTATCATCTTTGTACCTGTATCAGCTTGCTGGAAGTTATTGGTCATAGCCACCGAATAGAACTCGCCCGACGAGTTATCGCCCAGAAGCACACAACTCGGATACTTCCACGTTATAGCCGAACCCGTCTCCACCTGCGTCCACGACAGATGCGCACCTTCACGACACAAACCGCGCTTGGTTACAAAGTTATATATACCGCCCTTACCCTCTTTATCGCCAGGATACCAGTTCTGCACCGTTGAATACTTAACATCGGCATCCCTCTCCACGACAATCTCGACAACGGCAGCATGCAGCTGATTCTCATCGCGTTGAGGCGCTGTACAGCCCTCCAAGTAGCTCACATACGAACCTTCGTCCGCAACGATGAGCGTACGCTCAAACTGACCCGTACCCTCGGCATTTATACGGAAGTAGGTAGAGAGCTCCATGGGACAACGAACGCCCTTGGGGATGTAACAAAATGAGCCATCGGAAAATACTGCTGCATTGAGTGCAGCGTAGAAGTTATCGGTATAGGGTACCACCGAGCCGAGATACTTCTTAATAAGTTCGGGATACTCGCGTATAGCCTCACTTATCGAGCAAAAGATTATACCCTTCTCGGCTAATGTCTCGCGGAAGGTGGTCTTCACCGATACCGAGTCAAGAACGGCATCGACAGCCACACCCGCCAAAGCCATCTGCTCTTCGAGCGGGATACCGAGTTTATCGAAGGTACGCTTCAACTCGGGGTCCACCTCGTCCATAGAGTTAAGCTTGGGCTTCTGCTTAGGCGCGGCGTAGTAGATTACATCCTGGAAGTCAATCTCGGGGATATCGAGATGTGCCCAATTAGGGTGCTTCAATGTCAGCCAGTGGCGATATGCCTTCAAGCGACGTTCGAGCATCCATTCGGGCTCGTTCTTCTTCTGGGAGATGAGTCGCACCACCTCCTCACTGAGTCCACGCCCTATGGTCTCAGTGTCAATATTCGAAACAAAGCCATATTTATAATCGCTTGTTTCGAGCTCTTCTAATATATTTTTTGTATCGTTTTCCATCAATTCCTAATTATAGTGTGCAAATATAGCAAAAATTATTCATATCGACAACTTTCCAACAGACATTTGGCTATCATTAATTATTATACCGATATAAGGCCAAAACCACTCCTACTCACCGTCCACCTACTTTGGACGCGAAGGAGATTACGAGGATTAAAAAGATTAAGAGTTTAGGAGGCGCCTCACCCAACATCGTCGATTGAGCGGTTGGCCGGTCGATAACATCGGAGTTATGCCCGCTATTTACATATTCTCACATTCACAGGGACGTAAACGGCGCGAGCGATGTAAAAGGCAGCAAACATTAAAATAAATACAAAATATTTTAGGGTTTATTTGCAAATAGTTGAAATGTTTTCTAATTTTGCGTGGATATTTGCATACGACGCAATTACATACAAGATATAATCATTAAAAACAGAGTAAAACTATGGCTTTTCTTACAAACGACAAGCTTGTCATCGTCGGCGCTGCCGGCATGATTGGCTCAAACATGGTTCAGTCAGCCCTTATGATGGGTCTCACTAACAACATCTGCCTCTACGACGTATTCTCTCCCGAGGGCGTAGCCGAGGAGATGCGTCAGAGCGGTTTCGACAACGTGAACATCACATCTACGACCGACGTTGCCGAGGCCTTCACCAACGCTAAGTATATCATCTCGTCGGGTGGCGCTCCCCGCAAGGAGGGCATGACACGTGAGGACTTGTTGAAGGGCAACTGCGAGATTGCAGAGCAGCTCGGCAAGAACATCAAGACCTACTGCCCCGATGTTAAGCACGTAGTTATCATATTCAACCCCGCCGACCTTACAGGTCTCGTAACCTTGCTATACTCAGGCTTGAAGCCCGGTCAGGTTACCACACTCGCAGGTCTCGACACCACACGTTTGAAGAGCGCACTCGCCAAGAAGTTCGGCGTTATGCAGAGCGAGATTGAGGGCTGCGCAACCTATGGCGGCCACGGCGAGCAGATGGCAGTATTCGGCAGCGCAGTGAAGATTGCCGGTCGCAAACTTACCGACATCATCGGCACCGAGGAGTTCCCCGCAGAGGAGTGGGAGCAGATGAAGAAGGATGTAACTCAGGGCGGCGCTGCTATCATCAAGCTCCGTGGTCGTTCATCATTCCAGAGCCCCTCATACCTCTCGGTAGAGATGATTCGCTCGGTAATGGGTGGCGAGCCTTTCCGTTTTCCCGCAGGTACCTACGTATCTAACGAGAAGTACAACCATATCATGATGGCAATGGATACCACTCTCGACCAGAACGGCTGCTCATACAAGATGCCCGTGGGCACCGACGAGGAGATTGCCAAGCTCGACGCTTCATACGCACACCTCTGCAAGATGCGCGACGAGTTGGTAACTCTCGGCATCGTTCCCGCTATCGAGGAGTGGTCGAAGATTAACCCCAACTTGTAATAGGTCAGGTAGAGGCAACTCTACAAGAGCATAATCATCGGGGCGAATGGAGATAAACCGACATCCACCGCCCCGATTTCATTTAACAACACACCGACTATGAAAATTGCTGTTCCCACACGCGACGGACATATCGACGACCACTTCGGACATTGCGCATACTACACCATCTTCGAAGTGGAGAATAAGCAGATTGTAGCCACCTCGCGTCTCGACTCTCCCGAGGGCTGCGGCTGCAAGTCGAACATAGCCTCCGTAATGGAGGAGATGGGCATCGAACTCATGCTCGCAGGCAACATGGGTGAAGGCGCAAAAAATAAGTTAGAGTCGCACAACATCAAGGTCATTCGCGGCTGCAAGGGCGACATCGAGGCCATCGTGAATGGCTACCTTTTAGGCTTTATCATGGACTCGGGCGAAGGTTGCGACCACCACAACTGCGGCAACCACTAATCGCTAACACCCAAGAGGTTATATCCAACAAAAAGACGTTCAACACTATGCTGAACGTCTTTTTCATATCACTGCAACCGCTATAATAGTTCGAGGAAATTCGCCATCAGCACACCAAAGTAGTTACCCGCAGCGTAGCCAACAATACCCGCCACAAGACCCGTAATCAGAACTCCCCTATTCTTCATCGCAATAACCATCATCGGCACAAACGGAGGCGAGTTGACAAAAGCCACCGACGACACCACCATAGAGTCGGCATCGACACGCATCAGGCGACAAAAAAGCGCATGCAACGTAAGCGAGCCAAATATTGAAATGGTGAGGAAATATATTTGATTGAGACCATCGGCAATGTCGAACTTCGAGAAGTCGGCCATCGACGCCATAGCCACGCTAAATATGTATATCAGATACATGCCAATATCGAAACTGCGTTTAAGTTCACGTATCGGCTTATAGAACGAGCATGCTACACCAAGCGTGCTAAGCACAAGGATAAAAATCATCATAAATGAGTCAGCACTAAATGGTATGGTAGCCAGAGCTGAAATGCCAATTATAATGATAGTTACACCTACTATCTTACCCAACTCTTTAACTCCGTCCCGACTCCATAACCCCTCATACGGATTGCGCTTACTTTCGGCCATTTGACGCTCCAACTCCTCACGCTCGGCACTCGTCAGATTATCCTTCGACCTCTCGCCATAGAGCCTGCGAAACAGTTTAAAACCTACCGACACGAGAAAGAGGAGATAGAGGAACGAGAGGATGACATCGTAGAGACACATCAGGTTGTAGCTCGTTTCGTCAACATCATGAAAGATATTTTTCAGAGCCGCAGCATTGACCATACCTCCCGAGTACATGCCCGACATGATACCTCCAATCTCAGCACCCTTATCGAGCCTATATCCGACAAGGAGATACCCAATTGTAACAGCTATGAAGAGCGCCACAAAACCGCTTATGATAACCTTGGCATGCTGCCTCAACTCCCCGAGCTTGAAGCACGAGGCAAACAGCATCATGGGGATAGCCAAGGGTATGGTTACCTGCGTTGTCAAATCTGCCATCCGGTAGAGAGCACCTCCCTCTCCATTCCAGGTTATACCCTCAATATCGACAGGGAGATTACCCACAAGAATACCTACACCATATAGTATAATAATAGGACCTATCTTATCCAAAAACGCATAGCGGCGACACAACCAAAGCACCAATGCGGGTGCCAAACAGAACACCAACAAGATGATTATGCTCAAAAGAATTTTCATAATGCGAATAGTAGTTTTACAAGTGCAAATATAGTCTATTTTCGCCAAAAAGTCAAACACGAAGTAGCCAATCGAGGTCATAAAAGCGCAAAAAGTAGTAGGTATTTATACTTAAAGATGAGTGCAAAACCAGTAATAATTGAGCAAAACAAATGTATATTTGAAAAAAATTTAATATTTTTGGACGTTGATATATATTCTATTTAGTCCAAATATGCAGCTTCGCACCCGCAGTTCTGGACGACGGATAGAAGAGTTATATGGTCAATAACCCAAACCGAATCTATTAGTTCGAATAAATTTACAGGTATATGAAGGAACTGTTCGAAAACCTTAACCATGTGTACGTAAATCTCACACCCGGAAACATGCTCTTGGTGAATTTCATCCTCGCCTTTGTGATGTTTGGCGTTGCTCTTGGCGTCAAGATGGACACATTCAAAGATGTATTCCGCAACCCCAAGTCTCTCATCATCGGTATAATACTACAATGGGTGGGACTACCCCTTGTTACGATGATTTTGGTCATCCTACTCAGCAACGTTATCACCCCCGAGATAGCCTTCGGCATGATTCTGGTTGCAGCGTGCCCGGGCGGTAATATCTCAAACTTTATATCTTCACTCTCAAAGGGCAACGTCGAGCTCTCGGTATCGATGACTGCTGTATCAACAGCCTTCTCGCCACTTATCACCCCATTCAACTTCTGGTTATGGGGCAACATCTATCGCAACTACGCAGAGTCGAAGTTCGAGAATATGCCCATCCTTGAAATTGAGTTCATGGACGTACTCGTGCAGATACTTCTCATCTTAGGTCTGCCCATCCTATTGGGCTTCCTCGTGTCGCACTATATGCCACGCATAGCCGATAAGCTCAAAAAGCCAACCTCAATCTTGTCTATAATACTCTTTATAGCCATGGTTGCAGTATCTCTCAATCAGGTACTTACAGGTCTCGATAAGGCCGGCATGCTCGCAACAGCAGGTGTAGGCATTCTTGCAGTACTCGCCATCGTGGTTATCCACAATGGCTCGGTGCTTGGCTCAGGATATCTGACAGCCTCACTGCTTAAAAGACCCATTGCCGACCGCCGCTCGTTGACCATAGAGACAGGTATTCAAAACTCGGGTCTCGGCTTGGTCATGCTCCTAAACCCCAAAATCTTCGACCCCGCAACATGGGGTGCTCGCGACCAGATGGGCAATATCATCCTCAACAGCGAAGGTGCACCCGCAGGCATCTGCGGCGGTTTGATTCTTGTCGCCGCACTATGGGGTATATGGCACATCCTCTCCGGACTGACAATAGCAACCATCTTCCGTCGTCAGAAGTTATCATAGGTCAAGTCTTAAATTATGGCTAATCACGCAAAAAAGATACAGGACTACGATTGGTTCTATGCATTTCTGCGCCACTACGTTGATGCAGCACTCAAACTATCGTACCGCGAGATAAAATACGTAGGCCGAGAGTTCATACCCAAGGATGGCGCAGTCATCTATGCCCCAAACCACACCAACGCCTTGATGGATGCCATGGTAATACTTGCCATGGACAATAAGCCCAAGGTATTTGTGGCACGCGCCGACATCTTCCGCAACCCTAAGATTGCCAAGATTTTGCACTTTTTGAAGATTATGCCTATCATGCGCATACGCGATGGTTATGAGGAGGTTAAGAAGAACAACGAGACTATCGAGAAGGCCGTTGACGTACTTCGCGACCGCGTGCCCTTCTGCATCTTCCCCGAGGGCACCCATCAGGCGAAATACTCATCGCTCCCGCTATCGAAGGGCATCTTTCGCATTGCTCTTTCGGCACAGGAGCTGATGCCCGACATGCCCCTGTATGTTGTTCCCGTCGGTCTTCGCTATGGCAACTTCTTCCGCTTCCGTTCTACGGTGCGAGTGCAGATTGGCGAGCCTATAAACGTCGGCAAATTTCTCGCCGAGCATGAGGACGTGGGCACAGGGGAGGTGATAAACCTCATGCGCGACAAACTGACCGAGAATATCCACAAGTCGATATTCCATATCCCCAACGACGAGGACTACGACGCCATGTACGAGATATGCGCCACAGTGGTTAAGAGCCAGGTTAAGCGCAATAAGTTCGAGGTCGATGGCAAGCGTCTCAAAGGTCTTGACGCCCACTTCGAGGCCAACAACCGCACCGTGCGCGAGGTTCTGCGCCTCAAAGAGGAGCATCCAAAGCTCGCCGAGGAGCTTATGCGCGTAGGACATGAAGCATCACAAATGCGCACAGCACAGAATATTAGCTTAAAGTCAGTATCGGTGAAATATACCATCTTCTCACGTATCATCAAAGTACTTTTCTTTATACTGATGCTGCCCTATACGCTACCCGTATCGATACTTACGTTGCCCATACACTACTTATGCAACTTCCTGTTTACCAAACTCAAAGACTACGCCTTCCGTAACTCGGTACGCTACTTGGTAAATCTCGTTTTATGGCCGTTGCTGATGATTATCTACTCGATAGCAGCATACATCATCCTACCCTGGTATTGGGCACTACCACTCACACTCATACTCCTTCCCGCACCCATCGTCGCACAAGAGGCATGGCGTGTGGCACGAATACTTATTTCGGACTTCAAACTTATGCGTAACCATGAACTGCGCAATAAGTACCAGCGAATAAAAGAGATACTACAATAAACTGACCCGCTATGAATTTAAGAAATTGTGTAATGTTGCTCATGGCAACGTGCATCTGCCTGGGCGCATATGCCCATCCGGCAAACACCGAGAAGAAGAAGAAACCCGTTATCATTAACGAGAAGGGAGAGATTATCAAAACGGGCTATAACTTCGGTCCTCTGCCCGCCGTGGCTTTCGATGCCGACAAGGGATTTCAGCTCGGCGCGCTACTCAACATCTACGACTTTGGCGATGGTTCGACCTACCCTAATACGCGCCAGCACTGGTATTTCGAGGCATCGTTCTTCACCAAGGGTTCACAGCTCTTTGTAGTGTCGTACGACAACCGCTTCCTCATCCCCGGCGTGCGCTGGTCATCGGCACTTACCATCACCAACGATAAGGCAATGGACTTCTACGGCTTCAACGGCTACATGGCATACTACGATCATGAGAAGGTGGCGGCAGGTAAGGATAAGACAAATCTCGAACAGTATATCTACACCCCGAAGTATCGTATCAACCGACTTGCGGTTCTCTTCAAGACCGACTTTGTGGGCAACATCTGGGATAACAAGTTCTTCTGGGAGGCCGGCTACCACCTCAGCTACTTCAAGCAGGGTTACAACAAGCAGGGCGCACTCAACCTCGACAAGATTAATAAGAATAAGGCCGAGGGCAAGCTATTCCCTGCCGAGGAGCCCACAATCTTCGACCAGTATCGCAAGTGGGGCATCATCTCGGAGGATGAGGCATGGGGAGGTCTCAATAGCACCGTACGCTTAGGCCTACTCTTCGACACGCGCGATAAGGAGGGTGCCCCCTCGAAGGGTATCTGGGCCGAGGCCCACGCAATAATCGCCCCTAAGTGGCTCGGCACGACAAACCCCTACTACCGCTACTCGGCAACCTTCCGCCACTATGTGCCCATCGTTAAGAACGACATCCTTACGTTTGCATATCGTCTTAACTATGAGGGTACCTTCGGCAAGAAAGCCCCCTACTACGTACTACCCTACATAACCACCGTAGGTCAGTCCTACGACCGTGATGGCTTCGGTGGCTACCGCACAATACGTGGTATAATGCGTAGCCGTGTCGAGGGTCTCGACGTAGCATCGTACAACGTCGAGTTGCGCTGGCGATTTGTATCGTTCACACTATGGAAGCAGAATATATCGTTTGGTCTAAATGTATTCTCGGACGGTACTATGGTAACAAAGAACTACGACATGACCTTCCGTGGCGACGAGGCCGATAGAGCCGAGTATGATGCCTACATGTCCAAGGGTCAGGGTCGCGACCTCCCGCATATCACCGTAGGTGGCGGCTTGCGCTTCATCATGAACCAGAACTTCATCGTAGCCTTCGAATATGGCCTGCCCGTAGGTAAGCTACGCAAGCAGGATGGCAAGGGTGCATTCTATATTAACACCGGCTACCTCTTCTAATTCGGTGCGATAGACCACTATCGACACCATACCAAAAAAGATGCCTCGAATGGTATGTACACCAAAGTACTACCCATTCGAGGCACTTTCATTTCGCGCTATATCTCCCGGTTCGAGCACTACACTTTTTACGTTCAACCTCTCGCTACAAATCGTGAGAGAGAGGTGCAGGTACAGCTTCACGCATGTCGAAATCGCCCCAACGCTCGGCCACATAGTCGAGTGTCGAGAGTATCTCATCGACCTCAAACGAGGTAACGAGTTTAAGGCGCGTCTGCTTAAAGTCTGGCAGTCCCTTGAAGTAGTTCGTAAGGTGGCGACGCATCTCCAATATGCCTACCCTATCGCCCTTAATTTCAAGCGACTTGGCAAGATGCTCCTTTGCAATGGCAACACGCTCGATAACCGAAGGCTGGGACAACAACTCGCCCGTTGCCATGAAGTGCTTACACTCACGGAATATCCATGGGCGACCATACGTCGCACGACCAATCATCACACCATCGACACCATAGCGGTCGAACATAAGCTTACACTTCTCGGCAGAATCGACATCACCATTGCCGATAATCGGGATATTTATACGCGGGTCGTTCTTAATCTTGCCTATCAGCGTCCAGTCGGCCTCACCACGATACATCTGCGAACGAGTACGACCATGGATAGTTAACGCCGCAATACCCACATCCTGCAAGCGGAGGGCAATATCCTCGATATTCTTCATCTCGTCACTCCAACCAAGGCGTGTTTTGACGGTTACGGGCTTCTTTACGGCATTGACAATACGACGTGTCATCTCGACCATAAGGTCAGGGTCACGCATCATGCCCGAACCGGCACCGCGCGCAGCAATTTTCTTCACGGGGCAGCCAAAGTTTATATCGATAATGTCGGGGTTAGCCTGCTCAGCAATGAGTGCTGCCTCTACCATAGGCTCAATAAGGTGGCCATATATCTGTATCCCCACGGGGCGCTCCATATCGGCGATATTGAGCTTTGCGCGCGACTTCCACGCATCACGTATCAGCCCATCGGACGAGATAAACTCGGTATATACGACATCGGCGCCGAAACGCTTACACATATAGCGGAACGACGGGTCGGTAACATCCTCCATGGGTGCGAGAAAGAGAGGACGCTCGCCAAGTTCGATATTCGAAATCTTCATATTAAGGCGTTCATTGTAAAATTATGGCGCAAAGGTATGAAATTTTCGGCGTAAGTAGCGATTATTTCGCAAAGAAACTATACCTTTGCAGTCTGAGTATATAAATATTTAGGTAGATATGATAAACATTGAAGAGTTCATTTCAGGTGTTGTTGCTCGTGCCGCGCAGGAGCTTTACGGCACAAGCGACCAGTTGCAGATACAAAAGACACGCAAGGAGTTTGAGGGCGACTATACCGTAGTTGTATTTCCTCTGTTGCGTGCTTCGCGCAAGTCGCCCGAGGCCACAGCCACGGAGCTTGGAGAGAAGGTTGTAAGCACCACACCCGAAATCAAGAGTTTCAACGTCATAAAGGGTTTTCTCAACCTCGTAGTAGATGCCTCATTCTGGTCGGCACGCTTCCGAGAGGTTGTAGAGGCTGAGAATTACGGCATGGCACCCAAATCGGGACGTACAATCATGATTGAGTACTCGTCGCCAAACACCAACAAGCCCCTGCACCTCGGACACATACGTAACAACCTCTTGGGTTACTCGGTCGCCACAATCCTCAAAGCCAACGGCCACAACGTAATCAAGGTTAACCTCGTCAACGACCGCGGCATCCACATCTGTAAGTCGATGCTTGCATGGCAGCTCTATGGTGGCGGCGAGACCCCTGAGTCATCGGGCATGAAGGGCGACCACCTTGTAGGTAAGTACTACGTAGAGTTCGACAAACACTACAAGGCAGAGATTAAGGAGCTTATGGCTGGCGGCCTCACGGAGGACGAGGCCAAGAAGCAGGCACCCGTGATGCTCCAAGCTCAGGAGATGTTGCGTAAGTGGGAGGCCAAGGACCCCGAGGTATATGCCCTCTGGGAGAAGATGAACGGCTGGGTATATGAGGGCTTCGACGTAACGTACAAGGCTATGGGTGTCGATTTCGACAAGGTATATTACGAGTCAGAGACCTACCTTCTGGGCAAGAGTCTCGTAGAGGAGGGCTTGCAGAAGGGGGTATTCTTCCGCAAGGAGGACAACTCGGTATGGATTGACCTCGAAGCCGATGGCCTCGACCAGAAGTTGCTGTTGCGTGGCGATGGCACCTCTGTATATATGACCCAGGACCTCGGCACAGCACTCCGCCGCTTCGAGGACAACAACCTCGACGACATGATATATGTTGTGGGCAACGAGCAGAACTACCATTTCCAGGTGCTCAAACTCGTATTGAAGAAGCTAGGCTACCAGTGGAGCGACAACATCTTCCACCTCTCGTACGGCATGGTTGAACTGCCGGAGGGTAAGATGAAGTCTCGCGAGGGCACAGTGGTTGATGCCGACGACCTCATTGCCGACATGATTGGCACGGCACGTGAGATGTCCGACGAACTGGGCAAACTCGATGGCTGCTCTGAGGAGGAGGCTGCTGCCATCTCGGAGATGGTGGGTCTCGGTGCATTGAAGTACTTCATCCTCAAAGTTGACCCCAAGAAGACCATGCTCTTCGACCCCCGTGAGAGCATCGACTTCAACGGCAACACAGGCCCCTTCATCCAGTACACTCATGCTCGTATCTGCTCTATCCTACGCAAGGCCGAAGAGACAGGTATCACCACAGACAACTACACCAACGCATCGCTTCTTGACGAGGAGGTGGAGCTCATCAAGACCCTCACGGAGTACCCCGCAGCCGTACGCAGCGCAGCGCAGCAGTTTGCGCCCTCTGTGATTGCGGCATACGCTTACGACCTCGCCAAGCAGTTCAACGGCTACTATCACGACCACTCAATCCTCAAAGAGCAGGATGCAACAACACGCTCGCTCCGATTGATGCTTGCACAGCAGGTGGCACGCGTGATACGCTCTGCGATGTCGCTCTTGGGCATTGCCGTTCCGGAGCGCATGTAACAACCGCCTAATAGAGGTGCTTCGGACTACGAGGCACCTCTAATTTTACGACATAGAACATGAAACGCCTATTTATACTCATCGCATCGCTACTCGTCCTTGCAGCATGTGGAGCAGATAACCGCAACCAGGAGTCGCAGGTGGCAACCGAGGCTGACACCACGCCGTACGCCCCAGGCACACGGCGTATGCCGCGCCCCGAGATAGACCCAGCGAAGTATCTCGACAAAACAGAGTATCGCCGCTATCTTGTGGATAGCTATTGGGATGGGTTCGACTTTGAGGCCGACAGCGCCGTTATCGCCTACGACACGTTGAATCTGTTCTACGCTATGGCCGACTATGTGCAACTCATAGAGCCAGAGCATGCCGACTCGCTCATGCGCTCGCTCATGCACCGTGCCGAGCAGAGCCGCCCCGTGCTCGACTTCTTTGCGACAATAAGCCGCATGGTACTCAACGACCCCAACTCGCCACTACGCAACGACGAGTACTACATCCCCATATTGGAGGTGTTGTGCGAGTCGCCACTACTCGACCAGTACGACCGCATGATTCCCGCGCACGACCTCGAAATAGCACTCAAAAATCGCGTAGGCCGACTGTCAAATGACTTTGTATATACACTCGCGAATGGCCGCCGTGCGAAGTTACACGACATCAATGCCGACTACACGTTGCTCATGTTCAACAATCCCGGGTGCCCACTTTGCCGTGAGCTGACCACGCAGATTACCGAGTCGCCAATGCTCAACGAGCTTACCGAACTTGGACGCCTGCGCACCATAGCCATATACCCAGATAGCGACCTTACAGCATGGCGTAGCTACCAGCCACAGATGCCCACAGCGTGGATTTCGGGCTACGATGCAGGCGAGGTCATATCTCGCGAAAGACTATATGACCTACGTGCTATACCGGCTCTCTACCTCCTTGATAGCCAGAAGCGTGTATTGGTCAAAGATGGTATCAACGTAGCATACATAGAGCACACAATAGCCATGCGCGAGGCTGAACGCGAGTAGTTGAGAACCATGAGAGACTTTGTAGCCATAGACTTCGAGACCGCCAACAACAGTCCGTCAAGCATCTGCTCGTTAGGCATCGTCGTTGTGCGCGATGGCCGCATCACGGCACGCGAATATCGCAAGGTACGTCCCGTGCCCAACTTCTATAACTACCACAACACACGCATACATGGCCTTACACGCCGCGACACCGACTACTCATTAGGCTTCCCTATGGTATGGCGCGAACTCCAACCCCTCTTTGCCGGGCTTCCGTTCGTCGCGCACAACGCCCCCTTCGAGGAGCGATGCCTACGCGCCGTACACGAGGTATATAACATGCCCTACCCCGAATATACGTTTCACTGCACCTGTCGATGCTCACGCAAGCACTTCGGCAACTCGCTACCCAACCACCAACTGCAAACCGTATCGGCTGCATGCGGATACAACCTCGCAGCACACCACCACGCCTTAGCCGATGCCGAGGCCTGCGCCATAATAGCCACCAAGATACTATAATGAAGACGACAACAGAGATATTTGCAACCCTCGGGCACCACCTCGCCTCATTTGGCAAGGATGACGCAACACGCGCTATCGTAATACGCGCCTTGGAACAAAACGAGTGGTTCACCGAGGAGGATATATACCAAGCCATTGACGCCATACGCCGCGAGATGCTAAATGAAGAGAGGCTACGCGCCTGGCTGTCGCATTACCACCCAACAAACGAGCCTCGGGATGTAGCTATAATCATGGCGGGCAACATTCCGTTAGTCGGCTTTTTCGACCTTCTATGCGTGGTAGCAAGCGGGCATAGATGCCACATCAAGACATCGAGCAAAGACACTGTATTAATGGAGTTTATCATCGGCGAGTTAAAGCAGATTGATAGTCAAATACCCATATTCCGATACGATGCTGCGCGAGCCTACGACATGGCCATTGCCACGGGTGGCGACGATGCCAATCGCTACTTTCGCGAGCACTTTGCCTCGACACGCGCACTGCTGCGTGGCAGTCGCCACTCGGTAGCCATTCTCGACGGCACGGAGAGCAACGACGAACTAAGTGCATTGATGCGCGACATAACATCCTATTCGGGTTTAGGTTGTCGCTCCGTCTCGATGATATTTACCCCCGCAGGCCATATACCCTCACTACCTCGATGCGAGGCACGCAACTCAAAACTACGTCGCAACGTGGCATCAATACGCGCGCTATACACCATGCAACAGCGTAATTTCCAAGACTATGGCGCCTGTTTGGGTATTCACAGCAACAAGTTCCCCGAGTCGCTTGCGATAGTTACTCTACGCAACTACAACGACATCGAGGAGGTTAGTGAGTGGTTAGATTGCAACCACGACCACATTCAGTGTATTGTATCGCACATACCCTCGATTGAGGGTGCAGTGGCCTTTGGCGAGGCACAATACCCCACCCTTTGGGACTATGCCGACGGCATAGACACGATGAAATTTCTCACGAGTGAATATTAGAGTTGTGAGTACAACTCCTCGATTGCATCGCACATTGCCGACCATGAGAAACGCTTGCGCTCCTCGATCATGGCATCCGCAAAGCGCGACAGCGTGTCGCCCTCATAGATACGCTCCAAGGCATCGGCAACACCCTCGACGGTAGGCTCCGCGACATAACCCACACGACCGTCGCTGACTATCTCGGCAAGACCTCCCACATTGGTAACAATAACCGGCGTACAGAAGTTATAACATATCTGAGTTACACCACTCTGTGTCGCACTCTTATATGGCAGTACCACACAGTCGGCCGCAGAGAAGTAGTTGCGCACGGCGTCATCTGCAATAAAGTGGTCGTGCAGTATAACCTCGTCATGCAAGCCAAGACGCTCAATCTGCGAGATATATTTTTCGCGCGAAGCGTAGAACTCGCCCGCAACAATCAACTTATGATTAGCATGTCGGCCTTCACGCTTGAAGTATTTCCAGGCATCGAGCAACGTATCGAGCCCCTTATAGTCGCGAATAAGGCCAAAGAAGAGTGCATAACGCTGCGAAGCATCGATGCCGAGACCTCGGCACGCCTCATCGCGCTCTACCCTGCTACCAAAGTTCTCGAACATGGGGTGTGGCGAGAAGAGTGCAGGTGCTGAGGTGTACTCCCTCAACTCGCCATGCACCTGCTCGGACATATAGACAAAGCCATCGACCGAACGAAGAAAATATCGATTGAAGAGGTGGTCGGTGAGGTGATGTTCGTGGGGTTTTACATTATCTATCTGGCAGATAACCTTCGTCTTACGGTTTTTACGCGCAAGACGCGCAATAGCACCGAAGCAAGGGGCCATAAATGGCGTCCAATACTTCATAATCACAATATCGGGCTGCGCGCGACGTAACTCTCGCCCCACTCGCCACCACGACAGCGGATTAACCGTCGAGACACAACGACGTATCGACAGGTCGTTGGGTGCAGGGGTGTCAACAGTCTGACTCTTACCCGGAAATAGTAGTGATGGATACTGCAAGGTGAAGGTTAAAATCTCAACATCGTAACCTCGATGTTGAAACTCACGCGCCATGGTCTGCATTATGGCAGCAAGGCCGCCACGATAAGGGTGTGCAGGGCCGACAATGGCTATCTTCAACTTACGCTCCGACATAATCACAACTACTTAAATTCTATCTTGGCGCGACACAGCGTCTTACCATCGGACGATATTTCAAAAGTATAAGTATCGCCCTCTGCAATAGAGCCGATTGCCAAAACATCGCCATAGCGTGCCTCGGCTAAAAAGTTGATATCGATACGCATACCGTTATTCTGCTCGATACGTTCCAGCGGCAGATTATCAAACATCATGTCAACATAGCGCAACGTATTCACATGGCGATTGAAGTCAATGTCGCTATACACCACAGGGCGTTCGACACTCTTCTGCACATCGACACCACGCAGACGCTGAGGTGCCGATATAGGCGACTCCTCAGCAACCATGGCGCGCTCATAGACATCCCTCAGCAGCGACATATCGACAGCTTGACGGGTCTCCATATTGAGCATACACCACTGCGACACTGCGGCAGCCAAGCATCTATCACCTCGCATAAGGCGGAAGTTACGCGTCGAGGACAGGCGGTTGAACTCATTGACCCACGTGTCGATGGTGATATCGTCGTATTGGTCGGGACGGCGGTTGATATCCACCGCAAAGCGCGAGAGCACCCATGTAAAAGATTGTCCCTGCAAGACATCGACACCAAAACCCTTATTATGGGCATCGATACCTGCGACATTAAGCATATAGCTGATTATTGACGCTACCGAGGCGCGCAATGTGAAGTCCACATTCTGTGGCTCAACGCGATATTTGTAAGATGTAATAGTTGCCATAACTCTAAAATTTATTCGCAAATATACTAAAATATACAATATATATTGCCGCACAGCGTTAAATTATTGTGCCGAACGAGAAATTAAGAGGTCAGAATATCAAAAAAAATTATGGACACATAGAAAAATATTATGAACAAAAACACATTATTTTAAGCAAAAAAGTGTATCTTTGCTTGAAGTAACGTGCATAAAATATTTAGCAAAGTAATTTCATTTACACAATTAACTAATTTATAACTATTTATGAAAAAGATGCTTTTCACGCTTGTTGCCCTTTTTATAGGTATAACAAGTATCATGGCACAAGATCCCACAGCTCCTCTGCCCGTGGATTCGGATGTTCGCATCGGCAAGCTCGACAACGGCATGACCTACTACATCCGCCACAACGAGAAGCCTAAGGGTCAGGCCAGCTTCTACATCTACCACGACGTAGGTGCTATTCAGGAGGATGACGACCAGCAGGGCTTGGCTCACTTCCTTGAGCACATGGCATTCAACGGCTCGAAGAACCTCCCCGGTAAGGAGATGATTGAGAAGTTGGAGACTATCGGCGTACAGTTTGGTTACAACCTTAACGCCTTCACATCTTGGGATTGCACCGAGTACATGATTAAGGACTGCCCCATTACCGAGGAGAACCTCGATTTGGCACTTCTCATCTTGCACGACTGGTCGCAGTTCATCGCATTGCAGCCCGCAGAGATTGACTCTGAGCGTGGTGTTATCATGGAGGAGCTTCGCTCACGTGATGGTGCACAGTGGCGTTCGCAGATAGACATGATTGCACAGCTCTTCAAGGGCACACTCTACGAGCACCGCAACATCATTGGCCACCTCGACGGCTTGAAGTCTTTCGACCACACAGCTTTGGAGAACTTCTACCACAAGTGGTACCGTCCCGAGTATCAAGCTATCGTTATCGTAGGTGATGTTGATGTTGACCAGGTAGAGGCTAAGATTAAGAGCCTCATGGCCGATATCCCCGCATCACCCGCAGATGCTGCACAGAAGGAGGTTATCGTTGTTCCCGCAACCGAGAAGCCCATCGTATCGGTATTTGCCGACAAGGAGCTTACTCAGTCGAGCGTAATGATGTTTGCACGCCGCGAGGCACTGCCCAAGGAGCTCAAATCATCAATCATCGGCTACTCAACAGACCTCGTTTATCACTTCGTAACTCGCATGATGAATGCCCGTTTTGAGGAGCTTGCACAGAAGGCTGACGCCCCCTTCGTTGGTGGCGGCATGGATGAGGGCAGCTTCGGCATTTGCCCCACTATGGAGACCACAATGTTCTCTGTAACGGCACATGAGGGCCGCATCCTTGACGGCTTCCGCGCAATGTATACTGAGATGGAGCGCATGCGTCGTCATGGTTTCACCGCAGGCGAATTTGAGCGTGCCAAGCAGGAGATTATGCGTAGCGCCGAGCGTCAGTACACCAACCGTAATGACGTGAAGAACGATGAGTATGCACAGCGCTACCTCGACCACTACGCAAAGGGTACTACAATGATGGACGCCGAGACCGAGTGGCAGTTGGACCAGATGCTTATCAACAGCCTCACTGTTGACGCCATCAACCAGGCATACCTGGGTATGGTTCGTCCCAACGAGAACCTTGTAATTCTTGCTCGTACACCCTTGAAGGAGGGCCTTGCGGTTCCTACCGAAGCTGAGATTAACGCTATCATCGCCGAGATTGAGGCTTCTGAGATTGAGCCCTACAAGGACAACACCGTTATCGAGCCCCTTATCGATGCCTCTACGAAGTTGAAGGGCTCGGCTGTTAAGAAGACCGAGTACAACGACTCTTTGGGCTACACCGAGTGGACCTTGAAGAACGGCATCAGCGTTATCGTTCGTCCTTCGACATTGAAGGCCGACGAGGTTAGCATCAACGCTACATCTAAGGGCGGTTGCTCGTTGCTTAGCGACGAGGAGTTCTACCAGGGAGCTTTCCTCGGTATGGTTATGGACCAGTCGGGTATCGGCAAGTTCTCAAGCAGCGAGCTCTCGAAGCAACTTTCAGGCAAGAGCGCATACGCAAGCCTCGGCGTATCTACATACGAGCACGCCGTAAATGCCGGTGGCTCACCCAAGGATATCGAGACCATTTTGCAGCTTATCTACTTGAACTTCACTTCGCCCCGCTTCGACCAGGCCGATTTGGATAACATGAAGAAGATGTATGTTCCCTACTTCCGCAACATGGAGTCAAATCCTGACTATATCGTAGCTCGCGAGTTGCAGAAGACCCTCTACAACAACCATCCTCGTCGTCAGATAACCTCTGCCGAGCAGATTGAGGCTATCAACATTGAGACCTTGAAGAGCGTACACTCGAAGTTGTACAGCTATGCTGACGACTTCCGCTTCATTATCGTAGGTAACGTTGACTTGGAGACTTTGAAGCCCCTCGTTGAGAAGTATATCGGTTCGCTTCCCACATCTAAGAAGGTTGAGTATGCTGTTAAGGATGACGGCGTACGCATAGTTGAGGGTGAGCTCACCAACGACTTCAAGGCTTCAATGCAGCAGCCTAAGGTATCGGTTTACATGACCTACTCTGGCGACATGGAGTACAACCCCAAGAATCGCCGCATCCTCGATTTTCTCAGCCGTGCGCTCGACTCACGCTACCTCATCTCTATCCGTGAGGAGAAGGGTGGTACTTATGGCGTACAGGTTCAAGGCAACATCGAGGAGCATCCCAACGAACACTATATGCTCCACATACAATTCGATACCAACGAGCAGCTGGCCGACGAGTTGATAGATATTTGTATCGCCGAGTTGGAGAAGATTGCTAAGGAGGGCCCCTTGGCCGAGGATGTAGCTAAGTCAAAGGAGTTCCTTGTAAAGAACTACAACAATGTCCTCGAAAACAATGGTGGTTGGATGTCTGCAATCATCAGTTGGAAGGAGGAGGGCTACAACTTCAAGGAGGAGTACCTCGGTTTGGTTGAGAGCATCACTCTGGATGACATTAAGGCAATGGCACAGAAGATTCTCAACGATGGCAACCTGACTAAGGTTATCATGCGTCCCGAGGCTAAATAGTCTCTCTGCGACACTATACCTACAACCCGATATCCGATGGATGTCGGGTTGTTTTTTTCACTTCGCTCACAACATATGATACATAGCCGCACAAAGACTCTTAACTAAATACATTTGGTTGTTAACCAAAAAATCATTATATTTGCAGTAGCGATTTATTACTATGCAGAAGCTCTATATCATAGCCGGATGTAATGGTGCGGGTAAGACCACCGCATCTTATACCATGCTGCCCGAGATGCTCCACTGCCACGAGTTCGTCAATGCCGATGAGATAGCTCGCGGATTGTCGCCCTTCAACCCCGACAGCATGGCTATCGAGGCGGGACGCCTCATGTTGCGCCGCATAAACGACCTCTTGGAGGATGGCAGCGACTTCGCATTCGAGACAACACTCTCAACACGAACATATCAGAAGTTCATCGACCGCGCCCATGAGCGTGGTTACTTCGTATCGCTACTATACTTCTGGCTGCCGACACCCGAGCAGGCCATCGAGCGCGTGGCGAAGCGTGTGAGCCTCGGAGGTCATAACATCCCGACGAACACCATCTATCGTCGCTATGCGAGCAGCATACGTAACCTACGTTCGCTCTACATGCCCATTTGCGACTATTGGGTCATCTACGACAACAGCACTGCCGAGGGCGTAAAAAAGGTTGCCTACGGCTCGAAGAACGAAATAAAGGAGGTCGTAGATTCGTTAGCTTACCAAACGATTATGAACTATGAGTGAATTTGAGATAAGAGAGCTTCAAGAACGTATAGACGCAGGTATTCTTCTTGCCCAGCGCCGACTAATCGAGCGCACGCGCAAGGATAATGGCGACCTTGTTGTTATGCGCGACGGTAAGGTTGTGCGCCTCACTCCCGACCAACTGAAACAGTAAGACGAGGGCATCAAACAAAGAGGGGCAGAGGCTGAATAAAAAGTGTATTTTGTCGTTACGCTCGCTCTCAAAATGCTCATTTAAGCCAAGTAAACTCCGCTTTTCGGGCTTCGCAAGCCTAAAACTACATCTTTTTATTCAACCTCCGAACAAAATGTGGGTAACTATTTTACTTTTTAGTTACCCACTTTTATTTTATGGGCGTTGACTCCGCAGGATTTAACATCAGAGAGGGCCGAATATAGGTAAAGCGCAATGCTTAGCGCATGTTGAATGTTGAAGATAAAATTTTCCCATAGTTTTCAACATTTCAACAGCAACAATGGTGCGAGAGTAATGCAAAAGAGAGGTTTGCCATGATATTCTCGATGCTTGAAACGGTAAAGAGGTTGCAGGAGATAGCCGATAAATTGGGGTATAAAGAGCGCTCTTAGCATGAAATCAGCGCGGATAGGCTATACTTGGCATACCCCATTCGCGCTGATGATTAAAAGGTCGAGAATGACCACTATCGCACTAAATACCCACGCGGTCGAATATAAAATCTACATTCTTCAAATAATACTCCAAGGTGAAGCATGCATCAAGCTCCTCGCGTGTGAGCACTGCCATAACATCAGCACTCTCGGCCAAGAGCTCCTGATAGTCGGCACGCTCGCTCATGGCACGCATGGCAATAGGCTGCACGGTGTCGTAGGCCTTCTCGCGCGAGAAGCCCTTGTCGATAAGAGCATTCATCACGCGCTGTGCAAAGATAACCTTGCGTGTACGATAGATATTCTCCATCATAACATCCTTGAACACTACGAGGTTTTCGAGGATGCCGCGGAAGCGTGTGAGCATATAGTCCAGAAGCATCGTCGCATCGGGAAGTATGATACGCTCGGTAGATGAGTGCGAGATATCGCGCTCATGCCACAAAGCAACATTCTCGTAGAAGGCGGCCATATAACCACGCATCACACGTGCGCAACCACACATATTCTCGCTCGAAATGGGGTTACGCTTGTGAGGCATGGCGCTCGAACCCTTCTGACCCTTGCCAAACGACTCCTCTACTTCGTGTACCTCGGTACGCTGCAAGTTACGAATCTCCATGGCCATCTGCTCGATGCTCGATGCGATAACGGCCAACGTAGCCATATAGTAGGCGTGGCGATCACGCTGGATAACCTGCGTTGAGATATTTGCGCTCTCGATGCCGAGCTTCTCGCATACATAGTCCTGAATGAAAGGAGGTATATTTGCGAAGTTACCCACAGCACCCGAAATCTTACCCACCTCGACAGCGCGCGACGCTGCAACAAAGCGAGTGAGGTTACGCTTCATCTCCTCGTACCACAACGCCCACTTCAAGCCGAAGCAGGTGATGTCGGCATGAATACCATGAGTACGGCCAATGCAGGGCGTATCCTTAAACTCAATAGCGCGGCGACGCAACACTTCGAGCATCTGCTCCAAGTCATCAATAAGCACCGAGTTAGCCTGCTTCAAGAGGTAACCGTTGGCAGTATCCACGACATCGGTACTCGTGAGACCGTAGTGCACCCACTTACGCTCATCTCCCAGCGTCTCACTCACGGCACGTGTGAAGGCTACGATATCGTGGCGCGTCTGCTGCTCAATCTCGTAGATGCGATTGATATCGAACGATGCGTTCTTCCAAAGCTTCTCCACATCCTCCTTGGGCACTACGCCAAGCTGACTCCATGCCTCCGATGCGAGAATCTCCACTTTGAGGTAGGCCTCGAACTTATTCTTCTCGGTCCATACCTTACGCATAATCTCTCTGCTGTATCTGTCAATCATAGTTCTAAGTTATTTATAAGGTTAGTTATCTCTTTTCCATCTTACGCTCAAATCTCTCAACGGTATTCTCCATGAGACAGGTAATAGTCATGGGTCCTACACCACCGGGGACGGGTGTTATATGCTCGGCAACAGCCACAGCAGCCTCGTAATCGACATCGCCACAGAGCTTTCCGGTACGCGAATCGCGATTTACACCCACGTCGATAACAACAGCTCCCGGCTTAATCATATCTGCCGTGATGAGACGCTCTCGACCGATAGCCACAACCAGGATATCGGCACGACGTGTTACCTCACCGAGATTCTTGGTGCGCGAGTGAGCCACAGTAACCGTGGCATTGTTATCGAGGAGCAGCTTTGCAACAGGCAGACCCACGATATTGCTACGACCCACAACAACAGCCTCCTTACCCTCAATCTCAACATTAGCCGACTTCAACAGCTTGATGATACCCTTGGGAGTACAGGGCTTCGTGCATGGCTGTTTAAGCCACAGGTGCGCAACATTATAGGGGTGGAAGGCATCCACATCCTTATCGGGCGAGATGGCTGCAATAATCTTGGCCTCGTCGATATGCTTGGGCAGAGGCAACTGCACGAGGATACCATCAACATCGTCGTCATGGTTAAGCGTGTCGATGATATCGAGCAACTCATCCTCGGTAATGGTATCGGGACGACGTATCGTCGTATTGCGAATACCCACCTCGGTAGCCGCCTTCGCCTTACCCGTAACATACGACACACTACCCGGGTCATCGCCGACAAGAATTACGACGAGATTGGGCGTAGTGCCATACTTCACGGCATCGGCAGCAACCTGCTCGGCAAGCTGGGCCTTCAATTTCTTTGAAAGTTCTATTCCGCTAATAATCATATAGTTATACTAATTTATTTCACTTAATAGTTGAGCCTAACGAAATGCCTTGTTACCTATATCCGTACGGTGGAACAGGTTGTCGCACTCGATAAGTTCGATGTCGGCACGTGCCTTACGCTGAGCCTCGGCCAACGTCGCAGCCTCGGCAACAACAATCATAACACGACCTCCGGCTGTAACCAACTCACCATCCTTAATGGCTGTACCCATGTGATAAATCTTTGACTCCACACGCTCCGTGCCACGTATCACTGCACCCTTATCGTAACTACCGGGATAGCCCTTTGAGGCAAGGACGATACCCAAGGTTGCAACATCTCGCCACTCGGCATGGGGCTCACGACCCTCGGCAACAGCCATAAACAGCTCCGTGGCATCGCTCTGCAAGCGAGGCAGAACGACCTCGGTCTCGGGGTCGCCAAAACGAGCGTTAAACTCGATAACCTTGATACCCTGAGGCGTCTTCATAAGGCCGCCGTACAACACACCTGTAAAGGGTACACCCTCCGCAACCATGGCATCAGCAACGCGCTGCATGATATTCTCCATGGCGTAGGCATAATCCTCCTCTGTAACGAAGGGAAGCATTGTATAGGCGCCCATACCTCCGGTATTGGGACCCTCGTCGTTATCATAGGCGCGCTTATGGTCCTGTGCAACCGGCATTGGACAAATCTTATTGCCCGCAACGAAACACATAAGCGAGAACTCCTCGCCAGTGAGGAACTCCTCGATGACTACCCTACCCTCGCCAAACTTAGTGTCGAGCAACATATCGCGGAGCGTAGCCTCGGCCTCCTCCATAGTCTCGGCAATGACAACACCCTTACCTGCTGCCAGGCCATCATATTTAAGCACCGTAGGCAGTGTACCCCGACGCACATAGGCCATAGCCTCCTCAAAGTCGCTAAACGTAGCATAGTCGGCAGTGGGCACGTCATACTTCTTCATCAGACGCTTAGCAAAATCCTTGCTTGACTCAATCTCCGCAGCTGCCTTCGTGGGACCGAAGATTTTGAGACCCTCGGCACGAAAGCGGTCAACAACACCAACAGCCAACGACGCCTCGGGGCCTACAACCGTAAGGTCTATCTCTCTCTCCTTGGCGAAGGCGAGCAGACTCTCGACATCGGTATCCTTGATTGCTACGCACTCGGCCAACGCAGAGATACCAGCATTGCCGGGTGCACAATATATCTTCTCAGCACGGGGTGAGCGCGACAGAGCCTCTACAATAGCGTGACAACGGCCACCCGAGCCTATTACAAGCAGTTTCATATTTTTTCGTTTCTTATGTTATACAAACGCGACGACTTAGTGTTTGAAGTGACGCATGCCCGTCATCGTCATCGTCATACCAAACTCATTGGCCTTCTTTACCGAGTCCTCATCGCGAACACTACCACCCGGCTGCACAAGGGCAGTAACGCCATAGTCGCGAGCCAAAGTTACGGTGTCGTCAAAGGGGAAGAAGCCATCCGAGGCAAGGGTAAGACCCTCCGTGAACCCCGCAACCTTAGCCTGCTTCAAGGCTATCTCGGCTGAGCCTACACGGTTCATCTGACCTGCACCAACACCTACGGTATGACCATCCTTGACGGCAACAATAGCATTAGACTTAACGTGCTTAACAATACGCCAGCCGAAGTTCATATCCTCCAACTCCTGAGCCGAGGGTTGACGCTCCGTAACGCACATATCCGCAACAACGGTCCTGGTATCCATATCAAGAGCCTGCACGAGTACACCTCCATTCACGGTAACGTACTGTGTGAGTCTCTTATCCGATTTGGTCATATCCACCTGCAACAGACGTAAGTTCTTCTTCGTAGAGAGTATCTCCAAAGCCTCCTTCGAGAACGAGGGAGCCATGATAATCTCCAAGAAAATGGGTTTCATCAACTCGGCAACCTCGGCCGTGAGCTCGCGGTTGACGGCAACAATACCACCAAAGATGCTCACCTTATCGGCCTCGTATGCCTTCTCCCACGCCTCCTTAACATCCTTACCGATAGCGGCACCACAGGGATTCATGTGCTTCAAACCGACACAGAAGGGCTCATCAAACTCACGAACAATATTCAGGGCCGCATTAGCATCCTGGATGTTATTGTATGACATCTCCTTGCCATTGAGCTGCTTTGCGGTAGCCAACGAATAAGGCACCTCCTCCGCTGTGCGGTAGAACTTGGCGCTCTGGTGAGGATTCTCGCCATAACGAAGTGTCTGCACGAGGTCGAACGATGCGAAGAGCTTCTCGTTAAGGGCCGCCTGCTCACGCATATATGTTGCGATGCACATATCATACTCCGCAGTGTGGGTATAGGCCTTGGCCGAGAGCTGCAAGCGTGTATCAACCGTAGTATTACCACCCGCCTCAATCTCGGCGATGATGCGCGCATAGTCTTCGGGGTCGCATACAACCGTAACATCACGGTAGTTCTTGGCAGCCGAGCGCAACATCGAAGGACCGCCGATATCGATATTCTCGATAGCATCCTCCATCTTAACATCGGGCTTCGAAATAGTCTGACGGAAGGGATAGAGGTTAACACACACCATATCGATAAACTCGATAGCGTTATCCTTCAATGCTTTGAGATGACTCTCATCGTCGCGACGTGCCAGCAGACCACCATGCACCTTGGGGTGCAGGGTCTTAACACGACCATCACAAATCTCCGGAAAGCCCGTAACCTCGCTGATGTTAATAACCTCGACGCCACTATCTTGGAGGAGTTTCATTGTACCTCCCGTGGCTATAATCTCCCAGCCGAGACGACGCAAGTTCTGAACGAACTCCACAACACCCGTCTTATCGCTAACACTGACTAATGCTCTCATAGTTATATTAAATCTTCTTATTTATCAGTTTGTTAATAGTCTTTACATAGAGCTTATGCTCGATATTGTGAATCAAGTTGGTAAGTTCATCGATATCCGAGCCCTCATAGACGATGGCGCCCTGGTCAATGATACGGCCACCATCCAACGTCTCATCGACGAAGTGGGTGGTAACACCAAAAATCTTAACACCATAATCCACAGCATCACGAATAGCATGAGCACCCTTAAACGAGGGAAGCAACGAGGGATGGATATTGACGATACGCTGCTCGTAACGCTCTAATAACACCTTTCCCACGATGCGCATATAGCCTGCCAAGCAGATGAAATCGACCTTTCGCTCATCGAGCATCGTCGCCAACATCGTCTCGTAGGCCTCGCGCGACTCATAATCCTTCGGATTGAATGCGAAACTTTCAGTGCCAAAGAGCTTAGCGCGCTCCAAAACCTTCGCACCCGGCTTATCGCACACCAACAAAACAATCTCGGCATCGAGACGTCCATCCTGACAAGCCTCAGCGATAGCCTGATAATTGCTACCGCTACCACTTGCAAAGAGTGCCAATCTTGTCTTTCTCATAGCTATTAGATGATAGTTACACCCTCGCCCTCGATGACCTTGCCAATAACCGAGGCACGCTCACCCTCAGCTGCGAGGATAGAGATAGCCTTCTGCGCATCAGCCTCGGGAAGTGCGATAACCATACCGACACCCATATTGAAGATGTTAAACATCTCACGATGACCAATACCGCCATACTTCTCCAAGAGACGGAAGACAGGAAGAATCTCCCATGAGCCCTCCTTAACCTCTACGCCCTGGCCATCCTTCAAGATACGGGGAATATTCTCGTCGAAGCCACCACCGGTGATATGGCTGATGCCATGTACATCACACTCTGCGATAACCTTCAACACCTGCTTAACGTAGATGCGCGTAGGAGTGAGCAACACCTCACCTAACTTACGACCGCCAATCTCATCGTAGCACTCGTTGAGCTTCAACGCATTGTCGCTAACAACCTTACGCACAAGACTGAAACCGTTGGAGTGAACACCGCTCGAAGCGATACCTACCAACACGTCGCCAACCTTCACACGCTCACCTGCGTCGATAAGCTTCGAACGCTCTACAACACCTACCGTATTGCCGGCGATGTCGTACTCGCCATCCTGATACATACCGGGCATCTCGGCAGTCTCGCCACCAACCAGGGCGCAACCCGCCTGACGACAGCCCTCAGCAACACCGGCAACGATAGCCTCAACCTTAGCCGGCTCATTGTGGCCCACGGCAACATAATCCAGGAACAACAAAGGTTCGGCACCCTGTGCCAAAACATCGTTTACGCACATGGCAACAGCGTCGATACCGATAGTATCGTGCTTATCCATCTCGAAGGCGAGCTTCAGCTTGGTACCCACGCCATCGGTACCGCTAACCAACACGGGCTCCTTGATATTGAGCTCTGCGAGGTTAAACATACCTCCAAAGGCTCCAATATTACCCATAGAGCCACGACGCTTTGTCGATGCTACATGAGACTTGATACGTCTAACTACTTCATAACCGGCTTCGAGGTTTACACCAGCCTCTTCGTAACTTTTTGCCATAAAATATTATATTTTTACTTATTAATTATCTCTTATTCTGATACAACGATGTGGGATAGCAACCATTGAAGCATGCCATGCACAACTCCGAGCGATTACCGGCCTTCAACAACGACTCCTCCGAGAGGAACTCCAACGTATCTGCCTCGATAGCCCTACATGCCTCCTCCTTGCTCATGCGGGCACACAGCAACTCGTTGCGTGTTGACATATCGATACCGTAGAAGCAGGGATTGGTAATGGCAGGCGATGCGATTCGCACATGCACCTCGCGAGCACCCGCCTCCTTCAAAAGACGCACGATACGCAGCGACGTGGTACCACGTACAATAGAGTCGTCGATGAGCACCACAGACTTATCCTTAACGAGCGAGCGCACTGCCGAGAGCTTCATGCGGACACCCTTCTCGCGCATCTCCTGCGACGGCTGAATGAAGGTGCGAGCGATATACTTATTCTTGATAAGACCCATCTCATAGGGGATGCCGCTCGCCTCAGAGTAGCCGATAGCCGCACTGATACTCGAATCGGGCACACCGATAACCACATCAGCCTTAACGGGCGACTGCTCATAGAGATACTTGCCCGTAAGTTTACGGAATGTATGCACATTACAGCCCTCGATATCCGAATCGGGACGTGCAAAGTAGATATACTCCATAGCACACATCATATGGCGCTGATATAGCGAGTATCTGTTCGAGCGGATGCCATGATGGTCGATAGTAACAACCTCACCGGGCTCAATATCGCGGATATACTCGGCACCGACAATATCCAACGCACATGTCTCCGAGCTCACTACATAGCCATCGCCCAACTTACCAATCGCCAGGGGGCGTAGGCCATGTTTATCGCGACAAGCATAGATACGGTTCTTGGTCATGATAAGGAAAGCAAATGCTCCCTCCAACATATTCAGAGCCTCGATGATATTGTCGATGCGATGCTTCTCGTTATTATCCTTCTTTACAAGGTGGGCCAGAAGCTCACTATCTGATGACGAGTGAAACAAACTACCACGCACCTCCAAATAACGAGCCAACTCCTTAGAGTTTACCAGATTACCATTATGCGCAAGTGCAAAGTCTCCCGTATGATGGCTAAACGAGAAAGGCTGTACGTTGTTAGCACCGCCACCACCCGTAGTGGCATAACGAACATGGCCAATAGCGATACGACCGCTCAACTTATCGAGCTTCTGCTGGTTGAAAACCTCGGTTACGAGACCCTCACCCTTCACAGTATTCAGCCTATCGCCATCGAAGGCCGAGATACCGCAACCCTCCTGACCACGGTGCTGCAAGGCGTGCAGACCATAGTAAGCAAGATTGGGGGCATCATCAACACCAAAGATACCAAACACACCACACTCCTCGTGGAGGTCATCACCATATATATCTAATGAATCTTTTAGCATACCTATATATTTATATTAGGATGTACTACCTGTTACTTTTAAGTGCCTCACGTATTCGCTTAGCGACCTCCTCATAGGCCTCACCTACATGACCCTTATCGCGACGGAAACGGTCCTTGTCCATACACTCGCCCGTCTCAGAATCCCATAGACGACATGTATCGGGTGTCAGCTCATCGGCCAATATCAGCTCGCCACTCTCGCCTCGACCAAAGACAATCTTGAAATCGACAAGGATAATTCCTGCCTCGTCGAGCAATTCGAGAAGTAGGTCATTGGCCTTAGCCGAAAGCTCATATATCTTATCGAGCTCCTCGTACGTCGCCATGCCGAGAGCTACGGCATGAGTATCATTGATGAGAGGGTCGCCAAGATTTTCGTCACGCAAACAGAGGTCAAATATCGTAGCCTCGGGGATAAGTCCCTCCTCCAAGCCAAGACGCTTTGCCATGGAGCCTGCAATAACATTACGAACAATAACCTCGAAAGGCAGATGCTTGACAACACGACATAGCTGCTCATCATCGCCAACCTGCTCGATAAAGTGGGTATCAACACCATTATCGTTGAGCCAACCAAGCAACATAGACGAGATAGCGCAATTCATCTTGCCCTTATTCTCTATCTGTGCACGCTTAATGTTATAGAAGGCCGTAACATCATCCTTGAATTGGATAATGATACGCTCCTCGCTATCGGTCATATAGACCCTCTTACTCTTACCCTCGTGTAGAAGTTCCAACTGCTTCATACTATATTACTTTTTGAGGAAGTAGTTTACGGCATTCGAGAAGATATCCTGAACCTTCTGGCCATGTATGTTCTTCATAAGGTCGCGCTCGTAACGCTCCGTGTGTCCCATCTTACCGAGAATCTGACCGCTCGGGTCGATGATACCCTCGATACCGAAGCTTGAACCGTTGGGGTTATAGGGAGAATCGGTCGTGGGACGATTTTCGGCATCGACATACTGAAACGCCACCTGACCATTTGCAAACAACTCCTCGGCAAGCTCGTCGCTAACTACAAACTTACCCTCGCCATGACTCACAGCGATAGAGTGAACGTCTCCAACCTCGAACGATGATAACCACGGAGAGGCCACAGTACCTACACGTGTTGATACTATCTGCGAGATATGACGGTTGATATCGTTGCGGAACAGTGTGGGCGAAGCCTTGGTAACCTTACCCAAGCGACCATAGGGCAACAGACCCGCCTTAACCAACGCCTGGAAGCCGTTACATATACCGAGAATCAAGCCGCCACGGTCAAGCAGCGCGTGAATTGCATCGGCAATATCCTTATTATTTAGGACGTTAGCAATAAACTTACCACTACCATCGGGCTCATCACCTGCTGAGAAGCCACCACTGAGCATCATGATATTACAACGCTCGATGCAAGCCTTCATCTCGGCAATAGAGGCAAATACATCATCGCCCGTGAGGTTGCGGAATACCGAAATCTCGGTCTCGGCACCTGCGCGCTCAAAGGCACGAGCGGTATCATAGTCGCAGTTAGTACCCGGGAATACGGGGATATAGACCTTAACCTTATCCACCTTCTCGCCACTATACTCCACCTTGCGGGCAACACCCTCACTGATACGCGTGGGCTCACCCTTGGCTCCACGGTCGGCATATACCTGTGTAAAACGCTCGGTATTGGCTTTCAACAACTCGTCGAGCGAGAGGCTTACACCCGCAACGGTGATACTCTCGGCCTCAACAGTTTTACCGATAAGCTCAGCCGAGGGGTGGTTGAGTGTACGACGACTCTCTACGACAATCGAGCCGTAGGTGTAGTCGTAGAGCGACTGCTCTGAGCATGTGAGCGTAGCACCAATCCCATTACCGAAGGCCATCTTCGCAACAGCCTCACCAACGCCACCGAAGCCCACGGCATAGGCTGCTACAATATCACCCTGCTCAATCTTCTCCGACACGAAATCAAAGTTACGCTTCAAACACTCGGTAGATGGCATGAAATTAGCCTCGGGCGTATGGCGTATCACATATATATTATTGCCGGCACTCTTGAACTCGGGGCTAATAACCGTACGGGCATCAACAGTCGTAATACCGAAGGCCATAAGCATAGGCGGAACATTGATATCGCGGAACGTACCACTCATAGAGTCCTTACCACCAATTGAGGGCAGACCCAACTCCACCTGCATCTTCAATGCACCGAGCAGAGCCGAGAGGGGCTTACCCCACGACTTATCGTCGGTCATACGCTCAAAGTACTCCTGGTACGAGAAGCGCATCTTATCGTAGCGGGCACCCGCAGCCACAACCTTGGAACACGCCTCAACCACAGCATAGGCAGCACCGTGATAGGGGCTCCATGTAGCGATATAGGGATTATAGCCAAAGGCCATGATGCTGGCCGTATTTGTATAGCCGTTGCCCACAGGGAGCTTCTGCACCGACACCTGGGTCTCGGTACACTGCGTCTTACCACCATAGGGCATCAACACCGTAGAGGCACCGATGGTCGAATCGAACATCTCGATAAGACCCTTCTGCGACACCACGTTGTCATCGGCCAGGTTACTCTTCATACGTTGCTCGACATTATCGCCTGCAACCTTGCGCTCAAATGGGTTCTTATTCTCCACAGCGCCGATACGAATCTTCGTGTAGTGCTTGGCACCTGCCGAGTCGATGAAATCACGCGAGAGGTCAACAACAAGCTTATCGCCCGAGAACATACGCATACGACGTGTATCGGTAACATCGGCTACATAGGTAACCTCAACATTCTCCTCACGACAGAGACTCATAAACTTATCGACATCCTCACGCTCAACGACCACCGACATACGCTCCTGCGACTCGCTGATGGCCAACTCCGTCGAGTTAAGTCCCTTATATTTGGTAGGCACTCGGTCGAGGTAAATATCGAGACCATCGGTAAGCTCACCTATTGCCACGCTGACACCTCCGGCACCGAAGTCATTAGACTTCTTGATTAGACGCGTAACATCGCCACGGCGGAACAGACGTTGCAACTTACGCTCCTCGGGGGCATTACCCTTCTGCACCTCCGAGCTACACTCCTCCAATGAGTTGAGCGTATGCTCCTTTGATGAGCCGGTAGCACCACCCACACCATCGCGTCCTGTGCGGCCTCCAAGCAACAATACAACATCGCCGGGAGCGGGGCTCTCACGACGTACATTCTCGGCCTTTACAGCACCTACAACGGCACCCACCTCCATACGCTTTGCCACGTAGTTGGGGTGGAATACCTCGCGAACATGCGTTGTAGCCAGACCAATCTGATTGCCGTAGCTCGAATATCCTGCGGCAGCCTTCGCAGAGATGATACGCTGCGGAAGCTTACCCTCCAACGTCTCGTCCACACGCTTGTAGATGTCGCCGGCACCCGTAACGCGCATAGCCTGATATACGTAGCTACGGCCTGACAATGGATCGCGGATAGCGCCGCCAAGACATGTCGAGGCGCCGCCAAAGGGCTCAATCTCGGTAGGATGATTATGTGTCTCATTCTTGAACTGCAACAGCCAACGCTCCATGCGACCATCGACATCGACATTTACGAAGATGCTGCACGCGTTGTTCTCCTCAGACTGCTCCATATCGTCGAGCTTACCCATCTTACGCAAGTAGCGCGCACCGATGGTAGCAAGCTCCATAAGGCATAGGCTCTTCTGCTCGCGACCGAGCTCCTTACGGATGTTACGCATAAGGGCAAGCGACTCCTCGAACTCGGCCTTCATGAACGACTCGTCGAGGGTTATCTCCTCAATCTCGGTAGTAAAGGTCGTATGACGACAGTGGTCGCTCCAATAGGTATCAAGGATACGCAACTCTGTCTCGAAGGGGTCGCGGCCCTCCTCACGGAAGTATTTAACAACCTCGCGAAGGTCGTCGGAATTCATAGCCAAACCCTGAGCCTTGCAGTACGATGCAAGCTCATCCTCGCGCATCTCGCGAAAACCCTCCAAAACAGGCACAGGCTTAATCTCTGCGCTCTCGGCATCCGACAATACATCGAGATTCTTCTTGCGAGACTCTACGGCATTGATAAAGTACTTCTCGATACGTGCCATGTCAGCATCAGACACCGTATCATCAAAGATAAGCAGGCGCGACGACTTAATACGCACATCGGCCTTAGGGTCGATAAGGTGCACACAATCGACAGCCGAGGCAGCACGCTGATCGAACTGACCGGGGAGAAACTCCACAGCTAACGAACGGCAACCTCCGAAGTCGCACTCATCGGTAACCGAGTCGGTAACGACCTCGCCAAATACCGAGTAGCGGCTCTTCTCGAGCAACTCATCAGAGAAGCCAAAGAGGTCATAGACATTGATGTAGCGCAACTTCGCTATATTAAGACCAAGATTTGTATTAAACTCTCGACGGAGAGTATCGGCCTCGACTTGGAAACGAGGGTATTTTTCAACAAATATGCGGCGATTCTTCATATCGTTTGAATATCGTGTTTAAGCTAAACTTTTTGCAGGACTACGCTCTATCGACTACAACTCCGAGGCAAGCACCTTGTCGGTCTGCGCCTTACGAAAGGCGATAAGACGCTCTTCGAGAGCCTTATCGGTCAAAGCAAATATCGAGGCTGCGATAAGCGCTGCGTTCTTTGCGCCATTGATTGCCGTGGTTGATACGGGAATGCCACCGGGCATCTGCACGATTGACAACAAAGAGTCCATACCGCCGAGCGCCGAGGTCTTGATGGGCACGCCGATAACCGGAACTGTCGTAAGAGCTGCGGTAACACCTGCAACGTGAGCTGCGCCACCTGCACCTGCGATAATAGCACCGATACCACGCTCACGAGCCGTGGTAGCGTACTCAAACATAAGATGTGGGGTACGGTGTGCGCTGATAACACGCTTCTCGTACTCGATACCCAACTCCTCCAAAGTCTCGACTGCGGCCTTCATAATATCCCAGTCGCTGGTAGAACCCATGATAACTGCTACTTTCATAATCTTGAAATTTTATTTTTTTAATTCGTATTTTCAGCCTTATTTCACAACCGCCGAACATGCATGCACACGCGCGTACGCCAAAATCAACAACCCGACAAGCACTGTCTCAGAAAACAAAAGACCGCTTCACACCCTTTGTGTAAGCGGCCTCAATTCCACGTAACTGCATATTTCTCCGTCATAGAGCATGCCATTTGTACACTTTGCGCCCCACTGATAGACACACTTTGCGCCCCGAATGGCTGATTATGTACAACATAATCACGATACTGCCCCACAACAAGATGGGGCGACAAATCAAAGCATGGCTGACGGTTTGAAAATTTCATAGGGCAAAGATACATTTTTTTCTGTGATTCTGAAAGCGCGCGCACGACTTTTTTCAACTTTTTTTTAACATTTCACAAAATCGCAAAATACGTAAGCGAGGTTCAATAAATTGAGCCAAGCAGTTCCGGAGATTTTCGAGGATATTTTTCGGCTACTTGACAGGAGCAATGTGGGCATTGTAACCAAGGAGAGATGAGAAAGATAACGAGACGAACTCAAAAGCAACCGAAATATGATATTAAGAGTCAACGAACGATTTTTTGCTAATTTATAAGGCACTCCTTAAAAAAGTTAGTCCAAAACTATTGTACGATTGCCAAAAAATTCTTACCTTTGCGCAAATTTAGTTATTATTATGAACCGTCAGCGAAACATACAGTCGTCGAATACCCCGCGAGCGTATCAGTCATCGACTGTTTCTCGACGTTTCGACTCTAACGGTGTCATTATTTTTGTTTGATTTAGGCGGCTCTTTGGGCCGCCTGTTTTTTAATATAGCCACAAGTACCGCCATGGGCAACAAGAGAACCATCATCCGTGGAGCCGATATCAAGGGCTCAACATACACAGGCGTAGGCGACATAGCCATCGCCGAGGGTCGCATCGCCGAGGTCGGCAAGTGCATAACAGCCACTGCCGAAGATAGTGTAATCGAAGCAGCAGGCCTCATAGCAGCACCCGCCTTTGTCGATGTTCACGTACACCTCCGCGAGCCTGGCTACGGCCACAAGGAGCGTATCACAACAGGTACAATGGCAGCAGCTCGCGGCGGATACTCAACCGTATGTCCCATGCCCAACCTCAACCCCGTACCCGATAGTGTCGAGCACCTCGCCGAAGAGCAGAAAATCATCGACCGCGACGCGAAGATTGAGGTACTACCCTACGCTGCCATCACCGTAGAGCGTCGTGGTGAGCAACTTGTGGACTTCGCCGCCCTGCACGACAAGGTATGCGCCTTTTCGGATGACGGCAGCGGCGTACAGCGCAATGCTATGATGCAGAAAGCCATGGAGGAGGCTGTAAAATACGATGCCATAATCGCGGCACACTGCGAAATTGAAGAGCTGCTAAAAGGTGGCTACATCCACGATGGCGAGTATGCCCGCCGACACAACCACCGAGGTATATGCTCGGAGAGTGAGTGGGGACAGATTGAGCGCGACATAGCCATTGCCGAAAAGACCGGCTGCCGTTACCATGTATGCCACATCTCGACAAAAGAGAGTGTACAGCTCATACGCGAGGCTAAGGCACGTGGCGTGAAGATAACCTGCGAGATAGGCCCCCACTACCTGATATTTACCGACATGGACCTCGAAGAGCATGCACGCTGGAAGATGAACCCTCCCTTACGCGCTGCCGAAGACCGCGCAGCACTCATCGAGGGTATCAAGGATGGCACTATCGACATGATTGCCACTGACCACGCCCCCCACTCATTGGAGGAGAAATCGCGCGGATTGGAGCATAGTGCAATGGGCATCGTAGGCCTCGAAACGGCCTTCGCAGCCCTCAACACCCACCTCGTGCGTCGTGGCATCATTTCGTTCGAGCGCCTCGTGGAGCTTATGAGCCTCAACCCTCGCCGCGTATTCGGCATCGAGGGAGGCCTCAACGTTGGCGACCGCGCCGACATCGTGCTCCTCGACACCGAGAAGTGCTGGACGGTAAATAGCGCACGCTTCTACTCTATGGGCAAGGTTACGATGTTCGACGGCCGCGAGATGAGGGGCGACGTAGCGATGACCATACATCGCGGCGAGATAGTTTACACCGACGAAACAAGAGACAAATAACAAATAAAAACAGATTAGATGAAACCTTTTACCAAGAAACTTGTACTTGAAAACGGCAAGGAGTTTCCGGGCTATGGATTCGGCTCAAACCGCGTGGCGGTATGTGAGCTGGTATTCAATACCTCTATGGTAGGCTATCAGGAAATTGTTTCCGACCCGACGTACACCGACCAAATTGTGGTGATGACCTATCCGCTAATGGGTAACTACGGCTTCACCGACGAAGATTACGAGACCAAGTTCCCGATGATGGGTGGCATGGTTGTTCGTGAGTGCTGCGACTCGCCCAGCAACTTCCGCTACACAAAGACCCTCAACGAGGCCTTCGAGGAGTTGGATGTCCCAGGCATTGCGGGTGTTGATACACGCATGATTACGCGCATCATTCGCAACGAAGGCACTCAGAAGGCGGCCATCGTGGACTACGATATGCCCCATGACGAGGCAATGGCACTTATCCGCACCACAGAGCAGCGCCACGACCAAGTAGCCTCAATAAGCTGTAAGAAGCGTTGGTTCTCGCGTACCCCCAACCACAAGTGGGATGTTGTAGCCATCGACTGCGGCATCAAGTACAGCTTCATCCGTCAACTTAATGCCAAGGGGTGCAACGTAACAATCGTACCCCACGACTCGACACCCGAGGAGATTATGGCATTCAACCCCGACGGCATATTCGTATCGAATGGCCCGGGTAACCCCGAAGATGTAAAGTACATTAGCGAGACTATCGCTGCACTGCGTGGTAAGTTACCCATCTTCGGCGTCGATCTCGGACATCAGATTGTGGCGATGACCTACGGCGCAAAGAACGACAAGCTCTTATTCGGACACCGTGGCGCAAATCACCCTGTAAAATGTCTCGAAAACGGCAAGTTGGAGATTGCAGTGCAGAACCATAGCTACACCGTAAACGAAGCCTCGTTGAAGGGCACCTCGCTCACGGTAACACACCGCAACCTCTTGGACAACACCATAGAGGGTATTGAGTCAGTCAAGGATAAGGTATTCTCGGTGCAGTATCAGCCCGATGGCTCGGCTGAGAGCACCAGCGCATATCTTTTTGATAAGTTCATTAAATTGATGGAGGAGCAGAAAAATGCCTAAGAGAACAGATATAAAGAAAGTAATGGTTATCGGCTCAGGCCCTATCGTCATTGGCCAGGCAGCCGAGTTTGACTATGCAGGTACGCAAGCATGTCTTGCACTCAAAGAGGAGGGTTATCAGGTTATCCTCGTCAACTCGAACCCTGCAACAATTATGACCGATACGCATATCGCCGACAAGATTTACATGGAGCCCCTGACATTGGAGTACGTAGCGAAGATTATCCGCTACGAGCGTCCCGATGCTATCGTTCCAGGTTTAGGTGGTCAGACAGGTCTTAACCTCGCCGTGCAGCTCGCCAAGAAGGGTATCTTGGAGGAGTGTGGTGTGGAAATTCTCGGTACGTCGTTCACATCAATTGAGGAGGCCGAGGACCGCGAGTTGTTCAAGGAGCTATGTTTGCGCATCGGCGAACCCGTCATCCCATCACGCATCACCAACTCTATCGAAGAGGGTGTTGTGGCTGCCAACGAGATTGGCTACCCCGTAGTTCTCCGCCCCGCCTTCACGCTCGGTGGTACGGGTGGTGGCTTTGCCGATAACGAGGAGGAGTTGCGCGACGTCATGCGTAACGCCCTCGCTCTCTCGCCCATCCATCAGGTGCTCGTCGAGAAGAGCATCAAGGGCTACAAAGAGATTGAATTCGAGGTTATGCGCGATAAAAACGACACGGCCATCGCCATCTGCTCGATGGAGAATGTTGACCCCGTAGGCATCCACACGGGCGACTCTATCGTCGTGGCACCCAGCCAGACACTCGCTAACAAGGAGTATCAGATGTTGCGTTCGAGTGCATTGAAGCTCATCCGCGCGCTGAAAATCGAGGGTGGCTGCAACGTTCAGTTTGCACTCGATCCCCTATCGTTCAAGTACTACATCATCGAGGTCAACCCCCGCGTGAGCCGTTCATCGGCACTCGCTTCGAAGGCGAGCGGCTACCCCATCGCCCGCGTAACGGCAAAGGTGGCAGTAGGTCTTACACTCGATGAGATTCGCATAGCCAACACCCCTGCGAGCTTCGAGCCTACGTTGGACTACATCGTAACAAAGGTTGCCCGCTTCCCC
This sequence comes from Alistipes sp., assembly GCA_045603045.1. Lineage (GTDB taxonomy): Bacteria > Bacteroidota > Bacteroidia > Bacteroidales > Rikenellaceae > Alistipes. The sequence goes on from JAZULJ010000012.1 coordinate 74,348, forward strand.
TTCGATAAGTTTAGCGACGCATCGAACGAGCTCGGCACACAGATGAAGGCTACGGGTGAGGTTATGAGTGTAGGTCGCACCTTTGAGGAGGGCCTTTTGAAGGCCGTGCGCTCACTCGAAACAGGCGTATGCCACATCTACCACAAGAAGTTCGACACCATGTCTGTCGAAGGCATCATCGCCTATATCCGCAAGGGTACCGATGACCGCCTCTATGCTATTGCCGAGCTTATACGTCGCGGTGTGGATCTCCTGCACGTCTATGACAACACAAAGATAGACCTCTTCTTCCTCGAAAAGATTAAGAACATCGTGGAGATGGAGCGCACCGTGAAGGAGAACATCGCAAACGTTGAAGTTTTGTCCGATGCCAAGCGCATGGGTCTTAGCGATAAGTATATCGGCCAGTGCTGGTCGATGACCGAGTCGGAGGTATTCCTCCTTCGCAAGAAGAATAATATCTTCCCCGTATATAAGATGATTGATACGTGTGCCGCCGAGTTTAAGTCGGATGTCCCCTACCTCTACTCTACATACGAGCAGGAGAATGAGTCTATCGTTAGCGACCGCCAGAAGATTGTGGTTCTCGGCTCAGGTCCCATTCGCATCGGTCAAGGCGTAGAGTTCGACTACTCTACCGTACACGCTATATGGGCTATACGCGAGGCGGGCTACGAGGCTATAATCATCAACAATAACCCCGAGACCGTATCTACGGACTACACAATCAGCGACAAACTATACTTCGAGCCTCTCACGGTTGAGGATGTGATGAACGTCATCGACTTGGAGAAGCCCACAGGCGTCGTGGTATCGCTCGGTGGACAGACAGCCATCAACCTTGCAAAGCCTCTATCTGACCTCGGTGTGAAGATTGTAGGTACAGGCATCGAGGCTATCAACAATGCCGAGGACAGAAAGTGTTTCGAGGCTATCATGCGTCGTGCTGGAATTCCACAGCCCGAGGCTGAGGCTATCACCGAGATTGAACGCGGCGTGGCTGCTGCGGAGCGCATCGGTTATCCCGTATTGGTACGTCCCAGCTACGTGTTGGGCGGTCGCGCAATGCAGATTGTGTCGAACGAGGAGGCTCTGCGCCACTATCTCAAAACTGCCGTGGAGATTAACGAAGACCAACCCGTATTGGTTGATAAGTATATCATGGGTAAGGAGTTGGAGGTTGACGCAATATGCGACGGCCAGGATGTATTCATCCCCGGTATTATGGAGCACGTGGAGCGCACGGGTATCCACTCGGGAGACTCTATCAGCGTATATCCTACATTCAGCGTAAGCCAGAAGGTAAAGGATACAATCATCGACTACACCATCCGTCTCGGCAAGGAGATTGGCATCGTAGGTCTCTACAATATCCAGTTTATCGCCGATGGCAACGACATGGTATATGTTATCGAGGTTAATCCTCGCTCTTCACGTACCGTACCCTTCCTCTCGAAGTCAACAGGCGTGCCCATGGCCAAGATAGCAACAAACGTGATGCTCGGCCACTCACTCAAAGAGCAGGGTATAACCACCATCACCGCCGAGGAGAAGAAGCGCTGGTATGTTAAGACTCCCGCATTCTCGTTCGCCAAGATTCGCGGCGTTGACTCATACCTCTCGCCCGAGATGAAGTCAACGGGTGAGGCTATCGGCTACGACTCATCATTACGTCGCGCGCTCTTCAAGTCGTTGCAGTCATCGGGCATGACCATCGCCAACTACGGCACTATTTTCGTGTCGATTGCCGATGCCGACAAGCCCCGAGCACTGCCACTCATCCGCCGTTTCTACGAGCTCGGCTTCAATATCGAGGCTACGGGTGGCACGGCCAAGTTCTTGCGCGAGAATGGCATACGCACACGCTGCTTAAAGAAGCTCAGCGAGGGCTCAACAGAGATTTTCGAGTCTATACGCAAGGGACACGTAAACTATGTTATCAACACCATCGATATCAACCAGCATAGCGCACGTCTCGACGGCTACGACATTCGTCGTTGCGCCGTGGAGAACAACGTTACAATCTTCACCGCCTTGGAGACCGTGAGCGTACTGCTCGACGTCTTGGAAGAGATTACGCTTGGCGTATCGACCATTGATGCAGAATAATGTATAAGAAAGGATTATATCGAATTGTAAGTAACACCGCTCTGACACCTGCGATTTATCGCATGGTGTTAGAGGGTGATACGCAGTACATTACCCGCTCGGGGCAGTTCATCAACATCGAGTTGGAGGGCAAATTCCTACGTCGCCCCATCTCGGTTGCCGACTACGACGATACGACCGTTACAATTATATATAAGGTAGTAGGACGTGGCACCGACCAGATGGCATCTATGCGCGAGGGCGAGACCCTCGACATCCTCACAGGTCTCGGCAACGGCTTCTCGACCGAGAACGAAGCACAGCGTCCGCTGCTTGTAGGTGGTGGTGTGGGTGTTCCTCCCATGTACAACCTCTGCAAGCGCCTCATAAATGAGGGTAAGAGGCCTATCGTGATTATGGGCTTCAACACTGCCGACGAGATTTTCTACTACGACGAATTCCGCAGCCTCGGCGCCGAGGTATATTGCTCGACTGTGGATGGTTCAGAGGGTACCAAGGGCTTTGTTACGGATGTCATCCGCGAAAAGGCTCTCACCTTCGACTACCTCTACACCTGCGGTCCTCTGCCCATGCTCCGTGCGTTGTATGACGCCACAGAGGTTGACGGCGAGTTCAGCTTCGAGGAGCGCATGGGTTGCGGCTTTGGAGCCTGCATGGGTTGCTCATGCAAGACCAAGTATGGCAATAAGCGTATATGCAAGGATGGTCCCGTACTTAAACGCGAAGAGATTATATGGTAAAGCACTACGACACATCGGTTGAGCTTTGCGGAGTGAAGCTCGACAACCCCATAATACCGGCCAGCGGCACGTTCGGCTTCGGACGCGAGTTTGCTGAGTACTACGACCTCGACTGCCTCGGTGCTATATCGTTCAAGGGCACCACGCGTGAGGCACGCTTCGGCAACCCTACGCCGCGCATTGCGGAGTGTAGCGCCGGCATGATTAACTCGGTAGGTCTGCAAAATCCGGGTATCGATGCCGTGATTAGCGAGGAGCTACCCCACCTTCGTCAAATCTTTCACAAGCCTATCGTTGCCAACATCAGCGGCTTCTCGTTAGAGGAGTACGAGGAGTGCTGCGCAAAGATTGACAAGGAGGAGCAGGTGGAAATTATCGAGGTTAACGTATCGTGCCCCAACGTACACAACGGCGGCATGAGCTTCGGCACACAGCCCGAGTCGGCAGCCGAGGTAACTCGTCGCGTGAAGAGTGTAACAACGAAACCTGTCTTTATCAAACTCAGCCCCAACGTTACGGACATCGTGGCTATTGCCCGTGCCTGCGAGGAGGCCGGAGCCGACGGCATATGCCTGATAAACACCCTTTTAGGCATGCGCATAGACACAATGCGCCGTAAGCCTGTCATTGCCAACAAGATGGGCGGCTTCTCGGGCGACGCTATCTTCCCCGTTGCCGTGCGCATGGTATATCAGGTAGCCAACGCCTGTCGCATCCCCGTTATGGGCTGCGGTGGCGTAAGCTCGGCATCTGATGTTATCGAGATGATGATGGCCGGAGCCACAGCCGTACAGGTGGGTGCTGCCAACTTGCGCAACCCCTACGCCTCAAAGGAGATTATCGAAGCCCTCCCCCGCGAGATGGAGCGTCTGGGCATCGAGCGACTCAGAGATATAATAGGAATTGTAAAATAACAGATATAGACCTATGAAACGTGATGTAATAATTGCCTGCGATTTCAGCAGCAAGGAGCAGACGCTCAACTTTTTGGATAAGTTCACAGGCCGCAAGCCCTTCGTAAAGATTGGCATGGAGCTCTTCTATGCCGAGGGCCCCGAGATTGTTCGCACCATCAAGGAGCGCGGACACCGCATCTTCCTCGACCTCAAATTACACGATATTCCCAACACCGTAAAGAAGGCGATGTCGGTATTGCGCAACCTGGATGTCGATATGACCAACGTACACGCTGCGGGCACCGTAGATATGATGCGCGCCGCTATCGAGGGTCTCACACGCGAGGATGGCATACGCCCCATGCTTATCGCAGTTACCCAGCTCACCTCTACCTCGGAGGAGCGCATGCAGAAGGAGCTGCTCATCAACGCCTCAATCAACGACACTATCGTCAAGTATGCCGAGAACACGAAGCTCGCAGGCTTGGACGGCGTGGTATGCTCTCCGTTGGAGGCTGCCATGGTTAAGGCAGCGTGCGGCAAGGAGTTTATGACAATAACCCCCGGTGTTCGTTTCGCTGATGGCGAGGTTGGCGACCAGGTGCGTGTAACGACCCCCGCAAAGGCTCGCGAGATTGGCTCAGACTTTATCGTCGTAGGCCGCCCCATCACTGCTGCCGATGACCCCGTAGCTGCATACGAGCGTTGTCTGAGAGAGTTTGTGGGCGAAGAGTAAACGAGTATTAACAACAAAAAATGAAGATATTATGGAAAAGAAGATAGCAAAAGACCTTTTGTCTATTGGCGCAGTATTCTTGCGCCCCGAGCAGCCCTTCACATGGGCAAGTGGCATTAAGAGCCCTATTTATTGCGATAACCGTCTTACACTCACCGCTCCCGAGGTGCGCAACCACGTAGAGGAGGGTCTTGCAGAGCTTATCCGCAAGAACTATCCCGAGGTAGAGGTGCTTATGGGTACTTCGACCGCAGGTATCGCTCATGCTGCAATTACCGCAACAATACTAAACCTCCCTATGGGCTACGTACGCTCAGGCTCTAAGGACCACGGCCGCGGTAACCAGATTGAGGGTAAGTTGGAGAAGGGTCAGAAGGTTGTAGTTGTCGAGGACCTCATCTCTACTGCCGGTAGCTGCATCGAGGTTGTCGAGGCTCTGCGCGCTGCGGGTGCCGACGTACTCGGCATAGTAAGCATCTTCACCTACGGCATGCAGAAGGGCTTGGACCGCCTGGCTGCTGCCGAGGCCAAGAACTACTCTCTCTCGAACCTCGACGCTCTGGTGGAGGTGGCTGCCGAGGATGGCTACATCAAGGCCGAGGATAAGGAGCGCATACTTCGCTTCCGCAACAACCCTTCGGACGAGAGCTGGATTAAGTAATTCGACCACGACTTTTATTTAAGTAAAACAGGCATCTGACTATATATGAAGCATTTGATTGACCCCACAGACCTCTCGGTTCAGGAGATTTCCGAGATTATAGCGTTGGCCGAGGATATCATCGCCAACCGTGAGAAGTATAGCGAGGTGTGCCGTGGCAAGAAGCTCGCCACACTCTTCTACGAGCCGAGCACACGCACACGTCTCAGCTTCACAGCCGCCATGATGGAGCTTGGCGGTAACGTCTTAGGCTTTGCCGACGCCCGCTCATCGTCGGTATCTAAGGGTGAGACGGTGCAGGATACCGTGAGGGTTATCAACTGCTTTGCCGACATTATCGCTATGCGTCATAAGGTCGAAGGCGCACCCCTCGCCGCTACGGAGGTGTCGCGCACGCCTATCATCAATGCGGGCGATGGTGCACACAGCCACCCAACGCAGACGATGACAGACCTGCTCACCATCAAGCGCGAATTAGGCACGCTAAACAACCTCACCATTGGTCTTGTTGGCGATTTGAAGTATGGTCGCACAGTACACTCGCTTATCAAGGCTATGACACGCTACGAGAACACCAAGTTTGTTCTCATATCGCCCCCCGAGTTGGCACTGCCCGACTACATCAAGCGCGATGTATGCGACCGCTATGGCGTAGAGTATCGCGAGTCGAACGACATTGAGAGCGTTATCGGCGATATCGACATTCTCTACATGACACGCGTGCAGCAGGAGCGCTTCACCGACCTCGCAGAGTACGAGCGAGTGAAGGACTGCTTCATCCTCGACGCCAAGAAGATGCGCGGCGCCAAGGAGCGCATGGCCATATTACACCCGCTGCCTCGTGTCAACGAGATTGCTATCGACGTAGATGCCGACCCGCGTGCCGCATACTTCCGTCAAGTAGAGAATGGTAAGTTTGTGCGCATGGCACTTATTCTTCGCCTCTTGGAGTGGCAGAATAATCCCGAACGTAAGTTTGCTCAGCCCGAAGGTCGAGCCATTGCCGGCTGTAAGTGTCCCAACCCTGTCTGCATATCGAACCTCGAACCTGTGCGTCCACGCTTCGAGGAGTCGCAGTTTGAGCCGGGCGTGATACGTTGCGTATATTGCGAGTCGAAGGCAGAGTAAGGCAATAAGAGCGATAACATTTGTCGATTGACAAATAATTTGCAACTAGGTAACCAGTCTAAACTAAAACCAAACGACTATGAAGAAAATTTTTATGCTTATTGCTCTGTGCGCATCTATCGCACTCACATCATGTACTTGGATTCACGAGACCTTCTATTCGGTGGAAGATTGCTGCGAGTGGTATCTCGACGAGCTTTTCGAAGCAGCTGTCGATAGAGATGCCGACAAGTTTAGAGACCGAGCAAACGATATGTGTAAATGGGAGAATGGCCTCTCGGCATCGGAGTTAGATGAGAGCTACAATGCCGGACTAAGATATGGTATGGCAAACCCAAATAAGGCGAACACGATTTTCGTTTATGCTTACGAAATTGGCGTTGATTTAGAGTAAATTTCAACATTGCGACGAGCTTGGGCTAATCCGAAGTTAGGGTTAGCCCACTTTTTTTTACATATATCACTATCAATCAACAACTTACACCGCGTTTCACAAACCATCCGAATAACATTACTGTAAATCGCTGATAATCAAGATGTTGAAAATATAGCCAAAAATTATTTTTCATCACACTGATAATCAACAAGTTAAACGGGCACTGCTGAAAAAATTGAAGCTGAAAAATTTGGTTTCGCACTATTCTGTGCCCTAACTTTGCAGTAGCGAAACAAACGAAAAGCGCGCAAAGAGTTAAACATTATAAAAGGTAGTAAAAATGAGACTTGCAAAGAACATCTTAATTTTATGTTTGGTCATCGCAGCGACGGCAGCTTGTCGCAAGCCGGGAGATAGACCTATCGTTGGCGACGGGTGGAACTGTATGGAGCAGATGTATGTGGGAACATTGCAGAAGAGTAATGGTGAGGCAGTCGTGGATGTAGATGTGGTATGGAGTTGGGATGAATCGACGGACATGTATGCACTATATATTGATTGCAACAACACTAATATTACACCCGAAAACGACATCTACTGCTACATCCTGCAAATTAACGGCAGCACCAATAACGAGGCTATATCTATAACACTCCAAGATGAAGAGGTTGTGGCGATATTTCCGAAGACAACGGGCGACGAGGAGCGTGTAGCCGGCAGCCTCAATGCAACGATAACCCTCAACGATATGCATCTGTTCATAGACTTTGGCGACGAGTCATGGTCATTCGAGGGCAAACCAGTACCAATGATGTTAGAGTAAAAACAGAGAGATTATGAGAGCAAAGTATCTATTATTGGCCATAGCAGCCATGGTAACAACGAGCATGGGATGTCAGAAGATAACAGATGTTCCATCGGTAGTGATTGATGGCCAGAGCATTCGGGCAAACGCCGAGGGTGGCGTGATGACAATCGCCGTAAACTCGACAGGCGTCGATGACGTCGAGATAGACTTCGACAATAGCTGGGAGCAAGACGAGAATGGAGACCTCTACCCCACGGAGGAGTGGATAACATTCAACCGCGTAGTAAACCACTACGACGAAAATGCTACGCGCGACCTTGCTACGTGGACATCGGGCATAGAGATTACCATAAAGCCCAACAACACGGGACACGAGCGCAAGGCGACAATCGAGGTTATAAGCTTCTCGGTGAGCGATAAAATAGAGATTATACAGCCGTCGTTATAATCGAGCATAACGAAGGGGATGACTAAACATAAATTAGCCATCCCCTATTTCGTTATGGAGATTGAAATTCTAAAACGTGGAATAGGGCTACATAAACGTCAGACGCTCTACATCGCGCATGCCGAGCAACAAATCCTTTGTTGCCATACGCTTCTTACCGGCCATCTGCAACTCGTCGATATAGATAACGCCATCCTTACAGCGCACACCCAGCGTAGTACGGCCATCTGTAACCACACTACCCACACTACCTTGCCTCTCATCTGCCTCGAAATGCACCGTAAAGAGCTTTGCGGAGCTGAACTCTGCACCATCCTTAAATATGGGTGTCCATGCCGCCGGATAGGGCGAAAGACCACGCACGAGATTCACGATATCGCGACCCGCACGCGACCAATTTATGCGGCAGTCATCCTTGAAAATCTTAGGTGCAGGCTTCAATGTACTCTCATCGATGTACATCTGCTCAACGGTATCATATCCACCCGCGGCAACCCTATTTACCGTGCGCAAAACGAGTTCCGAGCCAATATTCATCAGCTTGTCGTAGAGCGCGCCGACATTATCCTCCGAAAGGATATCGACAGCCTCTTGCTCGATTATCGCCCCCTTATCAATCTCGTGGTTAAGGAGGAAGGTCGTTACACCCGTGCGCACCTCACCATTGATAATAGCCCAATTGATTGGTGCTGCGCCGCGATATTCGGGTAACAGCGAAGCGTGAAGATTGAACGTACCCAGGCGAGGCATAGCCCACACCACTTCGGGCAACATGCGGAAGGCTATGACAATACCTAAGTCGGGCTGCAATGCTTTGAGAGCCTCCAAGAAGGCCTCATCACGCAACTTCTCGGGTTGCAGGATAGGCAGGCCCAACGCGCGCGCCGTGAGCTTAACATCGCTCTCGTGCATCTTCTGGCCACGACCGGCAGGCTTATCGGGTGTAGTTACAACAGCGACAATATTATAGCCCCCCTCGACCAAGCGACGCAACGACGTCGAGGCAAACTCGGGAGTTCCCATGAATACTATGCGGAGATTCTTTGCATCCATCATTTAAGCATTAGTTTTTTTACGTTTGAAGCCCAACATCTTACGTACACGTCGCACAACCTTGCGACCCAATCTGCGCAGACGACCATCATACCAATCAAAGTCGAGCAACGAAGTGTCGTTGGTAGCCTTAACGGTGAGATAGATGGCCACGGGGGTAAGAATAAATATCGGCAGCCACATACCATAGAAGGCATCCCACGCACCCTCCTTTGAGAGTTTCTCGCCCGTGATGCTGATAACGTAATAGATAACGAAGAAGAGCACCGAGATAACAATGGGCGTACCTAAGCCTCCCTTACGGATAATGGCACCCAACGGCGCACCAATCATAAAGAAGACGAGGATAGATATCGGCATGGTGAGCTTACGATGCCACTCATTCTCGGAGCGATAGAGCTGTGTGAGGGCAATCTTCGATGACTGCTCATCGAACGAATAGGCACCTCGCGATGCACGAGCAGTATTTGCGGCAAGATTATAGACGCGCGCCTTATCGCGAATAGAGAGGTTATTAATAGAGTCGCGAGCATCAATAACTTGGAACCGACTACGGTCGATGACAAGACTATCGTTAGGCAATATCGTCGTATCACCTGCAAAAATCTGCTCTTTGAGCAACGGTGCATACGAAGCCATGGTACTGCGGTCGATGAGGATATGCAACGAGTCCATAAGCTCCTCCAACTCAATCATATTACGTGTCTGCGACTCGCTAAACTCGCGCGACATATCGCCCTCGCGAGGCTTAACCTTCTCGATAGGAAACGAGCCATCCTGACGCTCGAACTCATGTTCGCGCAACGTATTGCGGTCGAACCACTGCGTACTGCGTGTATGTTCGTAGGTTTGACCATTGTAGAGGGTGAGGTAGAGGAATGTCTTATCGGGAGATAGGCGTATATATCCGGAGTCGGCAATGGTCGTAGTCATATCGCCATTCTCGGCACGCGTATCGAACATCAATATATCGGTAAGCAGCTTGGTCTCCTTATCCTGATGAGAGACACGGATACTCATCTCGGGGAGTCCATTGAAGAACATACCATCCTGAAACTCCAATTCCTGACGCTGTTCACGCACATCAAACAATATCTCGTACATGCGCTGATTGGCGTATGGCACGAGGTTATTCGATATGAAAAAGCCCGCAACAGAGATAAAGAATACGAGTACAAACAGTGGTTTGAGGATACGTGGCAACGACATGCCTGCCGACTTCATCGCAAGAAGTTCGTAACTCTCGCCGATGTTACCCAGCGCCATAATAGACGATAGAAGCATGGAGAGGGGCAAGCCCAAAGGAATCATGTTCGCCGTGGCACAAGAGAGCAGCTCAACGATAGTGGCTCCATCAAGACCCTTACCCGTAAGTTCGTCGATATAACGCCACACGAAGTTCATCATCAGCACAAACTGCACGATGAAGAAGGTTATGAGAAGCGGGCCGAGGTAGGCTTTGAGGACGAATTTATGGATAGTTTTCATTACTTAGCAATCCTATTACGGTACAAAGTTAAGAGTTTTACGCAAATAAGCGCAAAAGCAAGCGTAAATATTATGCAACTGCCCGTAGGAATATCATATTCATAGCTGAATATGAAACCCACTACATTGCCCACAATACCGATAATTGCCGAGAGTACAGCAATATAGCGATAATCCTTTGTGAGGCTGTTGGCAATAACCGCCGGAATGGTAAGTAGCGACAACAGCAACACGATACCCATAACCTTGATGGATAGTACCACCGTAACAGCCACAACAACAGACATCACGTAGGAGGCAAGAGCCACATTGATACCCTGACTCGAAGCGTACTCCTCGTCAAAGACCATGAACATCACCTTACGCAGCATAAAGATGGCACCCACGACCATTACGAGCGAGAGCAGCGCGAGGTTGCGTATATCGGTCTCCGTAACGAGCAGAATGTTACCGAACAGATAGCTCGTGAGGTCGGTGGCATACCCCGGACGCAATGACATGAACAGCGCTCCAAGAGCCATTCCCACAGCCCAGATAATGCCCACAGCAGAGTCCTCGCGCATGCGGCCACGGCGCGACGCATACTCCGAGCCTACCGAGGCTATGGAGGCAAACGACAGAGCTCCGACGATGGGGTCGATGCCCGCATAGAGAGCAATGCCCAAGCCACCAAACGAGGCATGTGTGATACCGCCACACAAGAAAACCATACGACGCGCAACGACATAACTACCTATGATACCACATGTTACGCCTGACAACACGCAGGCTACAAGGGCATTCATAAGAAAGTCATACTCGAATATATCGGTAACAATAGAGAGCATCGCAATAGTTATCTTTTTAATTAAGAAACTGTTTTAAACCTTATTAGCGCGCAAATTTACTTATTTTTCGCTATTAGACAAAAACTTTTTGTAACTTCGCAAGCGAAAAACCCCTTTAACAACGTTTAATAGACGAATTATGGGCCAAAAACGAGTAAGTTTTCATACGTTAGGTTGCAAACTCAACTTCTCGGAGTCGTCAACCTTAGCACGCGAATTTGAGCGTGGCGGATACCTGCGTGTCGAGCCGTCGGCAGAGACCGATGTAGCCGTCATAAACAGCTGTTCGGTAACCGAACATGCCGACAAAAAATGTCGCAACATAATACGCAAAATACACCGTCGCAACCCCAATGCGATAATAGCCGTAACGGGATGCTATGCACAGCTCAAACCCCACGATATTGCCGCAATAGATGGTGTGGATATAGTGTTAAGCAACAATGATAAAGGCGACTTATATCAACGCGTGGTTGAGATACAAGAGCGAGGCAAGGCTGAGGTATATAGTTGCTCGGTAGAGAACCTTACACGCTTCTTCGCAGCCTACTCCTCGGGCGACCGCACACGCTCATTTTTGAAGGTGCAGGATGGCTGCGACTACAAGTGCGCATATTGCACCATACACTATGCCCGAGGTTCGAGCCGCAACATTCCCATAGCTGAGATTGTAGAGGAGGCCAAGGAGATTGCCGCAGCAGGACAAAAAGAGATTGTCATAACGGGCATCAACACCGGAGATTTCGGACGCACAACAGGCGAGAAATTCATCGAACTGTTGCGCGCCCTCGACGAGGTGGAAGGCATAGAGCGCTACCGCATATCGAGCATCGAGCCCAACCTTATAACTGACGAGATTATAGAGTTTTGCGCAGCATCATCTAAATTTCAACCTCACTTTCACATACCACTACAAAGTGGCTCAACACGCATCCTCGGCCTCATGCGCCGTCGCTACACCGCCGAGCGCTACCGCGACCGCATAGCCAAGATACGCTCGCTGATGCCCGACGCCTTCATCGGCATCGATGTCATCGTAGGCTTCCCCGGCGAAGGCGAAGAGGAGTTCATGGAGACGTACCGCCTCTTAGAGGATGTCGAGGCATCGTTTCTCCACATCTTCCCCTTCTCGGAGCGCCCGGGTACACCTGCCGTAACCATGCCCAACAAGGTGCAGCCACGCATCGCCACAGAGCGCGTAGAGCGACTCGAAGAGCTAAGCAACAGACTGCATCGCACCTTCTCGGAGCGATTCTTGGGCAAGGAGCGCGAAGTACTATTCGAGAGCACCAATCACAACGGCGAAATGTTCGGATACACAGACAATTATCTGCGCGTGAGAGCCGACTACGACATATCGAAAATCAACGCTATATGTCGCGTACGCCTCGACACCATTACGCCCGACGGTGATATTCGTTGCATAATAGTTGGATAATTGCCACAAAAGTATTACTTTTGTCGCGATGTATTATTAGCACCAGCGAAGGTATGTTTGTCAAAAAAGCAAAGAACTCAATCAAGATTAACTCCATAACACGCCGTATGCGTACGGCCTTTTTGAGTATCATCCTCCTTCTCATCGTCTCAGGAGCCATGTCGCTCTTGGAGTTGGAGCGCGTAAGCCACGATACCGAGGAGATTCTTATGGCCAGTAAAGCGAACGTGGAACTCGCCGGAGATATGATATCGGCACTCAACGACCAAAACGACGCTATGATATACATGGCCTTACTTGGCGACGAGAGCGAAAATTACCGCATGCAGTGCCACAACTCGATAGCCAATCTATCAATGGCGACATCGGCAGTGCACCAACGAATGCAGAGCACCGACAACCCCACGGCAACAGACTCGTTGCTAATATACACCAACCGCATCAACACGCTCGCCAAAGACTATCTCGAAAAGCGAGTACACCTCTTTCTGCTCGAAGAGGCTGAGCGCGACACTATATCCGTGCTCAACACACAATCCTGGTATGCCGACAGCTACAAAACGGAGTACCTCAACGTATCGCAGCAGATAACAAAGTACATGACAGGTGCAAACAGCACCCTTGGCCCCGAGGTAAACCGTCTGAACAACACAGCACGTCGCGCTGTAACGCCCGTATTCATATCGTTGGTGGTAATGCTTGTAATCGTGCTAATGCTCTACTTCTTCATGAAGCGTTACTTCACTGACCCCGTAATACGCATAAACCGCAGCTTGGGCGACTTCCTAACATATCGCATGCCGTTCGACAGCAACATACCTTGCCGCGACGAGTTGCAGATGCTCCGCGACCGCATCGCAACACTTATCGAAAAGCTAAAAATGTAGTTTAACACCATACGAGCCACAAACAGATGAGAGTACACGTTGTCATACGTTATATCGGCATGATGCTGCAATTTATTGCGGTGTTCATGCTCGCATCGGCAGGCGTGTCGCTACTCAACAACTACGACTCGGCATACTACCCTCTTCTACTATCGGCATTCTTAACGGCGTTGCTCGGTCTCTTTCCGCTCATCTTCATCGAGAAGGCCGAAGAGATTAAGACAAAGGAGGGATACGGCATAGTTGTAGGCTCATGGCTGGTGGCGTGCATCGTCGGCATGTTCCCCTACCTCATCTGGGGCGGCGAGTTTTCGCTCATAAATGCATGGTTCGAGAGCGTATCGGGCTTCACAACAACGGGTGCATCTATTCTCAACGACATCGAGTTCCTGCCACATGGTCTTCTCTTCTGGCGCTCGACAACATCATGGATTGGAGGTATCGGCGTCGTAATGTTCGCCCTTGTCATCCTGCCCTCTATCGGTCGCAGCCGACACATGCTCTCAAATGTAGAGATGTCAACCATCGCAAAGGATAACTTCCACTACCGCTCAAAGGTCATAATCCGTATCCTTGTGTTTATATACGTGGGATTAACGCTGATAACCACCCTGCTTTTGAAGTATGCAGGCATGACTTGGTTCGATGCCGTAACACACGCCATGTCAGCATGCAGTACATGCGGTTTCAGCACCAAAAATGCCTCTATTGCATTCTTCGATAGCGCAGCAATCGAGGCGATACTCATTAGCGCCATGGCTATATCGGGTATCCACTTCGGCATTTTGTATGCTACAATAACGGGCAAACGAAACAATATTTTCCGCTCGGAAGTCGTTCGTACATATATCGGCATGATGGCAATAATTAGTGCTGTTATCGCCATAAGCCTCTACGCCAACGGGATGTACCCATCTCTTGGCGAGTCGGCGCGACACTCCATATTCCAGGTTGTGAGTATCACGACGACATCGGGCTATGCCACGGCAGATACAAACCTTTGGCCATCCCTGGCCATCGTGTTGCTAATATTCTGCTCGGTGATATGTGGTTGTGCGGGCTCGACATCGGGCGGTATGAAGGCCGATAGGTTGGTTATAGCCACAAAAGTTGTGCGCAACCGTATCAAGATACAACAGCACCCCAACGCCGTCATAAGCACCAAGATTGACGGCATCGTACGCGACGACAGCACACAAAGCTTAGTTATGACATTCATCGTGGCATACGTTATGTTGACACTCGTCGGCACCATCATATACACAATGTTTGGTTGCGACCTGCTCACAGGCTTCTCGGCATCTATCGCCTGCATAAGCAACGTTGGCCCGGGCTTTGGCGAGGTAGGCTCATTGAGCAACTACGCCGACATACCCTCAATATTGAAATTCTGCTCAACGATACTCATGCTCATTGGTCGTTTGGAGATATTTGGGTTTATACAGTTGTTTTTCATCCGTTCGTGGAGATAACGATAATATATAATGAGACGTAAGACACATAAGATAACGCTACTGTTTGCCACGGCAATTATTGCTGCTGGTGCTATTGCTGCAACTTACACACAGCAGCCCGGCATCAAGGAGCTCTCAAATAATCCGGAGTACACGTCGCTCATGGCACAAAACGACAAACTCAAATATCGTGAGGACTCGATAACACTACTCATGAACGAGACTCGCGCGGCATATAACGAGGTTAAAAATACGACAACACTCTCGGCTGAGGAGATAGATAAATTCGACTCTCACATTATCGACCTCGAACAGCAGATATTCGAGATACGTACACTCCGCGGCTCGATAACAAGTCGTCTGAATGCCATAGAGCAAGAGTGGGTACTCACACAACTAACCATGCCAAAGACAAACACCTCAAAAAGTGAACTTGTCTATGCAGATGTATCGCAAAACATCAACGAGGACACCTCGAATGAGACAACATCAGGAGACTTCATAGCTGTCGCCGATAGTATCGCTACGGATACCATTGTCGAAGAGATTGTCCCCGCCGTAGAAATACGCAAGACATATCGCAACCTTATCGACAACGAGTGCTTCGCCGCGGAGCTCTCGGAGTATGACTACAACGATTTGCGCAATGCACAGCGCGAGGAGAATGAGTTACAGCTCCTTGCCAAGCGTTACAATGAGCTATACAACGAGGCCGGTATCATTGCCAATGACTACCTCGCAACGAATGACGAGACCGTGGCCATCGAGCTATACAACCGTTTCACCGAGCTCACATCATCGCTCTACACCCTTTCGAGCGATATAGACTACAAGTGGAATCATGTTCTCGACACCAAGTACTACGCCTACGGCTATATCTTGGAGAAGAACTACTACTACGACCTTTTGGATAAGGCCTCTGCCGACTTTACGACGATGCAGCAACAGTGTGCCGCCAACGATGGCATATACTCTTCTGATGCCCTCATGCACTACGCCATGGGGCGCAGCACACTCCTCAACCACGAGCGCGAGTTCGCCCGCCAAATGGAGCTCACCGAGGCAGCCGACTCGTTGGACGAGGCATTCCGCACACTGACAATACCCGAGTATCGTTTAGAGCCTCTACGCTTAGAGAAGCGACTTTTCCTCGATTACAGTCCTATAACTATCGGGCGCACAAACTATTATAACTCGACAAACCCCATACCCGAGCTCAAAGTTTATGATAAGGGCACTATCTATCGCATACTTCTCGGCTCATTCCGTTCGAGACAACCCATGACCCTCTTCAAGGGCGTGCAGCCGTTGAGCATCACTCAGGATGACGAGGGTACGTACATCTACTACGCCGGAGGCTTCGCCACAAAGCGTGAGGCTGACGAGGCACAGCTGTTCCTACGCGAGAAGGGCTTCAAAGCTCCCGAGGTGTGTTGCTGGAAGGATGGCATCATGACCAACCTAACGGAAGATAATGATGACGAGCCGAGACCCGCTGTTATTGTCGGCAACAGATACATGGTGCATATTGACGTCGAGAGCATCAGCGACGACATGCGTGCTACGATAACACAGGTGGCACCCTCGAAGATGATATCGCGCACCGGAGGTAAGTTCGCCGTTGGTGTTTTCAACAACCGCTCGGAGGCAGACTTACTGGTAACCACCCTCGCGGAGTTATATCCCGAAACGACAGTGGAGATTACCGAAATAGAGATTAACTAACAGACCACTACGCTATGAAAAAGTTACTATATAACATCGCATTACTCTCTGCTATTGTGTGCATCCTTGGCACATCGTGCAAGAAGGAGGAGACACGCTCATTCAGCGTCCCCACCGAGAGCATCCTCGTATCGATGCCGGGACAGACAGGCACAACATCCTTCGACAGCTCGAATATCGCCTCTATCTCGGCAACAACAGTACCCAAAGGCTGGACGGTCAACGACATAGACCTATACGCGGGCACCATCACCATCACCGCTCCCTCGACCTTCGACAACAATGAGGCCAAGAGCGGCAGTCTGACACTCACGGGATACACCCCATCGGGAAGTAGCGCAAAGGTAACCATCTATGTCGCCATCCTCGAGAATGCCGACATAGACTTCACCGATACCCCCGCCAACTGCTACGTCGCCACGCAGCCTGAGACACGCTACATCTTTAACCCATACATTGGTGGTAGTGCTACGCCCTTAGCCACCACATCGATAGAGATTTTGTGGCAGACACGCAAGGACCTAATCAAGTTCCTCGACCTACGCGACGGCAAGGCCACATTCTACTTGGAGAAGGCCACGGACGGGGAGGGCAACACACTCGACGAGGTGTACGCCGGCAATGCCCTCATCGGTGCGCGCAATGACGCGGGCGAACTCATTTGGAGTTGGCATATATGGGTTACCACGAGCGACCCTGCCGACGACGCCATCACGCTCAACGGCCAGACCCTCATGAACAGAAACCTCGGCGCTAACGATAATAGCAACGGTGAGAAGGATGCAGCGAAGATTTTGGGCTCATACGGTCTCTTTTATCAGTGGGGCAATAAGACACCCCTCGTAGGTCCCTTCTCATGGAATTTTGCGGGCAATGAGGATGCAGCCCTGTATGACGCCAAGGATGAAGATGTGTCGTTAAAATACGAGGTCTCAACAGCCGCGTCAGGCAATATGGCATGGAGCATCGCCAACCCTGTGGCTATCATCACGGGCAATGCCGACAATGGCTACGACTGGCTCTACGACACGCACGACGATACGTTGTGGAGCGCCACTGCGAAGAGTGAGTATGACCCCTGTCCCGCAGGTTGGCACGTCCCCGACAGCTCGGTATATACGACGCTCACCATTGCAGCTATGGATGACGATATGCTGTGGCAGGAGGCGCAGGAGATGTACGGCTGGCACCTTGAAGATACCGCTACGGGCAGCGTACACTTCTTCTCGGCTGCGGGTCGTCGCAACTACATAGACGGCCGCCTCGACATCATGAATACAAATCCTGTGCGCCCCATACCATGGTCGGGATACTATTGGACAGCCTCAACGGAGCAGAGCGAGGCTGTTGCCATGTACTTCAACCTTAACTCCGTAACACGCACCTGGAACGGCTTTGACGCATCGTATAAGATGCACCGTGCCAATGCTCTCCCCTTGCGCTGTGTCAAGGAGTAACGACCGAAACAGACGGCATATATGATATAAATGGTGGTCATCGGCCACCATTTATCGTGTTATCATTTGAGCGTTAGCCAAAATTGCTTAACTTTGCATAAATTCTTACGAAGCACCATGAGAGAGATTGACCCAAAAACAACAAACCGAGCCAAGGCCTTCGAGCTGTGGATGAAATCGCCGATGCCTATGGTCACCATGACCAAGACCTACGACATCACACACCTTCGACGCCTCGCACGCAGACGTGGTATAAAACTAAATATGCTTATGTGCTACGCCATAGTCAAGGCGGCCTCGTCGTTCAAGGAGTTCTACATGCTCCCCGTAGGCGACAAGCTCATCGAGTATAACAATCTTGCTATCAACACAATCGTCATGACTACTGCGGGTGGCATCAACACCTGCGACATACCTTTCAGCGACGATATACACCTCTTCGCCAAAGACTACCTGCGCCTAACAAACGAGGCAAGCCGCGCCACGGAGGATATCACGCTCGAAGGCAGTTATATGGTTATCGGCTCGTCGGCACTCACCAAGTGCGAGCTCGACTCGGTAACGAACCTCTATGCCGGCTGGTGCAACAACCCCTTTGTTGTGTGGAGTAAATATCGCAAGGGGCTATTCCGCACTACCCTGCCACTATCTTTCCAATTTCACCATACGCAGATGGACGGTCCAATATCCACAGCCTTCCTCAACGAGCTACAACGTATAATGAACGAATTAGAGTATTGATGATAAGGTGCGCCATGCTACGTAACACTTATAACATGTTCGTATTAGCTGAAAACTCAACGTTGTTTTGTGGCATAATTTTGGAAATTATGTATGAGATATTTACAAATTTCCATTATGAAAAAGAACGACAAAAAGCATTTAACAGCCGAGAATGGTCGCCCCATTGCCGATAATCAGAACACGCAGACCGCAGGCGTGCGAGGTCCTGTAACGCTTCAAGACCCGTGGCTCACGGAGAAGTTGGCCCACTTCGACCGCGAGGTAATCCCCGAGCGTCGTATGCACGCCAAAGGGTCTGGTGCCTACGGCACATTCACCGTTACGCACGGCATCACCGAATATACTCGTGCCTCAATCTTCTCGGAGGTAGGCAAAAAGACCGACTGCTTTGTCCGCTTCTCGACCGTTGCGGGCGAGCGTGGTGCAGCCGATGCCGAAAGGGATATTCGTGGCTTTGCGATGAAGTTTTATACTGATACAGGTAATTGGGACTTGGTAGGTAACAATACGCCTGTCTTCTTCCTGCGCGACCCGCTGAAATTCCCCGACCTCAACCACGCCATCAAGCGCGACCCGCGTACCGGCATGCGCTCGGCAAACAGCAATTGGGATTTTTGGACACTGCTGCCCGAGGCGTTGCATCAAGTAACTATCACGATGTCGCCACGCGGTATTCCCTACTCTTATCGCCATATGCACGGCTTTGGCAGCCATACATATAGCTTCATCAACGCCGACAATCGCCGTACTTGGGTAAAATTCCACCTACGCACCTTGCAGGGCATCAAAAACTTGACCGACGCCGAGGCGGAGGCAGTGATAGCCAAAGACCGAGAGTCGCACCAAAGGGATTTGTTCGAGGCGATTGAGCGTGGCGACTACCCTCGTTGGCTGATGCAGGTGCAACTTATGACCGAGGAGCAAGCGAAGGAGTACCACATAAACCCCTTTGACCTTACGAAGGTGTGGTATCATGGCGATTTCCCGCTGCACGATGTCGGCATCTTGGAGCTTAACCGCAACCCTGAGAACTTCTTTGCCGAGACTGAGCAGGCGGCATTCAACCCGATGAATATCATCGATGGCATAGGCTTCTCGCCTGATAAGATGTTGCAGGGACGACTGTTCTCGTATGGCGATGCGCAACGCTACCGCTTGGGTGTAAATCACCACCTGATACCGATAAACAGGCCTCGTTGCCCCTATCACTCCTACCATCGCGACGGACAGATGCGAACAGACGATAACGCAGGGCGTACGATAGCATACGAGCCGAATAGTTATGGCGAGTGGAAGGACTCCCCTCAATTCAAAGAGCCACCTTTGTCTGTTTCTGGCGAGGTATATAACTACGACGAGCGAGAACTCGATAGCGACTACTACACGCAGCCGGGCAAGCTGTGGCGACTGATGTCGGCCGAAGACCAAAAGACGACTTGCGAAAATACTGCCCGCGCAATGGGCGATGCAGAGCTATTCATCAAACAACGCCACATTCGCAACTGCCACCGTGCCGACCCTTCGTATGGCGAGGGCGTAGCAAAGGCATTGGGGCTATCGCTTTCGGAAGCCCTAATCGCCGAAGACCCCGCCCACCCCGCATGGGATTGGAGGTAGCACAAAATGCAATGGCGACCGCTCATTTCAAGCGGTCGCCATTGTCTCAGATAAATATACGTTTAAATCTTAAATCCCAATCTAAACTGCAAGTGCGGTTCGAAGTAGAAGCGACCATAATTTCCCGAATAGTAGCCAACACCTGCACCAATGGTAAACTCGCAGAACCAATGCTTTGTAAAATTCCTTTTGATACCATAGACTGGTACTAATGAAGTTCTAAACGGCGTGTTAGGGATTATGAGTGCTCCACTGATTTTTGCTGCGAAGAAGTCATGATTGTTTAGATAGTATCTTGGCTCAATCGTTAGACGGAATCCATTACTCCATTCATAGTTGTATTTATGTGGTGAATATGCTTCGCTACCAGCACCGATGCGGCCAATCAACGACATACCACTCTTCCATACATACTCATAGCTATATTCAAGGCGGTATGGGGTTGATACGGAGAATGAGTGGTGTGAGCCAATCTGTTCGTAACGAGGCTTCTCAGAAGAAGTATCGCTCTCTTGTGCCTGAACACTATATGCGACAGCAAATAGTGCGACGATAAGGATTAGTAGGTTCTTTTTCATATATGGATTATTTTTGAATTTCAAAGCGGTTTGCGCTGAAAATTAGATAATTGCAAAATTGTGGCAGGTAAAAGCGTGTTAAAAAACAGCGTTTTCATTCCCGTTTCACGAACTTTTTGTTATATTTGTGAAAATTCAGATTCTGTGTTTGTTATGATTTACGATGTTTTTATTAGTTACAGAAATTGTGGCGGAGATGCAATGGCCTATCTGCTTCATCAACAGCTGACAACCTTGGGATATAAGGTGTTTTATGATAAGGCTTCGTTGAGGGTTGGGAAATTTGACTCCAAGTTGTTGCAGGTGATTGATAATTGTAAAGATGTGTTGGTGTTGCTATCCCCAAACTCTTTGGATAGATGTGTGGACCAAAACGATTGGTTTCGACTCGAAATTACACACGCGTTGTCCACTGGCAAAAATATAGTCCCGGTTATGATGAATGGGTTTGAGTGGCCCGAAAAGATGATACCCGAAATGGAGGAGTTAAAACTCTATAATGGAGTTAATGTTACCTTTGATTTCTTTGAGGGGGTAATCGCTAAAATCGAGCAGAATATGAAAGTGCATAACAAGATTGAACAATCGATCAGCACGAGCGATAATCAGCGAATCCTTTTCTGGGGCGATTTTGATGTGGCTACGCAATTGAAAATAATCGATAAAATGGCTATTGGGGACGAATACGATATAGAATTGATAGAGTATCCTATTTCGTTGCTGACCAGAGATCTGACGGGAATTGCCGCAATTATTCTTTTGGTAACAGATTGTACTAAATTTACTGCTAATATAGTTTCTATAAACAGATTGAACGAACATATGGTAAAATATGTCAGAGGTGGGGGTAAAATTATTGCAGCACATGATGTTATATATAGACGAACCAAAAACGAGAAGTTGCAGGAGGCCTTCGGTTGCAAGACTACTCATTTTAAACCTGTCGAATCTGTACATTACCATAAGACGGAGTTGTGTAAGGAGGATGGATATTTTGAAAACCTTCCAGATACGTTTGATTTGCACGATGACGAAATTTGTTGGGGGAAAACGGCTCCTGATGTTGATGTGTTGTTTGCCAATGAGGAGGGATTGCCATTGGTGTTTGCAAGAGAATATGGTCACGGAGTGTGCATATTTGTCAATTCCGGAGAGTATAAGGAGACTTTGCCCCGCTCAATCCTCAAACCTGAAAAGAACTTTGTCGAGTTGTTGAAGGGCGCAATAAAGTTTAGTTATAAATAGAGAGTAGTATGGTTTATTTTGTTTGTACTTTATTCGTTGTGGTTCTGTGTATTGGGGGATATTTGTTTGCCATCGCTCCGAGCCGAAGAAAAGATGTCTATTTCCCATACAATACTCCATATATAGCCCACCGAGGCCTTTTTGATAATCATGGACAGAGTCCCGAAAACTCGATGGCGGCATTTCAAAATGCGGTTGAGCATAACTATGGTATAGAACTGGATGTACAAAAGACGAAAGATGATAAATTGGTGGTTTTTCATGACGAAACGTTGGAGAGAATGTGTGGGGTAGATAGAGTTCTGTCGGAGTGTACATTCGAAGAGATAGCCCAACTCCATCTTGCCGATTCGCATGAGAAAATACCCTTGTTTTCAGATTTTCTCAAGATGGTAGATGGAGCTGTGCCATTGATAGTGGAGATAAAACCCGATGGGGATTGGGCAAAAACGACACGGATGACACTCGATATTTTGAGAAATTATCGTGGAGAATATTGTATAGAGTCATTTAATCCGCGGGTTATAGGTATCGTTAGGCGAGAGGCTCCTCATATTACACGAGGGCAATTGTCGTCAGATTATTTCAAGGATGAACCGCAAATGGGCTGGTGGAAGAAGTTTGTGCTTACAAATTTAATGATGAATTTTATTTCACGCCCTGATTTTGTGGCATACGATCATCATTGCCCTAATCAATTTTCCTATAAGATGTTAAAGTCGGTGTTCGGATGTATCAATGTTTGTTGGACAATAAAATCTCAATCAGAACTCGAAGCCGCGAAGAGGTATTTTAACTCTTTTATTTTTGATGGGTTTATACCTGATCAAGAGTAATCAATTTCTCTGATCGCTCGTCTTCCTGCTATGAATGTGGCAGGCGGTCACTTTGAGTAAATAGAATTGCGAAAGTATAAAACTGCATATAAAATTTGGTAAAATGCAAAATTGGTTATACTTTTGCGCTCGGAGAGATGGCAGAGTGGTCGATTGCGGCGGTCTTGAAAACCGTTGAACTGCGAGGTTCCGGGGGTTCGAATCCCTCTCTCTCCGCAAAGAACAAACAAAGCAAAAAGGTGTCGAGGATTCGACACCTTTTGTTTTTTCGTGGGGTCGTTGCAAACTTGTTTGCATAAGGCTCTACGAGAAAACAAGATGAGTTGATTTATCAACTTTTTGCGTAGTGCAGTTCTTTGTTAGGGCCCCACCGGCGAGGTGAGGGGAAAAACGAGCGACGCGATGCGGCAGCAGAGCATAGCGAAGTTAATCCCTCCCTCTCCGCGTAGATAATGCATAGCAGATGACTTATAAGTCGTCTGATTTTATGTGCTATTTTGACCAATAAGCCCGAAATGCTTGGATATTGACAAAAGAAAAACGCCACAAATCATTGATTTGCAGCGTTTTGTTGATTTTAACCTTTGGTTCAAGTGGTGCCACCGGGATTCGAACCAGGGACACAAGGATTTTCAGTCCTTTGCTCTACCAACTGAGCTATGGCACCAAACATTATATTTGCTTAATCGGGTTAAGCGAGTGCAAATATAAGCACATTTTTTATTTCTGCAAACTTTTCCGCAAAATTAATTTTTATTTTTTTACACAATCCTATCTTCATATTCGCTAACACACTAATAATCAACCATAACAAGCAGGTGTTTTTTAGGGCTTTTTTTGAGGCATATTTCTTGGTTGTTACACATCAGTAACTTACTGAGCAAAAAAAATAGGGCAATATTGTGCGATTTCAAAAAATTATACCTATATTTAACGTTTAGAAATAAACTTTAACAAAGATATGACAACCAACCTTAAAACTACATTTGCGGGGCTGACGCTCAAAAACCCCATAATCGCAGCAGCCAGCCCCATGACGGCAACGGCTGAGCAGTGTCACGAATTGGAGAAGGCCGGAGTAGCCGCCATAGTCGTAAAGAGTATATTCGAGCAGAGTATCGCGCACAACGCACATCGTCTCTCGGACTACCAGTCGCACAGCGAGGAGTCGGACTATCTCGACGCATACATCGGCGAGCAGATGGTGAGTGAGTGGCGTCTATCGCTGCGCGAGATTAAGGCACGAACTACAATACCTATTATCGCATCGATATCGTGCCACACGAACAGCGCATGGGCTCGCTATGCTGAGGTGGCAACTGTCGAGGGTGTAGATGCTTTGGAGCTAAACCTCATGAACATAGGCCTCACAACGCGCACCACGCCTCATGGCTCCATTGAGCAGCAGTTTGTGGATGCCATAAACAGCGTGCGCAAGGTAACATCGTTGCCCCTCATCGTTAAGCTCGCGGCAAACATCACAAACCCAATGACATTAGTAGAGCGACTGATGGCGTGCGGCGTGAAGGGCGTGGTACTCTTCAACCGTCCCTACCCCATTGACATAGACATCAACAAGCGCGAATACCTATCCGGCCACACGCTGAGCACACCAGGCGACCTCTCGACGCCTCTGCGCTGGACAGGACTCCTCTCGGCAGAGCTCCCAAAGGTCGATTATGCACTTTCAGGGGGCGTACACACATGGCAGGATGTTATCAAAGCCATACTTGCAGGTGCCACTGCCGTAGAGGTATGCAGCACGCTCTATCAGAACGGACTGAACCACATACAAACCATGTTGGAGCACATCGACGAGTGGCAGCAGAACAACCACGAGGAGAGCATCGAGTCGTACCGTGGCAAGATGAACGCCTCGGATGAGCGTCATGCCGAGGAGTTGAAGCGCGTGCAGTATCTGCACTTCATAGCATAAGCACAAAAAGAGTAGCACGATGAAAGGTATCGTATTAGCCGGCGGAAGCGGCACACGCCTATACCCCATCACCAAGGGTGTCAGCAAACAGCTGCTCCCGGTATTCGACAAGCCGATGGTTTACTACCCCATCGCTACGCTCATGATGGCGGGCATACGCGACATACTCATCATCTCGACACCCACCGACCTACCCTCATTCCAGCGTCTCTTAGGCACGGGTGAGGAGTTGGGTATGCACTTCGAGTATGCTGAGCAGGCACAGCCCAACGGCCTTGCCGAAGCATTTATAATAGGACGCGACTTCGTGGGTAACGACAACGTATGCCTCATCCTCGGCGACAACATCTTCCATGGTGCAGGCTTCGCAGAGGTACTGCGCTGTGTTGCTGAGCGCGTGAAGCGCAGTGGTCGTGCCACAATCTTCGGATACCGCGTTAATAACCCCGAGCGTTATGGCGTCGTGGAGCTAAACGCCGAGGGTCGCGCCATAAGCATCGAGGAGAAGCCTCATACGCCTCGCTCAAACTATGCCGTAACAGGCCTCTACTTCTACCCCAACAGTGTACTCGACATTGCGCGTGGCGTTACACCCTCTGCGCGTGGCGAGTTGGAGATAACATCCGTAAACGAGGCGTACATGCTACGCGATGAGCTGGACGTAGAGCTTCTCGACCGTGGCTTCGCATGGCTCGACACGGGCACACACGACTCGCTGGCCGAGGCATCCATCTTCGTCGAGGTGATAGAGAAGCGCCAGGGACAAAAGATTGCATGCTTGGAGGAGATAGCCTACCGCAACGGCTGGATAAGTCGCGAACAGCTACGTCGTCTCGCCGAGCCGATGCTCAACAACCAGTATGGTCAATATCTTTTAACGCTCTGAGGATGAAACTTATAAATACCGATATCGAGGGCGTCGTAATCATCGAGCCCACGCTCTTCGGGGATAGCCGCGGCTACTTCTTCGAAAGCTTCAACCAGCGACGCTTTGACGAGTTGATGGGTCGTCATATCGCCTTTGTGCAGGACAACGAGTCGCTTTCGACAAAGGGCGTGGTACGCGGGCTTCACTTTCAGCGCGCACCACATGCACAGTCGAAGTTGCTGCGCGTGGTGCGTGGTGCCATCCTTGATGTTGCGGTAGATATACGTCGGGGCTCGCCCACATACGGCCACCATGTTGCCGTGGAGCTCAGCGAAAACAATCATCGCCAACTCTTCATTCCTCGCGGCTTTGCTCACGGCTTCTCGGTACTCAGCGACGAGGCTATCGTGCAGTATAAGTGCGACAACCTCTATGCTCCCGACAGCGAGGGCTCGATACTATGGGACGATGCCACACTCGCTATCGACTGGCATATTGAGCCCGCCACAGCCATTGTCTCGGCTAAGGATTCCAAGGCTACGACCTTCGCGGAGGCTGCCGATGCCTTTGACTACAATATGGATTATTATGCGTAAAGTGCTTATTACAGGCGGCTTCGGACAGTTGGGTCGCGCGATAGCCTATATCGCACGAGGCTCCAAGAACGCATACATAGCCCTATCGAGCAGCGAGGCCGATATATGCGACGAGGAGGGCATGGAACGAAAAATCACGGCACACAATGCAGACATAATAATCAACTGCGCCGCCTACACCGACGTTGAACGAGCCGAGAGAGATAGGGAGGCTGCTGAGCGCATAAACCACCATGGCGTAGCCACACTCGCGAGGGTGTGTAGCAGGCACGGCGTAAAACTGATACACATATCTACGGACTACGTCTTTGGTAACGACGAGGAGCGCACTGCGCCCTACACCACCGACGACAAGACCACCCCCATCAACAACTATGGCCGTAGCAAGGCGCAGGGCGAGGTAGCGGCATTGGATGTCGATGGCGGCGTAGTAATACGTACCTCATGGCTCTATGCTCCGTGGGGCAAAAACTTCTGCCGCACGATACTACATATCGCCACAGAACAAGATGAAATAAACGTTGTTGATGACCAACGAGGCACACCCACCTCGGCACTAAGCTTAGCGAGAGCAATTGTGGAGCTCATCGACAACAACACAATAGACAACCTCGCGGGCATATATCACTATACAGATGCGGGCGAAGCCACATGGTACGACTTTGCGTGCGAGATTATACGTCTCGGAGCCATGAAGTGTAATGTTAAACCGTGCACCTCTGCACAGAGGGCTACCGCAGCGGCACGGCCTCGCTACTCGGTACTCGACAAGAGCCGCATAATCGCAGCGGGGGTAACAATAAGGCCGTGGCAAGAGACGTTAAAGGAGTGTATAACACTAATTGAAACAGGAAAATGAGCAGACGCAACATACTTATAACCGGTGGCGCCGGCTTCATAGGGAGCCACCTCGTGAGGCTTTTCGTCGAGAAGTATCCCGCCTACCACATCATCACGCTCGATAAATTGAGCTATGCCGGCAACCTCCACAATATCGAGGATGTCATGTCGTGCCCCAACCACACCTTCGTCGAGGGCGATATCACGGATGCTACGCTCGTCGAGGAGCTCTTCGCTAAACACTCTATTGATGGCGTTCTACACCTCGCCGCCGAGAGCCATGTTGACCGCTCAATAAGTGCCCCCATGGTCTTTGCACACAACAACATCATCGGCACGCTGACTCTCTTGGAGGCGGCGCGCAAGGCGTGGGCAGGCGAGTACGAGGATAAGCGTTTTCACCATATCTCGACCGATGAGGTTTATGGCGCACTACCACTCAATGGAGAGTCGTTCAGCGAGACTTCGCGCTACGAGCCACACTCGCCCTACTCGGCATCCAAGGCATCGTCCGACCACTTTGTGCGTGCCTACCACGACACCTACGGGTTGCCTACGGTTATTACCAACTGCTCGAATAACTATGGCGAAAACCAATATCCCGAGAAGCTAATACCTTTGTTTATATATAATATTGTGCATCGTCGTCCGCTGCCCGTCTATGGCACAGGCTGCAACGTGCGCGACTGGCTCTATGTAGGCGACCATGCGAGGGCTCTCGACAAGGTATTTCACGAGGGTCGCACGGGCGAGACATACAATATAGGTGGAAATAACGAGTGGGCAAATATCGACCTCGTAAAGATGCTTATCAAGGTTGTAGATAGTGAGCTCGGTCGCGAGGCGGGGGCAAGCGAAGAGCTTATAACCTACGTCGAGGACCGTGCCGGCCACGATATGCGCTACGCCATAGACTCTGCAAAGCTACAAAGAGAACTCGGCTGGCAGCCTATGATAACCTTTGAGGAGGGTCTGCGTAAAACCGTGCGCTGGTACTTGAATAACAACACATGGGTCGAGGAGAGCCTGCAACGCGCGAAGTAAGCAAAGAAAAGAGCCTCGGATGGGACATACTTGACGTATTTCCCATTCGAGGCATCTGAGATATTATACCGCAGATTGTGCCGTTTGTCTGTGCGTGGCAATTTAGTGTCAAAAGGTGCAAGATGTGGAATGAAACGAAAGGGCCTCGGATGGGACATACTTGACGTATTTCCCATTCGAGGCATCTGAGATATTATACCGCAGATTGTGCCTTTTCACACTAAATTGCGAATATGTTACCCGTATATTGCACACTATTATAAAATGGTGATGAGATGGTCAACATGGCACCTCCATAGCGCGCATATATCTCTAAATTAAAGGTATAGTCGGTGGTAGAGAACATTGTAGATTTGAATGTTATATTCCAGCCATCGTTGGTCTGCTCGGCAACATAACCCTCGACAGAGGGCAGCACGTAGTTGAAGATTACGGGATAGTATGGCGGCACATAACCTTTGAGGAAGGGAATACATACATCAACATCGGTATTCCACACTGTTATCTCGTAATTGGGATTCATAAGGTTACGCATGGGGCCCGCGGGGAGCTGCTGCATGGTTTGTGGCACGAAGCGGTAGTTATGCGACATAACCAACGAATCAACCCACTTCTCATAGGCAGCAAGTCGCTCGGCACGACGCTGACGGCGCGCCTCCTGTTGCGCGGTACGCTCGGTAGAGCGTTTTGCACTCGGCTCGGGTTGAGCCTCACCACTTGTAACAAATGCTACACCAAGCACCAACAGCATGGCCATAGCGATAAAGGTTATACGTTTCATAGGCATAAAGATTTATGCCCGAAACACTCAATTATTACGCCAAATGGTTAAAGCACCGATTTAAGATACTGTCCCGTATAGCTCCCCTCGACCTGCGCCACATCATCGGGAGTGCCCTCGGCGACAACCCTACCGCCACCACTGCCTCCCTCGGGACCCATGTCGATAATCCAGTCGGCAACTTTGATAACATCCAAGTTATGCTCGATGACGATAGCCGTGTTTCCGCGATTGACAAGACGGTTGATGACATCCAAAAGCAGACGTATATCCTCAAAGTGGAGACCCGTAGTAGGCTCATCGAGAATGTAGAGCGTGCGTCCCGTGTCGCGCTTGGCGAGTTCGGCAGCAAGTTTTATACGTTGCGACTCGCCACCCGAGAGCGTAGTGCATGGCTGACCAAGCGTCAAATAGCCCAAGCCAACCTCCTGGATAGCGCGTAGCTTCTGATAGATGGATGGTATATTCTCGAAGAACTCAACAGCCATATTTATAGTCATATTGAGTACATCGTTGATGCTCTTACCCTTATATTTAACTTCCAGGGTCTCACGATTATAGCGATTGCCACCACATGCTCTACACTTGACATATACATCCGGCAGGAAGTTCATCTCGATAGTCTCATGACCCGCGCCACGGCACACCTCACAGCGTCCACCCTTGACATTAAACGAGAAGCGACCCGCCTTATAGCCACGTATCTGAGCATCGGGCGTCTGCTCGAAGAGCTTACGTATATCGGCAAAGACATTGGAGTATGTTGCAGGGTTGCTACGTGGCGTACGGCCAATAGGCGACTGATCGACAACCACCAACTTATCGACATGTTGCAGACCCTCTATCGAGGCATAGGGCAACGACTGGTCGTAGGAGCGGTATAGGTGGCGCGATATGATAGGTCGCAGTGTACCATTTATGAGCGACGACTTACCCGAGCCCGAGACACCTGTGATGCAGACAAACTTACCAAGAGGTATGCGCACATCGACCTCTTTCAGATTATTGCCCGTAGCACCATGGAGCGTGATGCTATCGCCGCTACCCTCACGCAGCTGTCCGGGACGCTCTATACGACGGCGGCCGGTGAGGTAGTCAGCAGTGATGGTGTTGCTACTCAGAATATCTTCGAACGTGCCGGCAGCAACGATACGTCCACCACGACGACCCGCCAAGGGGCCTACATCGACAATATAGTCTGCCGAGCGCATCATATCCTCGTCATGCTCGACGACAATGACAGAGTTACCGGCATCGCGCAGACTTTTGAGACTATCTATAAGGCGGCGGTTATCTCTCTGATGAAGACCTATGCTCGGCTCATCGAGAATATAGAGCACGTTGACGAGCTTGGAGCCTATCTGTGTAGCGAGACGTATGCGCTGCGACTCTCCACCCGAGATGGTACGCGAAGCACGCGACAGTGATAGGTAGCCGAGGCCTACATCTACAAGGAAGCCGAGACGCTCGCGTATCTCTTTGATGATATCGCGAGCGATAATCTGCTCCTTGGCATTAAGCAGCTCCTCGATATGCGACATCCACTCCCTAAACTCCGATATGGACATTGCCGAGACATCGGCGATACTCTTATCACCAATGCGGAATTGCAGAGCTTCGGCTTTAAGGCGTGAGCCACCACATGTGGGACATACCTGCGATACGAGGAACTGCTCGCGCCACTTCTGGCCACGCTTCGACTCATCGTCAATATCGCGCATTATCCACTCCGAGAGTCCCATCCATTGCGTAAGTTGGTTGCCACCCACTGACGAGAACTCCGAAAAATTAATCATAAGCGGCTCGCTATCACCATACAGTATGGCATTCATGCCCTCGTGCGAGATACTATCCACAGGGTCATCGAGCGTGAAGTCATAGCGACGCCCGAGCATCTCGAGCATCGCAAAGAGCATATTATTGTGATACTTACCAAAGGGCTCGATACCACCCTCACGCAGCGACAGACGGCCATCAGGGGCTATCTTCCGAATATCGAACACTGCTCTCTCGCCCAGGCCGTTGCAGTCGGGACATGCACCCTTGGGTGAGTTGAACGAGAAGGTGTGAGGCGCAGGCTCCTCGAAGGCCTCGCCCGTAGTGGGACACATAAGGTGGCGCGAATAGTAGCGCAGACCCTCGGTGGCTTAGTCGTAGAGCATCATCGTACCCTTGCCCTGACGCATAGTCTCGGCAAGCGATGTCATCATGCGCTCGCGATGCTCCTCGCCAATGACGAGGCGGTCGATGACCATATCGATTGTATGTATCTTATAGCGGTCAAGCTTCATGCCTGCCGAAAATTCGCGTATCTCGCCATCGATACGGGCATATATATAGCCCTTTCGTGCCATAGTCTCGAAGAGCTCGCGATAGTGTCCCTTACGGCCCTTAACCACGGGCGCGAGGAAGGCTACGCGGCGCCCCTCAAAACCCGAAATCATAAGGTTACATATCTCCTCGTCGGTATAACGTACCATAGGCTCCCCCGTGGCGGGCGAGTAGGCGCGCGACGCGCGGGCATACAACAGACGCAGGAAGTCGTTAATCTCCGTAACGGTGCCCACCGTAGAACGAGGATTCTTGTTTGTAGTCTTTTGCTCGATGGCAACGACGGGGCTCAGACCCGTAATCTTATCGACATCGGGGCGCTCCATATTACCTACAAACTGGCGCGCATAGGCCGACAAGGTCTCCATATAGCGGCGTTGACCCTCGGCATATATGGTATCGAAGGCCAACGACGATTTACCCGAGCCCGAGAGTCCCGTAACCACAACGAGACTGTCGCGCGGAATGGTAACATCCACGTTTTTAAGGTTGTGCACACGCGCGCCCGTAACCTCTATCTGCTTCTTTGCCATAATATGCTACTAATACAACATCCCCGAAAGCCAACTCTGCAACGATATCCACCCCATAAGGTCGATGAACGATACAACTATAACCACCAACGTAAACCACTTTACAAATTTCACGCCCCAGCCAATAGCCCAATGTGAAGCCAAAACAGCACCGAGGATGTTACCAGCGCCATGCAACAGGCCTACGCCATAATCGACCTGACCGTTATACATGAACACAGCAAGAGCAAAGGGTGTAGAGAGGAAGATGACACACCCTTTGAGGACGTTTGCGGTGATGATATCGAGCTTCATCGTCCAGATGGTAATTGCCAAGATTAAAAAGCCTAAGCCGATATAGATATATCCGCCATAAAAGCCTATAATAAAGAACCATATATAGTGCCACCAACGTATTTTGAGACCATGTCCCTCGTGCAGATGCGACCTACCATCTCTATCGAAGATGAGATATATTAAAATCACGGCCAACACCACACTCAGGCATATCTTGAATATTGTCTCATCGACCTCCATAGCCACCATCGAGCCGATGATATTTCCCAATATTGCCGGGATGGAGAGCAGCAGGCTGCTCTTAATATCGAGCATGCGCTTACGTATGAAAGTGAGCGTAGATGATAGATTCTGCAATACCACAGCGATACGATTCGTGCCATTTGCAACGCTCACCGGCAGACCCATAGCCATAAATAGTGCCATAGATATCACCGAGCCACCACCACCAAGCGTATTGATGATGCCGACAATGATACCCGATACAACAAGCAATATTATCTCGTTAAGTTCCATATTAACTCAAAATATTAGAATATCGTAAACCTATCGGCGTCGCGCCATACAGGAAATTTCTCGCGGAAAGCCTCCAAGCGCACCATATCCAACTCCGCGACGGCAACACCCTGGCGGTCGCCGAGCTCCGCGACACTATTGCCGTAGGGGTCGATGACGGTAGTATCGCCCACATAGTGTAACTCAGGCTCTCGGCCTATACGGTTGACACCGATGACGTAGCATTGGTTCTCAACAGCACGTGCGCGCAACAGCAGCTGCCACACATCGCGACGTGGCGAGGGCCACAATGCCGAATAAATTATGGCGTCGTAGTCGCCACACTGACGGCTCCACACCGCAAAGCGCAAATCATAGCATACCTGCATAAGGAAGCGCACACCACGCCACGCTACCACCCTACGCTCCTCACCCGCACTGAAAAACTCGGCCTCACGACCAGGGGTGAAGAGGTGGCGCTTGTCGTACCACTCGACACTACCCGAGGGCTTAACGAAGAGCATACGGTTGCGAAAGGTGTCGCCCTCACGTATAGCCACCGTGCCGACAACAGCCGCATCTTTGCTCCGCGCCAACATACGCATCCACTCGACGGTACGGCCATCCATACCCTCGGCAACACGCCTCGGGTCGGTAGCAAAGCCCGTCTGAAACATCTCCATAAGGACGATGGTGTCGGCCTCAACGCCCTCAATCATACGCTCGATGGTCGCAAGGTTCTCGGCGATACTCTCCCAGGCTATATCGTACTGAACGACGGCTACGCGGTGTCCCATAACTCTACTTTGTTGCTACGTAAAAGAGGTCGAAACAGTTGTCGTTGACCTCCGTAATATAGTAATCATCCATCGCTATCGACTCCGTGAGCGTGGTATTGGCACTATGCAGGCGGCGACGATTTATACGGTTCATAATATCGTATGGCAGCTGCAAACACCACCTCGGCAGACGGTGCTGCAAGTCCAAAACATCGAAACGCATGATGCGGCGCACCGATTCACGATTCTTCTCATAGTATGCCCACACGCGCTCGTTGCCAGCCACGCCACGACAATCGACACTCTCGAACGGCGAGAGTAACGCCTCGAACTCGCGGGCGTCGTACTCCCTGACATGCCATGGGTTACGAGTGAGCGACATCGGGCGATTGGGGGTACTCACAATAAACAGCCCCCCCTTACGCAAAACACGGTGTACCTCCGCAACAAACGCCTCATCGCGCTTGATATGCTCGATAACCTGGAACGACACCACACAGTCGAACGACTCATCGTCGAAAGGCAGTGGCGGCACGGTGGCCTCGCGAAATATGACACCTGCGGGCAACGTACCCAACTCCTCGGAGCGGTGCTTATCGATGGTTATAAAGCTATCGGCGGCAGGGGCTAAAATATCGACGCCATAGCCCGTGCCCGTGCCTATCTCCAAGACACGGCCACGCAACATATCGCGGGCTGCGACATACGCCAGCTTCGAACGCTGAAACACGAAGTTATCGCTCACCTCGTGCGACACTCTCTCTGCCGTCTTTAACACCATATCACTATCTCTTAATACGCTCTATACCATGTTCTGTCTGTCGCACTACCTCGCGGCGAAGCAACATACCCAAAGCGCGCTTAAACACCTTCTTGCTCATACCCGTAATACGTGCAACATCCCGAGGGTCGCTATGGTCGTTCACCGGCAATACGCCACCATGCTCGGCGAGCAACGCTTCGAGCCTAACGACCGAGGTTTCTACCTCTGCCAAGCCCTGTTGCTGCAAGCTGACATCGATACGCATATCGTCAGTAATCTTACGCACCCAGCCACGACACACATCGCCAATGCGTATAGGACGGAAGAGCTGATTCTTGTAAATCATTGCCCAATGGCGGTTGTTGATAACCACACGGTAGCCAATGGGGGTCTCATAAGCCACCAGCACCTCGACCTCATCGCCCACCTTCACAATAAGAGGAGCATCGTTATAGATGAATGGTTTTATTTTGTTGGTTGCAACGCAACGTCCCGTGCGGTCGTCAATATACATATAGACGATTGTGGGCTGTCCCGCAATGACGGCACCCTGTTGGTTACGATTGGGCAAGAAGAGATGCTTGCCCGAGAGCCCCCAATCGAGGAACGCACCATGGATACTCTTATCCACGACCTTCAATGCAGCTACCTTGCCTGCCACGATATATGGTTTCTCGGTAGATGCCACCAAGCGATTCTCCGAATCGTGATAGACGAATACCTCAACCTCGTCGCCCTCCTTCATGTCGAGCTTCGTGAAACGGTTGGGCAACAACACCTCCGCACCTTCGCCATCGGTAAGATAGAGTCCAAACTCGGAAATGCGCGCTACGGTGAGCGTCTGAATTTCTCCTGTCTTCATATAGTTACTAATGTATAAGTCTGTAAAGGTACGAAAAAAAATGGAAAGTAGCAAACCGAACCGAGCAAAAGAGCAGTAAAAGAGCGGAAAGAGTGAGTCGATGCGGCAATGAGTGTCGCAACGAATTTGATGCTATAAGGGTTGTATATACAGCACTCGGCAAAAAAAATACCGTCGATGGGTGGCACAGCACACACTCCATCGACGGTAATTTGTCTGCGAAGGTCATTATCCGCCTTATAATCAGCAGCTACTCATTGGCTATACCCATCGGTATATGCACCGCAGGGATGTTACGCAAATGACCAAGATGCGACATCTGATCATCGAAGAAAATGTGCGGGCGCATAATTTCGAGTACTCTATCTTTCGAGATACCGCCAAGAAAGAAGGCCTCGGTAACCTCAACACCCCAACTCTTCAACGTATTGACCACGCGCTCATGTGCAGGTGCATTACGTGCCGTAACGATGGATATTTTGAGCCATCGATGGTAGTTCGGGTCGGCCGATATACGCTGTGTTTCGAGTTTCTGTAAGTTCGAAATCTTCATCAGCAGGTCGGCCAAAGGCCCCGGGTCGAGAGGTCGGCGTGTGGATGCCTCGTGCTCGTGAAAGGCTGTGAGCCCCTGCTCCTTATATATCTTCTCACTCTCATCATCGGCAATGACACCATCGAAGTCGAAGGCTATACGCAACTCCTTATCGGCAACATCGTCCATAACCTCACTTTCGAGAACTCTACCAGCTGCATATCCCGCGTCGCAGGCACGCTTAACATCGCGCTCCGAAGCTGAGAGAAAAAGTGAAGCATTGAACGCCGGAAGGTACTTATAGGGGGACTCGCCCGAAAAGAACGAGGCGCGCGAGATATCGAGGCCATAGTGCGCAATGGTGCGAAAGACACGTAAACCCGTCTCCGGAGAGTTGCGCGAGAGCAACACAACCTCGACAGGTTGCTCATCGGCAAATATCTCGTTAAAACTCAATAGACGCTTGACAAAAGGAAAGGCAACACCCTTAGCCAGAGGTACATCGATGTTTACCTCTTGATAGCGTCGATACTCCGCCAAGCCACACTCGTTATACACCTTATCGGACTCCGAAAGGTCAAACAATGCCGAGGAGGAGACGGCAACAACAAGTTTCTTCTCGATAGGAAATGCCATAACTATATATTCGTAGTTTCAAATATTACACTGCAACAAAGGTATAAAAAAATACTTATACGGACAAGCCATATAAGTATTAGTGGTTGAGCTACCGAGATTCGAACTCAGAATAACAGAACCAAAATCTGCTGTGTTACCATTACACCATAGCTCAATCGTTGCTCGTAAGCGACGCAAAGATAGTGTAAAGTTTTCAATCTACAAAATTTTGACTCCTATAAATCTATAAATCGCCATAAACAGCCACACCCACAGCTACATCGTACGCGTTACGTTCAAGCGATACTGATTGGGCGTGCAGCCCTCGATACGATGGAACATGCGCGTAAGGTGGTGAGGATACTTAAAGCCGAGACGATATGCTATCTCACTGATTGTAAAGCGACCGCTGGTTAACAATATCTTAGCTTCATCGATAATACGCCGCTGAATATACTCTTGCGCCGAACGTCCCGTCTTTCTCTTTACCAGGTCGCCAAAATAGTTTGCCGAGAGATGCAACTGCTTGGCACACCACGCCACGGTAGGTATCGTCTTATTACCGATATTACCGACCGTGATATAATCATTTAACAACACATCCAGGCGCGACATAATAGTATGACGACCGCTATCATTGCACCCAAACTGCTTATCATATAGACGCATACACTGACACAGGATAACGCTCAAACCCGACACCAGGATATTACGCGTGTGGGCATCCTGCTGCCCCAACAATTCATGACGCATACTGAGCATGCAACTAACTATCACATCGCGCTCTACACCATTAAGACGCAGCGTATTGCACGACTCGAAGAAATGGCACAACGAGAGATAGTGTTCAAGCACCGTGTCTTGAATTATATCCTTATGAAAGAGCAGCATCCACCCCTTCGGGCTTATAACAAGCCCCGAGCGGTACCTGCCTATCTGACCAGGCGCAAAAAACGATAACGAAGCCTCAACACTACCGGCATTATCCGACGAGTCCAAATCCACGTCCGTAACACTCATATTGCACACCATACCATAGAGCCCAAAACACTTAGGAATATGCTTAATTACAGATATTTCCGATAAATTTATCACATCCAACAGCGGATGGTTCTCTTTGAGCCCCAGATACTCGTTGACATCGCGAACAGTATCCAACTTAACAAACCCTTCGTCCATAACTTCCCCACATTAAGATTTCGCGCAGCCATGCTCCAATGAAGGCCACACAACCATTATAACAGTGCTACAAGACACAAAAATAGACAACCACAATCATTATAAGTAATTTTGGTTATTTATTCCGTTACGCATCTATTTCATCATTAGACAATGCGCACTACTTTTGTGCCGTGTTAACACGCTTAATAACAAGTATTCATAGGGCTGGTGCACATTATCAGTTGTCTATTTTGGGGTTAATGAGACTTTCATTTGGGTATATTGATTGACAACTTGATTGGGGGAATGTCGCCAGCCCTTTCCATATCTATACGTCTGCGACCAAACGCACTAAACAGCTACAACTTAGCCAAGAACTTCTCACGGTTTACAACATAACGTACATGCTCACCCTCGCCGATGAGCGTCTCGCCGTCGTAGGCCTTGACCGTAAAGCTCAGTTTACGACCCTCAACAGCCGTAAGCTCCGCAACAGCAAGGATATGCGCGCCAATCTTCGACGGCTTGATATGCGATGTCGCAATATGCGCACCTACGGTTGTCTCACCCTCTGCAAGATGATTGACCACGGCCAACATCGCCGCATTCTCCATGAGCGCCACCATCGCGGGTGTCGCCAATACCGCCATATCGCCCGAGCCTATATACTCAGCAGTATTGCCCTCGGCAACCTGCATTATCGTACTGTGCTGTAATCCTGCTTCCAACATATATTCTCTATTTTGGTTAATTCATAGAACAAAGATAAAAAAAATTCTTCGTATAACACAACCTACTCGACTATTTATTCGTTATCTTTGTAGTAGCAACCATGAAAAACTTTGCCGCCATACTCCTCGTAGCACTCTTTGCCCTCGGCACGCTACCCCACGCCTCGTCGCAGAAGCGTCTCACACGCGTACGCCAAGCCACGGCCGCACATTGGGAGGTGGACAGCAAGGGAGACTCGACGTTACACATTCGCATCTTGCAGGTAAACATCTACCACCGCATGCGCGATATACGCAAGCACCAGAAGATGGTCAAGGCCGTGAAGAAGGTATATCCCTTAGCTTTGGATGCGGCACGTCGCATGAAGAACACGGATGCCGACCTTGCAGAGATGCGCTATCGCGACCGCAAGAAGTACACCGAAGAGATGGAGGAGGCTATCAAGAAGGAGATTACACCCATGCTCTGGAAGATGACACGCTACGAGGGTAAGATACTCCTTAAACTCATAGACCGCGAGACCGACCACACGGTTTACTCGATTCTCAAACTATATCGTAGCGGCTTCACCGCAGGCTTTTACCAGACCTTAGCACGTCTTTTTGGCAACAATCTCAAATTGCAGTACGACCCCGACGGTGAAGACGAAATGCTCGAACAGATTGTACTATACTACAAGGCAGGACTACTTTGATAATAAGAGGATTAAGTAATTTTGAAATTTCGAGAATCTCGAAATAGCTCCCAATCTCTCCAATCTTCGAACCTATCTCCTCCGACCAGCCAAAAAAAGACCGTCAATGGGTAGCACTTTGACAAACGCCCCATTGACGGTATTTCTACTTATGGGAGCAGCCTCCCACGTAACAAAATTACTTCTGGCGGAAGTATATCTGAATAGGTACTCCCGAGAAATCCCACTGCTCACGGAGTTTATTTTCCAAGAAGCGGCGATACGACTCCTTGATATACTGCGGCAAATTCACGAAGAACGCAAACTGAGGCGTAGGTGTAGGTAGCTGCGTTACATACTTGATTTTAATATACTTACCCTTAGTCGCCGCAGGAGGATAGTTCTCGATGAGTGGGAGGAAGAAGTCGTTGAGCTCCGATGTTGAGATACGACGCTTGCGCGACTGATATACGCGGATGGCGTTCTGCAATACATCGAGGATGCGCTGCTTGTTAATTACCGAGGTAAAGATAATCGGAATATCGCTAAACGGAGCGAGCTTCTTCTCCAAGAACTCACGCCACACCTTCATAGTGTTACTATCCTTCTCGACCAAGTCCCACTTATTAACCACAATTACACAGCCCTTACGATTGCGAACTATGAGGTTGTGGATATTGAGGTCCTGCGACTCGATACCCTGCTCGGCATCGAGCATGAGCACGCATACATCCGAATTTTCGATAGCACGTATTGAGCGCATCACAGAGTAAAATTCGAGGTCCTCGGTAACCTTACCTTTCTTACGCATACCCGCGGTATCGATGAGGTAAAAGTCCATGCCATACATGTTGTAGCGCGTGTGTATGGAGTCGCGAGTGGTACCCGCCACGTTGGTTACAATGTTACGCTCCTGTCCGAGCAATGCATTGGTCATGGACGACTTACCCACGTTGGGGCGACCTACGATGGCGATACGTGGTAGCGAGGCATCATACTCTGCCGAGGTATCCTCTGGGAGGTTGGCAAGGATGGCATCCATCATATCGCCGGTGCCACTACCCGACATTGAGCTGATGCAGAAGGGCTCACCGAGACCCAGTGCATGGAACTCGTGCGAGTAGTAGATGAGGTCATAGGTATCGACCTTATTGCATACGAGCATCACCCTCTTACCCGAGCGACGCAGGATGTCGGCCATCATCATATCGAGGTCGGTAATACCTGTGCGCACCTCAACGAGGAAGAGAATGAGGTCTGCCTCGTCTATGGCGAGCATCACCTGGCGACGAATCTCATCCTCAAAGATATCCTCCGAGTTGACGGTGTAACCGCCTGTGTCGATTACCGAAAACTCCTTTCCGTTCCAATCGGTCTTGCCATAATGACGATCACGTGTAGTGCCGGCAGTCTCATCGACGATAGCTTGACGCTGACCTACAAGGCGATTGAAGAGGGTTGACTTACCCACGTTGGGGCGACCTACAATAGCTACTAAGCTCATAGTTTATATTTGTTTATTTTTTGCGTTAAACATTGCGGCGCCGATTCACATCGGTATCATTTGCACAATATATGCGCCACAAAGATAAGTCAATTTGCTTAAATTATGAAACATTATAAAATAATTGCTCGATAATTTTGGTTTTTTTACAAAAAACCGTACCTTTGAAAGATATTCGGGGAGTGTTGTCCCGAAGCCACAAAAACGAGCATTGAAGAAGATGCAGATAACGAGATATATAATGGCATGCGTGGCGCTGCTCATATGCACGTCGCTGCACGCACAGGAATACAACTTCACACCGACCAAACAGAAGAAGGTGCGCATGGAGTTTGGCATCGGCCTTGATGCTGTATATACGAACATTGAGAGCATAAGCAACGACAACATCGCCCTCACGCCACGCATAGGCTTTGGCGGCCACTTCGATATGGGTGTATGTATAGGTCGCAACTTTGCCATCGAAACAGAGGTGGCATATCAGCGTGGCTCGCTCATAGCCAAGGTCAATAGCGGCGACCACGACCACAAGGTCAAGACCACGACCATAGATATCCCCGTACTACTGTCGTTGCGCGTGGCAAACCAACATCTGCGCTTCGTTGCCGGCCCCGTATTCTCGGTTATGAACAAGGCGCAGTACGCCTCGGACGATACGACGTATGAGTTTGGCCCCATGTGCCCTACGTGGAATGTAGCTGCCGGCGTAGCTGTATGTTTTGGCGGCCACTTCCAGCTCGAAGCGCGATATATATATCCGCTTAAAACGACACTCAACCAGTTGGACGGCATAGAGTTCAACACGAAGGCAGCCCGAATCACGGGAGGCTTCTCGGTACTCTTTTAATTTGGTAAACAGAACGTATGAGCGAAGAGATTGTAAAGGAGATACTTGTTGAGGGCATCGATGCCCGCGAACTGTATGGTGCGCAGAATGCCTACTTGGAGCAGATGCGCGAACTATGTCCTAAGGTTAAGATTGTGGCGCGTGGCGACAAGATTAAGGCTCTCGGTGCGCGTAGCGATGTGGCAGCATTCGAGCGTAGGATGAATGCCCTTGTGGAGTACTATGTGAAGTATGGACACATATCTTCGGAGGTGGTATCGCAAGCCTTCTCATCAAGCCTCGAAGAGTTGAGCGCCGAGCCCCCCGCCGTGGATAAGGATGTCATCGTCTATGGCAACAACGGAGCTATCATTCGTGCCCGCACCGTAAATCAGCAGCGTCTGGTGAAGCTCGCCGACAAGAGCGACCTGCTCTTTGCCATAGGTCCCGCAGGCTCGGGTAAGACCTACACGGCCATAGCCCTGGCGGTACGTGCATTGAAGGAGCGCGAGGTGCGCCGCATAATTCTCACGCGCCCGGCTGTCGAGGCGGGCGAGAAGCTTGGCTTCCTGCCCGGCGACATGAAGGAGAAACTCGACCCCTACTTGCAACCCCTGTACGACGCGCTGAACGACATGATACCGGCAGCAAAGTTACAGAAGTATATCGAGGAGGGCACGGTGCAGATAGCACCTCTCGCGTATATGCGTGGTCGCACATTGGACAACGCCTTTGTCATTCTCGACGAGGCACAGAACACCACCCTATCACAGATTAAGATGTTCCTGACGCGCATGGGACGCAACGCCAAGTTTATCGTCACGGGCGACGTAACACAGATTGACCTCCCGCGACGCTCGGACAGCGGACTGACGAAGGCTATGGATACACTGCGCAACATCGAGGGTATAGGCGTCGTGGAGTTCGACAAGAGAGATATCGTGCGCCACAGATTGGTAAAATATATCGTCGATGCGTTTGAGAAGCGCGCCGAATTGGAGAACGGCCTACGCAACAAAGAGAAGCTTGGCGACGTTAAGGAGTAAATGAAAAACGAGAACAAGAGATAAGACAACGAATCGAAATAAATTTATTAATAACCAAATACCTTAAAAGACTATGGATAAGAATTTGAAGGCATTGAAGCCGGCGCTTGTTTGGAAGCACTTTGCTGAAATTTGCAACATTCCCCACCCCTCACACCACGAGGACGCTATTCGCGCATACATCGTAAAGTGGGCCGAGGAGCTCGGTTTGGAGCACAAGGTGGACGAGGCGCAGAACGTATATGTTTATAAGCCCGCAACTCCCGGCATGGAGAATCGTAAGGGTATCATCTTGCAGGCACATACCGACATGGTGCCCCAGAAGAACCACGACAAGGAGTTCGACTTCGAGAAGGATTCCATCGAAGCATATATTGACGGCGAATGGGTAACGGCTAATGGCACTACACTCGGTGCTGACAACGGCATCGGCCTGGCGGCAGCCATGGCTGCATTGGAGGATGACGAGTTGGTACACGGTCCGTTGGAGGCTCTCTTCACCGCAACCGAGGAGACAGGCATGGACGGTGCCTTTGGCCTAAAGAGCGGCTTGCTCAAAGGCGAGATACTGCTCAACCTCGACTCGGAGACCGAGGGTGAGTTGTATGTAGGCTGTGCCGGCGGCATGGACGTAAACGTAACATTCAAATATCGTGAGCAGCCCCTGGAGGGTAAGTTCGCAGCATACAAAGTTACCGTTAAGGGCTTGAAGGGTGGACACTCGGGCATCCAGATTGGCACACAGCGTGCAAATGCCAACAAGGTGCTGTTCCGTCTGTTGCGCCAGGAGACCGAGTCTTACGGTTTGGAGCTCGCGGCAGTAGAGGGTGGCAACATGCGCAATGCTA
This sequence comes from Alistipes sp., assembly GCA_045603045.1. Classification (GTDB taxonomy): domain Bacteria; phylum Bacteroidota; class Bacteroidia; order Bacteroidales; family Rikenellaceae; genus Alistipes. Next base: position 117,643 of record JAZULJ010000012.1, read on the forward strand.
TTCCCCGTGAGGCATGGGCAGTAGTCGTTGTTCGCGAGGCCGAAGCAGCCATCTTCGAGGCTAATGTTAAGTCTTTCGAGCAGGTTATCATCAAGGAGTTCGAGGGCATCGAAGACTCTATCGAGATTTTCGCCGAGAAGGTGGAGTGTCCCACGGCCATCATTCCTCACCTCGAATCACACTCACTCATTCGTGCCGTATGTGGCTGTCCCAACGGCGTGCAGCGCATGTCTATCGCCATGGAGGGCCTTGTGCAGACATCATCGAACTTGGCTATCGTAGTGTCGGACGGCTCAACAATCAAGGTTCAGTGCTTGCTTCGCTCATCGGTAGATACCGAGAAGGGCGAGTTGGCAGGTGCTATCGCCTCGGTATTCGAGTTGGCCGGCGCCGATGTTGAGCTTACAGGCTCTTACAGCGGCTGGAACCCCAACATGAAGTCGCCTATCCTGCACACCATGCTCGACTCATACGAGAAGCTCTACGGCGTGAAGCCCTCGGTTACGGCTATCCACGCAGGCTTGGAGTGTGGTATCATCGGTGCTAAGTATCCCGGTATGGATATGATTTCGTTTGGCCCGACCATCTGCTACCCTCACTCACCCGACGAGAAGGTGGAGATTGCCTCTGTTGAGAAGTTCTACGACTTCCTGCTCAACACCGTGCGCAATGCTCCCAAGAAGTAGTTTAACAAACATGACCTAAACGTTTGAGAATGAGACCTCAGACTCTCGATAGGCCCACCATTGAGGCGGGCGTAAGGTGGTTTGTAATCGTCAATCCCATTTCCGGCTCGGGAAAGGGATTGGACGATTACCCACAGATATCGAAGCTACTGCGCGACAATGGCATCCCCTGCGAGGCGGTCTTCACGGAGCATAAGTGGCACGCCACGGAGCTCACGGTGTCTGCCGTTGAGTCGGGCTACCGCCATATCATCGTCGTAGGCGGCGACGGCACACTGCACGAGGTGGTAAATGGTCTGTTCATACAGAAGATGGTTGCACCCTCGGATGTTACCATCGCCGTTATCGCCGTAGGCTCGGGTAACGACTGGATACGTATGCACGGCATACCCACCCACTACTCGGAGGCCATACGCACCATCAAGGAGGGTTACACCTTCTTGCAGGATGTCGCCGAGGTGGACTACGAGGAGTCGCACTACCGCCAAACACGCTACGTAGCCAACGTCGCGGGCTTGGGCTTCGATGCTGTGGTAAACCGTAGCCGTCAGCACCTCAAAACCAAGGGACACACCTCGGCAAGTGTCTATTTGTGGTGTATGGTGCGCTCGTTCTTCAAACATAAGTCAACAGGTGTTAAGATATGGATTGATGACCGACTTATATATAACAACCTGCTATTCAGCATTGCCATCGGTATCGGTAAGTATAACGGCGGAGGTATTCAGCAGCTCCCCGAGGCCATTGCCGACGACGGATTGCTCGATATCACGATGATTAAGCCGCTGCACTGGTGGCATGTAATATTCCGCATACGCCGTCTATTCAATGGCGACATCTACTCGATAGGACATGTGCTACACGAGCAGGGCAAAAAGATACGCATTGAGTCGTCGCCCGAGATGCCATTGGAGGTTGATGGCGAGTGCTTGGGCGTAACACCCGTGGAGTTCCGCGTACAACACCGCGAGGTAAGAGTCGTTGTCAACAAGTCATTCTTGGCAAAATATAACAAATAGAGATAGTATTAACAATAAAAAAATTTAAGTAACATGAGAAAACTTTTCGTATTAATGGTTGCTACCGCGCTTAGCTTTGCAGCATGTGAGCAATCGACCGAAAGCCCCAGACCTAATGATGGCAATGGCAATGCCATTCTCACACTCACCTCTGATGGAGCCATTATTTTTGGTGCTAATGGTGGTATCGGCACTATCGAGTACACGCTCGAAAATGCCACTGATGACAACCAGATTAAGGCCGTGACCGACGTGGATTGGATAATCAACTTCAACTACAAGGAGGGCGCAGTAACCTTCACCGTGAAGCGCAACAACACCAACTACTCTCGCTCGGGTAATGTTACAGTAAGCTATGGCGAGGAGTCGTTCGACGTAATGGTAAACCAGAAGTCGAATACCGAGATTGACGAGAGCATTGAGGCTCCCAACCTTGTTGGTATCTACTATGGCGACCGCGATGGAGGCGACTACAACTACTATATCATGCTCACCAATGGCGAGCTTACCGACAATGGTATTATGGATGACGGCAATGGAAACACCTACCGTAGCTTCACACGCCAGACACCCAATGCCTACTACTACATAGTCGATGTGTTCAGCATCACGCCCGATAATGGCGACCTTCGTGTTCCCGACGGCACCTATACACTCAATTTGAAAAATAACGGCAAGGGCAATTCGTTCATGCAGGGATTCAGCATCTACGCACTCAACGACGGCATTGGCAACGAGACAGAGAGCTGGAACTACTCTGAGGGTACGCTCACCGTTGAGGGCAACAAGTTTGAGCTTCTCGTAACCCTCTATGACTACGAAAATGGCGTGCGTATCGGTCGCCACCACGTAACATTCGAGGGCGACTACGAGCTCTACGACGATACAATCTAACTATTCGCGCGCGTGTTACGCGTATTATATGGAATGGGGATGGCTAAAAGGTAAATTAGCCATCCCCATTTTCGCTATCTTCTTTCACTCTCGAAGGGCTCGATATCCGCTTCGGGCATCTTCCACGAGGGCTTACGCATGCTATATATTATAAAAGGTATGACCACAACTACCAACGCACCTACGACCAGAACCGCGAACCATACCGTAGTGCTACCCACGGCAATCTGCCCGGGAGGTATAAAACTTAGCACGAAGGCTAATAGTGAGCCGCAGAAGCCCATGCCGCCAAGCAACCACATAAGGCCATTACCCTTACCAAGGCGGAAGGGTCGCTCCATCTTGGGATACTTATAGCGCAACGTGATAGCCGATGCGAACATCATCATATACATAATGAGATACAAGAGCACCGTAAGCTGCGACAATATCTGATAGAACGACTGCACAGAGGGCATGACAACAAAGAGTAGGCTGAGTAGCGTAACGATGACACCCTGAACAAGCAGAATGTTACGCTGCACACCGCGGCTATTGGTACGCTGGAAGAATGGTGGCAGATAGCCGGCACGACCCACTGTGAAGATACCCTTCGAGGGACCCGCAACCCACGTCAACACACCGGCCAACACGCCAAAGACAAGTGCCACAGCGATAATGGGGCTCGCCCAGCGCATATGAAAGTAGGCGAAGTAGTCATCGAAGCCGATAAGTAGCGTTTGTGTGAGCGATATATCCTTTGTGGGCACGATGAAGCCGAGCGAGAATGTACCGAGCACAAAGATAAGCACCGTAACGAGCGAGCCTATGATAATGGCACGCGGGTAGTTACGCTTGGGGTTATCTACCTCCATAACATGAATACCCATCATCTCCATACCTGCATAGAAGAGGAATATGGAGCTTGCCAAGACCAGATTATCGAAGTTGGAGAGGTCGGGAAAGAAGCTCTGGTGCATATTCATATTATTGTGGCCGCCCGTGGCAAGATAGGCTATGCCAAGAATAATAAGCAGAGCCGCAGGGACAATAGTGCCTATGACACCACCCCACTTACTCACCTTGCCAACCCAGCCGAGACCACGCAGCGAGATGAACGTAGCACCCCAATATATCGCCAGCACGACAACAAGCGTGAATAGACGATTGGAGGCAAGCGCAGCATCCTCGGCGGGATTGAAGCCTATGAAGGCGATACTCACGGCACCGAACGTAAGCACCGTGGGGTACCAGATGGTCGATTGTATCCACTGCAACCATATAGCCAGGAAGCCGAAGCGTGCGCCAAAGGCTTCACCTACCCAACGGAAGACACCGCCCTGCTTCGCGGAGAACATAGCGGCAAGCTCGGCAGCAACCATAGAGGTAGGAATAAGGAATACGAGTGCCGCAAATAGGTAATAGAAGGCCGACGTAGGGCCATAGATAGCCTCAGTTGCCAAGCCGCGAAGACTGACTACGGCAGTAACGTTCATGATGGCAAGCGTCATGACGCTGAGTCGAAATGTGTTTTTTGTTGATGTTTGCATAACTTATCTCATTTTGATTTCAGCCAATCACTTCAATTTTAATGCCGCGTACGACCAAGCTGCTATCAACCATCAAACAGAACAAAGACGATGAATATAAGTGAAACCTATTTACAGATAAAAATAAATAATTGAAAAACCATTGTAAATAGCAAAAAGACTACTATCTTTGCAATAAAGAAAGGGAATAATTAATAAGACATTAACAACCTAATAAAACTTAAAAGATTATGAAAGATTTGAAAGGCACAAAGACCGAGAAGAACCTATGGGAGGCATTTGCCGGTGAGTCGCAGGCACGCAACAAGTACACATACTTTGCATCAAAGGCAAAGAAGGACGGATATGTTCAGATAGCAAAGATTTTCGAGGAGACAGCAGCTAACGAGAAGGAGCACGCCGAGATTTGGTTTAAGCTTCTCAACGGCATCGGCTCAACTGCCGAGAACCTCAAACATGCTGCCGAAGGTGAGAACTACGAGTGGACAGACATGTATTCGTCGATGGCGAAGGATGCCCGCGAGGAGGGCTTCGACCACATCGCATTCCTCTTCGAGCAGGTGGCAAAGATTGAGAAGGAGCACGAGGAGCGCTACCTCAAACTCTTGGCAAATGTAGAGGGCGGCCTTGTATTCTCACGCGACGGCGACATGATTTGGAAGTGCTCAAACTGTGGCCATATCCACGTAGGTCGCAAGGCACCCGAGATGTGTCCCGTATGCGCGCATCCTCAGGCCTACTTCGAGCTTAAATGCGAGAACTACTAATCGGCAATCGATAAATAGAACAGGCTCAATGGTAATTGGGCCTGTTTTTGTATAAAACTTCTAAAAACTGAGATATGGACATCTGGGCTATTCTACTCATACCCTTTACCGGCACTCTGCTTGGAGCCTCAACGGTGCTCTTTGCACGTCGCGAGGTCTCGGCACGCCTACATAAAGCACTTTTAGGCTTCGCCGCGGGCGTCATGGTTGCCGCCTCGATATGGTCGCTCATAATACCGGCAATGAACCTATCGGCGGACATGGGGCGTATGAGCTGGCTACCTGCGGCTGTGGGCATCATGCTCGGCATGCTCTTCCTTCTGGCACTGGACAGCCTCGTACCACACCAGCACCTCACTTCCGAAGCTCCCGAGGGCATGAAGTCGGCGCTGGGACGACGTCAGATGCTCATGCTAGCCGTAACGCTACACAACATCCCCGAGGGTATGGCCGTGGGTGCTGTTGTTGCGGGAGCGATGAGTGGCGATGCAGGTATAGCCATGGCTGCGGCCACGGCATTGGCAGTGGGTATGGCGATACAGAATATCCCCGAAGGTGCCATTATCGCGTTACCGCTACGCGCCGATGGCGCCACGCGGCGTCGCGCCTTCGCCTATGGCACGCTTTCGGGTGTGGTAGAGCCTGTGGCGGCACTGCTAATGATACTACTCTACGAGTATATCTCGCCCTCGCTACCCTACCTCTTGGCATTCTCGGCGGGCGCTATGCTATATGTCGTTGTCGAGGAGCTTATCCCCGAAACACAACAAGGCAGACACTCCGACACGGGAACGATAGCCTTCGCTGTGGGATTTATACTTATGATGATACTCGACGTAGCGCTTGGTTAAGTACCAAACAAAGCCTCCTAGAAGTACCAATTATTATTTTACATATATCATATTTATTCCGTCGCGGATAGGTATTATTACGTTATCTACCCTATCATCCTCAACAACTTTGCGGTTGAACTCAATGATAGCCTCGGTGTGCTTGTCGCCATGTGCAACAGGCTCTGCCACCTTGCCATACCACAAGATATTATCGGCCAATATAAATGAACCACTGCGTACATATCCGCCATCCATAAGCATATCGTAGTAGGCGGGATACTCACGTTTATCTCCATCCATAAATACCATATCGTAGCACTCGCAGAGGGTGGGTACCACATCTAATGCCGAGCCGATATGCTGGCGTATGCGACCACCGTATGCCGACCTCTCGAAATATGAGGCGGCGATATCCTCCAACTCGTCATCAACCTCGATGGTGTCGAGTATTGCATCTTCGTCCAAGCCACGCGCTATACTTAACGCCGAGTAGCCCGTGAATGTACCTATCTCCAAGACGCGCCTGGGGCGCATCATGCGCACAAGCATCTCTAACAACTTACCCTGCAAGTGTCCCGATATCATGCGCGGGTTAATAACGCGCAGATATGTCTCCCGTTCGAGGCAATGCATCAGCTCCTCCTCGGGCTTGGTATTGTTGAGAATGTATTGTTCTAAATTATCCATAGTCCGCTATTTACTTATATATCAACTTCGACAGGTTGCCGAGGCTATCCGCCGCCACCTCCATAATCTGCTCCGACGTAATGGCCATGACCTTCTTATAAGCCTCCTCCAACGTGTCAATATCCTTATATACAAGATAACTCTTACCCGCGCCGAGCATATAGCCCTCGTTCGACTCCATAGATATAGCCATCTGCGCAACAAACTGACGCTTTGCAACAGCCAGGCGACGTGGCGTTACGGCCTCGCGAGCAAGACGCGCACTCTCCTGCTCGATAAGCTCGATACACTGCTCTGAATTACAATGGTCCGACGAGAAATAGATGCTCACGATGCCACTATCGGAGTAGGGAGTATAGCTCGCCTCAACATTATACGACAGTCCGTAACGCTCTCGGAGCATAAGGTTGAGCGTAGAGTTTGCCGAGGGGCCACCGAGGATGTTGACAAGAAGCGCCAACGGCAGGCGTCTATCATCGGCAATGCCGTAGCCACGTGTGCCGAGGATGCCGTGCGTCTGGTGTGTATGCTTCGACTGGCGCACATCGAAATACGCCGACTTCGGGGGCTGCACACGCCTAAACGTGCGCTCCGTAGGCTTAAACTCCGCAAGGTAACGCTCAGCCACACTGCGCGCCGTGGCCGTAGAGAAGTTACCGATAGACGAGAAGACCATCTGGTCGGTGGTGTAGGTACGGTCAACGAATGCTCGTATCTCGGGTGTCGAGAAACGGGCAATAGAGGCCTTCGTGCCGAGGATGTTATGTCCCAGCTCCGAGCCTCGAAACAACATATCCTCGAACGAGTCGTAAATAATCTCCGCTGGCGAATCCTTATATGTATTTATCTCGTCGGCGATAACCTCGCGCTCCTTCTTTAACTCCCTCTCGGGATATGTCGAGCGGAATATGACATCGGCGATAAGCTCCACGGCACGCGAGAAGTCGTGGCGCAGAACAGTAGCATGGAGCGTCGTATCCTCCTTCGTGGTGTAGGCATTGAGCTCTCCACCAAGGTTTTCGAGGCGACAGTTTACCTGATAGGCGCGACGACGTGCCGTACCCTTGAAGAGCGCATGCTCCGTAAAATGAGCGATGCCATGCTCCGTGGGCAGCTCGTCGCGACTACCGGCATTGACAACAAGGGCGCAGTGGGTAACGCCACTACGCACCTGACGGTGTATGCCTCGTATGCCGTTAGGCAAGAGGTATGTTTCAAACTCCTTCATCACTTAGAGGCGTTATGTAGTTTTAAGAATTGTCCCGTATAGCTGCGCTCACACGCCATGACCTCCTCAGGGGTGCCGGCAACGACAACCTCGCCACCCTCCGAACCCGCCTCGGGGCCTAAGTCGATGACATGGTCCGAACACTTGATGACCTCCATGTTATGCTCCACAACAACAACCGTATGGCCTCGCTCAATAAGTGCATCGAAGGCTCCGAGCAGACGACCTATATCGTGGAAATGAAGGCCCGTAGTAGGCTCATCGAAGATAAAGAGAAGCTTATCTGTCGAGCGCTCCTTCATGAGGTACGAGGCGAGCTTCACTCGCTGCGACTCGCCTCCCGAGAGCGTAGAGGATGACTGGCCAAGCTTAACATAGCCCAAGCCCACCTGCTGCAAAGTGCGTATGCGTTCGACAATACGACGGCAGGTGATATTATCCTTATCCTCAGCAAAGAAACCGATTGCCTCATCCACCGACATCTCCAAGACATCGTAAATGCTCTTGCCGCGATACTTGACCTCCAAGATTTCGGGCTTAAAGCGCATACCTCCACACGACTCGCACGTAAGCTCGACGTCGGCCATAAACTGCATGCTCACCTTGATAATACCCTCGCCCTCGCACTCCTCGCAACGGCCACCCGGCATATTGAACGAGAAGGCCGTAGCCGGTATTCCCGTATGTACCGAGTAGGGCTGCTCGGCGTAGAGACGACGTATCTCGTCGTAGGCCTTGATGTAGGTTACGGGGTTGGAGCGTGTAGATTTGCCTATGGGCGACTGCGACACCATCTCGACACCCTGCAACAGCGCAATATCGCCCGACAGCGAGTCGTGGTCGCCGGGCGTGAGCGTAGTCTCCGAAAGACGGCGGCGCAGAGCGGGATAGAGAATATCATCAGCCAACGAGGACTTTCCCGAGCCCGAGACACCCGTTATGCAGGTCATCACGCCAAGAGGTATGCTGACATCTATGTTTTTGAGATTGTTATGGCGCGCGCCGTGTATCGTTATATGTCCTGCGGCAGCACGTCGGCGCGACGGCATAGCTATACTGCGGCGCCCTGTGAGGTAGTCGGCAGTGAGCGAGCGCGAGGCACCATCTATATCGGCTGCGGGACCATTATAGACCACCTCTCCCCCTCCGATGCCCGCCTCAGGGCCCATATCCACTATCCAGTCGGCAGCACGCATAACCTCCTCCTCATGCTCCACGACGATAACCGTATTATCGAGGTCGCGCAACTGCTTCAACACGCCGATAAGACGATTTGTATCACGCGGATGCAGACCTATGCTCGGCTCATCAAGGATATACATCGAGCCTACGAGGTTGCTACCCAGCGATGTCGAGAGGTTTATGCGCTGCGACTCGCCACCCGACAGCGTGGCTGAGAGACGGTCCAAGGTGAGGTAGTGCAACCCCACATCCATAAGATAAGAGAGGCGATTGCGTATCTCCGTAAGTATGCGCTCAGCAGTCTTTGTATCGTGCTCATCGAGTGTGAGAGAGTCGAAGAAGCGCGAGAGCTCACCCACGGTCATCTGCACCAATTCGGCGATGTTGCGACCTCCGACCCTCACATATAGAGCCTCGGGGCGTAGGCGTGAGCCATGGCACACGGGACACAGCGTCTTGCCCATATATCGTGATTTCAGTACCCTGTACTGCACCTTATGGCGCTGCGTATCGACATAGGCAAAGAAGTCGTCGATGCCGTGAAAATATTCGTTACCATGCCACAACATGGAGCGCTCAGCGTCGCTCAGGGCGTAGTATGGGGTGTGTATCGGAAAGTTGCACTGCGACGATGCGAGGATAAGTTCATTGCGCCAACGACCCATCGTAGCGCCATTCCAACACGCCACGGCGCCATCATAGACGCTCTTCGACTTATCGGGGATGACCAACGCCTCATCGATGCCCACAACCCTACCATAGCCCTCACACTCGGGGCATGCTCCAATAGGGTTGTTAAACGAAAAGAGATGCTCCGTAGGGCGCTCGAAGGTCATGCCCGCCTCGTCGTAGCGCGACGAGAAGGTATCTACCCTATCGGTGATAAGGTGCATGGTGCCGGCACCATAGCCCATGGCGCGTGCCACAGAGTCCGCAAGGCGCGAGACGGTATCCTGCTCGTGGCTGACCTTCAAACGGTCAACAACGACCATTACATCCTCCAACACCATATCGTCCGACACACAGGGCATAAACTGCTCGACGAGCATAACATCACCACGGTAACGCACTCGGTTGACACCCTCCTCCATAAGTGTAAGCATACGCTCGACGATACCCTCGGACTGTTTCAGCAGCAGCGGTGCAGCGATGATGACACGGCTTTCCTCATCCATATTAAGGACAATATCCACAACATCATCGACATCGTAGCACTTCACCTCGCGGCCCGTTGTGGGCGAATAGGTGCGACCTATACGTGCAAAGAGGAGTTTTAGGTAGTCGTATATCTCGGTTGTTGTGCCCACCGTCGAGCGTGGGTTACGAGAGGTAACCTTCTGCTCAATGGCGATAGCCGGAGCGATGCCCTCGATAAGGTCAACATCCGGCTTTGACACACGACCCAAGAACTGACGCGCATAGGCCGAGAGGCTCTCGACATAGCGACGCTGGCCCTCAGCAAAGATAGTATCGAAGGCTAACGTCGATTTTCCCGAGCCCGAGAGTCCCGTAACCACAACAAGGTTGTTATGCGGGATTGAGAGGTCGATATTTTTGAGGTTATGCACGCGCGCACCCCGTATTGTAATCTTGCTATCGGACATCTTATTAACAATTAACTATTTACGCTCGACCATGACATCCTCGACCTTCTCCAAGCGGCCTATAAGTTGGTCGGCCTCGCTCTCGCGAATAGAGAGGGTCATGGTGCATAGGTTGTCGAACTGTTGATTGAGGATGCGCGGCTGCATATCCTTCACTATGCGCATCACATCGTTCATGGCGATATACGAATACTCCAACTCGATGACAGCATCCACCGTACGCTCCACAATCTCGCACTCGGCCAAGACCAACGCCGTGGACTCCTTGTAGGCGGCGATAAGCCCCGGCACTCCAAGCTTTGTGCCGCCAAAGTAGCGCACAACAACGACCAGACAGTTGGTAACATCCTGCGATAGCAGCTGTCCCAAGATGGGCTTGCCCGCCGTCGAGGAGGGCTCGCCGTCGTCATTGGCACGAAAGCGCTCACCATGAGGGCCGAGACGCCACGCATAGCAGTGGTGCGTAGCATCGAACCACCTCTTACGCAGAGCGTCGAGGTGCTCTTTTATCTGCTCCTCGGTCTCCACGGGGTAGGCATACACCAAGAACTTACTGCTCAGCTGACGGTAGGTGGTCTCGGCGGCGCACGCTATGGTCTTATAACTATCCTCTGCCACGATGCTACTCTATTGACTTAAACATACGCTCCCAACGTATCTCGCCCGTATCGATGTCGCGCGAGAACCATATGTACGACGCCTTGCCGACGATATGATTCTCGGGCACAAAGCCCCAGAAGCGCGAGTCGAGCGACTCGTGGCGGTTATCACCCATCATGAAGTAGTAATCCATGAGGAAAGTGTACTCAGTAGTCTCCTTGCCATCGATATATATCTTGCCATCCTTGCGCTCCACCAGACGCTGCTCATAGACCGCTATGCAACGACCATACAGAGCCATATTCTCCTCCGTAAGAGCTATGCTCTCACCCGCCTTGGGTATCCACACGGGGCCGAAGTTGTTTAGCGTCCACGACGCCGTATCGCCCTCTCGGAGGTGCGGGATGAGCTGCGTGCCCGTTACACCATCAATCTTGCGCAACGAGTAGGTTGCCGTATCAGCATACTGCGACAACTCCGAGTCGCGCAAAAGACGCTCCGCGCGCGTTCCGGTGCGCTTATTCACTACATTGTAGTAGTACTGCTTCTCGCTTACCGAAGCCTCGGCCTCTTCGCCATGATATACCACACCATCGCGCACCGAGAGTATGTCGCCCGGCAGACCCACGCAGCGCTTGATGTAGTTTTCCTTCTTATCCATGGGGCGCACCACAACCGTAAACCTCTCGGCCAAAGCCTTGCGGCGCTCCGCCTCGGTAGCACCCAACTCACGGCTGTAATCGGGGTTACGCAATAGGTCGTAATAGCTCATAGCAGCCATCTCCAAGACTACGGTATCGCCCTCGGGAAAGTTGAAGACGACGACATCACCGCGCTCCACCTGACCGGTACCCGCCAAGCGACGGTATGAACGCTCCCACGCGGTAGAGAACGACGCCTTCTGGTCGTTCATGGGCATCGTGTTGTGAACGAAGGGGAATGACAACGGCGTCATGGGCACACGCGGACCATAGCTAACCTTATTCACAAGGATATAGTCGCCCGCCATGAGGGTACTCTCCATAGAGCCTGTGGGGATGACGAACATTTGGAACAAGTAGAGCTGTATAAGAGTAGCCACCACCGTAGCGAAGATTATGGCATGCACCCAGCCATAGAGCCACTTGTAGAACTTCATCTCGCCCCTAAACTCGTTCCACAAGGCAAATACCATGACCACAACAAGCGTTATGATGAATGGTGTATTCCAGCGGAAGAGTAGCATCTCTGCAAGCACACCCACGACCACAGCAAAGAGTAGCGCGCACCACACGGCATAGACCACACGCCACCAACGATGTCTCTCCATCATGCCTCGATGCCACGTACGAATGCGGCGCGAGATATAGTAGTCGTAGAGGAGCGGCAATGAGATAACTATCGACCATGCAACACCATACCACACCGAAAAGAGTGCGACAAGGATTGCCATCGCCGAGAACGCAAACCACGGATGGCGGAAGAAGCGCCCCACCATAGCAGATATATCTTTGAATTTTTTCATAATCGTCGGCTTGGTTGATTCTACAAAAGGTCATCCATGGTGTGAACACCCTGCTTATCGCTGAGATACTCGCCCGCTAAAACTGCTCCTATGGCCAGGGCGCGGCGGTTGGTTATCGAGTGTTTGAGCTCTATGAAGTCATCCTCCGAGGTATAGGTTACGGTGTGGATGCCCGGCACCATACCTTCTCGGAACGACTCAATCTCCAACACCGAAGCGTCGTCCGAGGGCTCATTAGCCCACGATGTTTTGCGCTCTACCTGCTCAATGATACCCTCGGCCAGGGTTATCGCCGTGCCACTCGGAGCATCCTTCTTCCACATGTGATGCGTCTCCTCGATACGTACATCATACTCGGCATAGGGATTCATAAGCTCGGCAAGACGACGGTTCAGGCGAAACATCATGTTCACGCCTATCGAGAAGTTCGAGGCATAGAAGAGGGCGCCACCCGCCTCGGCCGCCAGCTCCTGCATCTCGCCGAGGCTTGCGAGCCATCCCGTAGTGCCACACACTACCCTGCCTCCAGCCGCAAGCACTGTACGCACATTGTGTAACGCAGTGTCGGGGGTGGTAAACTCGAAGGCAACATCTATGCCCTGTAAATTCTCGGCTGTAAGTTCTTCGGCATTAGCCTCATCGATGATAAGTTTCACATCATGACCACGGTCGAGCAAAATCTTCTCAATCTCTCGACCCATCTTACCATGACCAATTATTGCGCACTTCATATATTTGTTGATTTTTACGTTCGTAAATGAATATCGCGGTAAAGATACAAAAAAAAGTGAGAAGTTATACTTCTCACCCTAAATTTAGACCTTCAATACCGTCTCAATCTACTCATACCTCACATCCGAGAGGAACAATCCGCAGGCAGGAGCCCCAGCACTCGAACGCGACAAATCCTTCGAGCGAACGATATCCTCAAACTCCTCGACCGTATAGCGACCACGGCCGACATCGACCAAAGTGCCGACAATGGCGCGCACCATATTGCGCAAAAATCTATCGGCACGAATGGTAAAGCGCAACGCACCATCACCCTCTCTAACCCATTGAGCATGAGAAATATGACAGATGTTGGTTTTATTATTTGAATTGAGTTTTGCAAACGACGTAAAGTCATCATAACGAAGCAGCGTAGCAGCCGCCTTATTCATACGTTCGACATCCAAATCTACGGCAAAGTGCCATGCCGAAAAGCGGCGAAAGGGCGACTTATGTGGTGTGATGAAGTAGGTATATTCCCTCTGCTTAGCGTCGAAACGGGCATGCTTCTCTGCCGCCACCTCACAGATACGCAGTATGGCGATGTCGTCGGGCAGCACCTTGTTTAGTTTGTAGGTGAGTTGCACGCAATCCACCACCTCGTCGCTATCGAAGTGGGCAACATAAAACGAGGCATTTACACCCGTGTCGGTACGCCCTGCACCAACAATCTCGGTGGGCATACGACGCAACATCGAGAGTCGCTGCTCGATGACACCCTGCACCGTCTCGGCATCGGGCTGTCGCTGCCAACCGCAGTATGAGGCACCGTCGTATTGAAGTTCGATAAAATAGCGCATAAAGTTGGTTGATTGGTCAATATTGAAAAAATGACAGCACGTAGCAAGAGGGTTACGGATGCTGTCGCTATTGGGTTACCCCAGGAGAGGATGGCTAAAAAGTAAGTTAGCCACTCTCTCTTCGTTATGAGGTTGAATAAAATATGTAGTTTAAGCTTGCGAACGCAACGACAGAACACTCTTTTTATTCAACCTCATTTGGGGCAACGATTGAGAATCGTGAGTGCGACCTGACGAGGTCAAATTAAACGTGGATAGCACACCCCATGGCATCCTCCGCCGCCTCCATAACAGCCTCGTGCATAGAGGGGTGTGCATGGATAGTGCGCGCAATACGGTGTGCTGTGATACCCAACGTCTTAGCCAATGTTGGCTCACCTATCATCTCAGTTACGTTATGACCTACAAAGTGGGCACCGATGAGCTTCTCCTCGGCATCGAAGATGAGCTTCACGAAGCCATCACGTTCACCCGCAGCCGTAGCCTTACCCGATGCCGTGTAGGGGAACTTACCCACCTTATACTCGATGCCCGCAGACTTCGCTTGTGCCTCGGTCATACCCACTGAGGCAACCTCGGGTGAGGTGAAGATGCACGACGGAATAGTCGAGTAATCGACCTTCTCGGGGTTCAGACCGCAGATATGCTCGATGCAGTGAATAGCCTCAGTAGAGGCAACATGTGCCAAAGCGGGGGTAGCGATGATATCGCCAATGGCATAGACGCCATCGACAGATGTCTTATAGTGCTCATCAACCCTAATCTTGTCGCGCTCAACCTCTATGCCGAGCTCTTCAAGACCTATACCCTCAATATTCGATTTGATACCCACAGCCGACAACACAACATCCGCCTCCAAGGTCTGGGCACCCTTCTTACCCTCAATCTCCACGGCACACTTGCCATCCTCACGCACCGACACCTGCTTAACGGTAGTCGAGGTGAGAACCGTAGCACGCAGCTTGCGGAAGGCACGCTCCATAGCCTTGGCTGTATCCTCATCCTCCAAGGGCATAATCTGAGGCATATACTCCACGATGGTAACCTTAACGCCCAGCGTCGCATAAATATATGCGAACTCCGAGCCGATAGCACCCGAACCCACAACAATCATCGTCTCGGGTAACTTAGGCAGCACGAGAGCCTCCTTCGATGAGATGATATGCTCGCCGTCGATAGGCATGAAGGGCATGACGCGAGGACGCGCACCCGTAGCCAAGACAACATTGTCGGCCTCATACTCCACGCCATCAACATCGACAACATGTGCCGATTTGAGCTTTCCGAAGCCCACCAACACATCTATATTATTCTTCTTGAAGAGGAACTGAACACCCTTATTCATGGTTGTTGCCACCATGCGCTCACGCTCCACCATCTTCGACCAGTCGGCCTTAACGTCGCCCTCGATAGCTACGCCGAAGGTGGCAGCAGCCTTACAGTCGGCATAGACCTGTGCCGAGCGCACAAGAGCCTTGGTGGGGATGCAACCCCAATTGAGACATACGCCTCCGGCATCTGCCTTCTCGACAACAGCCACGCGCTTGCCACACTGCGCAGCACGGATAGCAGCTACATAGCCACCAGGACCCGAGCCAATAACGATGATATCATACTTTTCCATACTATCTTTTAGTTTTCACGTTCGAAAAATTACTTTATGACCTTCAAAATCTCGCCCTTATCGGCAGCCACAGCACGCTTCCATGCCTCGGTGTAGCCAGGCTGCTCAATCTTACCGGGGATATCGAGGCCGTTGCCGTTGTCGATGAAGCCGTTAGCATCCTCGCCCTTGACATTACCGTCGATATACTTAACCATGAGGTAGTTGTCGAGCTCTACCCAGTGATTGAACAAATTCTGTGCAGTAGCCACCGAGAACTCGGTAGCAATCTTATTCTGCTTTTTGGCGTTGGGGGCAGCAGCGATGGCAGCATCGGTCTTTGCCACGATGTCAAAAGCGGCATTCTCCCACTTATCAACCTCCGAGCGCACATGCTTACCTACGATATTGTAGCGCAAGTATGCGAACTGTGCCACGCGATTTGTTACCCAGAACATCGCAGTATCCGAATACTTCAACATCGAGCCATTGCCGGTCTTCAAACACTCGGGAACCTCCTGCGAGTTTACATAGATAGGCGTAAGAGGCGATGTTGCGGCATCGTCGGTACCGAACCAGAGGATACCCTTCTTGCCGGGACGTGCCTGACCTACAAGCCAAAAGCCTGTCTGCTGCGTTGCCGTAGCACGCTCGTTACAGTACTCAACGCCATCTACTTCGAAGTACATGGGACGCCAACGATAGGGACAACCCTCACCTCCGGCGCCTATATCTGTGGTCATATCCATCTTCGTACCCTCATAGTGGTCGCGCATGCAGTCCATAAGCACCTTGGGCGATACCTTGGTGCGAGGCTTAACCCACAAGGGCATGCGGTTCTCCTTGTTGTGTCCCATGGCATAGTCCTCGTACTGCTCCATATCGTCGGCCACGGTGCGGAAGAATGCCCATACACGAGCCTCGCAGCCACGCATAGCACCAAAATCGAGGGGTGCATAGGCCTCAGCAAAGCTGAAATCCTTATCCTCGCCATCGAACCAACCGAACTTACGGGCTACGTCGGCTACATCCTTGGCATAGAGACAGTTCTCGGGGTCATCCCAGGGGAAGGTGGTGATACGTGCTTGGTTGGCATGTGCCGATACGTAGCCATCGGGGATGCGGCGTGCAACCCATACGATACCCTTATCCTCGGGTCCCTTACCTATAAGCTCCATAATCCAAGCCTCCTCGGTGTCTATCAACGAGAATGACTCACCAGACGAGCAGTAGCCATAGGTGTTTGCCAACTCAACAATTACGTCGATAGCCTCGCGCGCAGTCTTGGCACGCTGCAAGGTGATATAGATGAGTGAGCCGTAGTCGATGCCGCCTTTGGGGTCCTCCAACTCGGGGCGTCCGCCAAACGTGGTCTCGGTGATGAAGAGCGAATGCTCGTTAGAGTTGCCGAGTGTGCGATAGGTAACGGGGGCCTGACGAATCTGACCGAGAGGACGACCTGTATCCCACTCGCGCACATCCATATAGGGTGTGTACTTAACAGGAATGTACTGATACAAAGAGCCATAAAGACCGTGTGAATCGGCGGCATAGGTAACCATATTTGAGCCGTCGGTTGAGGCACCACGCGTAACGATAAAGTTGGTGCAGGCATCGGCCGTTGCAATAGAGCCGATGAGAGCGCCCACAAGGGCGAGTGTCTTAAAGAGTTTATTCATACGATTATTTAAGATTTAGTTTGTTTCCAATCTTCAAAGGTACAAATTTATTTCGAAATAGTTGCTCGATAACGCGATATTTTATACTTTTGTAGAGAAATTTTGATAAGCGATGAACATAAACGAACGTTTACACAAGATACTCGACACCTTGCCCGCGGGCGTGAAGCTCGTTGCGGTGTCGAAATTTCACTCCACCGAGCGCATAATGGAGGCCTACGATGCAGGACAGCGCATCTTCGGCGAGAGCCGCCCCCAGGAGATGGCGGCCAAGGCAACCTCGCTACCAAAGGATATAGAGTGGCACATGATAGGCCACTTACAGACCAATAAGGTGAAGATGATTGCCCCCTTCGTTACGATGATTTCGTCGGTCGATTCGGAGCGCCTCATAGAGGAGATAGAGAGACAGGCCTCAAAGCACAACCGTCTCATAGACATACTATTGGAGGTGCATGTTGCCGACGAGCAGACAAAGTCGGGATGGTCGCCCGAGCAGCTACACTCTTTCCTCGCAACGGGAGCATTAGCCAAGATGACACACCTCCGCGTGCGCGGCGTCATGACCATCGCCACAAACACCGACGACGAGACTCTCATTCGTCGCGACTTCCAACATATACGCGAGATTTTCGAGGAGCTTAAACCGCACTTCGGCGAGACCTTCGACACCCTCTCGATAGGCATGTCGGACGACTACCCCATCGCTCTCGAATATGGCTCAACGATGGTGCGCATTGGCACAGCCATCTTCGGGCAGCGCGAGTATTAGCGACACAGTGGCACAGACGACGACTGACAAAATGTCAGTTTGAGAACCATTTTGGCATACATATATATTATATATCGGATAAAATGCGTCATTCGTGGCGCATTTTTTCGTTTGGTATGCCGTTTGTTTGGTCTCAAAACGTTCGACACGACAAAATATCGAACACCAAGTGTGAAATTAAATAATTAACAAATAAAACAGATTTAGACTATGAGCAAGATTATTGGTATTGATTTAGGTACGACCAACTCATGTGTGGCCGTAATGGAGGGTAACGAGCCCGTTGTTATTCCTAACGCCGAGGGACACCGCACAACACCTTCGGTTGTTGCATTCACAGAGGGTGGTGAGCGCAAGGTGGGCGACCCCGCAAAGCGTCAGGCCATCACCAACCCTAAGCGCACGGTATTCTCTATCAAGCGCTTCATGGGTGAGCGTTACGACAACGTAACAAGCGACATCGCACGTGCCCCCTACTCAATCGTTAAGGGCGACAACAACACCCCCCGCGTGGAGATTGATGGCCGCCAATACACCCCCCAGGAGATTTCTGCCATCACCTTGCAGAAGATGAAAAAGACCGCTGAGGACTACCTCGGACAGGAGGTTACTGAGGCCGTTATCACCGTACCCGCATACTTCTCAGACTCTCAGCGTCAGGCAACTAAGGAGGCCGGCGAAATTGCAGGTTTGAAGGTGCGCCGTATCATCAACGAGCCTACGGCAGCAGCCCTCGCCTATGGTCTCGACAAGAAGCAGGACGACGTGAAGATTGCCGTATATGACCTTGGTGGTGGTACCTTCGATATCTCTATCTTGGAGCTCGGCGACGGCGTATTCGAGGTTAAGTCAACAAACGGTGATACTCACCTTGGCGGCGACGACTTCGACCACGTGCTCATCGACTACATGGCCGAGGCATTCAAGGCCGAGCACGGCATCGACCTCCGCCAGGATCCCATGGCTTTGCAGCGCTTGAAAGAGGCTGCTGAGAAGGCAAAGATTGAACTTTCGTCAGCAACAACAACAGATATCAACCTCCCCTACATTATGCCCGTGAACGGCATTCCCCAGCACCTCGTGATGTCGCTCACACGCGCCAAGTTCGAGCAGTTGTGCGACCACCTCGTGCAAAAAACTATCGAGCCCTGCCGCATAGCCTTGCGTGATGCAGGCTTGCAGGCAAGCCAGATTAACGAGGTTATCCTCGTGGGTGGCTCGACACGTATCCCTGCAATACAGAGGGTTGTAGAGGAGTTCTTCGGCAAGACCCCCAACCGCTCGGTTAACCCCGACGAGGTTGTAGCCGTAGGCGCTGCTATTCAGGGTGGCGTGCTCACAGGTGAGGTTAAGGATGTGCTCCTCTTGGATGTTACCCCCCTCTCACTCGGCATCGAGACATTGGGTGGCGTATTCACCAAGCTCATCGAGGCCAACACCACAATTCCTACACGCAAGAGCGAGGTATTCTCGACAGCTGCCGACAACCAGCCCTCGGTAGAGATTAACGTATGTCAGGGTGAGCGCCCCATGGCTCGCGACAACAAGTCTATCGGCCGCTTCCACCTCGACGGCATCCCCGCAGCACCCCGTGGTGTACCGCAGATTGAGGTTACCTTCGATATCGACGCAAACGGCATCCTCAACGTATCGGCAAAGGACAAGGGCACAGGCAAGGAGCAGAAGATTCGCATAGAGGCTTCGAGCGGTCTTACCGAGCAGGAGATTCAGCGCATGCGCGATGAGGCTAAGGCCAACGAGGAGAAGGATAAGGCCGAGAAGGAGCGAGTAGAGAAAGTGAATGCTGCCGACTCTAACATCTTCGCAACAGAGAAGCAGCTTAAAGAGTACGGCGACAAGATTCCCGCAGATAAGAAGGCCGCTATCGAGGAGGCTCTCGGCAAATTGAAGGAGGCTCACAAGGCTCAGGACTTGGCAGCTATCGACTCGTCAATCGAGGCCTTGAACGCCGCATGGCAGGCGGCATCGCAGGATATCAACGCTCAGCAGCAGGCCCAGCAAGCACAAGCTCAGGGTCAGCCTAACGGCGGTGCCCAGGCGGGTGGCGAGCAGACCAAGCAGCAGCCCGAGGATGTTGAGTTCGAGGAGGTTAAGTAATACCATATAACATTATAATGCAAGTCCGCAGTCGTTTGGCTGCGGACTTTTTTGTAGGTAGAGTGTAGCTTCGCGTAATAGGATAAATTAAACCAACAACCTCTCCTACTTGCTAATTAGAAATATTGGGAAGTGTATTCCTCTATTTGGACACTTTTCGCACACCTCCTTTCGATTTTCGTTTTTTTTTACTATCTTTGTCCGATTTATATGCGCACGTGTACATAACGCACATGCGCAACCATTGCAAAACAAAACAAATTAAAGATGTTTACCGAACTTATCAGCCTCGAAAGCTACAACCTATTCCTCGTTATCATGGCGGCAATAGCCCTTGTAGTATTTGTCGCACTCTACTTCGTGGAGGCGGGATATGGCTATCTGTTTAACCCTAAATTCGGCTTCCCCGTACCCAACAAGGTTGCATGGGTACTGATGGAGTGTCCCGTATTCTTCGTCATGGCAGCGCTATGGTGGCTCTCACCCGCGAAGTTTGAGGTGGCACCACTCATACTATTCATAATCTTCCAAACACACTACTTCCAGCGCTCGTTCATCTTCCCGATGCTCATTCGCGGCAACTCGAAGATGCCCGTAGGCATTATGCTCATGGGCGCCATATTCAACACACTCAACGCCATAATGCAGGGCGGTTGGATATTCTACTACGGCCCCGAAATGGGCTATTACGACGATTGGATGTCGAAACCATACATCTATATCGGCGTTGCGGTATTTCTCTTTGGCTTTATCACAAATCTGCACTCCGACTATATCATACGCAACCTGCGTAAGCCGGGCGACACGAAGCACTACATTCCCAAGGGAGGTATGTTCCGCTACGTATCGTCGGCAAACTACTTTGGCGAGTTCATGGAGTGGGTAGGCTTCGCCATAGCCTCGTGGTCGTGGGCAGGTGCTGTCTTTGCATGGTGGACATTTGCCAACCTCGGACCTCGCTCAGCATCACTCTACAAACGCTACGAGAGAGAGTTTGGCGATAAGTTCACATCGCTCAACCGCAAACGCATAATACCCTTTATCTACTAAGCAACAAATAACCTAACAGATATGGAGAAGAAAAATCTCGAAGAGTCAAAGCTATTTACGCCCTACAAGCTCGGTAATGTTACGCTGCGTAACCGCATAATACGCTCGGCAGCCTTTGAGTCTATGGGCAAGGACTTCTCGCCCACCCAGGCGCTCAAAGATTACCACGTGAGCGTTGCTCGTGGCGGCGTGGGCATGACCACCGTGGCCTATGCTTCAATCAACCGCAGCGGCATATCGTTTAACAAGCAGCTATGGCTACGCGACGAGATAGTACCCGCACTGCGCGACCTCACCGACGCCGTACACAACGAGGGTGCCGCCGTAGGTATTCAGCTCGGACACTGCGGCAACATGACCCACTGGTCAACAGCAGGCAGCTTCCCGGTATCTGCATCCAACGGCTTCAACCTATACTCACCCACGTTCCACCGTCGTATGCGCAAAAGCGAGATTGCGGAGTTTGCAAAAGACTTCGGCAAGGCCGTAGAGACGGCCTACAACGCAGGTTTCGACTCGGTGGAGGTACATGCCGGACACGGATACCTCATATCTCAATTCCTCTCACCCTACACCAACCATCGTCACGATGAGTATGGCGGCTCGCTCGAAAACCGCATGCGCTTTATGAACATGTGTCTCACGGAGGTCATGGAGGCGGCACGCAAGCGTGGCATGGGTGTACTCGTGAAGCACAACATGGAGGATGGCTTCAAGCGCGGCATTCAGATTCCCGAATCTATCGAGATAGCCAAGCAGATAGAGAGCTTCGGCGTAGATGGCATCGTCCTCTCGTCGGGCTTCGTATCAAAGGCACCTATGGCCGTGATGCGCGGCCGCATACCGACAAAGACCATGGGCTACTATATGGGCTGGAATGAGTGGTTACAGAAGATTGTGGTTTCGCTCTTCGGACAGTGGCTCATCAAGCAGTACGACTTCGAGGAGTGTTACTTCTTGGAGAACGCCAAGAAATTCCGCGCAGCATTGAAGGGTCCGTTAGTATATGTCGGCGGCCTGGTATCGCGCGAAGGTATAGAGCGCGTCCTCGACGAGGGCTTCGAGATGTTGCAGATGGCCCGCGCACTTGTCAATGACCCCGCCTTTGTAAACAAACTCAAAGAGGGCGACATCTCGACACGCAGCGGCTGCGACCATCGCGACTACTGCATGGCACGTATGTACTCGGTGGATATGCAGTGCTGCCACAACTGCAAGGAGCACATCCCCGAGCGTCTATGGCGCGAAATAAACAAGATTAAGTAGCACACATCAACCCCAATAATAACCCAAAGAATGTGTTTTTGTAAGAAGAATCGTGGCGAGGTAGCTCGCGGCTCTGCATGGGCGATGGTTACGGGTGCATCACTCGGCATCGGCCGTCAGTATGCCGAGCGTCTTGCCGAGTTGGGCTACAACCTACTGCTCGTCGATATACGCGAGGATATAGAGCGCGAGGCCGAAATTATCGCTCACGCCTACCGTGTAAAGTGCGTAGCCAAGGTCATGGACCTTGCAACGATGGAGGCCGCACACCACCTACACAACACCACCAATGCAGAGGGCTACACTTTCGATGTGGTGATAAACAATGCAGGCATATTCTCACACTGCGACATACTGACAACACCCATCGAGCGTTTAGAGCGCATGATATTGCTGCACGACTACACCCTCACACTTATCTGCCGTCTCTATGGCAAGGATATGGTGGAGCGTGGTAAGGGACACATACTCAACATGTCGTCATACTCGATATGGATGCCCTTTCCAGGCCTGGCAGCATACAGCGCAAGCAAGACCTATATCAAGAGTTTTAGCGAGGCCTTCGCCAAGGAACTGCGCAAGACAGGTGTAACAATCACGGCAATATGTCCGGCGGGCATAGCCACAGACCTCTATGGCCTCTCGAAGAGATTGCAGAAATTTGGAGTGAAGAGCGGTATCCTCATGTCTCCCAAGAGTTGCGCACGACGCTCGCTCAGAGCCATGTTCCGAGGCAAGAGTGTAGTAGTACCCGACTGGTGGTACCGTCTGCTGATACCCCTCTGCAAGTATCTACCAGGCTTCATTATTCGTCCCCTGCGCAACTTCACGATGAGGTGGCAGAAGTAAGAGATATCAGACTCAAATATTGTCGTAAGAATGACTACCGAGAACAACACACACATAACCGAACCGCAGACAACCGCCCAAAAGCCGCGTCGCAAGTGGCTGAAACGCACGCTCATAGCACTTGGCATACTTCTACTGCTTATCATCATAGCCGTAGGCGTGGTCATATGCTATCTGGGACCTATTGTCGAGAACTATGTCGAGGATAACGACAAGGAGCTGGTGGGACGACGTTTAGAGATGGATAATCTCAGCATCAAACTCTTCTCGGAGCAGGCTACGGCCGACAATATCACCCTCTATGAGGATGACAATACGACCGTCTTTGCGAGCATTAGCCACGCCGACATCACTCTCGACGTCATGGAACTGCTCAATAACCATATATACGTAACCAGTGCCCACCTCGTAAATCCATATATACGCATAGACCAACAGGGTGAAGACTTCAATTTCGATAGTCTGCTGCTCTACATCATCGCCACATACATCATGCCCGAGAGCGATGGCGAGGAGTGGAGTGTAACCATCGAGAATGTGTCGTTGGAGGGCGGAAATCTCGCCTACCACGACCTCGACATAGACCAACATTGGGTCCTTACGGAGATGTCGCTACGCAGCAACAAGCTATGGCTCGAAGACCACATGAGCCGCATCGACGCCTCGATGAAGATAAACGGGGATGCTATGCTTGATGGTGCACTCGACCTGAATATCGATAGCTTCGATTTTCTCTTTGAGGGCACACTCGCCCACTTCCCACTTGCAGAGACCTATAAGTATTGGACTCCCTATATCAACATAGGCAGCGTGGAGGGCATCGTCGAGGCAGATATGCAGCTCGAAGGTAACGTCATGGACATCTTCGGCATGAAGATAACGGGTGAGGCGTCGGCAACGAACTTCGCCTTGACTGACCGCAATGGCGGCAACCTGCTTAGTGCCACGACGTTGACATCGTCTATCGAGGATGTAAACATCAACGCCGAGCGTTACATACTACGCACACTCTATGCCGATGGCTTTGCCACACAGTTTCTACTCAATGCCGACGGCACAACCAACTTCGACAACCTCTTCTACGATGTTGCCGAAGTATCGGTCGAGACAACCTCAAAGAGCCTCGGCGACGACATGTACGACGTGCGCGAGAGGGTTACCATCACCACCGACTCCGAAGTAGCACCATTCAGCGGCATGACACTGCGCATCGGCCATATAAAACTCCATGGCGGCAACCTCTACTTTGCGGATAAGACCATGCACAAGCCCTTCGAGTACCGTCTGCACGATGTATCTATCAGCAGCCAGAACTTAGATATCAGGAGCAACAACACCATATCGCTGCGCGCAGGGCTGCAAAAGCAGGGCTCGGCACTTATCGAGTGGAAGGGTTCGCTCTCGGACTTCTACAATCAGAATCTGCTGGCTATGCTGACGAATGTCAATATGGAGGACTTCTCGCCATATATCGAGTACTTCACCGCCTTCCCCGTAATCTCGGGCAACCTCACCTTCCGCAGCCAAAATGTGGTTACTAATGGTGCATTGAGCGGCGTAAACAACCTCGGAACACACAACTTCCATGTAGGCAAAAAGGATAAGTCGATAGATGCAGAGTACAAGCTACCCATGAAGGCAGCAATATTCATCCTTACCGACAGCAAGGATAATATCAACCTCGACATGCCTATCTCGGGCCGTATCGACTCGCCCGAGTTCTCGTATCGCAAGATTATATGGAAGGCCATAGGCAACGTGCTACTCAAAGTTGTTGCCACACCCTTTACGTGGATGGCTGGCGACAAGCAGGATCTCTTCCGCCATATTGATGTCGAGCTATTGGAGGCAGGCTTCAACTCGGAGCAATACGCACGCATAGACGAAATGGCGCAGGCCCTTAAAGAGGATAGCACCCTTAAAGTACGTCTCACACAGCGCGTTAACTACGAGCGTGCACGCCACAATATTGCCAACCTAAACCTCAAAATCGCCTACTACAACTCTACTCAGAGTGATGCCGATGAACGTTTCGACATGCTCGACTTCGAGCGCATACGCCAGATGCGTCTCTCGCGCAAGGAGGTAGCAGCCTTTGCCGACTCGCAGCTTGTGGCACGGGGCATAGACCCCGCACACCTATCGTCGGACAAGAAGGCGATAGCCCTCTATGGCGATATGGTCGATACACAGCTCACAGAGCTTATGACACACCGAAATCGCATCATACTCGAATACATGAAGTTCCAACACCGTGAACTCCCCGCCGAGGCATTTGCGATAAATGAGGTTGTACTCGACGATATGAAGGGATACTACGGCAAAGACCGCTACACCGTAACCCTCATCATCGACGACGAGGAGGTTGAGTTGACACCCACAGAGGAACAGACCTCAGAGCAGGATGCCGACTATTACGATGCCTATGTCCTCGAAGAGGAGGATGCGGAGTATAGCCAGGAGCTTGGCACAGATATTGCGCCCAAAGACGATTTAACAATCAGCGAGACGTTAGATAGTGTCGCGAGCGTAGGCGTTGAGAGCCAACAAATGCAAACAGAAGAGTAATAAAACATTGATTTAGAATTGAAAAAGTCATTTACATTCGTACTATGCCTTATGCTCATCGCGCTGATACCGACAGGCTGTCGCAATAAGGCGCAAAATAGTCCGCTCACGCAGGCAGCAGAAGCAACCATCGACACCATATCGTATGGCTTTGGCGTAAATATGGGCATGGCAACAAACCGCCAATGGGGAGGCTACGACCTCGACATCGACCAGGTGCGTCGTGGCATCGAGGAGTTTCTCTTGAAGAACAAAGAGGAGGATATCGCCTTTCGTAATAAATTGGAGCACCTGAAAGCATTTACCATGTACAGCCATGTGAAGCAGTATCTGCGCGCCAAGGCCGAGCAGCTCAACTACACGGGTAATCGTCCCGATACCCTACCTCCGCTTCCCGAGCTGTACGATGCGGAGAATAGACGCGAAGATATATCATTTAACGTGGGTGTGCTCATCGGCACAAACATCATACGCACCTACGATGAGCCCGTCGTGGGCTGGGTTATCGACGGCTTCAACGACGGCATCGTAATCACCGACCCAAATAGTAAGGACTCGATGATTAAAATACAGATGAATGAGATAAACGAGTCGTATAAGCGATATATGACGCAGCGAGCGAAACGTAAAAAGAGTGAAACAAATAAAGACTAAACAACTAAATAACAATTAATTAAAAAAAACAATGAAAAAGATTTTTATGACACTTTGCAGCATCGCAGTCATCGCATCGATGGCCATGAGCTGCGCAAGCAAGGCCGAGAAGACCTTGCCTAAGGCCGAGGGCGATATCGACACCCTCTCGTATGCTATTGGCGTTAGCTTCGGCATGTCAACAAACCAGCAGTTTGGCATCTTGGAGTTCGACCAAAATCGTGTGAAATGGGGCATCGTTGACTTCATAGAGTCGGGTGATGTCAAGGATAGCACCTTCAACGCCAACTATCAGCGTTTCGTAATGTTCATGATGGATGGCCACGTGAACGAATATGCCAAGGCGAAGTTTGAGCGCGACACCTATGATGGCGACAACATCGACACCCTTCCCGCACTTCCCGAGTTGTATAGCGAGGAGAATACGCGCGACGATGTTTCGTATATCGCCGGCCAGCTTATCGGTGCCGATGTAAAGAATATGGGCGTTGAGAACCTCAACAACGGCTGGTTGTTGGAGGGTTATAACGACGCTCTTAACATCACCGACTACGCCAATATGGATGCTGCATTAAAGGTTCCGATGAACGACCTTAACGCTGCGTATATCAAGCACATGCAGGATATGCAGAAGCGCGAGTACGAGAAGGCTATGGCCGAGGCTGAGCAGAACAAGCAGGCATGTGCCGAGTGGCTCGCCGAGGTAGAGAAGATGGATGGCGTTCAGAAGACCGAGTCGGGCATACTCTATCGTATCGACCGCGAGGGCACAGGTGCACAGGCAACCGAGGATACAGATGTGGTTAAGGTCAACTACGAGGGCAAGGTACGCACGGGTGAGATTTTCGATTCGAGCTACGAGCGTGGCGAGCCCATCTCATTCCCCCTCAACGGCGTGATTAAGGGTTGGACCGAGGGCATGAAACTCGTAAAGGCAGGTGGCCAGATAACCTTGTGGATTCCCTCGGATTTGGCCTATGGCGACCAGCGTCGTAGCGACGTTATCGGCCCCGGCGAGGCCTTAGAGTTCAAGGTGGAACTTTTGGAGGTAAACCCCAAGAACTAATTGATAAACAATATATTTGATTTTCACAAAGGTCGCAGCATACATCTGCGACCTTTGTTGTTTTGTTGCCGTGAGTCGCGGGGTTGTCAAACTTCGCTACAATGACCCGATATGAAGATTATTTATTTTCGTTAGCCTCAACGCCCTACCCCTCACCGTCCATTTCCACAAAAAGTAGTCGCCCAACGTAAAAAAGGGCAACGCATCGAACTATGTTCGAAAAATTTTTACTATTTTTGTATGATTGAACCTTTAACCAACCTAATCTTATGATAAGACATATCGTAATGTGGAAATTCCGCCGCGATGCGGAGCAGACACCCCGGCAGATTGCAAGTGAGATGAAGAGCCGTTTGGAGAACCTTCGTGGCCGCATTGAGGGTCTCGAAAGCGTGGAGGTAGGCATCAACTGCCGCGAGTCGGCATCGGCCTTCGACGCTGTGCTCACAGCCGATTTCACATCATGGGAGGCTATGGACGCCTATAAGGTACACCCCCTGCATGTACCCATCAGCGACTACTGCAAGGCACGTCGCGTGGAGCGTGTAGATGTCGATTATGAGCTATAAGAGCTAAGAACAAAGAATAAGATACAAACTAAATAAATAAAGCTATGCAGAAAAGAATTATTGAGTGCGTACCCAACTTCTCGGAGGGTCGCAACATGGAGACAATCAAGCAGATTACCGATGTTATCGAGGCACAGAAGGGCGTAAAGCTCCTCGATGTTGACCCCGGTGAGGCTACAAACCGTACGGTGGTAACCTTCGTAGGTGAGCCCGAGGCGGTGGTTGAGACTGCCGTGGCTGCTATCAAGCGCGCAACAGAACTTATTGATATGCGCCAGCACAAGGGCGCACACCCGCGCATGGGTGCCTGCGACGTATGTCCCCTCATCCCCGTATCGGGCATCACATTGGAGGAGTGCGCAGAGCTCGCACGCGGCCTTGCAAAGCGCATCGCAGAGGAGCTCAACGTACCCACCTACTGCTACGAGGCTGCCGCCTTCACTCCCGAGCGTCGTAACCTCGCGGTATGTCGTGCCGGCGAGTATGAGGCACTGCCCGAGAAGATGACCAACGATGCAAAGAAGCCCGACTTTGGCGCACGCCCCTACGACGAGGGTGTAGCACGCACAGGTGCTACGGCCGTAGGTGCCCGCGACTTCCTTGTGGCCGTAAACTACAACCTCAACACCACATCGACACGCCGTGCCAACGCCATCGCCTTTGACGTTCGCGAGAAGGGTCGTCCCATGCGTGAGGGCAACCCCATCACAGGCAAAATCATCAAGGACGAGAATGGCAACCCCGTGATGAAGCCCGGCACTTTGAAGGCTTGCAAGGCTATAGGCTGGTTCATCGAGGAGTATGGCATCGCTCAGGTATCTATGAATATGACCAACCTCGCAATCACTCCTCTGCACGTAGCTTTCGACGAGGTATGCCGCGCGGCTGATGCTCGCGGCGTGCGCGTAACAGGCGCCGAGATTGTAGGTCTCGTACCCAAGAGCGCATTGGTTGAGGCTGGTCGTCATTTTCTCCGCAAGCAGAACCGCTCAACGGGTCTTCCCGAGAGAGAGTTGGTGCGCATAGCCATCGAGTCTATGGGTCTCTCGAACTTGAAGGAGTTTAAGCCCGAGGAGAAGGTTGTTGAGTACATCCTCGAAGCCGAGGAGTCGAAGGGTAAGAAGAGACTCGTTGACATGACATGCACAGGCTTTGCCGAGGAGACTGCAAGCGAGTCGCCCGCACCCGGTGGTGGCTCAATCTCGGCATACATGGGTGCTTTGGCAGCTGCCCTCGGCACCATGGTAGCCAACCTCTCATCGCACAAGGCCGGCTGGGATGACCGCTGGGAGTTCTTCTCGAACTGGGCAGACAATGGTATGGGCGTGATGAACGAGTTGCTCTACCTCGTGGACGAGGATACCGAGGCGTTCAACAAGATTATGGCAGTATTCGGCATGCCCAAGGGCACTGACGAGGAGAAGGCTGCGCGCGCAGAGGCTATGGAGGCCGCTACGCTCTACGCCACACAGGTACCTCTGCGCACGATGAAGACCGCCTTCAAAGCATTCGACGTCATCCGCGCCATGGCAGAGGAGGGTAACCCCAACTCGGTATCTGACGCCGGCGTAGGTGCTCTTGCTGCACGCTCGGCAGTGATGGGCGCTTGCCTCAACGTGAAGATTAATGCCGCAGGCCTCAAAGACCGTGAGATTGCCGACAAGCTCGTAAAGGAGGCCGAGGAGATTCAGGCAGCAGCACAGAAGGCCGAGGCCGAGATTTTGGCTGTCGTAGAGAGCAAGATTAACTAATTTCACGTTGATAACGACAAAAAACACAACCACCATGACAGATTTTCAGAGAGATATATTGGCCGGTATTCCCGACCCGCTGCCACAGCCTAAGGCCTATGACCCCGCAGCAAACCACGCGCCCAAGCGCAAGGATATTCTTACGGACGAGGAGAAGAAGCTCGCCTTGGCAAATGCCCTACGCTACTTCCCCGCAAAGCACCACGCAGAGTTAGCTCCCGAGTTTCTCGACGAGTTGAAGCGCTACGGACGTATCTACATGTACCGTCTGCGCCCCGACTACGAGATGTATGCACGCTCGATAGACGACTACCCTGCACGCTCGCGTCAAGCAGCAGCCATAATGCTCATGATACAGAACAACCTCGACAAGGCCGTAGCGCAGCACCCCCACGAGCTTATCACCTATGGTGGTAACGGCGCCGTATTCCAGAACTGGGCTCAGTATCGCCTCGCCATGAAGTACCTTGCCGAGATGACCGACGAGCAGACCCTTGTGATGTACTCGGGACACCCCCTCGGTCTCTTCCCCTCGCATAAGGATGCACCCCGCGTGATTGTAACAAACGGTATGGTCATCCCCAACCACTCGTCGCAGGACGACTGGGAGCGTTTCAATGCTATGGGCGTGTCGCAGTATGGCCAGATGACCGCAGGCTCATACATGTATATTGGTCCGCAGGGTATCGTGCACGGCACCACTATTACGGTAATGAACGCTGCACGTAAGCGCATGAAGCCCGAGCAGAAGGACTTGCGCGGCATGCTGTTCGTAACGGCAGGTCTCGGTGGCATGTCGGGTGCACAGCCCAAGGCAGGTAACATCTCGGGCGTGGTGAGCATCACCGCCGAGATTAACATCGCCGCAGCCGAGAAGCGCCACAAGCAGGGTTGGGTAGATGAGCTCTACACCTCGCTCGACGAGCTTATGCCCCGCGTGCGCAAGGCCGTAGCCGACAAAGAGGTAATATCGTTTGCCTACGTGGGCAACGTCGTAGATCTCTGGGAGCGTCTCGCCGAGGAGGATATCAACGTTGACCTCGGCTCCGACCAGACATCGCTCCACAACCCCTGGGCGGGTGGCTACTACCCCGTCGGCTACTCATACGAGGAGTCTAATCGCATGATGGCCGAGGAGCCCGAGCGTTTCCACGAGTGCGTGCGCGAGTCGTTGCGCCGTCAGGTGGCAGCCATCAACAAGCTCACGGCACGTGGCATGTACTTCTTCGACTACGGTAACGCCTTCCTCTTGGAGTCGTCGCGCGCAGGTGCCGATATTCTGCGTGAGGATGGCAAGTTCCGCTACCCCTCATACGTTCAGGATATCATGGGTCCCATGTTCTTCGACTACGGCTTCGGCCCCTTCCGTTGGGTATGTACCTCGGGTAATGAGAAGGACCTCGAAACCACAGACCGTCTTGCAGCCGAGGTATTGGAGGATATGTTATGTGAGTCGCCCGCCGAGATTCGTGGACAGCTCGAAGATAACCTTCACTGGATACGCGAGGCCAAGCAGAACAAACTTGTCGTAGGCTCGCAAGCCCGTATTCTCTACGCCGACTCGGAGGGCCGTACACGCATAGCCCTCGCCTTCAACGAGGCTATCAAGCGCGGCGAGATTTCGGCGCCCGTAGTGCTCGGTCGCGACCACCACGACGTATCGGGAACAGACTCACCCTACCGCGAGACCTCAAACATCTACGACGGCTCGCAGTTCTGTGCTGACATGGCCGTACACAACGTCATCGGCGATTCATTCCGTGGCGCTACGTGGGTATCTATACACAACGGCGGCGGCGTAGGCTGGGGCGAGGTTATGAACGGTGGCTTCGGTATGGTTATCGACGGCTCGGATGACTCGGCACGCCACATCGAGGAGATGCTCCTCTGGGATGTGAATAACGGTATCGCTCGTCGTAGCTGGGCACGCAACGAGGGTGCTATGTTCGCCATCAAGCGACAGATGGAGCGCACACCGCTGCTCAAAGTAACACTCCCGAACCTTGCAGATAAGTCGCTTATCGACGAGGTATTTAATGCACATAAATAATAACAACGCTAAAAACCAGATAACTATGATTCATTATATCAGTGCCGAGCGTCTTACCATAGCTCGCGTAGAGGAGATTTTGACCAAGGGCTATAAGCTTGCTCTGAGCGACGATGCCAAGGCGCGCATCAACCACTGCCGCGAGTATCTCGACCGCAAGATGGAGAATGCCGGCCGTCCAATATATGGCGTAACCACAGGTTTCGGCTCATTGTGCAACATCTCAGTTGAGAAGGAGGGGCTGTCGCAGTTACAGAAGAACCTCATGATGTCGCACGCCTGCGGCACAGGTCAACGTGTACCATCCGAGATTGCACGTCTAATGATTCTGCTCAAAGTGCAGTCGCTCTCATACGGACACTCGGGCGTACAACTTATAACCGTGGAGCGCCTCGTGGAGATGTTCAACCATAACATTATCCCCGTAGTCTATGAGCAGGGCTCGCTGGGTGCTTCTGGCGACCTCTCGCCCCTCGCGCACATGTGTCTTCCACTCCTCGGCCTCGGCCATGTAGAGATTGACGGCGAGGTTGTCGAGGGTAAGGTGATGATGGAGAAGATGGGCTGGGAGCCTATCACACTCTGCTCGAAAGAGGGCCTCGCACTACTCAACGGCACACAGTTTATGTCGGCATACGGCGTATATTCGCTCATCAACGCTCAGCGCCTCAGCCGCTGGGCAGACCACATCGGCGCAATGTCACTGGATGCCTTCGACGGTCGCATGGAGCCCTTCGAGCACAATGTACACGCCATACGTCCCCATAACGGACAGATTGAGACCGCACGCAACTTCCGCGAATTGCTCGCAGGCAGCGAGATTGGCCGCCAGACCAAGCAGCATGTGCAGGACCCCTACTCTTTCCGCTGCATACCTCAGGTACACGGCGCATCGAAGGATACCATCGCCTATGTAGCAAGCGTCTTGGAGACAGAGATTAACTCGGCAACCGACAACCCCACCGTATTCCCCGATAGCGATGAGGTCATCTCGGCAGGCAACTTCCACGGTCAGCCTATCGCCGTAGCTATGGATTTCTTGGCTATTGCTGTTGCGGA
Source organism: Alistipes sp. (assembly GCA_045603045.1). GTDB lineage: Bacteria > Bacteroidota > Bacteroidia > Bacteroidales > Rikenellaceae > Alistipes. The sequence continues at coordinate 150,801 of JAZULJ010000012.1, forward strand.
GTTGGGTAATATTTCGGAGCGTCGCACCTACAAGCTCATCTCGGGTGCGCGCAACCTCCCCAACTTCCTCGTGGCTAACCCCGGTCTGAACAGCGGCTTTATGATTCCGCAGTACACCGCAGCCTCGATTGTCAGCCAATCAAAGGGCCTCTGCTGGCCCGCATCGTGCGACTCTATACCCTCGTCTCAGGGTCAGGAGGACCACGTGAGCATGGGCTCGAATGCCGCAACGAAGCTATGGAAGGTGGTGCAAAACACCGAGCGTGTATTGGCCATCGAGCTTATGAACTCAGCACAGGCCTTGGAGTTCCGCCGTCCTATGCGCTCGTCAGAGAAGGTAGAGGCTATGTTCGAGGCATACCGCAAGGTTGTTCCCTTCGTGGACAACGATACGGTGATGTATCCTCACATCGCGACATCGGTAAAATTCCTCAACGACTATGAGCCTGCTTGTTAAAAATATAGGTATGCTCGTCGGTATCGACGAGAGCGGACGCGAGCGTCGCGAGGGCCGAGATATGGCCGAGATAGGCATGCTCGCCGATGCATGGCTACTCACCGACGGCGACCGCATCAAGGAGTATGGCACTATGGATAGGCTGCCCGACATCGAGTGCGAGACACTCGATGCCGAGGGCGGCTGGCTCTTCCCATCGTTCTGCGACTCGCACACACATATAGTATATGCCGGTAGCCGCGAACAGGAGTTTCTCGATAAGATTAACGGCCTCTCATATGAGGAGATAGCCAAGCGTGGCGGTGGCATCCTCAACTCGGCAGACCGCCTGCACGACACCTCGGAGGATGAGCTCTACCGTCAAGCCATGGAGCGTGTCAACGAGATTGTAGCTATGGGTACGGGGCTCGTGGAGATTAAGTCGGGTTACGGACTGACGTTGGAGGATGAGCTCAAAATATTACGTGTTATCCGTCGCATCCGCGAGACAGCACCATTGGAGGTGCGCGCCACATTCCTCGGCGCACATGCCGTAGGTCGCGCCTACAAGGGTCGCCAGGAAGAGTATGTGGAGCACGTATGCCGCGACATGATTCCCGCCGTGGCGAAGGAGGGGCTTGCGGAGTTCGTAGATGTATTCTGCGACCGCGGCTTCTTCACCACCGAGCAGACAGCGAAGATTATCGCTGCGGGAGCCAAATATGGCTTGCGCGCCAAGATACACGCCAACGAGCTCGCCATATCGGGCGGTGTGGAGGTCGGCGTGGAGCATGGAGCGCTCTCGGTTGACCACTTGGAGTCGATGGGCGACGAGCAGATTGAGGCGTTGCGTGGTCAAAAGACCATGCCCACGATGCTTCCAGGCTGCGCCTTCTTCCTCGGCATAGGCTACCCTCCTGCGCGCAAGATGATTGACGCAGGTCTCGCCGTAGCCCTCGCCTCGGACTTTAATCCCGGCACAGCTCCCTCGGGAAATATGCGTTTCGTGGTGTCGTTAGGCTCGATAAAGATGAAGATGACCCCCGCCGAGGCTCTCAATGCTGCAACGCTCAACAGCGCATGTGCCATGGGCGAGAGCCGCGACTATGGCTCGATAACACGTGGCAAGGTAGCCAACTTCTACATCACCAAGCCACTACCCTCGCTCGCATACCTACCATACGCTCACCAGACACCCATCATCCGTGAGATAGTGCTCAAAGGCAAGCACGTAAAGCTATAATAGCGACGATTATATAGGCACACTAATTTCTTAAAACAATCAGCCTGAATGGAGCGTACATCAAGTACTATCCATTCAGGCTGACTGCTAAGAGAGCGCAAATTGCAGCTTCGCGTACTAAATTACCTCTTCGCCAAACAAGGTCGCCGATGAACAACCCGTGATGCGGACCTTGACATAGTCGCCCACCTTGTGGTTGCCACGGTCAAAGACTACCATCTTATTCTGCGAGGTGCGTCCCGAGAGTTGCTTGTCGCTACGTTTAGAGGTGCACTCAACCAAAATCTCAAACTCCTTGCCCACATCGCGCTTATTGCTCTGCTCCGAGAGGCTGTTTTGCAGGTCAATAATCTCCGTAAGACGTCGCGTCTTGACATCCTCGGGGATATCGTCGCCGAGGTTACGCTGTGCAAAGGTACCGGGGCGCTCCGAGTACTTGAACATATAGGCAAAGTCGTAGCCTACCTCGCGCATGAGCGAAAGCGTAGCCTCGTGCTCCTCCTCTGTCTCGTGGGCAAAACCTGCGATAAGGTCGGTCGTAATGGCGCAATCGGGCATGTAGCGGCGTATGGCCTCGACACGCTCCAAGTACCACTCGCGCGTATATTTGCGGTTCATACGTTTGAGCATCTCGGTAGAGCCCGACTGTGCAGGCAGGTGTATGGCACGGCAGATGTTAGGCGTGGCGGCCATAACTTCGAGGAGCTTATCGCTGATATCCTTGGGGTGCGACGTTGCGAAGCGCACACGCAGAAGCGGCGAAATATCGGCTACACGGCGTAGCAGCTCAGGGAAGTCAACATCGCCCGTACGGTATGAGTTAACGTTCTGTCCGAGGAGCGTAACCTCGCGGTAGCCATTGGCAAAGAGTGTGTGTGCCTCCTCGACAATGGTATCAGCAGGACGACTGCGCTCTATGCCGCGCGTGTAGGGCACAACACAGTATGAACAGTAGTTGTTACAGCCGCGCATGATGGCGATGAAGGCGCTCACGCCGTTGCGGTCGAGACGCACGGGGGCAATTTCGGCATAGGTCTCCTCCTTCGAGAGCTCCACGTTGACACCCTTAGTTCCATTATCCACCTCGCGCACGAGATGCGGAAGGTCGCGGTAGGCATCGGGGCCGGCAACGATATCTACGCCCGTGCCACCCTTTGTGAGCTCCTCTTTGAGGCGCTCGGCCATACAGCCGATGATGCCGATGATGAGCGACGGCTTCTGCTTGCGAATGCGACGCATCTCGCTGAGACGTCCCCATATACGCTGCTCGGCATTGTCGCGAATAGAGCATGTGTTGATAAGCACAATGTCGGCCTCCTCCAACTTATCGGTATAGCGGTAGCCCTCATCCTGCATGATAGAGACCACAATCTCCGAGTCGCCAACATTCATCTGGCAACCGTAGGTCTCGATATAGAGTTTGCGACCACTACCTGTGAGGGGTCGCAAACTATTAGTAGGTATGTTTGTCATATTCAATGTTGAAAGTCAAACAGAATTATTGTTAGCGGCAGACGCCCGAAGAGCCAACTTCTCTCAAAGAGATTTGTATGTTGTCAGGCTAACGCGACTCTATTCCGTAGGCATGCCATCATCCTTGGGGAAGGGCTTGAAGCCCTCGCCAAAGGTGTCGTATGCATCGGTAACAACAACAAAGGCACGAGGGTCGAAATCCTTAATTCTATGCTGTACGTTACGCACCTCCTTGCGATTAACAACGAGGAATATCATCTCCTTATCGTTGTTGGTGTACATACCCTGCGCCTTGATATAGGTGCCGCCACGATTGAGCTCATTGAGGATATAATTGCGCATAGCGTCGGAGTGCTCTTCACAGATTATATACAGCAACTTCTCGCGCGATGCACCATCGATGGTATAACCGAGAACCTTGGCATTGACGAAGATACATACTGCCGAGTAGAGCGAGAGGAGCAATCCTGCGCCTTCCTTGCCATCGGGCAGACCTACACCGAAGCCGATAACGACCAAACCACATGCCACGATGATAGCATCCGAGAGCAATACGCCATGTGCAAACTTCATCTTGGCAAATTTATGCAACAGCATACCGGTAATATCGGTACCACCCGTTGCGGCGTTGTTGCGGATGACAAGACCTACGCCCACACCACTGAAACAACCGCCAATGATAGCAGCAAGCATAAGGTGATCCGAAAGGTTTACCATGCCGTTGAGCAACAATTCGGGATTGAGTGCCTCGATAGCCTCCTTACTGGGATATACTGCATAGTCGAGCAGGTTCATGATACCGGGAGTGATGAACGATGCAAAGATTGTGCGACCACCAAATGTACCACCAAAGATGAGCAACGCCGTGAGAATCAGCGGCACATCGAACATATATCCGAACGTACCCACCTGAATCGAGGGGAAGAGGTTGTGAAGCACCAACGCCAGACCATAGATACCACCGGGCACCATATCATAGGGGTTGATGAACACTACGAAGGCTACGGCCACAAGGAAACATCCGAAGATAATTTGCGCAATTGAGCCCCACCACTTCACGTCCGTAACAGACTCCTGCACCGATTTGAGCATAGCCTGAGGATTCAACAAGGGCTTTTTCAGTTTGAGTTGCATAAATATTCGATTTGTGTGTTTTTATTCATTTTCTATCCCCAAAGGTAAGAATAATTTTGAAAATATCAAGATATAGCGACATTTTTTTGTATCACGTCATAGGTGAGAGAAAAATTTGTATGGCTTAAAATTTTGATTTTAACATTTTTTTCGTATCTTTGTATAACACGAACCCTGAGTGCTTTTCTATTAAGCACTGATTATTAACCCTTTATAATTGAAATATGCAAGACTGGGGACCACTAACATACTATTGTGCCATCACGCTTGTTATATTCGCATATCTCTTTGGCTCAATCCCAAGTGCAGTGTGGATTGGCAAGAAATATTATGGCATAGATATTCGCGAGCACGGCTCGAAGAATGCAGGTACAACCAACATGCTTCGTGTGTTGGGTAAGCGCGCTGCGATACCAGTCTTTATCATCGACTTCTTCAAGGGCTTTGTTGCCGTAATTCTCACAAGCATCATGCGTGCTGACGACACCGTAAGCGAAACGTGGCTCATCAACCTACGCATCATTGCGGCTATCGCCGTAGTCCTCGGACACATATTCCCCATCTTTGCGGGCTTCAAGGGTGGTAAGGGCGTAGCCACACTGCTCGGCGCCGGCACAGGTATCTACCCTGAGTTGGTACTCGTATGCTTCGGTGTATGGGCGTTAGTCTTCGCCATATGGCACTACGTGTCGTTGGCGTCAATGGTTGCGGGCTGCTGCTACCCTATCTGTGTGATTATCATCTCGCCGATGTACTACGACCCCAACTCGCCCCACATGAGCGTACCGTTTATCGTCTTCTCGTGGGTTGTGGCGATAATGCTTGTGTGGACGCATCGCAAGAATATCAAACGCCTAAGGGAGGGCACCGAGTCGAAGATACACCTTTGGGGTCCCGAGGCCAAGTAGAGGCTTATTAGGACGACACATATATAATATATATATCGCGGGTAGGTAAAAATATACCCGCGATATTTTTTTTTGAGGGGGGGGGACAAGTGGTACATGGGGATAATTGTTGATAGCAAAAACGCTCCCCATAGACTCCACAACAGAAAGAGTACAGAGTACAGAGCAAAGTGGAAAGTGGAAAGTGGAAAGTGGAAAGTGAAAAGTGGAAAGTGGAAAGTGCAAAGAGCAAAGTGGAAAATCCCCACAGACCCCATAGACCCCTCAACAGAAAGTGAAAAGTGGAAAGTGAAAAGAGCAAAGTGGAAAATCCCCACAGACCCCACAATCTCCGCAGGCCCCACAGCTCACACGGGCGGAGTGCTACATCGGCAAAAAGATGCCGTCAATGGGCAGTACTTATTCGTACGTCCCATCGACGGCATCTTTTGTTCGAGGCAATTATGTGCCCCTTATACACTAAATTTAGCTACATCTATTTTGAGCCGTAACCCGAGAAGGGTAACAACCCAATAACATATGCTACACCGTAGCGAGTATCACCACGGAGCTCAATGTAATTACCACCATTGTAGCTTACATCATAGACATTCAGCAGCGAAGCCTTGGGTTCGGTCTCAAGGTCGTCAGAGTCGGTGATATAGAGCTTTGTAACAAGACCCGTAGTCTTATCAATCTCATAACCCCAAAGTGTCGTCGCATGGTGGAGAAGACCATTAGCATTCAACGAAAGAGCCAATGAGCACATACCCTTCTCGAAAATCATCTCTACATACTCCGAGAATTTCTTATGACGATCTTCGCTCGCAACATCAGAATAATTACCCCACTTGTTATATGCAAGGTATCGACCTACATAGAGGTTATCATCATACTCTGAGCCCTCCCAGCCATAATGAACATGTGAGGAAACACTACTCCAAATGCTACTCCAATAGCCACCCGCATAGCCATCCTTAGGCTTAGCGGTCGATTGCTCAATAATCACACCTTCGAAATACCATGCGATAGCCTCTGACGGCTGTCCACCACCTTCAGAATTGTCCCACTCGTTCCAGAATGTCTCCATGATTTCCAACTCGTAAACATGGCTCATAGGGCCTATGGCATTCTTACCCGGACCGTCGGGACAACCTGCGGGGAGTGTTCCTCCTGCTTTCTTATAGTTGTCCTGGAACCACTGAAGCATGTTAGATGCGGCAGCAGCCCAGCACATGTTGATATCGCCATTGTTACCCTGGGCCACCTTATTCACGTCATACCAACCTGAGGTCATGGTAACACCATCGGCAAATACAACTTCGTAGTTCGATGGATCGGGCTGCGTAGCTGTAAGCGTAATAGAGTTAGACTGCACACCATCATACTTAGCATAAGCGACATAGGTGCCTGCCGTATTGGTAGTAAACTTTAAGCCGTTATTGCGGATATTATTCACATATATCTCGGCTGACGAAGAGATATCCACACCATCCTGTCTAACGGTGAAGGTAATGCCGTCCGAATTATTAGCAATAAACGTAGTCTTATTCACGCTGAGGGTGATAGGCTTAACGACATACTCCTCAACGGTGATAGTAATTTCGTTCGACTTATCACTACCCTTCATGGCATATACGGTATAGGTGCCCGCAGTAGTAGTCGAGAAGGTATCGCCCGAGATAGCCGAGCCATTGATGTAGATGACACACTGCGAGGTAACATCCGAGCCCGATTGCGTCGCTGTAAAGTAAACAATATCCTTACCGTCGCCCGTGATAGTGCTCTTCGAGGCACTGAGATAGAGCGTATTGTCGGTAGCATCTGCGATAGCACCACCAAAGGTGTAACGCTGCGATGTGCCATCACCGAAATTGAGGTTGACGCTCATGTTTACGTTATTGCCACTCACAGCCGTAACATGCATCATGCCCGATACCACGTCGCTGCGCGATGAGCCGTTGAGCACGATATTATTGGCGTGGAAGAGACCCTCGTTCGAGGCATTGCTACTTGTGGTGTACTCAACGAGACCACGCGAGAGGATGGTTGCCGTAGCATTCACGGGATTAACGAGAAGGTCAATTTTATTGCCCGAAGCATCGATACCCGCAAACTGATAGCAGCCACTTGTCATACCCTTAGCCGCGAGCGACGTAAGCTCGATATCTACGGGACCCGAGCTGCCGCCTGCACCCGACTCTCCGGGGATGATACCACCATCATCGACATTGAGTTCACCAATAAACTGCACCTTAACGGTTTTTGAGTTACGATCAACAATAACAATATCTATAATGTAGTAATCACCCTGTTTAGCGACATACATCGAGCCACCAGAACCAGTAGGCTTAGACTGAGCCAGGCCCAATCCAGATGCATTGCGGAGGAGCATCTCTTTTTCAGCATTATTCCAATACCCAATAATTTCATTCTCGAAATTGTATTCACCGGTGTCAATATGAGTTGATGACGCATAGCTTGACGCAACGTGAAGGTCAAACGAGAAGCCATCACCTTTTGCGACAAAACCGATACCGTTCCTTGTTTTAGACGAATCATACTTCAACGTCTTGATGTAGTAATCGGGGTTGAAATCGCTCTCAATAGAGGGGCCCGAACTACCACCGGTCTCCTCCTCTTTAACCTTATTCTCCTCGGTGAGGGCGAGATTGATTGTCGAACTCTTGCCCGCCGACATCTTGAAGGGTGATGCACTCGGCTGCTTGGTGATGGCATACTGTTTCTTTCCGTCGATATAGACGTTGAACAGAAGCTCCGCGTCACTCACCTCGAAGGGAAAGACCATAGCCGAAGCGATGGGCTCCGAAGCAAAGTTATGGTCGTGGATGGCCGCAAAGTGAGCCTGCGTAGTAGCCTTACTGCTCCACACGCCACTGTTCATATCGTAGTTGCCGACTTGGATAAGGTCAACAGGGGTACCATTAGAGGTTACTACCATCTCAACAGCGATATTGCTATGGTTAACATCGCCCGTGAGCTTATAGTCAATCTTGTGCATAAGGTGCTCTAATGTCATGGTCAGCGTCAAAGCCTTACCCTGAGCAACGACGATACCATCTTCATAGTCTTTGACTCCGCCCATAAATATATTCTGGGCAGCATGCTCGCTCATAGCGTAGTCTTCGCCACTCATAGTCGTACCCGGATAGAAGGCAACGGCACGCAAATAGTTGCCCTCGGGAACCATACCCGAGAACTTGGCACACTTGCCGTTATCCAAAATCTGCGAGGCCGAAGTAATCTCGAAGGTAACAAACTCCTTGGTGCTGAAACTTGTGAACATCACGCTACACTTATCGCCAACCTCCCAGCTCACCGTATTACCATCGACATCGAGACGTGTAACGTTATCCTCGATGCACAACTCGACGGGAACTAAATTTGTCTCGGTAATCGAAACTTCGACATCCTCCGAGATACATGCTGTTGCTACAAACATCGCTGCAACAGCGAAAAATAACTTTTTCATCTTTTGCTTACTATGTTTGGTTTACAACTCGTTCTCTTTATCAAAATCGGGCACAGTAACACCACTGGCATCAAAACCCGCCTCAACCACAACATCCAAAATATCGAACTCAGGCGTTATGTAATTATCTATATTTTTCATATTCTCGTCAAAATATCGAGCCTCGCCTGACTTTGCAGCCGAGGCTTCGACAATAGTTATTACTAATTAGCTAAACCGTATGCTGAAACAGGATACAATGAAACCGGATAGCAAGCTTTATAAACGTCGCCACTGAATACTATATTACCATTACTTGTGAGCGACACGCTATACTCTTGAATGAGAGGCACACGAGCCGTTCCTGTCAATTGGCAATCATCCGAGTCGGTAATCCATATCTTGGTGAGGTTGCCGGTAGCATTATCAATCTCGTAGCCCCACAAGGTTACTGCGTGGTGAGAGCCCGCATTACTCTCCTGCTGTGCGATAGCCAACGACATCATACCGCGCTGCATGAACGTAACGACATACTCCGAGAACTTGTTCAAACGATTCATGCCATCGAGACCCGAGCCTTTGCCCCACAAGTAGTAGTTATTGAAGTCATCGGTATAACCTGCATAGACCGTATAGCCCATATAGAGGTGAGGCTCTATCTCGCTCCACACGTCGCGGAAGTAGCCACCTGAGCCTTTCTCCAAAGGCTGTGCCTGCGAGCTCCAATTCTCACATACGTTCTTACCCTCGAAATACCAGGGCGCAGCATGGAAGGTATGACTACCTCGGCGGTTGTCCCACTCGTTGAAGAATACGTCCATGATAGCCAGGTCGTAGCGCGTACCGACACCATTGGGACAACCCTCAGGAAGTGTATTACCGGCAGCTACATATCTATCCTGCCACCACTGAATGATGTTAGACGACGCCGCCGCCCAACACATATTGATATCAGTGCCGTCGCCAACCTTATTCACATCGTACCAACCCGAAGTGAGCGATACACCCTCGGCAAAGACTACCGTAGTACCCAAATCCTCAGCTGCCTCGACAGTGATGACAACCTCATTAGAGGTAACATTACCCTTAGTGGCGTAGATGGTGTAGGTACCAGGCTGGTAGGTAGAAAAACGGCTACCATTGAGGATAGCACCATTAACGAAGAATTTGCAAGCATCCGTAACCATCTTATCCTCCTGCTTAACGGTCAATGCAACATAATCCTTACCGTCTGCCTTGATAGTGGTGGTAGAAGCTTCGAGTGTGATAGGCTTCTCCTCGGGCATAGGCTCCGGGTCATCGTTGGGGTCATCGTTGGGGTCATCGTTGGGGTCATCATTGGGGTCATCGTTGGGGTCATCATTGGGGTCATCGCTGCCCGCATCCACAACCTTTACCTCAACGGTATTCGACTTCTCGGCACCCTTAACGGCATAGAAAGTGTAGGTGCCGACCTCGGTAGAGGTGAAGTAGGCTCCTGCGAGAGGCTCACCGCTCTCGGCGTTGTAGAAGCGGCACTCCGAGGTAACATTGACGCCATCCTTCTTAACCATAAATGATGCAACGGCAAGACCATCATTAGCAATCTCGTTGCAGTCAACGCTCAACACCAACGCAGGCTGCGCGGGCGTAGGCTCCTCTGTCTCACAGCCAACAAAGCCGATGACCGAGAGCAGAAGCATTAAAAGTGAAAATCTCTTCATAAAATATCTATTTTGTTTATAAGCGTTAATAAATTAGGAGAAAACTATTCATCGTTTCGGGAGTCTATATTTAGGTCGTCTTTGAATTTATTGCGGTATCTCTCCATCCTTGTTCGGCGACAATGCTCGCATTGCACTCTCCCGTGAGTCGAAAGAGATCTTCGAAATACTCCTCAAATATACAACTCCCCCCTATTTATTGTCAAATATGATATTAGGCGTCGGCAGGAAACCGCATTTGGGCTCCCTGCCCGACCTAAAATCTTTACTTACGAGTCAATGTGATATCGCCCAAAGCTACACACCACGCCTCGTCACCACGGAATACCGAGGGGTAGTAGGTACCATTATTGAACTCTTCGCCCGAAACATAGGGCTTAATAGTGAGAGTATTGCCATCGGCAGACAACTCTACGGGGAAGGCAACAGGCGCCGTCTGCAGCTTATCGAGGTCGGCACCGTAGAACTGCAAGATGTTATTAGACGCATCCCAGTGGTAGAGGTAGCAGCCCTTAGAGGTAGGCATGGTAATAACGTCGCCAGAGGCAATCTCCAAGAATACCTTGGGGCCATAGTCGCGGTATGCCAAAGGTGCATACTGGTCTCTCCAATACTTAGACGACTCCATAAGCTTAGCTACGTCACAGAACGGAATCACCGTATCGCTGAACTGCCAGCCGGTGATAACAAGGCGATTCTGGGCGCGGTAGTCGGCCTCGCTCTTTGTATCCACACCCTGACGGATATTTACCACAGCACCATCGATAGTCTTGGTAGAGCCCGTAACATCACGGTAGGTGTAGGTGAGTGTCCACTCGCCCTGCAACGACTCGAACAACGACGACTCAACACGTGCAGGAACAGGAGCAGCAGAGGTGTTAACACGGACAACCTCCGTAGTCTCCTTCTGCTCGGCGGTAACGCCATATACCACAACGGCATACTCGGCCTCGGGCCACAAATCATTCATTGTAACAGATAAGCCACCATTGAGTGCCGCATTAAGCTGCTCGGCAGTTAAGGCAACACCTTTATACTTTGCTACCGAGATAACATCAGAGGTAGCAATAGCCTCATCGATAGCTGCACTATCGTTGAAGGCCCACCTCATTGCCACGACATTCTTAGCCGAAATAGTGATATCCATAGACGTAGAAGGAGAGGCAGCATTGGGAGTCATATCAACATCCAACTCGGCAACAACACCCGAGCCAACACCCGAGGTGAAGGTCATATCGTACGAGAAGTTCTGAGCACCCTGATTGTCGATAGCCAAACAGCATACGCAGTATTCCGTATCGGGAATAAGACCTGTCCAGGTGTCTTCAAAGGCACTTGTCTTAGCCCAAGCGTATGCCGTACTCATAAGACCGATAAGGGTGTTAAGACCATACTGGGGGTTGTTTACGATACCTTCGACTTGGGCTTTGGGATGGATGAGGATGTGATACTTAGAGATAGCTGCATCGGGCTCGCATTTAACATCCACACTTGTCGATGTGATGTTGCTCAACGTGATATTCACCTTAGCCGAGCTCTCAGGAGCTTCGGGAGCATCGAACTCCAATACCGAGTAGTCGCCATATACATTACCATACTGGTCGCACTCCCACACACCGATAATGTGTGTAGCGCCGGGCATAACCAGAATTGTACGACCATCGGGACCCTTTTCGCCATTGACGTACTCATAGTCCTTAACACCCTGACCAACAGCACCAGACTCGGCAATCCATGTTTCGAGCGACAAACCGAGAGACTCAACCTCAGTCTTGGTCTTGGCGAAGTAGCGGTAGTAGCCCGAGAGGTTCACCTTGAAGGCGAAGCGGTCGTGCTGAGACGAAAGAAGAGTGATAGGACCGGCATTGGTACTATTCTTGGTACTGAACTGCAGCTTCTTGACATCGCTATACAGCTGTCCGTTGGTAGCACGCACAACGACAAACACCTCATAGGTAACACCTGCTTTGAGGTTCTCGATAGTTACATTGGTAGTATCTTCCACCTTACCCGAATTCTCGTTGAACCATTCGGGCATGTTTGGACGAGGCGTAACATCGTAAATATCGACGCAGTAATAGGCATAGTCGCCAGGAACAGACGAAGTGAGCTCAAAGGTGAAGCTATCCTCGGTAGCAGACACCTCCTTAATGCTAATCTCGGGCTTCACGGCATCACCATCAGGCTCGGGAGTAGGCTCAGGTAAAGGCTCGTTGTTACAAGCCACCATAAACATTGCGGTCATAAGGAACGCAAGCAAAGAATAAATCTTTTTCATAGAGCTAATTGATTAATTATTAATTATTTATATTGTTTATTTCATCTCACATATACGCGCATTGCACACAGCGAGCGCGCACACACGCTTATTTAATGTGCAAAAATAATAAAAGATTTTGATTAGGCAATACTTAACTTTATATTTTCGCAAATATAACATCTCCAAATACCCCCATTACACATCCAACGCAACAAAATAGCCAACAAATAAATTGGTCTTAATTTTGCATTTTCGTGCATACTGCGTATCTTTGTCTCATGGATTTCAAACTCGTGTCGGAATACAAGCCCACAGGCGACCAGCCCGAAGCAATAGAGCAGTTGGCAGATGCCATCCGCTCGGGCTCACCGCACACCACCCTATTAGGCGTTACAGGCTCAGGTAAGACATTCACCATAGCCAACGTAATAGCGCAGCTCAACCGCCCGACACTCGTATTGAGCCACAACAAGACACTCGCAGCACAACTATATGGCGAGTTCAAAAACTTCTTCCCGGAGAATGCCGTGGAGTACTTCGTGTCATACTACGACTACTACCAGCCCGAGGCATACCTTCCCACCACAGATACATACATCGAAAAAGACCTCTCGATAAACGACGAGATTGAGCAGATGCGACTAAAAACCGTAGCCACGCTACTCTCAGGACGCAAAGACGTCATCGTTGTATCGAGCGTGTCCTGCCTCTATGGTTGCGGTAACCCCGATGCCTTTCATGCAACGGCAACGACAATAAAGGTAGGTATGCAATGTACGCACAAATACCTGCTCTACCGCCTTGTAGATGCCCTTTACACACGCACAGAGTTGGAGTTGCAGCCTGCGACATTCCGCGTGACGGGCGAAACCATAGATATCATGGCAGCATTTGGCGAGTTTGGCAACCAGTGCTTCCGAATTGTATTCTTCGACGACGAGATAGAGGCAATATACAGCATTGATGCCGCAACAGGACAGAAACTAAGCTCCTTGGACAGCATCACACTCTACCCTGCAAACCTCTTCGTTACCACGCGCGACACCATAAACAACGCCATATCGGAGATTCAGAGCGACCTCTTCAAGCAGATAGCCTTCTTCGAGGGCGAGGGTCGCGAGATAGAGGCACAGCGCATAAAGCAACGCGTGGAGTATGACCTCGAAATGATTAAGGAGCTCGGCTACTGCTCGGGCATAGAGAACTACTCACGCTACCTCGATGGTCGCGCGCCAGGCTCACGCCCCTTCTGCCTGCTTGACTTCTTCCCCAAAGACTTTATTACGGTGGTGGACGAGAGCCACGTGACGCTACCACAGATACACGGCATGTTTGGCGGCGACCGCGCACGCAAGGAGAACCTCGTAGAGTACGGTTTCCGCCTACCCGCAGCCAAGGATAACAGACCGCTGCAATTTCACGAATTCGAGGCGCTGACACCCACAAAGGTATATGTGAGCGCCACTCCTGCTAACTATGAGCTCACAAAGTGCGAGGGCTACGTCATAGAGCAGCTCATACGCCCAACAGGACTCATAGACCCGCCATTAGATGTGCGCATCACGACAAACCAGATAGACAACCTTCTGGAACTTATAAACGAGACAATACACAAGGGCGACCGCATACTCATAACGACAATCACCAAGCGCATGGCCGAGGAGATGTCGAAATACCTTGACCGTATAGGCGTACGCAACAGATACATCCACTCTGATGTCGATACCCTCGACCGCGTGCAGATTCTCGAAGATTTGCGCGACGGACTTATAGATGTATTAGTCGGCGTAAACCTCCTGCGCGAGGGTATAGACCTGCCACAGGTGAGCCTCGTGGCGATACTCGACGCCGACAAGGAGGGCTTCCTGCGCAATATACGCTCCATAACACAGATTGCAGGACGCGCCGCACGCCACTCCAACGGACATGTTGTGCTCTATGCCGACAAGATTACCGACTCGATACACTATGCCATTGAGCAGAGCAACCGACGTCGCGAGAAACAGATACGCTACAACCTCGAACACGAGATAATACCGCGCCAGGCACAGAAGAGCGGCAAGGGGCAAAACACACTATTTGGCGATAGGGGCGAGAAGAGAGCCAACATGAACGTATATCCGCTCTACGAGAACCACTATGAAGATGCCAAGGCCGCAGACACAGAGTCAACCTACATCACCGCCACCGACATCGAAAGACTGATAATCGAAGCGCGCAAGGATATGGAGCGAGCTGCAAAATCACTCGACTTCCTCGCAGCAGCACGCTATCGCGATAAGATGTACGAGCTCGAGAAGTTGCGCCGCGAGAATAATAGCGTAGCATATACACCGAGCAACATCGACAAGTAGAAAAATCCGGGCTACAACGCACTACCCGCACCAGCATCCACACATCTTACGACCTCAAAGAGCTACGGATGGCTAAAAATCCTTCGCAAATATCGCGCATATTTATTACACTACAACGCATAATTATCCACACTCTGAAATACGGTTACTCTAACGGAGACAAACCACCAACAGGCCATGACATAAAAAAATATGGATGCGCCCCAACAGGCAACATCCATAAATCACACCCCTACAATAGTCGCGCGCGAGCAGGAACAACTACTTTGCCGAGTAACTATCGAAGGTCTTATCGCTATACAGAACTATAACTTTTTCCACACGCTTACCCGATACCTCGACATGAGAAAAAATGGTTGCCTCACCATTTTTCTGCTCCGATAAACTCTCCGAGGTTGCAATATTTGAAGGTAGCGCAAATGGCAGGCTTGACAATTTTTCATCGTCCTCTCCATTTTTCTTTTGCGCAAAGGAGGGAGCAGCAGTAGTGCGATAGACCTCTTCGGAGTCGAGCAACAACCAGTCAGGATTGACATCCGGAAAAGCTCGAAGAATTTTTACAACCAAATCGAAACTCGGCTTGTTGCGACCAGACAAAATATGAGATAATCCCGATGGCTGAATTTCGAGCAGTCGGGCAAGAGAGGTTGCAGTATAACCTCCCGTTCGGAGCAAATATTCGAGTTTTTCCTTCATTTTCTTAATTTTTCACAAATATAAAACTTTTATTTTTGTAAAGCAAATATTTTTAACAAAAGTAACAATTCAACAACTGTTAACAACTATTACAATTGTAACTACGTACGTTATGGTAAAGATAAAAAAAATGACATAGCTATAATATAGTTAATGTAAATATTTTCCAAACACTCTGTTTCAAGCACTTGCGCATATTTACACTCAACTAAGTTTAGCAATATTACAAAATTCAAAAATATCAATTCTTCACATACAATAAACTTTATGTCAAAAATACAAATCGCCTTATTTTGTGATAGTTAGCAATTATTTGTTTAATAAATTAACTACCCACAGCAACCATTTTTAATTACCAATTTTTACATGGTAAAATTTATGACATTTGTAAAGAATGAAGATTGTTAACACTGTTCAAATATGATATTCTTGTAAAGATGTGTACTCCATTATAGATGTATAGTATTTACATTTGTAATTACAAATGTAAATACTTAATAAAAGAATTGCGAAAAAGAGAGATTAACAGCTCATGGCCGAGTAGTTGAAATTTGAGCCGTATATTATGTTAATAAATAATATAGGGTGGGCTAAAATTTCCAACCCACCCTATTAAGAATCAATGTTTTATAAAGTTATTAACAGCACTAAACTACTGCAATGACTTAGCTACTTCGGCGAACTCTTCCGGCGTAAGAGAGAGCTTCTCACGGCAAAAATCTACGTCCTTTTCGGAGTTCATCGGTATCAAATGTATGTGCGCATGGGCTACTTCGAGGCCTAAAACCACCGTTGCAACCTTGCGACACTGTGTAGTTGCCTGAATTTTCTTCGCAATCTGCTTCGCAAAGAGAATCATATCCTTCAACTCATCGTCCTCCAAATCGTAAAAATAATCTACCTCGCGCTTAGGAACAACCAACGTGTGCCCCTTGGCAAGGGGAGCGATGTCCAAAAAAGCAAAGAAACGATTGTTCTCTGCAACCTTATAACAGGGAATCTCTCCTGCTATAATTCGTGAAAAAATTGATGCCATAATAGTTTATGTAATTTTGACTAAAATTTGTCTGTTTGCGCTATGTGCATATCGGGTCGTATCATCCTCCTGCACCTACCCTATCTATTCTCAAATTACTCAGTCGAGCCGAGCATTTGAACCTCGGCAACGACCTACGTGTTGAGCAGACGCTTCACGCTATCGATGCCCTTAATGGAGCGGATATTATCGAGCAGAACATTGAGACTCTCGATATCCTTGACGTACAAACTTATCTTGCCCTCAAAGATACCATCATGACTTTGGATACTTATAGAGCGCATATTTATACTGAAATCGGTTGTTATAAGTTTTGTTAAATCGAGGATAATGCCCCGACGGTCGATACCACGTATCTCTACGGACGCCAAATACGATACAGCCTTCTGCTGCGACCAACGTATCTCCTCCTTCACGATATTCTGCCCAAACTGCGCAGCAAGACGAATGAGAGTATCGCACGTCGATTTATGGACGATGATACGTCCCGTCTGCGTATCACGATAGCCTACGACATTATCGCCGGGGATAGGCTCACAACACTCCGCCATGACAAACTCCGGCTCGTCGGCACGACGTGCAGACTCCTCCGCAATGGCTGTATCGTCCAACGAGGCGGCCTCCTCATCGAGGTCGATATCATCATCCTGAGACTCCCCACTATCGGGCATAAATAGCTTCCAGAACTTCAAAATTTTACGCTCGGAGTTCTCTTTAAGCAGCTTACTCAGATTGTCAAGGCTGATAATTCCCGCGCCAATCTTACTATACAACTCATCCTTATTGCGGCAGTCGTAGGCGGGCATGAGTTTACGTAGCACACGGCCGCTAAGCTGTACATTATACTCCGCAAGGCGCTCCATGAGCAGCTGCATGCCATACTCAATATTATTATCGCGCTCGTGTTTCAGGAACGATTGTATAGATTGTCGAGCCTTGCTCGTAACGACAACATCCAGCCACTCAGCCTTGGGACGGCCATTCTCGGCAGTGATTATCTCTATCTGATCACCACTCTTGAGCTTCGCCGTAACAGGCTGTATCTTATGGTTTATCTTGGCACCTATGGCGTGATCGCCAATCTTCGAGTGTATCTCATAGGCAAAGTCTATCGCCGTAGCTCCATAGGGCAGCGTCTGCGGCTCGCCCTTAGGCGTAAAGACCACGACATCGGTCTTATATAGCGACAGCTTAAAGTTATCCAAAAAGTCGAGAGCACTCTCCGCGGGGCCATTAAGAGCATCACGCACCTTTTTTAGCCACTTATCCAGTCCATCCTCCTCCTGCGAGATAGAGGCATGTTTATACTTCCAATGAGCGGCAAAGCCACGCTCAGCGATATCGTCCATACGCTCGGTGCGCACTTGCACCTCTACCCACAGACCATCGGGGCCCATAACCGTAGAGTGCAACGCCTCGTAACCATTACTCTTGGGGATGCTTATCCAGTCGCGGAGACGGTCGGGCTTCGGGGTATATATATCTGTAACACACGAATATACCTGCCAACACTGCGTCTTCTCTGAGGGAAACGGCAACGCCTTGAAGACAATACGGATAGCAAAAAGGTCGTAAACCTCCTTAAAGGGAATATCCTTACGACGCATCTTCTGCCAGATGGAATATACACTCTTCACGCGCGCCGAGATATCGTACTGAAAGCCATTACGGTCCAAAACCTCGATGATAGGCTTCATGAAGCGCTCGATATACTCTTCGCGCTCGGTTTTTGTCTCGTCAATCTGACGCTCGATATCGGCATACTCCTGCGGAAAGCGGTACTTCATACATAAATCCTCCAACTCGCTCTTGATGGCATGGAGTCCCAAGCGGTAGGCCAGCGGCACAAAGAGGTATATAGTCTCGCTCGTAATCTTTATCTGCTTGTTGTGGGGCATGGCGCCAAGCGTACGCATATTGTGCAGACGGTCGGCAATCTTGATGATGATGACGCGCACATCGTCCGACAGCGTAAGCAACACCTTACGGAAGTACTCGGCCTGCTCCGAGGTATCGGCATTGAACACACCCGCCATCTTCGTAAGGCCATCGACCATAGAGGCAATTTTCGGCGAGAATATGCGCGATATATCCTCGACGGTGTATTCCGTATCTTCGACAACATCGTGCAGCAGCGCCGCCACCACCGACTTCTTGCCGAGACCTATCTCGCGCACCGCGATAAGCGCCACCTCGATAGGATGTATGATATAGGGCTCACCCGAACGACGGCGAACGCCCTTATGTGCCTCCTTAGCCAAGAAGAAGGCTCGGCGCACAAAGTCCCAATCATCCTCGCGACGACATATCTTAGCACTACGGCATGCAGCTACCAGCTCCTGCCACTTCTGCTCGATTAACAACTCATCCTGTGGCGTGTACTCCATAACTTCTTGGTTTTAGAGGCTAACGGCAACTGCGGGCATGCACCCACGGCCGTAACCCATGTTACTAATAGTCCAAATGCCCGAAACACGGCCACCTTAGGTAGCCGTGTCGGGTTATCTGCATGCAGGGCGCTACCCCGCTATCAGCTATCTGTTGCGAGCCTCGGTCATAGCCTCGCGCACGCGGAGTTCTATCTCCTCGCGCAGTGCCTCGTCGCTACGTAGCAACTCCTTTACAGCATCACGACCCTGACCTATCTTGCGGTCGCCATACGAGAACCATGAGCCCGACTTACGGATAATCTCATAGTCAACGCCGAGGTCAATAATCTCGCCAATGCGCGAGATACCCTCGCCAAACATGATGTCAAACTCCGCCTTCTTGAAGGGAGGCGCCACCTTGTTCTTCACGACCTTAACCTTGGTACGTGTGCCAAGCTGCTCCTCGCCATCCTTAATCACCGACGTACGACGGATGTCTATACGCACGCTGGCGTAGAACTTCAACGCATTACCACCCGTCGTAGTCACGGGATTGCCATAGACAACGCCAATCTTTTCGCGCAGCTGGTTGATGAAGATACATACGGCCTTGGTCTTCGATATCGATGCCGTAAGCTTACGCAGCGCCTGCGACATGAGGCGTGCCTGCAAGCCCATCTTCGAATCTCCCATATCGCCCTCAATCTCAGCCTTGGGCGTGAGCGCCGCAACTGAGTCAATAACGATGATGTCGATGGCCGATGAGCGGATGAGCGAATCGGCAATTTCCAACGCCTGCTCACCATTGTCGGGCTGCGACACAAGGAGGTTATCGACATCTACGCCGAGCTTCTGTGCGTAGTAGCTATCGAAGGCATGCTCCGCATCGATGAATGCAGCAATGCCTCCCGCCTTCTGTGCCTCGGCGATGGCATGGATGGCCAATGTCGTCTTACCCGATGACTCGGGGCCGAAAATCTCGATTACACGACCCTTGGGATAGCCGCCTACGCCCAACGCCATATCGAGCGTCACCGAGCCCGAAGGTATAACAGGTACATCGGTAACAGACTCGCTCGACATACGCATAATCGAGCCCTTGCCGAAGTCCTTCTCAATCTTGTCCATAACGGCCGACAACACTTTAAGCTTATCGGCGTTTACCTGTACTTTCTCTGCCATAACTATATTTTTTTTACTTATTAATATCATTTCAACGAACTCCTACTCTGCATCGAGGAGTGCTACAATCTGCTCGAAGTGCCCCTTCGTCGATACCTTGTCGATAATGTGCGTGATGCGCGCCTCGGCATCGAGTAGAAAGGTTGTACGCAGTATGCCCATATACTCTCTGCCATACATCCTCTTCTTCGCCCACACGCCGAAGGCCTCGGCTACCGAATGGTCGGTATCGGCCAGGAGTGTGAAGTTAAGGTCGTGCTTCGCGCAGAAGTTCTGGTGCGACTTTACGCTATCGGGGCTCACACCGATAATCTTGTAGCCGCGACGCGCCAACTCAGCCTTGCCATCGCGCAGGCTCTGCGCTTCGAGCGTACACCCCGAGGTATTATCCTTTGGGTAGAAGTAAAATACCGTAGGTGAACCTTTTAACTGCTCCGACGTGAAGGTATCGCCGCTCTGCGTAAGGGTCTCAAATGCGGGGACATGCTCCCCTATTGCTATCTTATTCATGTTGCTTCGTATAATGTTTTGTTACAGATCGCTTGCTGTTGGGTAAAAACTCTTTCAAAGTTAATAAAAATTTCTCGATTTCGTAGTTATCTCGCTACATTTTATTAATCATAAATCTCACTATGGGCGTTTTTCGATACGCACTTGTGCGCGAAAATCTGCCATCGAAGTATTCAGTTTGGCTCGACATACAGGACAACGTATGGCATACTCCGTATCGAGATTCATATGCTCGTAGATATCATCATAACGCATAGTACGAACATTTGTGTAGGAGTAATGCTCGCTGCGCGCTCCGCAATGACGACAGTCGATAGTGTAGTTCAGTCCCATAGTTGTAACGTTTTGAGGTGTTATATCACTTAACTCTTGTTTTCAAGTGCAAAGTAACGACCCTATTTTGACAGGTTGTGTCAAAATTAAATTTATATAAAGAGAGTAGGTTATATAAATTAGTTTGAGGCGATTTTTAAGACTACTTCGAGGGTATTTCTTAGCTCCTCGACATGAGCAACGCCGAGCATAGCATATAAGCTCCATACACTTTTCTCGCGCGCGCGTAATTAAGAATTATGTAACACCCGGTAGGGCGATAAAAAACGAGACCAACCGCATGGTTGGTCTCGACATATGAATAGGGCTAATTACAGCAGCCTCTTCTTCGAGGGGATAACGATGAAGTCTTTGAGATAGAAGGGCTCAAAGTATGCCAAATCCTCGAAGCGACCCTCATTGAAGGAGTGCTCGGCAAGGCGGACGATGCCTCGTGCCGAGGGTGCCACATCGACACACACAGCTCCTGCAAGTAGCTCCTCGCACTTACGCGCACCATTGCCGAAGATGACAAACGGTCTGCCATCCTCTCGCCACGCCGAGAAACTCTCAGCAGTAACAACCTCAGCAGCGACATCCGATAAGGCATGACCCTCGCTATCGAAGACCTGGGCATATACCTCCATGCGTCGCGCATCGACCATGGGACAGAGGCGCGCCGTAGTCCATGCCTCCTCCTCGACGTCAATGATGCCGGCATCGTAGTCCTCGCGCGCGACCTCCGTGAGGGCATCGAGCGACCCCACAGCCAAGAGCGGGATGTCGAGGGCATAACACATGCCCTTGGCAAATGAGACACCTATGCGCAGACCTGTATATGAGCCGGGGCCCTTACCCACAGCAATAGCATCGAGGTCGTGGGGCTGCACGCCTGTCTCGCGTAGCAGCTCATCGACAAAGACCGCAACCTTGCGGGCATGGTCGCGACCCTCATCGCTCTCGCGAAGAGCCATAAGCTCGCCATCGTTGGCCAAAGCAACCGAGCAAACATCCGTGCCGGTCTCTATTGAAAGTATTAGCGCCATAACTATCTCCTATTGTTTTTCATCGCCTTATCCATCTCGCGGCGAGCATCGTTCTCCTTCAAATATTCGCGTTTGTCGTACGACTTACGGCCACGCGCAAGGCCGATAACAATCTTCGCAAAGCCGCGCTCGTTGATAAACATGCGCAGACCGACAACCGTCAAGCCTCGGTCCTGCAACGTGCGTTGCAACTTATTGAGTTCCTTACGATTGAGCAGCAACTTGCGGTCGCGCTTGGGGATATGATTGTTGCACGTACCCCACGCATACTCCGCAATATTGACGTTGCGTATCCACAGCTCGCCCTGCTCGAAGTAGCAGTACGAGTCCGTAAGCGACGCCTTGCCCATGCGTAGCGATTTTATCTCGGTGCCGACGAGCACCACGCCCGCGATGTACTCCTCCAAAATCTCATAGTCGAACGTCGCGCGCTTATTGCGTATATTTATACTCTTAAAATCTGCCATTCACTTTATGACACTCTATTTATATCATCATCGTTTGGTCTGTTACACCCGTCATCGCCCCTCGTCTTTTCGGCATAGGTTTTGAAGGTCTCCGCAGTGGGTGGACCGGATAAGGTAACTAATTCTTTTATCTTTGATATGTTTTACACATCTTTCTGTTTATTTTCTGTTTGCACACTGTCGGCGTAGTGATACGTCGATCCTCCGGCCCACCTCTTTTTGTTATCGTATTATACGCTCATCTAAAACTATATCAGTCGGTTAGACATCTTTGATATGAACGTGCGCACGGCGTGGTACTGTGCGAGCTTCTCCATAATCTCGCTCTGCTCCTCCTCGCTAAGTTTCTCCGTTGCGAGCTTGCGCGTGAGCTCCTCAACATGCTTATCGAGGAAACGCCACTTGTAGAGCGCCATAGCTTTGGGCACACCCTGCGCCAACTGCTCCTCGTCGCTCTCGATATGAACATCCTTCTGCTCCCATATCTTGCTTATGACGTACATATCGTCCGACGTAAGTAAATCGACAGACACCCTGTTTACATCGGGGTCGTGGTGGTTGACGAAGTAGTGCGCAGGCACCTCGACGCCCTCGCCCAGCTTCTCCCACTGCTCACGGTAGGTTGCCAATATCTCGCGATAGACAGGTATATCGAATGTGAGGCCGTCGCGATCGAGTTGGTCGAATATGTACGATGCCACATTGTAGCGTACGGTCTCCTTAGCCTCCAACACCTCGAAGTCGGTGTGTCCGAACTTGATGAGATACTTGGCGAGCGTGCGCTCCAAAGTCTCACCCGATGTACCGGCCGAAAGACTCTGCACCGTAGGCTCCGACTCTCGCTGCGGCGGTGCCACATATAGTGCCGAGTCGGGCGTTGCGACGCGCTCACGCTGCTGTTGACGACGCAGGAAGTCCTGAGCCTCACGATTGCCACGCACACCATCACGGTTGCGGGCAACCTCTACGCCGAGAGTCTGCTCATCGACCTGCATGATGCCTGCGCAGTACTTAACATACTCCGCACGCTTGATATTGTCAGGAATGAGAGCTATGGACTGCACCATATCGCGTATCGCCTCAGCACGCTGCATAGGGTCGGCCGTAGCCTCGCCAAGCAACAACTGAGCCTTAAAAGCGAGGAAGTCCTGAGCATGCTCCTTGATATATGCTCTCAGCTGCTCCGACGTATTAGCGCGAGCGAAGGTGTCGGGGTCGTGCTCCTCGGGTAGTAGCACGATGCGCACGTTCATATCGGCTTTGAGGATAAGGTCAACACCTCGTATCGCGGCCTTGACACCCGCAGCATCGCCATCGTACATAATCGTTATGTTGTGCGTGAAGCGACCGAGAAGACGTATCTGCTCCTCGGTGAGCGACGTTCCGGACGATGCCACGACATTCTCGACACCTGCCTGATGCATCGATATAACATCGGCATAGCCCTCAACCATAATGGCATAGTCCTCCTGCTGTATGGCCTTCTTAGCGAAGAAGAGGCCGTAGAGTTCACGGCTTTTGCTGTATATCTCACTCTCGGGCGAGTTCTGATACTTTGCCACCTTCTTATCAGTGCGCAACGTACGGCCACCAAAGGCCACAACACGTCCCGAGACGTTGTGCACGGGGAATATCACGCGGTCGTAGAAGCGGTCGCGAAGAGAGCCATCCATCTCGCGCTGTATGCTGAGACCCGTCGAGAGCAGAAACTCCTCCTTGTAGCCTGCCGAGCGTGCATCCGTAGAGAAGCGATTGCCCTGCGAGGGGCAGTAACCAAGGCCGAACTTACGAATTGTGGCATCCGAAAAGCCACGCACCGACGAGAAGTAGCTGAGCGCGACACTGCGACCCTCATCTTCGGAGAACATGTAGCGCGTAAAGTACTCCGACGCCCACTCGTTGAGCGCAAACATACTCTCGCGGTTGTTATTTTGGGCTATCTGCTCGGGCGTAAGCTCCTCATCCTTGACCTCAATACCGTAGCGTTTGGCCACGATTTTGAGCGCCTCGGGGTAGGTTACATTCTCGCTCTCCATGACGAAGTTTATAGCATTACCACCCTTGCCGCAGCCGAAACACTTGTATATACCTCGTGTCGGCGAGACCACAAATGAGGGTGTCTTCTCCTGATGGAAAGGACAGCATGCCTGATAGTTCACACCCTTACGTTTGAGCGTAACGTAGTCGCCAACAATATCTACGATATTGGCAGCAGCATATATTCGGTCTATGGTTTCGCGGTCAATCATTCTCGCAAAGATAACTATTTTTTCGATAACTCGCCCTCAGTATGCCAAAAAAAGTGATAATCGGGATGGGCAGACGAGGCAAGAGATGCGCTACATGGGATGCTTCGTATCGTTGCGGCGGGGCGAAACATGCCCCACATGGTAGGAAAAACAATAGACTCAATAGACCTATCAAGCTTTCAGCCGCCGCCCACACCATGCCACATAGGATACATCGTTATCCGCCATACCCCACCTCTTTCACCGCAACACATAACATTCACACACCCCTCATTTATCTCGTTCGAAGCACACCGGCACAATAAAAGTTTAGGGCGAGAGTTTGCATTATTAAAAAAGATTTTTTACCTTTGTTAGTTGGAATAACACCAAAAATCATAGATTAAAACTTAAAACAACAATACTACAATGAACAAAGACACACAAATTTTTGACCTGATTGCCGAGGAGCGTTCACGTCAAATGAAGGGTATTGAGCTTATCGCTTCGGAGAACTTCGTGAGCGACCAGGTGATGGCCGCCATGGGTTCAGTATGCACCAACAAGTATGCAGAGGGTTATCCCGCAGCACGCTACTACGGCGGTTGCGAGGTAGTAGATAAGATTGAGAACCTCGCCATAGAGCGCATTTGCAAGCTCTACGGCGCCGAATATGCCAACGTACAGCCCCACTCTGGCGCACAGGCAAATATGGCTGTATTCTTCGCATGCCTCAAACCCGGCGATACATTCATGGGCCTCGACCTCTCGCACGGTGGCCACCTCTCACATGGCTCGCCCGTAAACATGTCGGGTATGTACTTCAAGGCCGTAGGCTACAAGCTCTCGGAGCAGACCGGAAACATCGACTACGACGAGATGGAGCAGTTGGCATTGGAGCACAAGCCCAAGCTCATCGTGGGTGGCGCTTCGGCATTCTCGCGCGAATGGGACTACAAGCGTATGCGCGAGATTGCAGATAAGGTAGGCGCCTTGCTGCTCGTGGATATGGCACACACCGCAGGTCTCATCGCCGCAGGCCTCCTGGACAACCCTGTGAAGTATGCACACATCGTAACATCGACAACACACAAGACACTACGCGGACCTCGTGGCGGTATTATCCTCATGGGCAAAGATTTTGATAACCCCTGGGGTTACACCACACCCAAGGGCATCGTGAAGAAGATGTCGCAGATACTCAACTCGGCCGTATTCCCCGGTATTCAGGGTGGTCCTCTGGAGCATGTCATCGCAGCCAAGGCCGTAGCCTTTGGCGAGGCACTCACTCCCGAGTACAAAGAGTATCAGAAACAGGTATTGAAGAACTCACAGGCCTTGGCCGAGGCTCTGACAAAGCGCGGCTACAAAATCGTATCGGGCGGCACGGACAACCACCTCATGTTGGTTGACCTGCGCACCAAGTTCCCCGAGCTTACCGGCAAGCTTGCCGAGAAGTGCCTCGTGGCTGCCGACATCACTACAAACAAGAATATGGTACCCTTCGACTCACGCACGCCGTTCACAACATCGGGCTTGCGCTTTGGCACTCCCGCCATCACAACACGTGGCGTGAAGGAGGATAAGATGGACTACATCGCCGAGCTTATTGACCGCGTATTGAGCGACCCCGAGAACGAGGAGAACATCGCAGCAGTACGCAAGGATGTGAACGCCATGATGTCGGAGTATCCGCTCTTCGCATGGTAGCATAACATACCGATATACAACAGATATAAGGCGGGGCAACCTGCCTTATATCGTATAATAGCAACCCTCAAATGAAAGATATACTCTCATTTTTCAGCGAGCTCCACGACAACAACAATCGCGAGTGGTTCGAGGCCAACAAATCGCGCTACAAAGCCGTGCTTACGAAACATAACGCCAACGTCGAGAGGCTCATATCACTCATCGCCACCTTTGACCCCACCGTCGAGGGGCTCACGGTGAAGGATAGCACCTACCGCATATACCGCGACACGCGCTTCTCGAAAGATAAGAGACCCTACAAGGATTTCATCAGTACCTTCATCGTGCGTGGCGGCAAGCGCAGCGGCTATGGTGGCTACTACCTCCACATATCGCCCAAGGGACACACCTGGGGCGAGGGGTCGTTCCTTGCTGCGGGTAACGTATGTCCCGAGCCCTACGTGTTGCGTAGTATGCGCGAGGAGATTGAGGATAACCCCGCAGAGATGGAGCGCGAGATTGCAGCAAGCGGCTTCGAGTTAGACCGCACAAATGCCCTAAAACGCACACCGCGAGGCTTTAACGTAGCACCCGAGCATGAGTACCTACTGCGTCAAAGGGAGCTTATACTCTCGAAAACCATAGACAACACATGGCTCATGGCCGATGACTGGTTGGAGCGTACGGCAGAGGCCTTTCGTGCCACAAAGCCCTTCCTCGACCGCATAAACCGCGCCATAGAGTATGCCTACGAGGAGTATAGATAGAAAACATGCGAAGCAAAATAGAGAAGAGAGGTCGGCAGATAACGCTGCTGACCTCTCTTCTCTTTTACAACAGTTACTCTTCGTCGCCATCCAAATCGGCCTCCGCAAGAGCCTTCGCCGTCTGCTGCTTCTTGGTCGGAAGCCCCAATTTTTTGAGACGTTCACCGAGGCGTACGATGTTATTATTTCCCGTATGGAGACGCTTGTAGGCCTCATCGTAGCGCACCTTGGCCGTATCGAGAGCCGCGCCGACACCATCCAGCTGCTCGGTGAAGGTTACGAGCTGCTCGTATAGCTTTGTCGCCTTCTCGACAATCTCGGTCTGATTCTTCGACTGTGCATCGCGACGCCACATATCGCCCACCATCTTCAACAGCGCAAAGAGGTTCGTGGGCGACGAGATGATAATCTTTCGTTGATAGGCATCGGCCCATATACTCTTATCCTCCTTCAACGCCTCCAAAAATGCCGGTTCCGTAGGTATGAACATAATGACGAAGTCGGGCGAGTTGACCAGCTTCTGATACTCCTTTGCAGCGAGCTCCTGAACATGCTTACGCACCGACTGCACATGCTCTGCGCGGGCAACCTGCCGTTCCGTCTCGCTCTGCGCTTCGCACGAGCGCATATATGCCCTAAGCGACACCTTCGAGTCGATGACTATCGAGCGCTCCTCGGGCAACGACAACACAACATCAGGACGCACGTTTGAGCCCTCCTCGTCCTTGAAGTTCTGCTGCACGTGATAGTGTATGCCCTTAACTAATCCCGTACTCTCCAAGATGGTTTCCAAGTAGGTTTCACCCCAGTCACCCTGCACCTTGGAGTTGCCTTTGAGGGCATCGGTAAGGTTGGCCGCCGAAGTTGTCATCTGCATATTGAGTCTCAGCAGGTTATCCAACTCATTTTTCAACGCTCCACGCTGCTCATTCTCCGCAGCATAGATGCGCTCGACACGCTCACGAAACTCCGTGATGTTATCCTTAAATGGCTTCAACAGCACATCCAACGAGTCGCGGTTTGTCTGGCGCAGGTCGTGGGTGTGTTGCAGCAACAGTTCGTTGGCGAGGCTACGAAACTCCGTCTTCATACTCTTCTCCGCCTCCTCGCGCTCACGACGCAGAGCCTCCTGCTCGCGACGTGTCTGCTCAACAGCAAGACTGAGAGCATCACGCTCGGCCTCGACACGCGTACGCTCAACGCGCTCACGCATAAGCTCCTGCGCCACAGACTCACGCTCCACACGTGCCACAGCGAGTTCTTTGTTAGCAGCATCTACGCAACTGATATAGTGAGTATTATCCTTACGCCACAGGACTATTACAACTGCAACGACGACAACCAAAAGGCATATTGCGACGATATATCCAATCATAAATTTATCTTTTAATTCTACACGTTATGCAAATATACGAAACAATTTTTCAGAAACAAATATCTCCGGTTAGGTCTCATTGAAATATCCTCTGCGGGGTAGGGGTAGTAGTTGACGTACGCCGCTTAAAGGCCTCGCATGTTTCTCGACACAAATTAGCTTTTTTTCCGATAAATCTGGTAGCTGTTAACAACGTTCTGCCACACGATATAGGCCGTGGGAGCGATAGACGATACGGGGTCGAGAAAGTTGAGCGACATCCACACCGCCAAGATAGTATTCTTCTGTCCCACAGACTGTCCACCCGCCACAGCATCTCCCGCGAGACGACCTATGGCACGACCCACCGCAAACTGCGAAAGGCAGAGCACCAGCGCAACGAGCGCCAACTCGACCTCGATGAGCAACTCGGCATCGGTATCGAGGATGAAGCATGTGGTACGTCCGAGCACAAGCACCAACGATACAAGCCACAGGTAGAACGACAGATTCGAGTGGTCGGCAAACCATCGAGCACCGCGCGGCCACAGGTAGCGGCACATCTGCCCCACGATAAAGGGCATGAGCAGCGTGGGTGCCACACGTCCGATGATAACAGCAAAGGTGCAGCTACCCGTGCCGAAGGCGTGGAGTATTGTCGGAGCTACAAGTGCCGTAACGAGGTTGCAGATAAGGCTATATGTAGCCATCGTCGTAACATTCGCACCGAGCATACCGCCGATGACCACCGCGGCCATGGCAATAGGCGCGAGGACACATATCATGGCTCCTTGTGCCACCGTAGCACCCAGGAGGGGCTCAACGAGGTAATAGACAGCCACCGAGCCAACAAACTGAAAGAGCAGCATCCAGAGATGCACCCATCGGGGACGCATAGCGCGAATATCGACACGACAGAAGGTGAGAAAGAGCATTGCGGCGATGAGCAGCGGTGTGAGCATATTGCCCGTGGCATGCTCGACATGTGCCAGAGGTCGGCACAGCAGGGCGCCGACAACCATAGCCAGAGGCATGGTGATAGTCCTTACGGTATGACGTGATAGTGCCACGATTTATCGTCTTCTAGTCAGAAATTTCAGGCTGCTGGCCATGAGCTTATCGCGCTCCTCGTCATCGATGATAGTCTCAAACGGAAAGCCCATGACCACCGTGCGATAATCGCCCTTATATGCCACGCCGGCAGACTGTCCTCCACCCGTATAGCGCATCGCCACCGATGCACCCTTACCCTTGGGCAGCACAACCTCGGGAGATTCGACACAATAGATATCGCTGTTCAGCTCGGTATTGAAGCTGAGGTCGAGGCGTTTGTCCGTCAGCGACGACGGCACCATGCGCACATCGCCTCGGCGCGTAGCCATATCGCCACCGAAGCCCACATGGAGCACCTCCTCGGCAAAGCGGCGGTCGGCATCCGTAGCCACTGCTGAGTGCCACATATCGTGGAGCATATAGG
The DNA here is from genome assembly GCA_045603045.1 of Alistipes sp. Lineage (GTDB taxonomy): Bacteria > Bacteroidota > Bacteroidia > Bacteroidales > Rikenellaceae > Alistipes. The sequence continues at coordinate 180,899 of JAZULJ010000012.1, forward strand.
AGCCCGAGAGCATAAGCGCACCTCCCGATGCAGTATATGCCTTAATCTCGCGCTGCAACGCCTCGGTGAAGGCCTCATATTTATAGCCCATGGCACCACGTCCCACAGCCGTAGTGCGCTGCTTGCCCATGATGATATCAACGACATCGTACCCATTCAACACCACATCGCCAGCCTCAACAGCACCACGCGACGACGAAGAGAAGGTGTAGCCCGCAGCGGCGATAGAGCGGCCATGAAGAGCCACAAAGTCGAAGCTGTTGCCCGCGATAACCTCCGTCTCGTAGTCGCTATACGAGGCACCGAGGGCATAGTTGTCGTTCTCGGAGCGCGAAAGGCTGCGGTCGAAGTTCTTCTGCTCACCGATGAACGAGATATCCGATAGGTAGGCCGCACCACTATCGTAGCAGTTGTAGAAACCTGCGACGGAGTCTCCCTGAATACTCAGAGGCGCCGACACACGGGTAAAGCCGTTAACAACCATGACATTACCCTTACTACTCTTGGCTCTATGCACCGCCAATGTCTCCGAGTCGAAGCTCTCACCTCCCCTGTTTACGGCAGTGATGCGGAAGCTATAAATCTTGCCCGCCTCGATATCAACATCCGCTGTGGTGGCATCTACCCTACGGCCTCCATCGAAGCCGCCATCTCCCACGCGCATATATAAAATATAGTAGTCGGGCTCTGCCGAGGGGTTTATATCGTCGGGGGTAGGCTCCCATCTAAGGTGTGCCTTATCGCCCACAATCTCGGCCGAGAAGTTTCTAATGGGGAGCGGCTGCACCGTAAACTTCGTACCATACTGGCTCGACAGATATCTGAGCATACCTACATATATAGCGCGGCTGACCATAAAGCGAAACGAGGGGTCTAAACCGTAGCGCATATCTGCAAAGTTTTGGTGCGACAGCAGTTCAAGGAGCATCGTGGGGCACGACGGCACGCGTGCCTCGTAGTACGACCTATCCCACATGCCACGACGTGTCCACTCGGGCTCGTAGCACTTACGCGCAGCAAAGACTATCTCACTCATAACCAAGTCCGTAAGGTCGCGCGAACGTAGCCGCGAGATAGAGTCCGTAAACTCGCCATCGTTATCCTTCGTGCAGTATATGCCGAGCGTGCCTATGACATCGTCGTTAAGACGCACACCCGCATCGGAGTGAAAGGCGAAGGCGAGGTCAAGAGGTATCCTCTTACCCTCTTCATCGTCGAGGCGCTCGGAGCCTCCCATAAGCGCGTTAACCCAGTGTGCGCGAGACATATAGTCGTCGCGGTAGTCATCCTTACCCGCCTTGGGCTGATATACCGACGTCGGGAATCCCGACCACTGTAACCAATAGCGCGCACCCTCCGTGAAACGGGGATAGCCACTGACTGTTGAGTCGTAGGTGCCATCCTCCGAGCGTAGCGACGTATGTACCTCGCGCGAGATGTTACCCATGCCACCGCCAATCTTCACAGCATCGGCCGTAACGACACCCGCACTCTTAGAGTAGTTGTCCAACGTAACGAGCGCCGCGTGCTTACCCTCCTCGAAGTAGTAGTCGCCGAGGCATACCCACATCCTATCGCCCATGCGCTGATTGACCAGCAGCGTGTGGTCGGCACCCGAGGCATGCACCGTGTAGCGGGCATCGGACACCGAATTTTCGAGCGTGCGGTACGATACATAGACGCTATATATACCCGAGACGGGTATCTCGCCACCCCACGTTGCTGTGCTCAGCCTCTTATTGTTCTGCGTGGTTGCCACCTTGCGCACGGTGCCATCACGAAAGGGATTATGACCCGTAGCGTATGTCTGCTTGATATGCGCAAAGCCCACACCGCCACTGCTCCACTCTCCCGAGCGCGAATGTTCAGCGTAGGTGGCATGCGTATCAATGCCGGCATCGTTGTCGATGATGAGCTCCTCGTGGCGCATAGACCTCTCGCGGGGCAACAGCACCGTAGCACCTGCACGCTCCAACATCGGAACTAAGAAGGGGATAACATAGCTCTGAGTGTATAAATCCTCGACGGTCTCCCATAGGCGCGAGCGTTGCCAACGCCACTCACCCGACCTATTATCGAAGTAGCGGCCATGGCTCTGCCAGAGGGCTATATGGCGCGACTGCATACCCTCGGTAGGTTGCGAGAGGGCAGTCGCACGCGTTATGAGCGGGCGCGAAGAGCAGTTGGTAAAGTGCCGCTCATCGCTACGCGCAGTGTAGTATTGCGGTACAAGGTTGTCGATAAGCTCGCCATTGGCGTATATGAGTATGGTATGACTCTTATAGTCGCGTCCCAGCAGACGCCGTGCCTCGCCATAGAAGCGGTCGAGACCCTCACGACGCATGGGATAGTATGCCAAATCGACCGTGGCGCGTATCTCCACAACCCTCTCGTTGCCCTCGGTGCGAAGGCGTATATCCTCAATCTTGGGGTAGCTGCCTCGAACCTCCTCACGGACGATGCGCTGAAAGGCCTTGGCAATAGAATCGCGCATGTAGTTCGGAACACGTTCCTGCGCCGAGGCCGAGAACACACTGACAAACAACAATATGATGGTGATAAAGAGTGTATGTCGCAGTATATGATGTTGCATAACAAACAAAAATTTTTCAAAGATAACGGAGTTATTCGACAAATCAAAATTGATTTATCATTTTTTTAGTATCTTTGTGCAGAGATAATACTGAAACCGAACCATAATATGAAAAGAGTTATTTCGTTGGCCGTTATGCTACTTAGCATCACGGCACTCAGCGCCCAGGAGTTCGAGAGCCACTTCGAGGATGCTACGCTACGTATAGACTACACCTTTGCGGGCAGCGCCGATGAGCAGTTTGTAGCCCTCAAAGAGCTATCATCGACGCCCTCATGGTGGGGACGCCGCGTAAACCTCGACGAGGTACCCCTCAAAGGTAATGGCGACCTCACGCTCTACGACGAGGCCACAGGCGAGAAGTTGTACATGACATCCTTCTCGTCGCTCTTCCAGGAGTGGATAACGACACCCGAGGCCAAGACATCGTTCCGCAGCTTCGAGTTCACGCTGCTCGTGCCCATGCCGCGTGCGAAGGCCGTAGCCGAGATTGTGCTGCGCAACAACAAGGAGGAGGCAGCATGCACCCTGCGCCACACCATAGACCCCGAGGATGCCCTCATACGCGACCGTGCGAAGCAACAACCCCTGCCCCACAAGTATATGCATCAGGGCGGCGACTCGCGCGACTGCATCGATGTAGTGATACTTGCCGAGGGTTACACCGTCGATGATATGCCCACATTCTTGGAGGATGCCCTCATCGCCACAAACGAGATTCTCAACTACGAGCCCTTCAAGAGCCACAAGGAGCGTTTCAACTTTATCGCCGTGGCAAGCCCCTCTCGCGATGGCCGCGTGAGCGTACCCCAGGACGAGCAGTGGTATCAGACAGCCGTACAGTCCAACTTCATGACCTTCTACATGGAGCGTTACCTCACGTCGGGCGCCGTATATAGCATGTATGACCTTGCGACGAACATCCCTTGCGAGCACTTCATAATACTCGCAAATACCGATACTTACGGAGGTGGCGGTATCTACAACTCATACACCCTCACTACGGCACACCACCCCATGTTCCGCCCCGTCGTAGTACATGAGTTCGGACACTCGTTCGGAGGTCTTGGCGACGAGTACTTCTACGACAACCAGGATAACAACGACGAGATGCACTCACTCGCGCATGAGCCCTGGGAGCCCAACATCACCACGCTCGTCGATTTCGACTCAAAGTGGAGCGATATGGTTGCCAAGGAGGTGGAGATACCCACAGCCGTTACCGAGGAGCGCACCAAGAGCTATACCGTAGGTGCCTACGAGGGTGGTGGCTACCGCTCGAAGGGCATCTTCCGTCCTACGGATATATGCCGCATGCGCAACAACGTGGCCGAGAGATTCTGCCCCGTATGTGAGCGTTCATTAGAGCGCGTCATACTACACCAAACCGTAGAGCAGTAGGCCCACAACGGCTACGACATAACCCGCATAACGAGACCCCGCAACGGCACAACCGGCGGGGTCTTGTCATCTTTGTCGGCGTAAAAACAGCCTTATGGCAGAAAATTGAGCCTCGGTACGCACTTTTTTAACGAAATAGTTGCACAAACGAAAAAGATTTACTAAATTTGTTATTCGGATAACAGCGAATAATATCGCGAAGTGCTGAGAACAAAATATAAACTAACTAAATAACCTATTGAAAGACTATGACAAAGATCCTTAAAATTCGAGATCTTACGTTGCGCGACGGCCAGCAGTCATCGTTTGCAACGCGTATGACACAGCAGCAGGTAGATCGCTGCCTTCCTTACTACAAGGATGCAGGTTTCTATGCTATGGAGGTATGGGGTGGTGCAGTGCCCGACTCGGTTATGCGTTACCTCAACGAGAACCCCTGGACACGCCTCGAAACCATTAAGAAGGCCGTAGGCGATGTATCGAAGCTCACAGCTTTGTCGCGTGGTCGCAACCTCTTTGGTTACGCCCCCTACACCGACGAGATTATCGACGGTTTCTCACGTAACGCCATCGAGAGCGGCCTCGGCATCATGCGTATCTTCGACGCCCTGAACGACGTGGACAACGTGAAGTCAACCATCAAGTATATCAAGCAGTATGGCGGTATCGCCGACTGCGCCGTATGTTACACCGTAGATCCCAAGTACAACGATGGTGAGGAGCACGAGAAGGTATTTACCGACGAGTACTTCCTCGATAAGGCTCGCCAGATGGCAGCCCTCGGCGCCGACATGATAACCATCAAGGATATGTCGGGTCTTATTCCTCCCGCACGTGTTGCCGGCCTCATCAAGCTCCTCAAAAAGGAGTTGGGCGTGGTTGTTGACTTCCACACACACTGTACCCCAGGTTACGGCCTCGGCTCTGTATATGCCGCTATCGTAGCAGGTGTCGATATCGTCGATACCAACTGTTGGTGGTTTGGTGGTGGCACTGGTGCCCCCGCCGTAGAGCTCGTTTACCTCTTCTGCCAGAAGCTCGGCATTGAGCTTGGCGCAAACATGGAGGCTGTGGCTAAGATTAACGACGAGTTGAAAGGTATCCGCAAGGAGCTCGAACTCTCGGTATTTGGTGCCGAGAAGCCCCTGCCCAAGGCCTTCAACCCTCTCACCGACGAGACTCCCGCCGAGGTGGATGCACTGCTCGACCGCTGCGTGAAGGCTGCCCAGGAGGAGAACTGGGACGAGTTGCTCACAGCATCGCAGGCTATCGAGGCCTACTTCGGCTTCCCCGCACCCAACAAGCTCGTGCAGGATGCTGAGATTCCGGGCGGTATGTACTCTAACATGGTGGCACAGCTCAAACAGCTGGGTGCCGAGGATATCCTACCCCGCGCCATGGAGCTCATTCCTCCCGTGCGTCTTGCCGCAGGTCTGCCACCCCTCGTAACGCCCACATCGCAGATTGTAGGTGCTCAGGCCGTAAACTGCGCTATGGACGAGAAGGCCGGTCGTGCCATGTACACCAATAAGAGCGCTCAGTTTGTGGGTCTCGTAAAGGGTGATTATGGCCGCACCCCCGTTAAGATTTCAGAGGACTTCCGCGAGAAGATATGTGGTTTCCGAGAGGAGCGTCCCTACGATACATCGAAGTACCAGAAGCAGCCCAACCCCGTATTGGAGGAGGCTGGTGGTGTTCTCCTGGCCGAGAACGAGAAGGAGGAGCTCTTGTTGGAGTTGTTCCCATTGGTGGCCAAGAGTTACCTCACAGGCATCAAGAAGGCCGCCTATGCCGAGAAGGTTGCCGCAGACCCCTCATTGAAGAAGGAGGAGGCCGTAGTAGCACAGCCTATCACGGGCGACACCATCCTTGCACCTCTGCCCGGTCGTGTTATCGAGCTTAAAGTTAAGGTGGGCGACACCGTAGCCGTAGGTCAGGAGGTTGCCGTATTGGAGGCTATGAAGATGGAGAACTCTATCACATCGGACTTCGCAGGTAAGGTTAAGCAGATTCTCGTTAAGGAGGGCGACACCGTACAGGCTGAGGCTATCATCATCGAGGTTGAGAACAGCAAGGCTGCGGGTGCAGGTGCTGCGAAGCGTATGCCCGTAACAGGTAAGACCATCATCGCTCCGCTACCCGGTCGTGTTATCGAGTTCAAGGTTAAGGTGGGCGACAAGGTGGCTCTCGGTCAGGAGGTTGCTATCTTGGAGGCGATGAAGATGGAGAACTCTATCACCTCTGACTATGCCGGCTACGTTAAGCAAATCCTCGTTGAAGAGGGCGACACCGTGCAGGCCGACGGCATCCTTATCGAAATTAGCGACACCTTGGAAGAGTGCTCAGGCGAGGCTCAGACCGAGCGTAAGGTTACGGCTGCCGACGGCAAGGCTGTATGTGCACCTCTGCCCGGTCGCGTTATCGAGATTAAGGTTAAGGCGGGTGATATCGTTACCGTAGGCCAGGAGGTTATGATTTTGGAGGCGATGAAGATGGAGAACTCTATCTCGTCAGACTATGCAGGTAAGGTTTTGGGTATCCTCGTTGAGGAGGGCGACACCGTACAGGCTGACCAGGCACTCTTGGTTGTAGAGTAACCACTCGCGACGAAAGTTGTCGAGTAACCACTCGCAACACATACGAAAGGAACTGACTAAAAAGTGAATTAGTCAGTTCCTTTCCGTTTTGAGGTTAAAAAAAGGGCGAGAAAAACTTTGTTTCTCGCCCTTAATTTAATAACTAAAAAGCGCCACTTTTGGCATCATTACCATACTTAGAACGGCATATCATCGGGGTCGTTTGCGGGGATGGAGGGCTGCGGTGCCGGTACCACAGGCTGCTGATACTGCGGCTGCGCGGGCTGCTGATACTGCGGCTGCGCATTTGCAGGGTTATCCTGACGGCGGCCGAGGAGTGTCATCTCATCGGCAACAATCTCCACTCCGAAGTGCTTAACACCATCCTTCTCCCACTCGCGACCACGGATGCGACCCTCGATATAGAGCTGCGAACCCTTTCGCACATACTTATCTGCTACGTCGGCCAAGCCACGCCACAGCGTAATGTTGTGCCACTCGGTGTGATCCTGAGTCTCGTTGGTCTGACGGTTGAAGAGACGCTCGGTAGTAGCCAAGCGTATGCGGGCAACCTTAACACCCGACTCCAAAGAGCGTACCTCGGGATCGGCGCCAACGTTGCCTACTAAGATTACTTTATTTGCCATAGTTATACTTGTTTTAGATTATTCGATACGTATTCTCGCAAAGAGTGCACCGCTCCGCATGTACTCTCGGCACCACTACCGCTACTTACCCTTCGCGTTAAACTCCTGCTCCACATGCTCGATATCCTCAACGAGGTAGTGTATGAAGTTTTGGTCGGGGCCCTCGACGATGGTCATCTCGATAGGCAGATAGTAGATAGCGCGACGCATAGCCTCGGGCAGACGGTGCGCACGGCGCAACTTCACGGCATCCTTCTCGGTCATAAGAATTATGGCGCGGGGATGCTGCTTAAAACACTCGTATATCTCGCGGAGGTCGTCGGCAGTGTAGTCGTGGTGGTCGCCATAGGTAAAGGTAGCAACCTTATTGAAGAGCTTTCCTGCCGAGTTGATGAAGGGATGTGCATTACCTATGCCGCTGACGAGGATGGCCTGCTGGCCATAATCGACACGCTGACGCTCGTCGAAGTGGAAGAGAGGCTCGACGTTGAGATGCGTAATCTTAGAGAAATAGACCTTCTGGTAGGCTATCTTACGTAGATTATTGCACCACAGGCGCTTATCAATAGGCGACATGGTGTCGGGACACTTCGTTACGATAAAGAAGTGGGCAGCCCTCAGACGCGACTTTACATCGCGCAGACGACCCAGCGGCAGCATCTTATCCGCATCGATAGGTCGCGAGGCATCGATGATGATGACATTGACCTTGGCTTTGAGGCGGCGGTGCTGGAAGCCGTCATCCATGATGATAAGGTTTACCTCGGGGTGCTCTTCGCGTATGCGCTCAACACCCGCCACACGGTCCTCCGAGACCACAACAACGGTCGAAGGATACTTCAACTTTACCTGCAACGGCTCATCGCCAACATCACCATAATTATCCTTTGTAGATACTTCGCGGTAGCCCTTGGTGCTACGTCCGTAGCCACGCGAGAGCAGAGCTATATTGTAGCGCGCACCGAGCTGCGAAATGAGATACTCGGCAGTAGGCGTCTTGCCCGTGCCACCTACGGTGATATTACCGATACAGACAATAGGGATATCGAAGGAGTAGCTCTTGAAGAGACCCCAATCATAGAGGCGATGTCGGATGACTATCACCAGCTTATATATCCACGAAAGTATTGTCTTTAATGTCTTCATTTCAACATTTCAAAAAATATCGGTCATCGCACCTCGCCATACTCGTCGAACAGCACGACGATAAACCTCAATCAGCACATGTTAGCACAGGTGCACAATGACACAATTTGGTCAAAGGTAGTGTTTTTTTTCGTAATGGACAAATAAAAGTAGATAAATTGCGTTATATGTAGGTAATCAGATATAAATGTTACGAAATAACACAAAAAATTCGTATCTTTGCCAAATATGAAGCGACTATCACTCTTCACAGCACTGTGTCTGATGCTCGGCATGGTGGCTTGTGGCGGCAGCTCGTCCGACAACGGAGCCTCAAATAGCAACTCACAGCAGCCCGCAGAGGTGGAGCCCGTACGCGAGTTTGGCATCATCGTCGATGGCTACACCATAGCCAACGACACCATACAGCCCGGCGAGACATTGGGCGGCATCCTCGGACGTCGCGGCATCTCGGCAGTGAAGGTTGACCGCCTGGATAAGGCAGCAGCAGACGTATTCCCCCTGCGCCAGATACGCGGTGGTAACGCATACACCACATTCACACGCACCGAGGAGGACTCGACAGGAACACGCGACATCCTCGATTACATGGTATATCACCGCAACGCCATAGACTATGTGGTCTTTGGCTTCGTGGGCGACTCGGTGAGTGTGGTGCTCGGTCAACGCCCCGTGGACATCGTGCGCCAGCGCCGTGAGGCTGTGATACACTCGTCGCTATGGGGTGCAATCATGGAACAAGACCTACCATACGCCCTGGCTGCCGAATTTGAGGATATATACCAGTGGACAGTGGACTTCTTCGGCATTCAGGAGGGCGACAGCTTTGCTGTGCTCTACGACGAGAAGTTCGTTAACGACACATCGGTAGGCATAGGCCGCATCTGGGGTGCCGAGTTCATACACAACGGCAAGACATACTACGCCATACCCTTCGCACAGGAGGAGGGCAAGCTGCGCTACTGGGAGGCTACGGGCGAGTCGTTGCGTAAGCAGTTCCTCAAAGCACCGCTCAAATATACACGCATAAGCTCGGGTTACAGCAATGCCCGTCTGCACCCCGTATATAAGGTATATCGTCCGCACCACGGCGTGGACTATGCCGCACCCATGGGCACCCCCGTACACTCCGTAGCCGACGGCGTAGTTACCTTCCGCGGCTGGGGCGGTGGCGGCGGTAACACCCTGAAAATCAAACATGCCAACAACATGATGACGGGCTACCTTCACTTGCAGAAGTTCGCCCCGGGTATCAGCGTGGGCACACGCGTATCGCAGGGACAGCTCATAGGCTACGTAGGCTCGACAGGTACATCTACAGGGCCACACCTCGACTACCGCGTTTGGAAGAATGGCTCGCCTATCAACCCGTTGAAGATTGACCAGGAGCCCGCAGAGCCTATCACCGAAGCCAATAAAGCGGCATTCGAGGCTATACGCGACAAGGTTATCGCCGAGCTCAACGGCACAGCAACACCCGACATGTACGTCACCGAGGATGAAATATTCCGTCGTACCACGGCTGCCGAGAGGGGTACTGAGGCACAAGAGAGCACCGCCGCAGCCACCGAGCAGCCCCAAAACGAGAAGTAGTGAACAACAAGAGCGTAAATATAGCATCACTGCCCGATGAGCGCATCGTGAAGTTCATCGCGAAGCATCATGTACTGACCCTTGCTACGACAAATGGCGAGGGTCAGCCCTATGTTGCCAACTGCTTCTACGCCTATGACCGCAAGCGTAACCGCATAGTCTTCACCTCCGATAGCACAACACGCCATGGCGCCGAGATGTCGGCCGATGGACGCGTGGCACTAAGCATAGTCCTCGAGACGCGCATCGTGGGACGCGTACAAGGCATACAGGCAACAGGCATCGCCGAGCGTGGCGACGCCGAGGCACACGCCTGCTACATCAAGCGCTTCCCCTATGCTGCCGTGGCTCCACTAACGCTATGGATGGTGTACCCCACAATGTTCAAACTCACGGATAACACACTTGGTTTTGGCAAGAAATTGATATGGCAAAGCACTCTGTAATCATCGTCGCCGGAGGCTCGGGCAGCCGCATGGGAGCATCGCTACCCAAGCAATTTCTGATGCTTGGCAACATGCCCGTCCTCGCACATACCATAAATACCTTCGCGGAGGCACTCCCCACCGCCGATATCGTCGTGGTACTCCCCGAGGAGCATATTGCACTGTGGCACAACCTACGTGCCCGCTTCGAGGTGGCATCACACCGAACCGTGGCGGGTGGTCGCGAGCGCTTCGACTCGGTACGTGCAGGCATCGAGGCACTCCCGACAGATACGGAACTAATAGCCATTCACGACGGCGTGCGCTCGATGGTATCCAAAAAGCTTATTATACGCACCCTGCTTGATGCCGAGACTCATGGTGCCTCAATACCCGTCATCGCCGTTACCGACTCCTACCGACGTATAACCGAAGAGGGCTCGGAGATATTTCCGCGCTCCTCACTGCGCATAGTGCAGACACCGCAGATATTCGATGCTACGCTGCTACGCAAGGCCTACGAGCAGCCCTACGACGCCTCGTTCACGGACGACGCCTCGGTCGTAGAACGCCTCGGACACACCATATCGCTTGTCGAGGGTGAGCGCACAAACATCAAACTGACGACATCCGACGACCTTGCCTTGGCCGAGTGGCTACTCACACGCGATAGTTAAGGTCTGATTGTTGCATAGTGCATACTGTCAACCAAAAAAATAAAACGTATGACTATGACAACACTTGTAACAACGGTCTTTACCATCGTCGAGCTACCCTATGCCTACGATGCCCTCGAGCCCTATATCTCGGCCGAGACACTCCATTTCCACCACGACATGCACTACGCAGGCTATGTGGCGAAGCTCGAAGAGCTTGTCGCAGGCACACGCTACGAGAGCATGTCGCTGGACGATATCGTGCGCGAGAGCGACGGTGCCATCTTCAACAACGCGGCACAAGCCTGGAACCATGTATTCTACTTCGAGCAGTTCTCACGCCACGGCTACCACGCTCCCGAGGGCAAGCTACTACGCGCCATAGAGGAGACTTTCGGCAGCGTCGATGAGCTACGGCGTCGTATGACCATGGCCGCAACATCGCTCTTCGGCTCGGGATGGGTGTGGCTCGCTGCAGACTACGACGGCAGACTTTATATCGTGAGCAAGCCCAATGCGGGCACACCCCTGACGGACGGGCTGACACCTCTGATGTGTATCGACGTGTGGGAGCATGCCTACTACCTTGACTACCGCAACCAGCGCAAACAGTCGGTCGAAGACTTCTGGAAGATTGTGGATTGGGAGGTCGTGGAGAGGAGATACAAGGAGCGAGGATGATGAGATTAGAGGGTAAGGGCATTTTGGCAAAAATGCCGTCATTGGTAGTACTTATCCGTACCTCCCAATGACGGCATTTTTTTGTTAGAGGACGCAATCGGCCCCTTATCACACTAAATTACCTTGTGAATGTCGCAGCGCCATATACCCCCTCGAAACTCTTCACAACACCACCTACACTCTGAATGAGCTGATGTGTGGCATACTCGGGATAGGCGGTCTTGAAGGCCTCAATAGCCTCATCAGCATTTACCAAAGCTACCAGCTTGCCATTAGACATCTTAACATAGCCCGAGCAGCTCAAATGCTTGCCATTGATAGTGCCCGTAACGGTGATAGCACCCGTCTCTGCATTATAGTTATAGCGACCTTCGAGGGTGCGGTTGCCCATAGTGATAATGCCTGTACCATTGCGGCGCAGGTGGATACTAAACGAGCCCTTGGTGAAGCCGTAAGACTCCATCTTCTGTATCACATAGCCCTCGACTTGCGAGATGGCAAGGTCGGCGAGGACGTTGGTGCCCAGATACTCGGCCTCGGCAGACTCGAAGGTCCACGTGCCAAGAATCTGACGCGCAGTGGGCGCAGCATCGGCAATAGCCTGATAGGGGTTTACGACAGTTTGCTGCTCGGTAGTGTCCTGCGTCTTTTGACCTCCGAAGAGCGAGTTGAGCATGCCCGAAAGGTTGAACTGAGCCGAGGCACTCGCAGGGAGGAACATAGCCACGGCAAGGGCGAGAATAACGGTTATTCGCTTCATAGCTACTGATTATTGACGTGTGAAACCAAAGCCCAACATCATGCCGTCGTAGTTGCTCATGAGTGTTGTGATACTGCTCAACATAGAGACCTTAGAGCCGAGCTTCGTGAGTAGGTTCATGAGCTTCGTGCAGTCGAAGACAAGCTCCATAGAGGCACCATCGAGGTAGGCATAACCCTTCATCGTGCCGGGGTTAATCTTCGAGGTGAAGGCGAGCTCTATGGCGTGAGTCTCAGCATTATAGGTATAGGTACCCGACAACGTACGCTTACCAAAGTTGGCACTGAACGTATCGTCGGTGTTGAACGTAAACGAGCAGCCACCCTGCTTGATGCCCACAAACTCGTAGGCCTTGGTAAGCTTCGTCTCGATATTCTGCACGGCAGCCGAGGCTGCAACATCGGCAAGAAGGTTATCGTCGCTCACGAGACGCAGAGCGGGTGCATCGTAGCTCCACGTACCGGGTAGCAACATCTCGGTAGCCTTGCCTCCCGTAACTTTGTCGATGACCGTTGTAGCTGCACCCTTCAATTTATCGAGGAAGCCCTGTGCAGAGGCCGTGCTGACGCTCAGGGCAACCATAGCCACGGCCAAAATAAAAATCTTTTTCATTGTCTGTATTCGTTATTGTGTTTTACATATCTGCGTAACTAACGCTTCGCAGCGGCCTATTATTGCTTCATCGCGGCATCCAACTCGGCCTCCACAGCCTCAACCTCAGCGAGCCATGCACGCTCCTGAGCATCCGACGGCATGCGCAAGTCGCCACGCGGCGAGAGACCTACGACACCCACCTTGGGACCATCGGGCATTGCCGAGCGCTTGAATTGCTGACCGAAGAAGCGGCGGAAGAAGACTTTGAGCCACTTGATGATGGTCTTATAGTCGTACTCGCCCTCGAAGGCCTGTGCTGCGAGCATAGCAATCTTGGCGGGTGAGTAGCGGCGACGCAACGTACAGTAGAGGAAGAAGTCGTGAAGCTCGTAGGGGCCCACCAGGTCCTCGGTCTTCTGCGCGATATTGCCATTCTCGGCGGGCAGCAACTCGGGACTCACAGGTGTAGAGACTACATCGAGGAGCACATCGCGGAGCGTGCCCTCGGCGCGGTTGCGGGCATACCAATCGACCATGTGGCGCACAAGGGTCTTGGGCACCGAGGCGTTGATGCCGTACATCGACATCTGGTCGCCATTGTATGTCGCCCAGCCCAGAGCCAGCTCACTCATATCGCCCGTGCCGATGACCATGCCACCACACATATTGGCTACGTCCATGAGTATCTGTGTACGCTCCCGCGCCTGCGAGTTTTCGTAGGCTACGGTGCGGTCCGCAGCGTCAAGGCCTATATCCTTGAAGTGCTGCTCACACGCCTCGCGTATGGGTATCTCACGCAGCGTACAGCCCAACTCGCGTACCATGGCCAGAGCATTCTGATAGGTGCGGTCTGTGGTGCCGAAGCCCGGCATCGTAACGCCAATGATGCCTCGGCGGTCGAGACCCAGGAGGTCATAGGTATCGCACACAGCAAGGAGCGCCAAGGTCGAGTCCAAGCCTCCCGAGATGCCGAGAACTGCCGTCTTGCAACCCGTATGTTCGAGACGCTGCGCCAAGCCCGCAGACTGTATGGCAAAGACCTCGCGGCAGTGTACCGCGCGTGCCGCCTCGTCCTTAGGCACGAAGTAGAGAGGCTCGATGCGACGTCGTATATCACCATCGTTGAGTATCTCGTCAACATCGACCTCAACAACGCGCATCTCCTGAGCATCGGGATAGTAGAAGGTGTTACGCGCCGTGCGGCGAGTAGAGATATACTCGACGTCAATGTCGCGTACCACCATGCGGTCGTTGCGCACAAAGCGGTCGCTGACACCAAGGACTGTACCCAGCTCCGCGATGATGGCATTACCTGCGAAGACAAGGTCGCTCGACGACTCGCCATGACCTGCCGAGGCGTAGATGTAGGCGGCCATGGTACGCGACGACTGCTCGGCGATGAGCGATTTGAGGTAGTCATGCTTACATACCGACTCGGGCGATGCCGAGAGGTTGAAGAGCAGCTTGGCACCCTGCACCGCCTGTACCGATGACGGGGGCACGGGAACCCACATATCCTCGCATATCTCGACGCCAAACTCCACGCCGTGGAGGTTGAACAGAAGGTCGCTACCGAAGCAGCACTCATGACCCGCATAGCGCATGGTGCGGTCCTTGATGCCATAGCCCGACACCCACCAGCGGAGCTCCGAGAACTCGCCATAGTTGGGTATGTAGCACTTGGGAACGATACCCCACAGCTCGCCCTGACCGAATATCGCGGCGCAGTTGTAGAGGCGGTCGGCATAGACCACCGGAAGACCCACGATACCTATGGTCGGGATGTCGCGACACTCGTTTATGAGCCACTCCAACGCCTTCTCAGCGTCGTTCAGAAGCTTGGTTTGGAGTATCATGTCGCCTGAGGTGTAGCCCACGAGCGACAACTCGGGCATGACGACAATCTCAACACCCTCGGCGAAGGCATCCTCCATGATTGTCAGCGCACCCTCGGCATTGCGCCGTGCATCGGCGATATGTACGCGAGGTACGGCAGCCGCAACTCTTATATATCCAAATGTATTATTCATAGTATTAAGCAGTTAGGTTGTGGCGCGGCATTTACTCTGCCCATATGCGGGCGAGGTTGATAATAACGTTCATCGCCTTGTGCATCGTCGTCAGCGACGCATACTCATAGCGGCCATGGAAGTTCATGCCTCCGGTGAAGAGGTTCGGACAGGGAAGACCCATGAACGAGAGACGCGAGCCGTCGGTACCGCCACGTATAGGCTTCACCGTGGGCTTAACACCCGACTCCAACATCGCCTTCTTCGCCTTCTCGATAACGGCGGGGTGTGGCTCGACCATCTTACGCATGTTGTAGTACTGGTCGCGTAATTGGAGCTGGACCGTGTGCTCGCCATACTTGCGCTGCAAGAAGTTGACAACATCCCACATGAGCTGTTTCTTCTGCTCGAACTTCTCGGTAGAGTGGTCGCGGATGATGTAGTTTATCTCGGCATGCTCCACCGTGCCCGTGAGACCCACACAGTGGAAGAAGCCCTCGTAGTCCTCGGTATATTGAGGACGGTCGGCGGCGGGCAACATGCCGTTGAGCTCGGTGGCGATGTCGATGGCGTTAATCATCTTATGCTTTGCGGCGCCGGGGTGCACGTTGCGACCATTGATGATAATCTTGGCACCTGCGGCGTTGAAGTTCTCGTACTCCAACTCGCCCTCCATGCCACCATCCATAGTGTAGGCGAAGTCGGCAGCAAACTTCTCAACAGAGAAGTAATCGACGCCACGACCTATCTCCTCATCGGGGGTGAAGCCCACGCGTATCTTGCCGTGCGCCACCTCGGGGTGGGCGATAAGCCACTCCATGGCCGTTACAATCTCCGCTACGCCCGCCTTGTCGTCGGCGCCAAGGAGCGTTGTGCCGTCGGTATGTATGAGGGTATGGCCCTTGAAGAACTTCAACTCGGGAAACTCCTCAACGCGCATCCACACGTCGCCTCCGAGGAGGATATCACGGCCGTCGTATTCGTCGATGATGTGGGGTTTAATGTTAGCACCGCTCATATCGGGCGACGTATCGACATGCGAGATGAAGCCTATGACAGGGACATTCTCCATGCCGCGTGTTGCGGGCAACGTGGCCATGACATAACCATATTCATCCATGGTAACCTCTTTGAGACCTATGGTCTCCAACTCCTCTTTGAGGTAGCGAAGTAACACGAGCTGCTTCTCGGTTGAGGGGTATGTTTCGCTATTCTCATTCGACTGCGTGTCGAACGATACGTACTTCAAAAATCTATCTTTCAGTTCCATATATGTTATATTTTGTTACTTGTCTGTTTGTCGGGCAGGGGTCTCATCCTTGCGTCATGTACACCCCGGCTCGCCCCTTTTTACTCGCCAATCTTCGCGCGACGCGAGTGGATAATGAAGTAGGCTATCAGTGCCACGTACATCACCAGGCCAAGAATCTGCGCTCCGGTAGAGTCTGCCCAGCCCTCGATGGTGCCATTGAAACCTGCAAATGCCAATACAGCGCTCACAACACCCATCAGGGCGCCACCTGCGATGAAGCCCGAGGCGATGAGCGTACCGCGATTGTTGTTGGCCTTAGCCTTCTCGGGGTTCTTATGACGGTTTACTGCCCACGACACCAAGCCACCCATCACGAGGGGTGCGTTGAGGTTCATGGGGATAAACATACCGAGTGCAAAGGGGAGCGCCGGTACACCTATAAGCGTGAGCACGAGGATAAGACCCGCGCCGATACCGTAGAGCAACCAGGGCGTTACGCCACCCATCATCAGGGGCTGTATCACCGCAGCCATAGCATTGGCCTGGGGTGCCACGAGGGGTTCATTGTGGCCGAGAGCCTGTGCCGCCTCGGTGGTGAAGCCATAGGTGTCGTTCATGATAATCATCACGCCAGCAACGGTGGCTGCCGATACTGCTGTACCCACAAACTTCCATGTCTGCTGCTTGCGGGGTGTGGTACCAAGCCAGTAGCCTATTTTGAGGTCGGTGATAAAGCCACCTGCCATAGAGAGTGCCGTGCATACCACGCCACCGATGACCAACGCGGCAATCATACCCGACTCACCTTCGAGACCCACAGATACCAGCACCAACGACGATAGAATGAGTGTCATCAGCGTCATGCCCGACACAGGATTTGAACCCACAATGGCGATGGCATTTGCCGCTACGGTGGTGAAGAGGAACGATATAACAAAGACGATGGCCAATGCCACGCCTGTCTGCGCCCAGTTGCCCAGCACGCCAAACTGGAAGAAGAAGAACGTCGCTGTGAGCGTTGCGATGAGTATGGCGAGGATGTTCTTCATGGTTATATCGCGCTGTGTGCGAGGCTCATCCATAGCCACCTTCTTGCCACTGAACTCGCTCACGGCGAGGCTCAGCGCGCTCTTGATGATGCCCGCCTGGCGTACGATGCCTATGAGTCCCGCCATGGCGATACCACCGATGCCGATAGGACGTCCTATGTAGGTGTATAGGTTCTCGGGGGTAAAGATGAGCGACGGGTCGGCGATAATCTTAGCGTCGGTAATGCCAAGTATCGATACCAGCTCACCGGCATATACTGCACCCTCCAACGAGCCTACGAGGGGCACGATGAAGAACCATACGAGCGCCGAGCCAGCAGCGATGATGAGGGCATATTTGAGGCCGATGATATATCCGAGTCCGAGCACTGCCGCCGAGGTGTTGAGGCCGAAGGTAAGCTTGAACTTCGCCGCCAAGGTCTGTCCCCAACCCATCATCTGTGTTGAGAGTCCCGACACCCATGCACCGAATGTCGATACCACGAAGTCATAGAGACCGCCTATGAGACCCGCAACCACCAATATTTTGGCCTGCGAGCCACCCTTCTCACCCGATACGAGCACCTCGGTAGTTGCCGTTGCCTCAGGGAAGGGATACTTGCCGTGCATCTGCTTAACGAAGTACTTGCGGAAAGGTATGAGCAGGATGATGCCGAGAATACCTCCGAGCAGCGACGAGAGAAATACCTGGTAAAACTGCGCATCGAGGCCGAGTATGTAGAGTGCGGGGAGTGTGAAGATGGCACCCGCGACAATTACACCCGACGACGCACCGATGCTCTGGATGATGATATTCTGGCCAAGCATATTCTTCTTACCGCGCATCGTGCCGAGACCTACGGCGATGATGGCAATTGGTATGGCAGCCTCGAATACCTGACCCACTTTCAATCCGAGGTAGGCTGCGGCTGCCGAGAAGAGTACGGCCATGATTATACCCACCGACACCGAGTATGGCGTCACCTCTGCGGGTGTCTCCTGTGCGCCCATTATGGGCTGATACTCCTCGTTGGGGCCCAACTCGCGATAGGCGTTCTCAGGGAGCGATGTTTTAGGTTGCTGCGACATAGTTTTATTGTTTGTTTTTAGATTTGTATGCGTCTGCGCGTATAATAACGTACAAAGATACGAAAAAGATTTGAAACATGCAAGAGCGGAGCTCCGTTCCGCAGAGGGAGAGGAGAGAGGAAATATGGAGGTAGAGAGGTTAGAGAGATAGCATAAATCCCAACGGACCCCTCAGACCCCACAGTTCTTGTGCGAAGTGGTAAATGGGGTACGAGGGGTACAATGGGTACAAGGGGCGCATTAAACTATCAACCACCCTATCAACCAACTATCTTTGCTCTGTACTCTGTACTCTTTTTCCTCCTCCTTGCGCATTTCGTTTATTTTTTGTATATTTGTCCGATTGTTGCGCGCATAACGCGCACATACTTACATCGCAAAATAAATAACAATATAACAATCAACGACTTATGCAGATTGCAGACAAGTATTCTCCCGAACAAATCGAACAGAAGTGGTACGACTTCTGGATTGAGAAAGACCTCTTTCACTCTACGCCCGACGAGCGCAAGCCCTACACCATAGTTATCCCACCGCCCAACGTTACGGGCATGCTTCACATGGGACACATGCTCAACAACACGTTGCAGGATGTGCTGGTACGCCGTGCGCGCATGCAGGGCAAGAACGCCTGCTGGGTACCGGGCACCGACCACGCATCCATAGCTACCGAGGCCAAGGTTGTGGCAAAGCTCCGCGACGAGGGCATAGACAAGGCATCACTCACGCGCGAAGAGTTCCTGGCGCACGCCTGGGAGTGGAAGGAGAAGCACGGCGGCATCATCCTGCGTCAGCTGCGCAAGCTCGGCGCGTCGTGCGACTGGGCGCGCACATGCTTCACCATGGATGAGGCACGCTCCGAGAGCGTCATCAAGGTCTTCGTAGATCTCTACCGCAAGGGCCGCATATACCGTGGTGTACGCATGGTCAACTGGGACCCCTCGGCAAAGACAGCCCTCTCGGACGAGGAGGTGCTATATAAGGAGTCGCAGGGTAAGCTCTACTACCTGCGCTACATGGTCGAGGGCAGCGACCGCGCTATAATCGTGGCCACAACACGCCCCGAGACCATCCTCGGCGATACCGCACTCTGCGTGAATCCCAACGACGAGCGTTACGCATGGCTGGCAGCCGATGCACGCGTCATCGTGCCCCTCGTAGGCCGCTCTATACCCGTCATCCGCGACGAGTATGTCGATATGGAGTTCGGCACGGGAGCCTTGAAGGTAACACCTGCGCACGACGTCAACGACTACATGTTAGGCGAGAAGTTCGGCT
>JAZULJ010000013.1:0-3154 GCA_045603045.1 Alistipes sp.
TAAATTTTTATAGCAAATGGCTGTTAAAATTCGTTTGGCACGTCATGGTAAGAAGGGTTATGCTTTCTACCACATCGTTGCCGCAGATAGCAGAGCGCCACGTGATGGTAAGTTCATCGAGAAGTTGGGTACTTACAACCCTAACACGAATCCTGCTACAATCGATTTGAAGTTCGACCGAGCTTTGGATTGGTTACTTAAAGGCGCACAACCTACGGATACTTGTCGAGCAATTCTCTCGTACAAGGGCGTAATGTATAAGAAGCACCTCTTGGGTGGTGTGGCTAAGGGCGCATTCACTGAGGCTGAGGCTGAGGCTCGCTTCAACAAGTGGGCTCAGGAGAAGCAGAACAAGATTGATGCTAAGAGCAACAAGCTTGCTTCGGATGCTACTGCTGCCAAGAAAGCTCAGCTCGCTGCCGAGTCCAAGGATAAGGAGGAGCGCGCTGCTGCCATCGCCGAGAAGAAGGCTCAGGCTGCTGCTGAGGCTGCTGCCGCTGCCGCTGAGGAGGCTGCAGAGACTGAGGCTCCCGCTGAGGAGGCTTAATCTTCGAGGTGCTATGATCGCCGTGGGACGCATAGGCCGTTTATTCGGCACCGAGGGTGGAGTGATGATTACGCTCTACGCGTCGTTCCCCGACGATTTTTCAAACGAGGAACCGCTGTTTGTCCGTGTGGATGAACTTGCGGTTCCTCTCTTTTGTTCGCGCTTCGAGCGTCGCGGACAGACAGGTGCCGTGGTTCACTTCAACGACATCGACACCGCGCGTCGCGCCGAGGAGTGTCTCGTAGGTCGAGAGATATTCGTCGCGGAGGCAGAGGAGGAGCATAGCGACGAGTTCTACATGGAGGACCTCATAGGCTTCAAGGTCATCGTGGCCGAACAACAAGGCACTCTCACCGACTACTACGACAGCGAGGCAAACCCCCTCTTCGAGATTACTCTCGACGGCAAGGCACACCTCATACCCGCTACCGAGGAGTTCATAGCACATATCGACTTCGAGCGTGGCATAATTAAATTTGTACTCCCCGAGGGACTGCTCGACTTGTAGCAGCATCCAAAAGATACTACACACAATGTTGTCGGTCGGAGCTCTGCCTAACCGATTTTCTTATACCTCTATATATATACAAGATATGGACGAACTTATCACAAACTACCGTAGAGAGGATATATACGACGCTGAGCGCATCGAGGCACTCATGGGCCACTACCGCGAGATACTGCGGCTGCTGGGCGAAGACCCCGAGCGCGAAGGTCTCATCAAGACCCCCGAGCGCGTGGCTAAGGCCATGTCGTTCATCACCAAGGGCTATGCACAAGACCCCATAGCCATATTGCAGTCGGCGATGTTCAAGGAGGAGTACCAGCAGATGGTCCTCGTCAAGGATATCGAACTCTTCTCGGTATGCGAGCACCACATGCTACCCTTCATCGGCAAGGCACATGTGGCATACATCCCCAACGGCTATATCACAGGGCTCTCGAAGATTGCACGCGTTGTCGAGTGCTTCGCACGTCGCTTGCAGGTGCAGGAGCGCCTCACAGTGCAGATTCGCGATAGCATACAACAGGCTCTCAACCCCGTAGGTGTTGCCGTGGTCATCGAGGCAAGCCATACATGTATGCAGATGCGCGGCGTGGAGAAGCAACGCTCCGTAACCACAACATCGGCATTCACAGGCATCTTCCTCTCGGACCCTCGCACACGCGACGAGTTTATGCAACTTATTAAGTAATGGAGAGTAAGGAGGTTAAGGCTACTCACTATTCGCTTAACTCCCGCTTTTCTAATTTCATCTTCCATGCGTATTGTCGTAGGTCTTTCAGGAGGTGTCGATTCGTCGGTGGCCGCGTATCTGCTCAAAGAGCAGGGACATGAGGTCATCGGACTCTTCATGCGCAATTGGCACGATACCACAGGAACACTCGAAGGCGACTGTCCCTGGTACGACGACCAGGTATTTGCGGAGCTCGTAGCCAAGCGTCTCGACATCGAATTTCACTATGTGGACCTCTCGGAGCAATACCGCGAGCGTGTCGTGGAGTATATGTTCGCGGAGTATGAACGGGGACGCACTCCCAACCCTGATGTGCTGTGCAACCGCGAGATAAAGTTCGACGTATTCCTCAAAGAGGCCCTCAAACTCGGCGCCGAACGTGTAGCCACGGGCCACTACTGCCGACGTGAGGAGTGGCGCGATAACGAGGGCAAGGTACACTACCGTCTGCTTGCGGGCAGCGACCCCAACAAAGACCAGAGCTACTTCCTCTGCCAGCTATCACAGGAGCAACTCGCCTACGCCATGTTCCCCATCGGAGAACTTATGAAACCCGAGGTGCGACGCATCGCCACCGAGCAGAGGCTCGCCACAGCCAAGCGCAAAGACTCGCAGGGTATATGCTTCGTGGGCAAGGTCGATTTACCCATATTCCTGCAACAGAAGCTCGCCGCAAAGAGTGGAAACATACATGAGATATTACCCCACTCACCACGCTTCGTGCGCAGCAGCGAGGCCGACTACAAGCAACTTGCCGAGCCTTATAGACTCACCGTGCGCGACGGCAAGAAGATAGGCACACACCAGGGCGCGCACTTCTACACCATAGGTCAACGCAAAGGCCTCGGCATAGGCGGCCGTAAGGAGTCGCTCTTCGTGTTAGCCACCGATGTTGTGCAGAATGTGGTATATGTAGGCGAGGGCGACAACCACCCGGGCCTCTACCGTCAGGTGCTGCACATACGCCCCGACGAGGTACATTGGATAGACCCCGCAGATGCCATGCACGAGGGCGAGAGACGCAGATATGAGGTGCGCATACGCTACCGCCAGCCACTGCAACATGCCGAGATTATAGCCGATGCCGACGGCCTCTATATATATTTCGACGAGCCCCAGCGCGGCATCACAGCCGGTCAGTTTGCCGCATGGTACGATGGCGACATGCTCATAGGCAGCGGAACAATAGAGAAGTAAAAGAGGAGAAAGCAGAAAGCAGAAATTGGAGGATTTAGAGAGGTTCGGGATTAGTCATAAAACTCCCATCAAACCCATCAAACCCCACAGACCCCACAGACCCCTCAAACCCCTCAGACCCCTCAGACCACTCAAACCACTCTCACTAAAACGTGCAGTATCCGCGCGCATC
>JAZULJ010000014.1:0-5924 GCA_045603045.1 Alistipes sp.
GATGAAATCAAACAAAGGTTTGCAGAGTTTTATATCACTCAAATACTGAAAAGAGAGATTCCTAAATGCTCTTGTGGTAATTGTTAAGTGTAATGCCATTGCCAAAATTCTACTTTGGCAACGGCATATTTTATAGTTTCAGTCCGCGATTTTGGCTTCTTCTGCTTGTCGGTAATCCTAAGGCTTCCATAAACTCATCTTTTTTGAGTTTGTCGGCGCGCAAGGCCGATTTAACCTCAGAGGGTGCGACGGCTCGGTTTTGATATGAAAAAGCCCCGGGTGGGTAGTACTTGGTACCTCCCATTCGGGGCTTTGATTGAAGCGAGAGCTAATACTCCGCTATCGAGCTAAACGATATTACTCTTCGTCAGTATCAGTGTAAGCCTTCAACAACTTGTCCTGAACATCTGCGGGAACCTGCTCGTATGTCGCGAACTGCATGGTGTAGGTTGCTGCACCCGAGGTCAATGATGACAATGATGTAGAATAGCGGTAGAGCTCTGCCAGAGGCACACGTGCGTTGAGGCGGTCGAAGCCCTTATCCGATTCCATACCCATAATCATCGCGCGGCGGTTCTGCAAATCGCTCATAACCGAACCCATGAACTCGCTGGGTGTGAGCACCTCAACATTGTAGATAGGCTCCATAATCTTGGGACCGGCGTTGCGGAATGCATCCTTGAAGGCGTTACGCGCTGCAAGCTTAAACGAGATTTCGTTTGAATCAACAGGGTGCATCTTACCATCGTAGATAACTACGCGGATGTCGCGTGCGTAAGAGCCGGTGAGCGGACCCTCATCCATCTTTTCCATGATACCCTTCAATATTGCGGGCATGAAGCGTGCGTCAATAGCACCACCAACGATTGAGTTGTAGTACTGCAACTTACCACCCCAAGGCAGGTCGTACTCCTCCTTACCCTTGATGTTAACGGTAATCTCCTTGCCGTTAACCTTATATTTTGTAGGTTCGGGCATATCCTCGTAATAGGGCTCTATAACCATGTGTACCTCACCAAACTGACCCGAGCCACCTGACTGCTTCTTGTGGCGGTAGTCGGCCTGTGCTACCTTGGTGATAGTCTCGCGATATGGAATCTTGGGTGCGAAGTACTCCAACTCCATCTTGTTCTCTGTTGAGAGACGATATTTGAGGATGTTTAGGTGGTGCTCACCCTGACCCTGGATAATTGTCTGTTTGAGCTCCTTAGAGTACTCAACGAGGATTGTGGGGTCCTCATACTTGGCGTCGTTGAGCAACTTGCCGAGCTTCTCCTCGTCGCTCTGCTCCTTAGCCTTGACTGCGGCACGGTAGCGAGGCTCGGGGAATACGATGGGCTCTATGGTTACGGGTGTTGCTGGCGCTGCGAGGGTGTCGTTGGTACGTGTTCCCTTGAGCTTTACTGTGCAGCCGATGTCTCCTGCCGAGAGCTCGGTAACCTTCACACGGTTCTTGCCTGCTACGGCGAAGAGCTGCGATATTTTCTCCTTGTTGCCCGTGCGTGAGTTTACGAGCTCCATACCCTCGGTTACCTTGCCACGTACCACGCGGAAGTAGGTAATCTCGCCGATATGCTGCTCAATCTGGCTCTTAAATACGAATACAGCTACGGGTTCCTCGGCATTTGCCAAGAGCTCCTCGCCCTCGGTTGAGAGGAATGCCGGTGCCTTCAACGGGCCGGGGGCTACGTTGATGATGAACTCCATGAGACGCTTGGTGCCGATATCGCGCTTGCCACTTGCGCAGAAGATAGGCATCACTTCGCGCTTCGATACGCCGAGTTTCAAGCCTGCGCGGATGTCGTCCTGTGTGAGCGAGCCCTTCTCGAAGTAGAGCTCCATCAGAGCGTCATCATATACGGCAGCAGCCTCAGCAAGCTCCTGGTTGAGGGCGTGTGCGCGCTCCATCTCGCTCTCGGGAATGGGGTGTTCCTCACGCTTGCCGTTCTCGTCGATGAACTTATACATCTTCATCATCAGAACGTCGATGAACGAGTCGAAGCCTGCGCCCTGGTTGATGGGGTACTGCACGATAACGGGCTTCACCGATGAGTTGGCACGGATACCCTCAACGGTAGCGTCGAAGTTGGCTTTGTCGCCGTCGAGCTGGTTAACAACACCGATAAGGGGCTTGTTGAGCAGGCGTGCGTAGCGAGATTGAAGCTCCGAGCCTACCTCCCAGCCGTTCTGTGCGTTGAGCACCATTACGCCCACGTCACCAACCTTGAATGCCGAGAACAGCGAACCACAGAAGTCGTCCGAGCCGGGGCAGTCGATGATGTTGAGCTTACGGTCCATAAACTCAGTAAAGAGGGTTGTAGAGTAGATAGAGCGCTTATATTCGTGCTCGATATCCGTATTATCCGAAAGGGTGTTGTTACCCTCGATACTACCCCTGCGATCAATAACCTTACCCTCGAAAGCCATTGCCTCTGCAAGGGTAGTTTTTCCGGCGCCGGGGGCACCAATAAGAACGATGTTCTTAATCTCTTTTGCTGAATAATTTTTCATAGTATAAGTTTTTTAGGTTTTTTTAGTCAGTTGTTAAAGTCGTTCACGACAATCATCTTTGTCGTAGGCCGCATGCTTAACTGCGTTTGCGGAAGATAAAGTTAAATACTTTTTTTCGAATTACAAAATATCAGACCAATATTTTATAATTTTAGATTATTTTCCGCGGCTATACACCCCACGAGATTGCACTTTATGCTCCTCGGAGGGTGGTGGACGTAACTCTGTACCGAGGCTCGAAAGCGCCTATTTTGTTGCCATCACGGGCAGGGCATAACATTATGAATATCGTCTTTTGGACGAAATAAACAGTGCGCCTGACAAGAATATCGTGCGTCGTGCGGTTGCGTTTTGTGAATTGTTTTGTATATTTGTGCATCGATAGACCTTTATTTAATAATATTGTATATGTCTGTAATAAGACTTACCAAAGAGTTTACCTTCGAGGCCGCTCACATGTTGGAGGGCTACGATGGCTTGTGCCGCGAGATTCACGGACACTCATACCGCCTCTTCGTCACCATCAAGGGTGAGCCTGTCAGCGACCCTGACTCTCCAAAACTTGGTATGGTCATGGACTTTGGGGTGCTCAAACGTATCGTCAATGAACAGATTGTCGAGCGCCTCGACCACTCGTTCATGATGCGCAATACGCTTGCTGCCGAGCAGGTTGCCAACGACCTCGGCTACCGCTTCTCAAAGGTGGTGCTCACGGAGTATCAGCCTACGTGCGAAAACATGTTGTCAGACTTTGCCGAGAGGTTGCTCGGCGCACTGCCCGACGATGTCGAGCTATGCTCGTTGCGTCTGCATGAAACCGCCTCGTCGTATGCCGAGTGGCACGCATCGGATAACTTCTAAGCAATAGCCCTATGAGCCGCGGAAAACTCTTCTTGGTCGATGCCTATGCATTGATTTACAAGTATTACTACGCCTTTATGGGCCGTCCTATGCGCAACCGCGACGGACTGAATACCTCTGTTGTCTTTGGCTTCACGAAGTTTCTGCGAGATATTCTGCGCCGCGAGAACCCCGACCTCATAGGCGTTGCCTTCGACCCTAAGGGAGGCTCGTTCCGTTGTGAACTATATCCCGAATATAAGGCCAACCGTCCACCCACGCCTGAGGATATCAAACTCTCGGTGCCCTATGTCAAGCGCCTATTGGAGGCTATGTGCATCCCCGTCTTGGAGGTTGCGGGCTACGAGGCCGACGACGTTATCGGCACCTTGGCGAAGCGTGGCGCGGCAGCAGGCTACGATGTCTATATGGTTACGCCCGATAAGGATTACGGGCAGCTCGTCGATGACCACTGCGTGATATATAAGCAGAAGGGCGACGGTGTGGAGATTATCCGCAAGGAGGATATCGTGGCTAAGTATGGCTTCGACGACCCCCTCCTTGTGCGCGATATGCTGGCACTGTGGGGCGACGCCTCGGATAACATCCCCGGCGTACCCGGCATTGGCGAGAAGGGTGCCTGCAAGTTGGTCAGGGAGTGGGGCACGGTAGAGAATATTCTCGATAATACCGATAATATTGGCGGCAAGACGGGTAAGAATATCGCTGAGTGGGGCGATAAGTTGCGTCTTGCCAAGACCCTCACCACCATAGCGTTGGATGTGCCCATCGAGTTCTCGGAGGAGGATTTGCGGATGTGCTGTCCCAACTATACACTGCTGCGTGGCCTATATGCCGAGCTTAACTTCTCGTCATTTCTGCGCGACTTAGAGAATATGGCACCCGCCGCTCCCGTGAGCGAGGTGCCCACGCAGGAGCCGCAGATACAACTTCAAGAGGTGGCGCGCGCCAAGTCGGAGGCGCGTCGTCGTGCCAAGCTCGAGGGGCAGGGCGACCTCTTTGCGATGTTCGACGCGACACCTACCACACCCCAGGAGCAGAGTGCACCCGTAAAGGAGGAGGCAAATACTGAGGGTGAGTATGATGTCCCCACACTGTGCACCCTCGCCGACACGCCACATGCCTATCATACGATACGTACGGCCGAGGAGCTGCAACACCTCGTGGAGCGTATCGCCAAGTACGAGGAGTTTTGCTTCGACTGCGAGACGACGGGTCTCGACCCGCTGACGAGTACTATTGTCGGCATGTCGTTTGCTGTCGAGGCGCACGAGGCGTGGTACCTACCCTTCACACGTGAGAGTTGCGCCACCTATGTCGCGCTGCTGCGCCCTCTCTTCGAGAGTGAGGCTATCGCCAAAGTGGGACAGAATATGAAGTTCGATATCATGGTACTACGTGGTGTGGGTATCGAGGTGCGCGGTGCTAAGTACGACACCATGCTGCTACACTACCTCATAGATGCCGAGGCGCGCCACAACATGAACTACCTCGCGGAGCGCTACCTTAACTATATGCCCATCACCATTGAGACGCTCATAGGTAAGGGTGCAAAGCAGCTCACTATGGACCTTGTGGGCGTGGAGCGTGTTGCCGAGTACGCCGCCGAGGATGCCGATATCACGCTACAACTCAAACATGTACTGGCGAAGGAGGTCGAGACATTGGGTATGATGGAGCTGTATCGCCGTATCGAGGAGCCTATGATTGATGTGCTCGCAGATATGGAGTTGGAGGGCGTGCGCATCGATGTCGAGGCTCTCGCACGCTATGCCGTCGAGCTGCGAGCCATGCTTGCCCGCCTCGAAGAGGAGGTACGCACCATGGCTGATGAGCCTACGCTCAACATTAACTCGGCACGACAACTCGGTGAGGTGCTCTTCGCCAAACTACGTATTGCGGAGAAGCCTAAGATGACACGCACCAAGCAGTTCTCGACAGAAGAGGAGTACTTGCAGGGCTTCGCACATTCGTTCCCCATTGTTGGCAAAATCTTGGAGTATCGCGGCGTCAAGAAACTGCTCTCGACATATGTAGAGGCGCTCCCCGAGCTTATAAACCGTAAGTCGGGACGCATACATACATCGTACAATCAGGCTGTTACGGCTACGGGGCGATTGTCGTCAACAAATCCCAACCTGCAAAATATACCCATTCGCGACGAGCTCGGCAAGCCTATACGTGCAGCCTTCATCGCCTCGGATGACAAGCATCTGCTCGTCGCTGCCGACTACTCACAGATTGAGTTGCGCCTCATGGCACACCTCAGCGGCGATGAGGCTCTTATCGAGGCCTTCCATGCGGGCGAGGATATCCACGCGGCTACTGCGGCACGCCTCTTCCACAAGAGCGCATCGGAGGTTACGTCGGATGAGCGTCGCAGGGCTAAGACTGCCAACTTCGGCATCATATACGGCATCTCGGCCTTTGGCCTTGCACAACGCCTCGACATACCCAACCGCGAAGCCAAGGAGCTTATCGAGAGCTACTTTGAATCATACCCGGGAGTGAAACAGTATATGGACGATGCTATCGCGAAGGCCACTGCCGAG
>JAZULJ010000015.1:0-53524 GCA_045603045.1 Alistipes sp.
AGTAGATGCGCCCTTATCACAAGAAAACAAATTTCTTGTCAAAAGGGTTGCAGATGTGCCCTCGATAAAGAAATCAGCCTGGATAGGTAGTACTTGGCGTACGTCCTATTCAGGCTGATGATTGAGAGGGTGCAGATGCGCCCTTATCACAAGAAATTATTTGAGAACACCCAACTTCTTACCAACCTTAACAAAGGCCTCAACACAGCGATCAAGCTGCTCGGTAGTGTGTCCTGCCGACACCTGAACGCGGATACGTGCTTGACCCTTAGGTACAACGGGATAGTAGAAGCCTGTAACGAATACTCCCTCCTGCTGCAACTCTGCGGCAAAGTCCTGAGAGAGCTTAGCATCGTAGAGCATAACAGCGCAGATAGCCGACTGCGTAGGCTTAATATCGAAGCCCGCGGCAATCATCTTGCTACGGAAGTGCTCAACGTTGGCAACAAGCTTATCGTGCAACGAGTCGCTCTCCTCCAACATCTTGAACATCTCGATACTTGCACCCACAACGGCAGGAGGCAACGAGTTAGAGAAGAGGTAGGGGCGCGAACGCTGACGCAACATGTCGATAATCTCCTTGCGTCCTGTGGTGAAGCCACCAACTGCACCACCAAACGCCTTGCCGAGAGTACCGGTGAGGATGTCAACCTTGCCACGAAGGTCGTAAAGCTCGGTGATACCACGGCCGCTCTTACCAAGAACACCTGCCGAGTGGCATTCGTCAACCATCACAAGGGCATCGTACTTCTCTGCCAACGCGCAAATCTTATCCAGAGGAGCGGCATTACCGTCCATAGAGAAGACACCATCGGTAACGATGATGCGGAAACGCTGTGCCTGAGCCTGCTTCAAGCACTCCTCCAACTCAGCCATATCTGCATTAGCATAGCGGTAGCGCTGTGCCTTGCAGAGACGTACACCGTCGATGATTGAGGCGTGGTTCAAAGCATCCGAGATGATAGCATCCTCGGCGGTGAACAGAGGCTCAAAGACACCACCATTGGCGTCGAAACATGCAGCGTAGAGGATGGTATCCTCGGTGCCGAAGTAGTCGGCGATAGCCTTTTCAAGCTCCTTGTGCATATCCTGGCAACCACAGATGAAGCGTACAGACGACATACCGAAGCCACGCTCGTCCATAGCCCTCTTTGCTGCGTCGATAAGACGCTGGTTGTCCGAGAGACCCAAGTAGTTGTTAGCGCAGAAGTTCAACACGGGGCGGTTAGACACATCAATCTCGGCGCGCTGGGGCGACTCGATAATACGCTCGGTCTTGTACAAGCCGGCAGCCTTAATCTCGGCCAGCTCGTTCTGCAAATGTTGCTGAAATTTTCCGTACATTGTAGTTAGATTTAAGTTATTTGTATGTTGTATGTTATCCTCCTTTTCGTGCCTCGATATCGGAATGAAGCATGCGATATGCGCACAACTCACCACAAAGATATGACTTTTCGGCTATATGTCAAACACTTTTTCACAAAAAGTGATACCCGACACTCCGAAAAGTGATGCCCGACACTCCGCCGTGGCCACTATCCTCCCGACTTCTTACACCTATATCCGGCCTTAGTGAGCAGCTCGACAACCTTATCGCGGTGGTCCCCCTGGATGATTATCTCGCCATCCTTGGCCGTGCCACCCACGCCACAGCGCGTTTTGAGCTCCTTGCCGAGTGCTGCGAGGTCGTCAGACGTGCCGACAAAGCCGCGCACAACGGTAGCCATGCGCCCACCTTTGAGCCTGTCGAGCCATATACGCAAATTCTGACGCTCGGGGGCAAGAGTCTCGGCCTCACGCTCCTCGGCCGTAGAGTAGTTGAAATCGGGGTTTGTAGAGAAGACCACGCCGAGGCGCTCCTTCCAATCGTTTGCCATAATTTTACTCTTTTAGGTAGTGCTCACCATGACCGAAATATCGCCTCGCGGGAAATAATTATCACTTAAACGGCCAATAGTCATACAAAGTTAATAATTTTTTCGTAACTTTACCACAATGAACGAAAACAAACGCCATAGACGCAAGCGCGACCTCACAACCTTTGACCCGGGACGCCTCCCCGACATCCTCCCTCCCGAGGATGAGCGTAAGTTGGTGCATGTATTCGTCGAGGGCTACGAGGATGTGGCCTTCTGGCGCGGTATCTTCGACCACTTCCACAACCCATACCTGCGCTTCGAGATATCGGTGCCCAACCGCGACGACCTGCCCAAAGGTAAGAAGGTGCTGATGTCGATGATAGGTCGCACCTCGGCAGAGGAGGTGCTGCTGTGCGTGGACTCCGACTTCGACTACCTATTTGACGGCTCCACGGAGCAGTCGCGCGAGATACTCGCGGCAGACAATATGTTCCACACATATACCTATGCCACCGAAAACTATTTATGCTACGCACCGTCGCTGCGAAACGTCTGTGTCAAGGCCACGAAGAACGATACCCGCATCTTCGACTTCGAGCGTTTCTTCGCCGACTACTCGTCGATAATCTACCCCATGTTCCTGTGGTACGTGTATTCGGCACAACAGGCCACCGAGAATATATTCACACTCAGCGAGTTCCGCGCCACCGTGCGCCTCAACTATGTCGATATACGCCGCAATGGTGAGAACACCCTCGCATGGCTCGAACGCAACGTGGAGCGCCGCCGCCAATCGCTCGAAAGGGACAACCCCGAGGCCGCACAACATATCGAGGCCTACGCCACGACGCTGCAAAAGCGAGGTGTCGAGAGGTATAACTGTTACCTCTTCATGCACGGCCATACGCTGATGGATAACGTCGTGATGCCGCTGCTCAGCGCCGTATGCGACAAGCTGCGCCAGCTCTCCGTGGCGAAAATTCACAACTCCAAAGTCGAAGGCATAGCCAAGAAAAACGAACTCCAAAACTATACTAACACGCTGCGCTCGATACGCGACGTGCTTCTCGATAACGAAAACTATACGTCATGCCCGCTCTATAAACGTCTGCGCGACGACATCCAGGAGTACCTCGACATGATGATTGCACGTATCAAGGCCACCGAGAAGCCTCCTATCATGTTGCGCCACAACTTCGAGCCTTAAAAGAAGTGGCACACACCTTATGCCGCATGCCGTCCTTTTGTGTTGAACGCCGCCCTTTTGCGCCGCATGCCGTCTCGCTTTGCGCCTTTTCTCCACCCGCAATACCTAAAAAATAAATCTATTTTGCACCCTTATCACTACTCCTTTCAGGGTACGAAAAGACCCCAAAAGCACATGTTTTGCATATTTTTTTAACATTCGGAAGCCAAAATGCTTGGATAGTAAAAAATAATTGCATATATTTGTAAAGTTGAAAACAATAAAACTACAAACCGAATAAACCTAAATTTTTGAGAATATGTCAAATCAGTGTCCGGCAACGTGCCACTCATATACCTTAGAGCCCGAAGCAGGTTTTACGTTCATCAAGTTAGCGCAAGGCGATAAGCTTGTTATCGAGCATGGCGACCGCAACTGTCTGCTGTTCCTCACCTCGGGTAGCTTCGAGATATCGTCGGAGGAGCGCCGCGAGTACGTTGTTCGCGAAGGCCACTTCGTCTTCTGCTTCCGCGCCTTCACATACGAGATTACAGCACTCAGCGATGTTGAGATTATCCGCGCCCACTTCATCACAGCGGGCGCTACGTGCGACATGATTCCCTTCAACAGCATCGTGGGCAAGATTAAGAAGATAAACTACAAATTCACACAGGTAGCCTTCAACGAACCTCTCGACCTGCTGTTGCGCACCGTGAAACTATACTTGGAGAATAACATGAAGTGCAACCATCTGCACCTTGCCAAGATACAGGAGATGTTCGTCATCTTCAAGTTCTTCTACACGCCACAGGTACAGCTACGTACCTTCTACAACCTCTTCGACCGCAACCAGTCGTTCGCCTCGTTGGTGCGTAACAATGCACCCCGCGTAAAGACCGTCGAGGAGCTCGCTGACATCTGCGGGTTCAGCATCCAGCACTTCAATAATATGTTCAAACAGGAGTTCAACGACACGCCTTATAGCTGGATGCAGAAGCAGCGCATCGTAGAGATTGAACGCCTACTTACGGAAACCAACGTGCCGTTGAAAAGCATTATCAAGATGTATAGCTTCACGAACCACGGCCACTTTGCACTCTTCTGCCGCAAGTACTTGAAAAAGACTCCGTTGAAGATTCGCAAGGAGGCACGCTTGCAGCGCGAGGCGCAGGCGCAGGCATAGTAACGACAGAGATGCTATACGGATAGCGCCACCCAACATAGACAGGGGATGACTAAAAAGTAAATTAGCCATCCCCTTTATCGTTATATTGACAAAAATTGTCAAACCCAACCACCTCTTTGTGCAGATGGAGAAAGGCGAGTTGCCCCGCCGTGAATATTTTTTACGACGGAATAAACCTTATTGTTAGAGTCTCCGTCCTTCGAGTGTGATTGATATATCAAAGGTATAAATTTTCCATACACTGCAATACTCGGGGGGGGCGAATAGTGGCGTTAAGAGGGGATTAGGGAATAAATTTGGGATAAAATTTTGGAGAATAAGAAATAATCGCTATATTTGCACCTCGGTTGGGTGATTACCTAACAAAATGGTCTGATGGCCGAGTGGCTAGGCAGAGGTCTGCAAAACCTCGTACAGCGGTTCGAATCCGCTTCAGACCTCACCAAAACAGCGTTAGAAATATCTCTAACGCTGTTTTTCTTTTGTCATACACTTGTAATACCACCCTACTTCTCCCTCACAAAGCGCAATGAGTGCGGCGTCGTCTGCTTGATGATGATGCGCTCATCGAAGGCGTAGCGACGATACAACTCGTCTGTATAGTAGCGAACAGTAACCATCTCCACATCATCTCGCTTCTCAACATCGAAGCCCATGCCCTCCAACTCGCCGATAGCCTCGTCGATATGCCATGAAGAATCTACGGCCATATAGAGGTTTACTGCCGAGTTATGCACGAGATTAATCTTTATACGGTAGCTGTCGAAGATGGTAAATACCGTCGCGAACTTCTCTTCCAAGACAAACGATAGGTCGCGCGAATGTAGGCGAAGCAGCACCTGGTTGCTCTTCTGTATCATTATGGGCTCATGCACGCGCTCCACATCCGATGTGATGACCGAGCCCGCGGCATGCTTATCACCAAAGGGGCGAACATAGAGCGGGATGTTCTTCTGCTGCAACGGCTTGATAGTCTTTGGGTGTATAATCTGCGCACCGCTATATGCCATCTCGATAGTATCCATGTAACTCAGGCGCTCTATCTTGCGGGCATCGGGGAAAATCTTGGGATCGGCATTGAGGATGCCATCCACATCCTTCCACACGCTCATAGACTCGGCATCGAGGACGTTAGCAACGATGGCTGCCGAGTAGTCCGAGCCCTCGCGACCGAGGGTCGTGGTAGTGCCATCGGGGGCACCGCCGATGAAGCCCTGACCTACAAAGACGCTCTCGTGGCAGTCGGCAATCTCGCGTCTCAGGCGCACAGCCGTAGCCTCCAAGTTAACGTTGGCGTCCTTGTGGCGCTGCTCTGTGAGGAAGGCACGACGCATATCCACCCAACGGTTTTTTACGCCGTGTCCGTTGAGGTAGTTCGAGACGATGGTCGTTGATATAAGCTCGCCAAAGGCGACGATAGTATCGTACCACAACTCGGCATCCGAGGCGCGATATATGGTGTTACGTACGGTGTTGCGCAGCTGTCCGAAGAGCGTATCTACCTGTTCGATGGTAACATCGGCACCCATAAGGTCGTCGATGATTGAGCGGTGGTAGGCGTAGCTCTGATTTATATGCTCCATGGCTGCCGCCTCGTCGCCATGCTGCATAGCCTCGAAGACACGCTCCAAGGCATTTGTGGTCTTGCCCATCGCCGAGACGATGATGAAGAGTTCCTTTTCGTTCTTGACTATATCAAGAAGATTGCGTACACCATCGGCATTTTTCACCGACGCGCCGCCAAACTTATATACTTTCATATTGCGCCTATATAATAATTTTACACTACAAAGTTATAAAAAACCGAAAAAACATCTCGAATCAATCAAGAAAAACATTATATGAATAATATGGTGAGCACATAGACAGCAACGACTACTGCAACATATGTGAATAACAGCCCCACAGCGAATTTTTTGTTTCGCTCACGCTGTGCTCTCTTTCTACTCTCCAACTGCTTGGCCTCAACTTCGTCGAGCGTGAGGTTGAGGATAGACAGGTAGCCATTAATCGTAGAGTCGAAGCATGTAGCCTCGCTGCCACACCTAAAAAAGAAGCCGTCAGAGCTCTCAGCCGATGGTTCGGGCATGCCAAACATATCGCCATATCGCTCTCTAACATAGTCGTACCGCTCACGGCTATCTACGATAAAGAGAATCTTATCCTTCATCGTTGCGGCCTGCTCTATCTCCCACAAGCAGCTCTGGCTGTTGTTTATGAGGATGAATATCTGCTTTGCTCTCTGCATGAGAAGCAGCACCTTCTCCTGCCAATTGTCATCATCAACATAGATGCGCTGGGCACCTACGGGGCTATCCACCTCCTTGGTCATACCGAGTGCGCACATAGGCACACCCGCACCGTACTCCACGGCCTCGGCAAATAGCGACTCATCAAATTTCAGCACATACTTGCCCGACTCCTTGAACGGCACATCGTCATCGAAGCCGCGCAGATAGAGGTAGAACTCTTCGTTTCGGGCGAGATACTCATCGGTGGTGAAATACGAGAGGTTGCCAAATAAATCTTTCTTCGACTTTTCGTATGATATCTGAACGTAAAGTAAAACCGTGCAAGCGATAATATTCAACCAGAAAGATAGTGCAATATCCATGTCTCGACTAATTCCTGCCACAGAGTGATAGACTGCGTATATTACAAACACTGCTCCTATCAATATACCCAGCCACACGTATAGGGATACCGTCCTCTTTTTGAGCAGTCTTTTTCGGATAGCCACAGCTTCCTTAGCCCCTGATGCGCGCTTTATAAGTCTCGCTGCTCTTGCGTCGTAGAGTCTCTTGATAAGACCAAAGACGCCCCACACAAATGCAAATACCAATACAAAGAATAACATAGGTCTCCAAATTTATGGTTAGTAATACACAAAGGTAACCATAATTTAATTAATAATGCGTCGTGAATCTAAAATTTTTGTATCTTTGACCATCTGTAATCACTAAAATTTTGAAATATTATGTTCGAAGCACAAAAGATATTAATCGAGCAGGCGTGGGAAAACCGCGAGTTGCTTGCTACCAACGAGATACGCGAGGCTATACGTGCTACCGTCGAGGCCGTAGATAAGGGTGTGTTGCGCTGCGCCGAGCCCATAGACTTAGAGCATAGCGAGTGGCAGGTGAACGAGTGGGTGAAGAAGGCTATCATCATGTACTTCCCCATACAGACCATGCGCACAATGCATGCCGGCGAGTTGGAGTGGTACGACAAGATGGAGCTTAAACGTGGCTACGAGGAGCTGGGAGTGCGCGTTGTGCCCCAGGCCGTGGCACGCTATGGTGCATATATAGCTCCCGGTGCTATCCTCATGCCGTCATACGTCAACATCGGCGCCTATGTCGATTCGGGGACGATGGTCGATACATGGGCTACGGTGGGCTCATGCGCACAGATAGGCAAGAACGTACACCTCAGCGGTGGCGTGGGCATAGGTGGTGTATTGGAGCCCGTGCAGGCATCGCCCGTAATCATCGAGGATAACTGCTTCATAGGCTCGCGCTCAATTGTCGTGGAGGGTGCGCACATCTGCCGTGAGGCTGTCCTCGGCTCGAACACCGTAATCACAGGCTCTACACACATCATCGACGTTACAGGCCCCGAGCCCGTGGAGTATAAGGGCTACGTACCCCCACGCTCGGTGGTGGTATCGGGCACCTATACCAAACACTTCCCCGCAGGCGACTATGGGGTGCAGTGCGCACTTATCATCGGCCGCCGTAAGGAGTCAACAGACAAGAAGACCTCGCTCAACAACGCTCTGCGCGACTATAACTTGGCGTAATATAGGGCAACACCCTCAAAAATAGAGGAGGCTGAATAAAAAGATATGGTTTTAGGCTTGCGAAGCCCTAAAAAAGCGGAGTTTACTATACGTGAATGAGCATTTTAAGGGCGAGCATAACGACAAAATAGACTTTTTATTCAGCCTCTTTTTGTAGGTAGCACTAACGCGACACCCTATATCTCGCGGCGGTTGATGAGCGCGTGGGTTATGGTCAGCTCATCGACATACTCCAACTCATCGCCGAAGCCTATACCTCGCGCGATAGTAGTAACCTTAACATCGGGAAAGGCTTTGAGCCTGTTGAGTAGGTAGAAGAGCGTGGTCTCGCCCTCAACGGAGGTCGAAATAGCAATGATAACCTCCTTAACCTCCCCCGTGAGCAACTTATCACACAGCAAGTCAATCTTCAAATCCGAGGGACCTATGCCCTGCATCGGCGAGATAACACCTCCCAGCACATGATACATACCGTGGTACTGCGCCGTATTCTCGATAGACATAAGGTCGGCAACCTGCTCAACGACACATATCGTAGAGCGGTCGCGGCGCGTGTCGCTGCATATAGAGCATAACTCGCTATCCGACAGATTATTACAACTGCGACAGTAACATATATCGTGACGAAAACGGGCGATGCTTCCCGAGAGCGAGTCCACCGTCTCGGGCTCCATCTTCAATATATGCATGGCCAAACGCAGTGCCGTGCGACGACCTATGCCGGGCAGACGTTGCAGCTCCGAGGTTACGTTTTCGAGGAGTTTAGACATGCCGTAAGTGGTTAAATACGTTCTACAACCTCATTACGTAGCCACCCCTTCTCGCCATCGGCAAACTCCACCTCCGACCACTCGCCATGGCTGCGCACAATGGCAACGATGACACCCTGTGAGGGCTGACGTATAATCTTTGATGCGCTATTGGGCGAGGCGTGTACGGGCGTGGTATTGTTGCAGATGACAACAGCACGCTCCCTGTTTAGCTGTGCGCTGCGCTGTGAGAGTGCGAGGGCCGTGGTGAGTACAAAGAGTAGCATGGTAACCATAGCCACGAAGAACGACACCTTGCGTAGCGCTATGCGCGAGGCGAGCATATAGACAAGCACCAGAGCGAGGCTCACGATGAACATCACGACCGAGAATATGGCCCAGCCATCGGAGCTCATCACGTCGCGCAGCGAGTGCCACATGCTTGCAATGAAGCTCTCGGGCACAGCCTCCGTGTCGTTGGTATAGTCGCGTGCGAGGTCGAGGTTATAGTGTGCATCCTCCATCGCGGGGTCTATCTTCAACGCGCGCGAGTAGTTGAGGATGGCACGGCCAAGCTCACCCTCCGCGAATGTCGCCGACTGCGCCGACGACTGTCCGAGTTTGAAGTAGGCATTACCTAAGTTATAGTATGTCTCAGCGGTGCCGTAGCCCTGCGCTATGACCGCCTCAAAGGCCTCCACAGCAGCGGCATAGTCTGCGGCAGCATAGGCCGCCACGCCCTCCGTCCAGCGTGCCTCGGCCGTAGTCTTGGCGTCGGCAGCAGAGGCATTGGCAATGCTCAACACCGTCGCAACAAGGGTCATCGCACCCACCATCATATTATATATGTATCGTCTCATAGCCTCTATCTTTTTACTACATCCTCGATTTTCGATATGACATCCACCGCGTCGGCGTATATCTCATTCATGTCGCCATCCGTCGTGGGGGCATACTGCGCCTCGTCAGCGCGCGATATTATCTGACAGAACTGCTCGGCATCGGCAGTTGCCACATCGCGGCGGTACAATTCCTCGCGTATGGTCTCCTTCGTGAGATTCGAGACGGGAATATTGAACTTATCGCTTATGTATCCCCACATGGCACGCAGTAGCTCCTCGTAGAAGGCGTGGCGGTTGTCGTCGCTCATATACCTCTCAGCCAGGCGCAGACGCTGTACTGCAACCTTATCGGCGCGCTTCATGCGGCGTGCCACGGTGTTACGGTTATCTAGTATGCGGCGACGCATGATGACATAGATGAGGATGAATGCTGCCACGGCACCCACGACAATAAGCCAATATATGGGCGAGAGGATGAATATATCGCGGCGTGCATGTAGGCGCGCATCGGTAGCAATATAGCGTATATCGCGGTCAAGTTGCTTCATCTGCCCGTAGCCACCCTGTATAGGCTGCACGGTAGCAGCCGTCGCAGTGCCATCGTCAGCGACGCTGAGCATAAGGGGCTCCGTGGCGAGGCTCTGATACTCGCCCGTAGCGGGGTTGAAGTAGCTGAATACTATGGGTTCGATGTTGAAGTCGCCCGCTGAGCGTGCAACAAAGGGGTATGTATATGTTATGCTCCCGGATGTTCCGGTGGCTGTAACCTTCACATTGTCGCGCACCTTGGCGTCGTACACCTCGAACGACTCGGGCATGACAGGCCTGGGTACGGTAATAAATTTAAGGTTTCCGCTGCCCGATATGGTTATCTCAATCTGCTGTGCCGTATTTGCCAGGATTGAGGTCTCGGGCATCGTGCTCTGCATGGTAAACTGTCCCACCGCGCCATTGAACGTTGCGGGGGCCCCCGCAGGAAACTCCTTGACGTCGATGGTAATGGGTGCAGTAGATAGCTCGCGGCGCACATGGTATATCTGACGACCTCCGAAGATGGGGTCTATCGAGCGGTTATCCTGCACCACGACCTGCGCTATAACGTTCATCTTAGCGGGCTCAATGACGATGTCGCCGCTACGCTGTGGCGAGAGGAGGTACTCGGCAATCTTATATGTCTCGTATATACGTCCGTTGTACTCCTCGCGTGAGGGCTCGTTGTCGAAGGAGAGCTCCTGCGACCAGAAATCGTTGAAATGAGGTACAACAACACCCTCTACCTGCTCAATGTTGATGCGCGTATAGAGCACCAACGAGGCGCGTATCGACTCGCCTTTATATACATCCGTATCCGATATTTTCAGACGTATAAAGACATCATCCCTGCTTATGCGGCTCTCGGGATTAGGCTGCTGCGCGGTATTCTGCTGCGTATCACCCTGCTCTACACGCTCGTTGATAATCTCGACTTTGAGCGGCTTTGTGGTGTAGCTCTTGCCGTCGATGGCTATCGACGCGGCGCCTATGGTGAAGTTACCTTCGGCCGTAGGTTGAAGGACATAGGTGTAGGTACATGTGTAGCTCGACGACTGTCGGCCGTTTATCCACTGCCTGGAGTGTCCCGTAGATACGCTGGGACCCGCCAAGACCTCGAAACCATCGAACGAGGGTGCGCGGAAGGTGCCATCGTCGGGCTGTTCGTTTACGCTGAACTCGACACGAAAGGGGTGATTCAGGGCTGTGAGCGTAGGTGCCTCAGCTGTGAATGATACCTGTGCCCATGCCGAGAGCGTGCTACATAGAGCCACGACAAGGAGCGATATGCGCAGAAAGAGTCGTTTCATCTTCTTCAACATAAAAGGTTTACCGATACACATTAACGTCTCGGCATTGTGGTTTATTATCGACAGCATCGAAAAGTGTCGATAGTGGCGTTTACGCAGCAGCCTCAAATGGCGTGGTTGCCTCTATTTGTGCCGCTGCCACCACCATTGCCACCGTCGGTGAGTGCATGTTACGTACCTCTCACCGACGAGCAATAGTCATATTGTGTTGCTACGACCTCTTAGTGCGCGAAATCGGCAAAGAAGTCGTTACCCTTATCATCAACGATGATAAATGCGGGGAAGTTCTCGACGTAAATCTTACGTACAGCCTCCATGCCGAGCTCCTCGAAATCTACAACCTCCACCTTCTTGATAGAGTTCTTTGCGAGGATGGCTGCGGGGCCGCCGATAGAGCCGAGGTAGAAGCCGCCGTTAGCCTTACAAGCGTCGGTTACCTGCTGAGAGCGGTTACCCTTGGCTACCATCACCATCGAGCCACCGGCCTTCTGGAAGAGGTCAACATATGAGTCCATACGGCCTGCTGTGGTGGGACCAAACGAGCCTGAGGCCATACCTGCGGGGGTCTTGGCGGGGCCCGCGTAATATACGGGGTGCTTCTTGAAGTAGTCAGGCATAGGCTTACCCTCGTCAAGCATCTGCTTGATGCGTGCATGCGCGATGTCGCGAGCTACGACCAGCGTACCTTTGAGGTTGAGGCGTGTTTTGATGGGGTACTTCGAGAGTATCTCGCGTACCTTGTCCATACCCTCGTCGAGGTCGATATCCACGGCGGGAGACATTGCGGGAGCCTCTGCGGGGAGGAAGCGTGCGGGGTTCTTCTCCAACTTCTCGATAAAGATACCCTCGGGGGTAATCTTAGCCTTGATGTTACGGTCTGCCGAGCAGCTCACACCGATAGCCACAGGACATGATGCGGCGTGGCGAGGTGCGCGAATGACACGTACATCGTGCACGTAGTACTTACCACCAAACTGCGCGCCGAGGCCTATCTCCTGGCAAATCTTCTCAACCTTAGCCTCCCACTCCAAGTCGCGGAAGCAGCGGCCACCCTCGTTACCCGATGTGGGCAGCTCATCGAGGTATCCTGCCGAGGCCTTTTTCACTGTCGAGAGACACATCTCGGCAGACGTGCCACCGATGCAGAGTGCGAGATGGTAGGGAGGACACGCCGACGTACCAAGGTCGGTGATATGCTCCTTGATGAACTTCGTGAGCGACTCCTCGTTGAGCAGCGCCTTGGTCTGCTGATAGAGGAAGGTCTTATTTGCCGAGCCACCACCCTTGGTGATGAACAAGAACTCGTACTCCATACCGGGATGACCGGCATAGATATCTATCTGCGCGGGGAGGTTGGTCGCCGAGTTCTTCTCCTCGGTCATTGTGAAGGGCACAACCTGTGAGTAGCGCAGGTTACGCTCCGCGTATGTCTCATATACGCCACGCGAGATGCACTCAGCGTCGTTAGCACCTGTATATACATCTTCGCCCTTGTGTCCGATGCAGATGGCAGTACCCGTATCCTGGCATGTGGGCAGCTCACCCTCGGCAGCTACACACTGGTTTAGGAGCATGGTGTATGCCACAAACTTGTCGTTGTCGGTAGCCTCGGGGTCCTGCAAGATATTTGCCAACTTTTGGAGGTGCGAAGCGCGCAAGTAGAACGACACGCCGCTATAAGCCTCCTTAGCCAACAGTTCGAGACCCTTGGGGTCAACCTTCAAAATCTTGCGTCCGTCGCACTCTACGACCTTCACATACTCCTTCGTGAGAAGGCGGTACTCCGTCTTATCCTGCTGGATAGGGTACGGCTCCTGATAGATGAAATCTGCCATAACTTTACTTTTTAGTTTTTATCTGTTTCGTTTATTTCAAGTTCAATCAACGACTCACCCTCAAAGGTGTTAGTCTCTGCGGCCTCCACGATGCGTATGGAGTGCCCCATACTCTCAGTATTAGCCATGCGCAATGTCTCGATGTCGGCGCTCTTCTGCTCCATGACGGGTTCAGGCTCGCTGCTCAGCGACTTGGCAAAGTCTATGATGCCAAATACGAAGACGATAGATACTAGCACGGGGCACACGTAGCGCAACAGGAAGCGTATTACGGGATATGTCGTCTTATCGACACCACCCTCTGCCGTGAGCTCCGCCTTCATATCCTCCTTGCGCCATATCCAGCCTACGAATACTGCGGTGAGGATACCCAGGAGTGGCAACATGACAATTGCAGTGAAGCTATCCATGAGCGAGAAGATGGTCATGCCTGCCACCTGAATATGGCTCCACATGCCGAGCGAGAGCGAGGCTACGGTGGCGAGAATCATGGCCACGAGCGTTACCAAACGTGTAGCGTGCTTACGTGTCATGCCCCTCTTCTCCACGAAGTATGATGTTACGGCCTCGTGCATAGATATCGTCGAAGATATGGCTGCGAGGGCGAGCAACACAAAGAAGAGTGCCGCCCATATATTACCTGCGGGCATTGCAGAGAAGACCTTGGGCATAGCTACGAAGGCGAGTTGCGGGCCACTCTCGTTCTCGACACCTGCCGAGAAGATGATGATGGCCGCAGTGAGAGCCACAAACGTATCGAGCGACACTACGCTGATGGCCGTTCCTGCGAGCTTCGTACCCTTCTTAAAGTATGAGCCGTAGATAAGCATCGCGCCCATACCTATCGAGAGGGTGAAGAATGCCTGACCCATAGCATCAAGGAAGGTCTTGCCCGACACCTTCGAGAAGTCGGGAGTAAAAACATTGGCCAGGGCGCCACGGCTCTCGGGCAACCATAACGAATAGACCGCCAAGATGATGAGTATGACGAAGAGCAGGGGCATCATAATCTTAGACGCCTTCTCAATACCGCCCTGCACGCCACCTGCGATGATTGCGTGATTGGCGATGATGAAGAGGTAGGTAAAGATGAGCGGTGCCCAGGTTGCGGTTGTAAACTCGGTGAAGAAGAGCCCATAGTCGCCCGTGATGTTGTTCGCGGCCGATGATATGGCGTAGTTGATGGTCCATCCCGCGATGACGAAGTAGTAACCCATGATTATAGTTACCGAGATGAGGCCCATGGCACCGAGCCAGCCCCAGCCACGCTTAATCTTCGAGAAGGCATCCACGGGGTTACACTTCGAGTTGTGTCCTACCGAGAACTCAGCGATGAGCAGCGGGAGACCCAGAAGGAAGATGCAGCCGAGGTAGATGATGATGAAGGCGCCGCCACCATGCTCCGAGGTGATATAGGGGAAACGCCAGATGTTACCGAGGCCTATTGCCGAGCCTGCGGCGGCGAGGATGGCGACAAGCTTACCGCCAAAACCGCCACGCTTTTCGTTGTTTGCCATAAAGTTTATCCTATCAATGTTACACTTACTCTATCAATCTTTCCGCCAAGCGGAGGTGCTATCTTAGCCACGGTGCACTCCACGCTCTCAATCTCGGGGAAGGCCTCCTTTATGGCCTCAATGATGTTTGCTGCCGCCGCCTCTATGGTACGTTGTGTGCGTTGCATCGTGCGCTCGACAATCTCATACACGGTGAGGTAGTTCACCGCGTCACGAACATCATCCGAAAGGTGTATCTCGCCCAAGGGCGTGTGTATGGCCAGGTCAACACGAAAGCGGTTGTTCACCTGCTGTTCGAGGTCGTAGCAGCCGTGGTAGGCACGCAAGTATATGCCGTCGAGACGTATGGTGTATAACTTTTTCACGCTTGGCAGGATTATTCAACCGTAATGAGGTAGTAGTTCTTCTTGCCACGCTGCACAAGGAGGTACTTACCTGCGATGAGATCGACCTCACCCACGCCACGCATGGGGTCTGCCACCTTCTCCTTGTTGAGCTGCACGCCACCACCCTGTATCATCTTGCGACACTCGCCCTTCGAGGGGAACACCTTGCACTTGTCGGCGATGATGTCGATAAGGGGCAGTGCGAGGTCGTCGCGCGTGATTGAGAAGTGGGGCACACCCTCAAATACCTGCAAAAGTGTCGCCTCGTCCAGCGAGCGTAACGCCTCCGAGGTGGCATTGCCGAAAAGGATGTTTGTGGCCTGCTGTGCTTTGTCGAGTTCCTCCTTCGAGTGTATCATCGTTGTAACCTCCTCGGCCAGACGCTTCTGTAAGATACGCAGGTGGGGAGCCTCGTCATGCTCGGCGATAAGACGCTCCACGGTATCACGGTCGAGCAACGTAAATATCTTGATGTAGCGCTTGGCATCATCATCGCTCACGTTGAGCCAGAATTGGTAGAACTTGTAGGGCGAGGTGTAGCGGGCGTCGAGCCATACGTTGCCACTCTCGGTCTTGCCAAACTTCGTGCCGTCGGCCTTGGTGATTAGGGGGCAGGTGATGGCAAATGCCTCATTCTCGGCGCCAAGCTTACGACGTATGAGCTCCGTGCCGGTGGTTATGTTGCCCCACTGGTCGGCACCTCCAAGCTGCACCTTACAGTTGTACTCGTTGTAGAGGTGCAGGAAGTCGTAGCCCTGTAAGAGCTGGTAGGTAAACTCCGTGAAAGACATACCGTCGCCCTCGCCGTTAAAACGCTTCTTCACCGAGTCCTTTGCCATCATGTAGTTTACGGTTATGCACTTACCGATGTCGCGCGCAAACTCCAAGAATGAGAACTCCTTCATCCAGTCGTAGTTATTCACCAATAACGCGTGAT
Source organism: Alistipes sp. (assembly GCA_045603045.1). Classification (GTDB taxonomy): domain Bacteria; phylum Bacteroidota; class Bacteroidia; order Bacteroidales; family Rikenellaceae; genus Alistipes. The sequence continues at coordinate 16,141 of JAZULJ010000015.1, forward strand.
TTTCGGCCGTAGAGTCGAAATCAATGAGCTTTGCCAACTGACGCTTGATGGCCTCTTGGTTGTGTCGCAATGTGGGCTCATCGAGGAGGTTACGCTCCTGCGACTTTCCCGAGGGGTCGCCAATCATGCCCGTAGCACCACCGATAAGGGCGATGGGGCGATGTCCGCACATCTGGAAGTGCTTCAATATCATGACACCTACGAGGTGTCCTATGTGCAGCGAGTCTGCCGTAGGGTCGATACCGAGGTACGCCGTGGTCATCTCCTTCTGCAATTGCTCCTTGGCTCCGGGCATGATGGTATGTATCATGCCACGCCATTCGAGTTCTTCAACAAAATCCTTAATCATTGTCCCTATGTTTTAATTTTATCTATCTCTTAAACTTCGGTTAAAATGCCGACGCGTAAAAAAGCACTGCTTCCCCATTTTTTTGGGGTGGCTACTCGGCGTCGAGCGTCAGGCGTTCCATCATCTCCACCAACTTCTCGTTCTTGGCAGTAAGGTGGCGCACACGATCCTCAATCTTTATGGGGCGATTGGCTCTTATCTGCTCATTCACATTCACCTTAAAGTCAATAGCGCCATCCACTCCCGCTATCTCTGCCAACTCAGACCCGAGTTCGGTTTTTGAGCGTAAAATCTCCTCGCCCTGGTCTGCCGACGGCACCGAGATAGTTATCACGTTACCCTCGACAATCATCCCCTCAAACACTGAGAGATGGCGCGGATGACGACGCTTCATAGCGGCGAGTATCTTCTCGCGCGATGCCATAATCTTCTCTTCGCTCAGACCATCTATCGGCACCTCGCGCACGGCAGACTCCTCCTCTATGCCACGTTGTACCTTGCCACCGAGAAGGTCTTGCAGTGATATGTTTCCAGATGTGGGACGCACACCCGCCACACGTCGCGCAGGACGCTTTACGTTGGCCTCCGTACCGCTCTCTGCTCTATCAACCTTCGCACCCGCTGCCTTTAGCTCCTCTGCTCTGGCACCCTCTGCCTTCTCCGCCACTTTTGCGACCTCTGCAACCGAGGCATCCTCCACTTGGACGGGCTGTGGCACGGGGGCTGCACCGAGTGGTGGCAGTTCAAAGTTGGTCTCGAAGGTCGAGGCTAAAAAGTCATCCTCATTTTTTTTTTGGCCGAGACCCGCAATCTTCATGAGTCCCAGCTCCACAAGCAAACGCTGATTTGATGATTGTCTTATTCGTCCGTCGGCCTCAGTGAGGAGCGCTATGGCATTAAAGAGGAATGTCTCGTTGCATAAGGCCGCCTGCTGTCGGTAGCGCTCGATGAGCGTGCCCGTGAACTCGACAAGCGATATCGCGGGGCCCTTTGCCATCAGCAGGTCGCGCATATGAGCATTGAGACCCGAGATAAATATCTGGGGCGAGAAACCTCGCGCGAGCACCTCGTCGAAGGCCACAAGAGCATCGACATAGCGACCTTGGAGGAGCATCTCCGTAAGCGAGAAGTAGGTGTCGTAGTCGAGGACGTTGAGTGTTGCCGCCACATCCTTGTAGTTGAGCTTGTTGCCACAGAACGACACTGCCTTATCGAACATCGACAGTGCATCGCGCATACCGCCATCGGCCTTATGAGCTATAAGGTTGAGTGCCTCATCGTCGGCTACGACACCCTCCTGAGAGGCGATATATCGGAGATACTCGACACCATCCTCAACGCGTATGCGGTTGAAGTCGTATATCTGGCAGCGCGACAGGATGGTGGGTATAATCTTATGTTTTTCGGTTGTAGCGAGAATGAAGATGGCATGTCGCGGTGGCTCCTCCAAAGTTTTGAGGAAGGCGTTGAATGCCGCCGTCGAGAGCATGTGAACCTCGTCAATGACGAATACCGAGTAGCGGCCCTGTTGAGGTATGATACGCACCTGCTCAATGAGGTTGCGGATATCGTCCACCGAGTTGTTCGATGCGGCATCGAGCTCATGCACGTTGAGCGAGCGGTTCTCGTTGAATGAGCGACACGACTCACACTCGTTGCACGCCTCGCCTGCCACGGGGTTGAGGCAGTTGATAGCCTTGGCGAAGATACGCGCACAGGTGGTCTTACCCACGCCGCGAGGACCACAGAAGAGATAGGCATGAGCCAACTGACCGCGCTCGATAGCGTTTTTGAGGGTCGAGGTTATATGACTCTGACCGACAACCGACGCAAAGGTTGCCGGACGATACTTGCGTGCTGATACAACAAAATTTTCCATAACTCGACAAAGATACAAAAATTTTCTCTCTTACGCATGTGCGCACGCACTTTTTCGCGCGACGCGGTTGTATTTTCTCCATAAAAGTATATCTTTGCACCATGACAGCAAAGCAAATCATCGTTGGTGTGTGGCTCGCAGCCCTCACACTGACACTCTCTGCCGCCGAGGTCTCGGCGCGCAAACCGCGCTTCGTGGCCGACGCCGAGGCCGGCTTCAACCTTATCGTTGTGGGCGACCCGCAGCCCCAAACCGAGGAGCAGATAACGCGCCTCGAAAGAGAGGTACTCCCCGCCATAGGCGCTATCGTCGAGGAGTACCAAGCAACACAATACCCCACAGCCATACTCCTCACGGGCGATGTGGTGTGGGACACCATGGAGTATCTGCCCCGCGTAAAAACGATGTTTGAGAGCCTCGGTGTGCCCGTTTATGCCGTCATCGGCAATCACGACCACGCCGCCGATGTTGTTGACGATGAGCCTCTTGCCGAAAGCCACTACATCGCCGTATTCGGGGCTCGCAACTACTCCTTGATGCTTGGCAATAGCCGCCTTATCGCGCTCGACAATATAGCCTACACGAGCCACGACGACTACCGTATAGCAGTAAGCCGTAAGCAGCGTCGCTGGCTGCGCCGCGAGGTGCGCAAGACACCCCGAGAGCAGCGCATGGTGGTCATGATGCACGCTCCGGCAGTCAACTACCACACGGGCGAGACCCTCGACTATGCCAAACGTATAATGAGAATTGTCGGCGAGCGCGAACTGCACTTCGTAACGGGACATCGCCACCGCCACGCCACAGTCGATATAGCCCCCGATGTTGTGGAACATAGCATAGCACAAGTGAGTGGAAATCTGTGGTTTGCACCCATATGCTCGGATGGCACGCCGCGCGGCGTATTCTGCATCGAGGAGCGCGACAACAGCCTTCGTTGGCACCACCGCCTGCTTCGAGAGAGCCGCGACAAACAAATTATCGTTTATTCGGAAAACAGTGTCATCGGGCACGAGGAGTATGTGGTGGCAAAGATTGTGGGCTGGGATGCCGCATGGAGCATCACTTGGAGCGAGGATGGCGTGGAGCGCGGTGAGATGGAACAGATAGAGATTATCGACCCGGACTACATGTATTATGTGGAACATGAGGCTGATTACGACGATGTTATAATGTCGCGACTGAGACGCTCGGCATATCCCCACCGCCACTATTTCCGGTGTCGCCCATCGGCCGCAAATAGCACCATAATCATCACTGCAACCGACCGCTTTGGCCGCAGTTTCAGCGAGAAATTAACACGCGAATAATAGCAATATTTTATCCTATTTGGGAAATTACCTTTTATGGCGTTGTCGTAACCTTGCGCGAGACGGCAAGCGTCGCTATCGAGATACGGCAGTCGGGGGCAGCCTCTAATATAGTGCGAGCACACGACGTCAGTGTGGCACCCGTTGTTAGCACATCATCTACGAGCAAAATATGTTGTCCGCGCAGCCTCTCGGCACCCGACACCTCAAATATACCCTCAACATTATCCCAGCGCGTGTGCATGTCGCTCAGCGCCTGTGGTGGATTATTGCGCACACGTCGCACAGCACCCGCCTCAATGCGTATGCCCATAGCCTCGGCCATGCCCTCGGCGATATATCTCGACTGGTTGTAGCCTCGTTTGAGCCTCTTACAGTAGTGAAGCGGCACGGGGACAATGACATCCACATCGCCGTATAGTGTCGAGGAGCGTAACTCTGTGCCATACCAGTAACCCATGGTGCGCGCCAAGCGCCACTCACTGCCATACTTGAAGCGGTGGATGAGCCTGCGCCACATGCTGCCATCGATGAAGAAGTAGAACGATGAGGCGTGAACAATGGGGATAAGACCTTCGAGATGGCGACGCGTCGGGTTATCCTCCGTGAGCCAAAAGTGCGTCAAAGGAATATTGTAGCGACACATGGTACATATACCGTGCATGGCATCACTGATACCCTCGCCACAGACTATGCAGCGTGCGGGAAAGAGCAAAGAGCGCAGGGCACGCCACCCACTACCAAGCATCGACATCGACAGTGAGGGTTACATTCTTGAACTTTTTATCCTTAGTCGTCGCGGACATCACCTCGCGGATGAGGCGTCGTGCCTCGGTCATGGATGCCCCCGCCTCGATTTTTAGGAGTATCTCTGCACGATGCTCGCCACGCAGCATCTCGACAGCAGCCGATACGGGACCCATGACCCTTGCGCCGAACTTCTGGCGCAGCCATGTAGCCATCACATTGGCGGCTATACACAGGCTGTCGTAGTTGGTGTGTCGTAGCATGAAGCGCACAAGGCGTGAGTATGGCGGGTAGCCGAAGGCCTCTCGCTCGCGTAGCTCGGTGGTGGCCATCGCCCGATAGTCGCCCGCGATGACATGACGTATCACGGGGTGGGCAGGCTGCGTGGTCTGTATCACCACACGACCACGGTCATTGCGACGTCCGGCACGTCCTGCGACCTGCATCATGAGTTGAAAGGCACGCTCCGCGGCGCGGAAGTCGGGCGACGAGAGCAGATTATCGGCATTGAGTATGCCCACGGTGGTAACACCCCCGAAGTCGAAGCCCTTGGTGAGTATCTGCGTGCCCACGAGGATATCTGTTTCGCCCTCCTCGAAGTGGTGCACGATACGACGAAATGCGCTCTCGGAGGTCGATGTGTCACCATCGAGACGTGCCACACGTGCCTCGGGGAAGAGGCGCGAAATCTCCTCCTCAACCTTCTCGGTACCAAAGCCCATTGTACGAATATCCTGCGTCTCACATGCAGGGCATACGCGCGGGCGCTCCATGGTATATCCGCAATAGTGGCACTCCATGCGTCCCGAGCTCTTATGCTCGGTGAGCGTTACGTTACAGTGGGGGCAGCGTGGCGAGTAGCCACAGGTGCTACACTGTATGTAGGGGGCATAGCCGCGACGATTTTGGAAGAGTATGACCTGCTCGCCCGCCGTGAGTGAGCGGTTTATGTGTTGCAGCAGTTCGCTGTTGAAGTGTATCTTACGCTCGCCGCGCTTCACGGCACGCAGCGTATCCGATATTACCACCTCGGGCAGTACCGCCTCACCCCAACGCTCCATGAGACCCACGTAGGCATACTTGCCCGAGAGCGAGTTTGTGTAACTCTCCAACGAGGGCGTAGCACTGCCCAGAACCACGCGAGCACCATAAATCTTACCCATAACCACGGCGCAGTCGCGAGCATTGTAGCGCGGCTGCATGTCGCTCTGCTTGTAGTTGGGGTCGTGCTCCTCATCTACGATGATGAGACCCGGGCATGCCATGGGTAGGAATATCGACGAGCGCACACCCACCACAAGCTCACCCCCCGCGGAGGTAGCCAGGCGTAGGTAGGTCTGACCACGACGCAGTGCCGTGAGACGCGAGTGATAGGTCGTTGTGCGACCCTCGAAGATTCGCTCCAAGCGCTCTATGAGCTGCGAGGTGATAACAATCTCGGGGACGAGCAGCAGCACGTCGCGCCCCGCCTGCAACTCACGTGCTATGAGGTGTATGTATATCTCGGTCTTTCCCGAGCCCGTCACACCGTGCAACAACACCACTTGCCCCCTGTCGTGGGCAGCAGCTATCTGGTCGTGGGCACGGCGCTGCTCGGCGGAGAGTGTGGGCAGCAAAAACTGCGCATGTTGGCTCTCCGCAGCGCTCTCACGCGGGCGTAACTCAGTGGTAATAAGAGCCTTGCTGCGTAGTGCTGCAAGGTGCGCAGGGTCGGCATCGACAAGACGGCGCGGCACGAAGCCATCCTTCGACTTGCGCTCCACAGCAAGTGCCGCTATGCGCTCCATTGTCGCGGTACGGCGTGGTGCACGGCGTGCATACTTCTCGACATATGCAAGTAGCGCCTCCTCGGTGCGCAGCTCCTCGCTGAGGGCTACAAAGGTCTCAACGGGGGGCGTGATGCTTCGCTCGTCGAGGGCATCGAGGGTTGTTGCCGAGGGTTTGGCGAGTGAAGGTAGTGCCATGCGCATAACCTCTCCGAGGCTACATATATAGTACTCCGCAATCCACTCCCAAAGGCGTTGTGCCGCGGGGCCGAGCAGCGGCGCGGAGTACAGGCGTTTGAGGATGGGTTTAAGGCGCGGGTAGTCGGGCTTCTGGTCGGTGATGGACCATACTATACCCGTATAATAACGACTACTGCCAAACTGTACGACAACGGCATCGCCCACCCTAACAGCCAACGCCTCATCCAGCGAGAAGGTGTACATTGGCTGTGCCAGGGGTAGAACCACTTGAGCGTAAAGCATGGCAGCAGTAGTATTAGCGAAGAGTGGTCATGCGGAGCACACACGGAGCCCGAGACCACTCTCAGATGTTAGAAATTGAGTTATTCGCCCGTTAGAGCTTTTTCAGCGCGTCGAAGCCCTGACCATAGACACCCATTACCGAACCTACGGTGAGGAACGCATCGGAATCCTGCTCGCGCACGAGCTTCAATATAGTCGAGGTATCGCGCTTACGGCATACAACCATAACAGCCTTAGACGGAGTCTTCGAGTACCAACCCATAGCGTCGATAAGTGTTGCACCGCGGTGTGCCTTGGTGTTAATCATCTCGGCCATAGCCTCATAGTCCTTACAGAATATCATAATCTGGTTAGACTGCTGGTTGCCAGACTGTATGAAATCGACGGTGTAACCAATAACGGCAATCATCATAAAACCGTAAATTACGCGGGCAAAAGCTAACGACGACAGCGGGTCAATCTGTGTCATCTCGCCAGCGATAGCTACATGCGTGGTGAGGAAGAGCGAGCCGACGAGGATACCACAGTCGGTCATGAGCAGCACCTTGCCATAGCTTACGGTACGGAACTTATTGATAATCATTGCCACGATATCGGTACCTCCTGTTGAACCACCCTGCATGAACGACACTGCAATACCAATACCACATGAGGCAGCACCCGCAACAACCATCAACAGGTTGGGGGCATCGACCTCCTGCAAAATATTGTAAACGAGCAGCGGATCGAGCTGTGTCTCAACGAGGTTGAACATCACCGACATCATCAGGATACAATAGAGTGTCTTGATGCCGAATTTCCAGCCCACAATCATAACACCCAAGACGAGCAGTACGCAGTTGATGATGAATACCAGCGTACCGATAGTGAAAAACGATGTCATGCTCGCGGGGAGAATGGCGTTGATAAGTGTTGCCAAACCTGCGGCACCACCACCCATACCACCTGCGGGCATAACGCACTCCAACCAACCGAAGGCGTAGCAGAACATACCGAAGGTCATTAGGATATACTCCTTAATGCCGATAAGAATGTCACGAGATGAAACTTGCACTCTCATATCAATTCAAATTTATAAGTTTAGGTATTTTGTATAACCGCAAACAGGCGTCGAGAAATAACATTAAAGTTATTTACCCTCCGATTTTCGCGGCAAATGTACAAACTTTCGCCTAAATTGCAGAAGATTTTCAATTAATTTTCGAGGCTATTGTACAAGTGCCTGTATATCAAGCACCTGTACACTCCTCATTTTTAGTACCACAGCCTCTTCTCTGCGCCCATGACGAACTTCAACTCGCCACCCGCCACAATCTCGTCGTGGGTGATGTAGTTGCGGTTGAGAGTCTCGCCGTTGAGCACTACGCTCTGCACATAGCGGTTCTGCTCAGAGTAGCCCTCACGCACCATCTTAAACTCGCCACCTGCGACTTTCACCGTCGCAGCATCGACCATAGGTACGCCAAAGACGTATGTGCCCGCAGCGGGCTCCACAGGGTAGAAACCCAGGGTTGTCATAACATACCATGCCGACATCTGACCCACATCCTCGTTACCCGAGAGGCCATCGACCTCAGTCGAGTACATCGTATCCATAACCTCGTAGAGGCGGTCGGCAGCCTTCCAAGGTTGGCCCAACATAGTGTAGAAGTAGATTATATGGTGGCTGGGCTCGTTGCCGTGAACATATTGACCGATGAGACCCGAGATATCGGGCGTAACATCCTCACCCTCCATCTTGCTATCCGTAGTGAAGAGCTCGTCGAGGTGCTCGATGGTCTTCTCCACACCGCCAAAGCACTCGACGAGGAGGTCGAGGTCATGGGGCACGAGCCATGTATATTGCCATGCGTTACCTTCGCAATACTCGTTGGCGATGCGCGATGCGTTGTAGGGGTTGAAGTCGGCGCGCCACTCACCTGTCGATGACTTACCGCGCACGAAGCCTGTCTCCCGGTCAAAGTAGTTGAGCCAAGAGTGGCTACGCTGCTCGAGGTAGGCGGCATCGTCGCTCTTACCCAACATGTTGGCTACCTCCAAGGCGGCAGCGTCGGCGATAGCAAATTCCATGTCGTGGGCGATAGACTCGGCCTGCAAGTCATTGGGCATATAGCCATACTGCTTGCGATAGCGGCCGCCACGCATGTCGTGCATGTACGATGTCTTGATAGCCTCCCATGCGCGCTCGGCATCGATACCCTCGATACCCTTAGCCACAGCATCCGACACGGCGATAATACCGGGCGAACCCACCATGCAGCCGTTATCCCAGCCCCACAAGTGCCAGATGGGAAGGAAACCCTGCTCGTCGCAGATGTTAATCATCGTGTTGATGACATCGTCCATGCGCTCGGGGTGCGTGATGGTCATAAGTGGCAACTTCGTGCGGTAGGTATCCCACAACGAGAAGGTAGTATAGGTGTCGTGGCCGGGATTGGCGTGAACCTCATTATCGGCACCACGATATGTGCCATCGACATCCGAGAAGAGCGACGGCGCAACGTACATGTGGTACATTGCCGTATAGAAGATTGTCTCCTGCACCTCGGTAGCACCCTCGATAGCAATCTTGCAAAGCTCTGCATTCCACTTGTCGTATGCCACCTTGCGTGCAGTGTCGAAGTCGAGGTCGGCAACCTCTGTATTAAAGTTAAGCTCGGCTCCCTCGGGGCTTGTAGATGAGAGGGCTACCTTAACACCAATCTGCTCACCCTCTTCGGTCTTGAAGTTTATGCGGTAGTAGTAGTTGTTCTCGTCCACGGGCTCAAAGCTCTCGAAGGGCTTCGAGAACTCGATGACGAAGTACACCTTCTGGTTGTTCGACCATCCCCAGCTATGGCGGCGTCCCACCACGCGACAGTCGCCCACAGCCTCGGCATAGAGTTCCTCGGGGCGGTCAAAGCATCCTCCATGCACAAGGTCGAGGATGATGGCGGCCTCATCGCTGGCAGGGAAGGTGTAGCGGTGCAGACCTCCACGCTCCGTCGCCGTCATCTCGGCGAGGATGTTGTAGCGTGTGAGAGGCACAGAGTAGTAACCTGGCTCCACAACCTCTTGCGTACGGTCAGCCTCCGACCAGAAGCCTGTCGAGTAGTCACCATGGCGACCACGACCGTAGGGCACCTCGCCCGTCACGGGCATAAGCGTAACATCGAAGAGGTCGCCACAACCCGTACCCGAGAGGTGGGTGTGCGAGAAGCCGATGACGCTACTCTCCGAGTCGTGATATCCCGAGCACCAGTCCCACTCCTGGGTGATGCTTGTGGGGCCTACCTGTGTCATGCCAAAGGGTACGTTTGCACCTACAAAGACGTGTCCGTGGCCTCCCGAGCCAATCTTGGGGTCAACCTTCGAGCAGTAATCTACCGCCGCCTCGGGCGTTGTTGCGCAGCCGGCCATAATCGCAACGGCAGCGAACAAACTAACTAACTTAAATGTTTTCATTAGGTTTGAGTTTTAATATTATTTGCTTGTTTTTCATCAATTCGTCGTGTGATATGCGGTACTTCGAGAGGGGCTTGCCTCCAAGCCACATACGCTCGATAATGGTGTCATCGTCCGTCTCACGCTGCGCCTCGATGACGATTGTACCCACCGCAGTATCCATCTCCACGCGGTCAAAACGGGGTGCTGTGAGGGTGTAATAGGGCTCACCCGGGCAGTCGGGGTAGAGACCCATCATCGAGAACACCGCCCACGCCGACATCGTTCCCGTGTCGTCGTTGCCGGGGATGCCCGCAGCGGCCGTCGAGTAGTATTCGTCGAGGAGCTTATCTACGAGATACTGTGTGCGCCACTCCTCGCCACGCACGCGGCTGAAAAGGTAGGGATAGGCGATGTCGGGCTCGTTTGTGGGGTCGTAATGGCCATCCTCAAAGACGCTCCACAGACGCTTCGTGAAGCTCTTTGCACCACCCATAACCTTCATCAGCCCCTCGATGTTGTGGGGCACAAAGAAGGTGTAGTTCCAGGCGCTACCCTCATGGAAGCCCTCCGTATTCGAAAAATTGGCTCCATCCTTCGGGTCAAAGGGGGTGATGAACGAGCCGTCCATCATCCTCGGACGCATTGTACCCGACTCCTTCGAGTAGTAGTTGCGCCAACCTTCGGCCCTACGCTCCAAGGTCTCGGCCAACGCGTTGTCGCCACGCTCGCGCGCCATCTTCGCCAAGGCATGGTCGGCCACATAGTACTCCAAAGCGTGCGACACGGAGTTGTCGCCCGACATATCGGCAGCATACCAACCTACGGGGATGTAACCACGCTCGATGTAGGGGTCAATGTCGGGACGTATGGGGTTTTTGCTGCTCTCGGTGGTCGCCGAGCGCACCATAGCCTCGTAAGCGGCATCCACGTCAAAGTCGCGCAAACCCTTAAAATAGCTATCCACAATTACAGGGATGGCGGGGTCGCCCTCCATGGTGTATGTCTCGCGCGAATATAGCTCCCAGCGTGGCAGCCAGCCCCACTCCTTGGACATCGAGACCATGGAGCGCAACATGTCGGTCTGTTGCTCGGGATATACGAGCGTAAGAAGCTGGTGCAAATTACGATAGGTATCCCACAACGAGAATACCGTATATCTCTCACCCGCTGTCGAGAGGGCTGTCGAGCCGCTCTCCATGGCGGGATACTCGCCATTGACGTCACTCAGGATGTTTGGATGTATGAGTGAGTGATACAGCGCAGTATAAAATATCGTGCGATCGTTGTCGCTGCCACCCTCGACGCGTATGCGCCCGAGGGCCTCGTTCCACCTTGCGCGTGCCGCGCTACGCACCTCATCAAAGGTGGTGTTACCCACTTCGGCATCAAGGTTACGGCGTGCATTCTCGATAGATGTATATGAGATACCCACCTTTATTTCAACGCTTGTGCCGGGTGCTACCTCGCCAAGCGAGAAGTAGAAACCCACGTCGTTACCCATCATCTCGCGCGAGTAGCGCTCATATAGCTTATATTGGCCGCTATCGCCCGACCATTGAGCCTCGATACCCGTCATCTCGGGTTGCAGCTTCCAGTAGCCGCACCTTGTGGCGGGCTGCGATATGCGGGCAACGAAATATACGGGGAACACGGCCTGGGCATTGTAGCAGAATGTGCCCATGAGTCGCATGCCCTCAACCTCGGTGTCGCTCACGCGACGTATCATAGCGCCCGACTCGTTCGAGAGCGCCGTGCCCATATCTATAAGGATGTTGGCTTCGCCACCCTCCGTAAAGGTGTAGCGCTCAACGGCGGCACGTGTTGTCGCCGTGGCCTCGGCGCGTATGCCATAGCGGGTATATGTCGTAGCGTAGTATCCCGCCTCGGCAACCTCATCGGTGTACTCCGAGCCGTGCGCCGCACGATTGGGACATATATCACCCACGGTGGGCATAGTGATTATGCCTCCAAGCTCAGGGCAGCCGACGCCGCTCAACGAGCCATGGGCAAAGCCCACCATAAATCTATTGCGACAGTCGTAGGGCGTTGACCACCACGTGTAGTCCTTGTCGTAGCGGTTAAGTTCCGAGCCTGTAACATTGAAGGGCACCACCGACATCATACCATGTGGCACTATGGCTCCGGGGTTTGTCGTGCCATAGTTCGCCGTGCCGATAAAGGGGTTAACCTCTGCGGCATAGTCCCTCTCGGGGGCTGTGGCAAATGCCTCAACCGTAAAAAAGAGTGCGCAGAGGAGCGTAAGCGTATAGTTTAACGTGTATCGCATAGGCTATCGTGTAATCTTGATTTTCATTATAAAGCCACCGCCCGAGGCCATATGCAGGTAGGCGGGGATATGGTCGTGCTCCGCGGCGTCATATACACGACGCAGGTAATCCTCACCGTGAATATCGCTATTACGGCCATCGCAGAATATCTCCACTTCGCCGATATATCGGCTGAAAGTGTTGAGCAGCGGTGTTAGGTTTATCTCGCGTGGTGTATGTCCATTGAGACCCGCAACATATGCCACATCACCCTTACGGCGCGCCATAACCACATACTCGCCAATCTGACCTCCGAGGCAATGCGTCTCATCCCATGTCGTCGGTATCTCAGCGATAAATGTCGCACACTCCATCTCGCGCTCATAGTTCGAGGGCGAATCACAGAGCATGTTGAGCGGCGAGTCGTAGATGCCATACATGGCGAGTTGGTGGCAACGTGTACCCTGACTCATAGGCTCGGTGTTGCTCGGGCGGTAGTTGCCGGCCACACCGTTGCGCATGGCACCCTGCGTATAGTCCATAGGTCCTGCGAGACCACGAATGAAGGGGATGGTTACGTCGTAGGTTATCTGGTCGGGCGATGACCACTTCATGGTCTCCAATCCGTGCACACCCTCGATGTTGAGGACGTTGGGGTAGGTGCGCGTCATGCCCGTAGGCTTGTAGGCGCCATGGAAGTCAACCACCAACCGGTATTTCGCGGCAATCTCGGCCACGTCGTAGTAGAAGCGCACCATGGCCTGGTCGTCGCGATCCATGAAGTCTATTTTGAAGCCCGCAACGCCCATCTCCGAGAAGTGACGACACAGACCCTCGATATCGCGCTGCAACGCCCAATATCCCGCCCAGAGGATGATGCCCACATTGCGCTCACGAGCATACTCCACGAGCATCGGAAGGTCTATCTCGGGAACTATCTGCATGAGGTCGGCTGCGCCTATCACGCTCCAACCCTCATCCAAGATGACATACTCGATACCCATCTTCGATGCGAAGTCTATGTAATACTTATATGTCTCGTTGTTGATACCTGCGCGGAAGTCCACGCCATAGAGTCCCCAGTGATTCCACCACTCCCAAGCTACCTTACCCGGCTTTATCCATGATGTGTCGGTGAGGCGGTTATCGGCGGCTAAACGCCACACTATATCATTGTCAGCCAACTCTTTATCGTTATCGGCTATGGCCACCACACGCCAGGGGAACGAGCGACGTCCCTCGCACTCGGCGATATACTCTTTGCGACTCTTTACGACACCTTGCAGCATGTTGTAGTCGCCCTGCTCCACGCGGTCGGGATATGCGGCAAACTCCGTGTCGAGGATGGCGTCATTATCGCCATTCGAGAGGAACATGCCGGGATAATCCTCCAAGTCGGCCTCGGTGATGCACAATCCCTCACCCGAGGCGGCCTCCACAACGATGGGGGCAAACATAAGGCGACGACAATCAATCTTCGCGATAGTGGTGCGGGTGTATGTATTTTCAAACGAGGTATAGAACTGTGTCGCGTAGTCGCTCGTGGCGTCGGGCTTAAAGTTGACATAGGGTATCCATGCGGGGCGGTCGCCAAGGTTGAACTCGGCGAGCTCGTCGCGAACAATGTATGTGCCTTTGGTGCGTGAGAGAAAACGGTAGGCTGCACCATCGTCAAAGACGCGCACCTCGACAGCAAAGCGTCCGTCGCGACCACGGAAGTCGATGACAGCACCGTTGTAGTGCTCATGTACCTTCGCCTGACGGTAGAAGTTGGCATTGATATCGCGCTCCTGATGTGTGCGCACAACAGTTGCTGAGCGTATGTTGCTGCCCCATGTGCCGCAGTCGGTAAACATAGCCATACGCGAGGGGGCAACAAGCACGGCCTCGCCACGGCAGAGCGTCCATACGGCATCGCCCTGCGACCAATCTACGCTGAGTGTAGTGCGACCATCGGGCGACGTTACATCAACCCTCTTTACTGCCGCAAATGTTATGGCGGGCATCAGCAGAGCGATAAACAGAAACGCTATTCTACTTCTCATATATACACGTTGTTAGCCTGTTATATAGTATTTGCCCCTTTGTTTTCGGCTGTCGATAGCAGTCCGCATGCCGCCTCGATATCTTCGCCTCGCGACGCGCGCAACGTGGTCTGTATGCCACGGCGTGTGAGCGTGTCGCGGAACTCGATTATGTAATCGAGAGGCGGCGAGAAGAAGGGTGAGTCGGGGATGCGGTGGAAGCGTATGAGGTTTATGCGACACTTTATGCCATCGAGCAGACGGCACAGCTCCTTGATATGTCGTGGCGAGCAGTTTTTATCCTCCAAGACGATATACTCGAACGACACGCGGCGCTGGTGTGTGAAGTCGTAGCGACGCAGAATATTGCACACCTCGACAATCGAGTATGAGTTCTCGATGGGCATAATCTCGCGACGTTCCTCGGGAAAGGGATTGTGCAGCGACACGGCGATATGCACCTTCTGCTCGTCGAGTAGTCGCGGAAGGGTGCGTGCTACGCCGGCCGTCGATACGGTTATGCGTGTTGGCGACCACGCCATGCCCCACTCCGAGGTGAGGATGTCGAGGGCGCGCAGCACGTTGTCAATGTTGTCTAACGGCTCGCCCATGCCCATAAACACGATGTTTGTCAGACTATCGCGCTCGGGGATGGAGATGACCTGATTGATAATCTCGGTGGCCGAGAGGTGATGGCGAAAGCCCATGCGTCCCGTTGCGCAGAACTTGCACCCCATCTTGCACCCCGCCTGCGACGATACGCAGAGCGTCATACGCTCACCGTCGGGTATAAGTGCCGACTCTATGTACTCGCCCTCGGGGGTGGCAAAGAGATACTTCTTGGTGCCATCCGCAGATACCGATACTTTGAGCGGTGCCGAGAGTCCGAGGGTACAGTTTGCAACAAGGGCGGCACGTGCACTCTTCGAGAGGTCGGTCATGCTCTCGATGTCGCCGACGAAACGGGTGTAGAGCCAGCGCGCAATCTGCTTATGAGCGAAGCGCGGGAGGCCAAGCTCTTCGGCGAGGACTTTGAGCTGGTCGAGAGTCATGCCGTAAAGCGTATATCGGGGTGTTGTCATCAAAACTATGTTTTCGGTTCCGACTACAAAATTAATAGAAAATTAAATAATTTTCGAGGCCAAGTAACATTTTTTGAAAATTATTGTGTATATTTGCATAGTCGAGCGAGTGTGTACGCGCGAGACAATCGAGTTAAGTTATTAAAAACTAAAAAATTAACTATAAATGGAGATTAAAAAATCACCCAAAGCGAGTCTTGAAAATAAGAAATCGCTTTTCCTGTCATTCGGCCTTGTAATCGCACTTGGCATCTCAGGCCTTGCATTTTCGCTGAGCTCGAAGCCCGTGGCTGATGAGTACAAGCCTCCTCGCGCAGAGACTACCGAGGTCGAGCAAATCGACAACACCCGTCAGGACCAGCCCGAGACACCTCCCGAGCAGCAGAAGGTACAG
Organism: Alistipes sp.; assembly: GCA_045603045.1. Taxonomy (GTDB): domain Bacteria; phylum Bacteroidota; class Bacteroidia; order Bacteroidales; family Rikenellaceae; genus Alistipes. The sequence continues at coordinate 31,868 of JAZULJ010000015.1, forward strand.
GCACAGGTTCTTACCGACGTGCTCAACATCGTATCTAACGACCAGAAGATTGAGAGCAACATCGTCTTTGCGGATGACGCTTCGGAATTCGACGACTTCGAGATTGTAATTGAGGAGAAGGAGGAGGTCATCGAGGAGGAGGAAATCTTCGTTAACGCCGAGGAGATGCCCACATTCCAGGGTGGCGACCTCTCGAAGTTCCGTAACTGGGTACAGCAGAACGTTAAGTATCCCCAGATTGCCCTCGAAAACGGCATCCAGGGTAACGTAGTTATCAAGTTCGTCGTTGAGAAGGATGGTAAGCTTTCAAACATCCAGGTATTGCAGGCTCCCGATAAGACCTTGGCCGATGCCGCAGTTGCCGTATTGCAGCGCTCGCCCAAGTGGAAGCCCGGTAAGCAGCGTAGCAAGCCTGTACGTGTAACCTACACACTGCCCGTATCATTTAAGATTCAGCAGTAGTAGGCTGTGGAGTATAACATAGGGGTATCCACCATTTGGGGATACCCTTTTTTGTAATGTAGGGGCGGTTCTATAAATTAGGCGGGGTAGCTTTTGTAGTTTGTTGCGAGGATGCTCTCAACGCCATGGAGGACACAATGCGGGCATTGTAACCGAGCAGAGACGAGAAAGATACCACAACCGTTTCAAAGGCAACCGAAATATAATCTCCCAACGCCACGAATAATTGTTTACTAATTTATAGAATATCCCTTAATTTACCACCCTACTGCGTTGCATCACACCGCGCGTGATGCCGATGAGAGGGTGGCGTTGTATGGCATACTTATATTTAATAATGTAGATGACGAAGGAGAAAGAGAGTCCGAAGATTAAGCAGGGCCGCGATGCGCAGCCCACCGTCGAGCAACGTGAGACACGCGCCGTGCTCGTTGCCGTAATTCGCGATAGCCAGAATCCCGATACGGCACAAGAATACCTCGACGAATTGGAGTTCCTTGCCGAGACTGCCGATATACGCACCGTGCGCCGCTTCACACAACGACTGCCGCAGCCATTATCAAAGATATACGTGGGTCCCGGCAAGTTGGAGGAGATTGCGCTATGGTGTAAGGAGAATGAGATTGATGTCGCCATCTTTGATGACGAACTCTCGCCTGCACAGACACGCAACATCGAGCAGGCGATGCCCTGTCGTATCATGGACCGCACACGCCTCATCCTCGATATTTTTATGTCGCGCGCGCAGACTGCATACGCGAAGACACAGGTCGAGCTGGCACACAACGAGTATATGTTACCGCGCCTGGCAGGTCTATGGACACACCTCGAACGTCAGCGTGGCGGCACGGGAACACGTGGTGGTGCCGGTGAACGTGAGATTGAGACCGACCGCCGTATTGTACGCAACCGCATATCGAAGCTCAAAGAGGACCTCAAAAAGATTGACCGTCAGATGGCTGTGCAGCGCTCAAATCGCGGAAACATGGTGCGCGTAGCCCTCGTAGGATATACCAACGTGGGTAAATCAACGCTGATGAACCTCCTATCGAAGAGCGAGGTATTTGCCGAGAATAAACTCTTTGCGACACTCGACACAACGGTACGCAAGGTTGTATTCGATAACCTCCCCTTCCTGATGTCCGACACCGTAGGCTTCATCCGCAAGCTCCCCACGGAACTTATCGAGTCGTTCAAATCGACACTCGACGAGGTACGCGAGGCCGACCTGCTACTACATGTCGTCGATATCTCGCACCCCGGCTTCGAGGAGCAAATTGCCGTGGTTAAGCAGACATTGAGCGATATTGGCGCAGGAGATAAGCCCACGTTCCTTGTGTTCAACAAGATTGACGCATACACCTATACCCCTAAGGAGGAGGATGACCTCACGCCCACAACACGCGAGAATCTCTCGCTCGACGACCTCAAAAAGAGCTGGATAGCTAAGGCTAATACCCCCTGCATCTTCATCTCGGCAAAGGAGCGCACGGGAGTCGAAAAGCTACGCTCGGACCTCTACGGTATGGTGCGCGAGATACACGCAGGACGCTATCCATTCAACAACTTCCTATATTAACAATAGTTACAACAAACCAATATAGCCATGGTACATATACTCAACACCGAGAATACCATTCTCAACAAGTTTTTGGCACAAATGCGCGATAAGAACATTCAGCGCGACTCGATGCGCTTTCGTCGTAACATGGAACGTGTGGCCGAGATTATGGCATACGAGATATCGAAGAAGTTGAACTACTCAACTCGTATGGTCGAGACTCCGCTGGGCATTGCTGCCGTGGAGTCTATCAACGACAAGATTGTGGTTGCCACAATCCTACGTGCCGGTCTGCCTTTCCACCAGGGTTTCCTCAATTACTTCGACGACGCCGAGAACGGCTTTGTCTCGGCATACCGCAAGAGCCGCCCCGATGGTAGCTTCATCGTCGATGTGGAGTACGTATCGACAAGTGCGCTCACCGACAAGACGCTTATACTTGTTGACCCCATGTTGGCAACAGGCACGTCGCTCATGCTCGTATATGACGCCCTCATACGTCGTGCAGGACAGCCCAAGCATACACACTTTGCTGCGGCCTTCGCCTCGGAGCAGGGTGTTGACTATGTATTGAAGCACACCTCACCCGAGAACTGCACGTTGTGGTGCGCCGCTGTTGACCAGGAACTCACTTCGAAGTCATATATCGTGCCCGGTATCGGCGATGCCGGCGACCTGGCATACGGCGAGAAACTATAACTCGAACATTAACGCGATGCGCAAGCACCTGCACTTCCTCGTGGCGGCCTTTGCTGCCACCATGTTGCTCTTCACGGCAAACCGCGTGGTATTCCTCATCTACAACCACGACTTGGCCGCGGGGTGCAACATGGGTGATATGTTGCTCACACTGTGGCACGGTCTGAAACTCGACTCCGTGGTGGCGGGATACATCATGGTCGTACCCCTGCTGCTATGCATGGCCTGCGTATGGCTCCCATTGGCGGAGCGTGGGGTGCGCAATATGCGCCGCATCATGATGGGCTACTTCGCCGTCATCACAACCCTTGTGGCGTGTGTCGAGACTGCCGATATTGGCATGTTTGAGGAGTGGCAGGCACGCATTGATGCTCAGGTATTAATCTACTCGCCCGCAGAGATGATGGCGAGCGTATCGCTGATTAACGGCATATATGCAACGCTCTATGTAGCGGCTACGGTGGGTGTTGGCACATGGCTGTACCGCCTCATCGTGCGCCACCTATTTGAGCCTCACACAGAGGTATTCAAGCCGATGAGTACCCTAACGTCAAAGGTTACATCGACATCGGTACTGCTCCTTGTTGCGGGCTTGCTCTTTGTCATAATACGTGGTGGTGTTACCCCGGCGGTGGCGAATGTATCAAAGGCCTTCTTCTCGCCCAAGATGTTCCTAAACCAGGCGGCCGTAAACCCCATCTTTACCCTCCTGGACTCCATAGCCTCGGGGGATGACCTCGATGAGTACAACTTTTACTCGGACGAAGATGTCGAAGCACGCTTCGCGAGGGCTATGCGTAGCAATGGGAGCGAGACATCGGAACGTGAACAGTGGCTCACGACGAAGAGTCCCAACATCGTGCTCATCATCGCCGAGGGCATGGGTCGCACAATCACCGATGCTGTGTGCGATGGCGAAGAGGTAACACCCAACATCAATGCACTCAAAGCAGAGGGTGTGTGGTTTGAGAGGCTCTACGCCTCATCTTTCCGCACAGACAGAGGCACGGTGGCAACGCTCAGCGGCTTTCCCGCGCAGCCCAAGATGTCGGTGATGAAGTACCCCTCAAAGGCTGCACATCTGCCAGGCATAGCCGCCGAGTTGAGAGACGCCGGATACCTAACTCGCTTCTTCTATGGTGGCGATGCTAACTTCACAAATACGCGTGCCTACCTCTATGCCACGGGGTTCAACGAGATTGTCGATGAACAGAGGCTACCTTCGAGCGGGCACCGCTCAAAGTGGGGCTTGGCAGACGATGTTGTCGCCGATTATGCCACAACAGCCATCTTGCAACGCATGGATAGCGGCGAGCGCACCTTCGACGTGCTACTCACGCTAAGTAGCCATGAGCCCTTCGATGTGCCGTACCGCCGATTGAGTAACGACATGCTCAACTCGTTTGCCTTCACGGATAGCGTCATCGGGGCTATTGTCGAGCGTCTGCGCAGCTCGGAGCATTGGGATAACACGCTCATAATCATCATCCCCGACCACGGATACCCCTATCCCGCGTCGGTGGGCAACAACTCGCCCGAGCGACACCATATCCCAATGTTGTGGGTGGGAGGTGCCATTGCCGAGAGCCGAATAATCGAGGAGTATGCCTCGCAGACCGACCTCGCAGCCACGCTCCTCGGACAAATGGGGCTCAATGCAGACGACTTCCTATTCAGCCGCGATATTGCTGCGGATAGCGTGTCGCACTTTGGATATTGGACATTTAACAACGGCTTCGGCCTCATCGATAATTGCGGATGTACACTCTATGACCACACCTCGTGCCTCGCCACATCGAGCAGCAAGGAGGGCGAGCAGCAACGTGTGGAGGCGGGAAAAGCGTTGTTGCAGAGGACATTTATGGAGATAAAGCAACTATAACAATTAACATAATAACACAAACACTATGAAACACATTTATGCTAAGATGTTGGCCAAGAGCGCCGCTTTTGCTATGGGCGTCGTGCTACTTGCCACAGGCTGTAAGGATGAGCCTACTCCCGTTACCCCGAATGGGGACGAGAAGACGAAGGTTACGCTCGAAGCCTCTTTGGAGATTACGCGCACACACCTCAACGAGGAGTATGCCGTAATTTGGGATACAAACGACACTATCACAGTCTTTGGTTCTACGGATGGCTACGCTACCGCGAACAAGGAGACCTTTACCATGACAGCGGGTGCCAATACCGCTACCGCCACCTTCGAAGGCTTCCTGCCCGAGGCTGCGGAGGGCACGACACTCTACGCCACATACCCCGACTGCTGGGAGTCGCCCTCAAAGGTTGCGTTCCCCACGGTACAGAAGTATGTTGATGGCACATTTAACAACAACACAAGCCCCATGATTGCCTCATTCGTGGAGGGTGCCGAGGCTATCAGCTTCCGTAACCCCTTCGGTATCATTGAGCTGAGCCTCTCGGGTGAGGGTACCGTGAGCAGCATCAAGCTTAGCGATGCCAACTACGCGACACCCGACTATGCAGGTCCCCAATATCTCGACATCGACCCCGAGACGTTGGTTATCAGCACCGCCGTAAACAGCATCCCCGTAACGTTGCAGAATGTGAACGTAACACTCAGCGAGGAGGCGCAGTCGTTCTTCATCATCATGCCTCCCACAACATACGAGGCGCTATATGTAGAGATAGCATGTGCCGATGGTACCGTAGTTACACGCACCGCAGGTGAGGCTGTGAGCATCGCACGCAACAAGATTGTGCCTTTGAAGGAGATTGAGGTGTCGTCGGAGCCCGTTCAAGAGCGCTCGGCGTGGAACCTTGTGGGTACGTTCAACGAGTGGGCACCCGAGAACGGTACGCCGATGTATGTTGTTGATAGCTTCCATGTTGCCTACAACGTGGCCCTTGCCATTGGCGATGAATTTAAGTTCTTGAAGGGTACAACGTGGGAGGGCACCGAGAACCTTGGCGGTAGCTACTCTAAGCCCGACCACTTCTACCAGACCGTTGAGAACGGTAAGAACATCGTGGCTAAGAGCGCAGGTATATACGACATCTACCTCAACGCCGCAACCGACACCTACTATATTATGAACAGCGGTAAGTTGCCCTCGGAGGCTGTCAAGGATGTTGCCACGTTCGATGCCAACACATGGTACCTCATGGGAGACCTCGTGGGAGACACATGGCACGAAGGCTTCATCATGGCGCAGCAGGGCGACTACTATGTTGTCGAGGACGTAGCCTTCGCAAACCGCAATGAGATGGGCCTCGTATTCAAGGTACGCAAGGGCGATAACTGGTATGGTTGCACCATCGCCAAGGATGATAATGGCGTGGCTACCCCCTATGCTTTGAACACGGAGATTACCCTCGGTGGCGAAGACGACATCCTTATCGCCGGTGAGGTGAATGTTAAGTATGACTTCTACCTCGACGTTGAGAATATGGTGGTATGGGTAATGGCTGACGGTCAGGTGCCCCCCGCAACAACTTGGACTTTGAAGGGTAACTTCGAGGGTAACAACTGGACTGAGGATGTTGTGGCTACAGTTGCGGACGGCTACTATGTCGCCGAGGATGTTATCTTCGCTGGTGGCGAGCAGGGCGCACAGTTCAAGGTGCTCCGCAATGGTAAGTGGCTCGGTGCCAAGAGCGATGCTAAGGCCGAGATTCACAGCGCTATCAACTTTGGCGCGGATGGCGACAAAAATATCGCAGTGAACGCTACTGCGGGCACGAAGTACGATATCTACATCGACACAGTAGGTCGCAAAGTATGGGTTATGGTCGATGGCTGCAAGCCCGGCGACGCTATTCCCGTTCCTCCTATACCCGACGGTACCACAGCCGGTGCTACCACCGAGCAGTATGAGCGTGGCGAGATTGTTGACCCCAACTGGAACTAATCGCCTGTAAGGGGCAGATATCTACTGCCACCAACAAAAGTCCCGACGATGGGTCGTACATCAAGTACTGCCCATTGTCGGGATTTTTGTTGAGCTACATCGTTGCTACTATATTTTTATCATCTCACCACCCCTTGGTCTCGCGAGCCTGTTATCTTATTTCATCTCTCTCCACTGCCACCTGCTGGCGTACCGACTCCTCGTGTATAGCGCTGAATATCTGATGTACGAAGTGTTTCGAGATGCCCATCTTCTCGGCCTTGGCTTCGGCAGCAAGAAGCAACTCGTTGAAGCGGTCATGCTGCACTACGGCCATGGCGTGGGCACGCTTATACTCTCCTATCTCACGCGCTACGCCCATGCGCTCTGCAAGCAGCTCCAAGAGGCGGCTATCGAGCGAGTCGATATGTAGGCGGTAGTCGCGCAGCGCATCTTGCGTGACGGGCGTGCGGCGCAGTATGAGTGAGTGTAGAAGTTCGCCCAGAGCCTCGGGCGTAATCTGCTGGAGGGCATCGCTTAGCGCCTTATCGGGTGCCGGGTGGCACTCTATCATAAGTCCATCGAAGCCGAGGTCTAAGGCCTCCTGCGCGAGGGGCTGCACAAGTTCACGGCGACCGCCTATATGACTGGGGTCGGAGAGTATTGGCAGCTCCGGCATGCGACGATGCAGCTCTATGGGTACCGACCAGTGGGGCATATTACGATATAGCGATGTGTCGTAGCTCATGAAGCCACGATGCACAGCCGCCAGGCGACGTATGCCCGAGTTGTAGAGGCGTTCGATAGCTCCCGACCACAAATCGACATCGGGGCTTACGGGATTCTTGACGAGAATGGCTATATCCGTGCCTCGCAGCGCGTCGGCAATCTCCTGCATGGCAAAGGGATTTGTCGTTGTGCGCGCACCTATCCATACGCCGTCGAGACCTGCCTTTAACACCTGCTCTATGTGCTCGGGTGTTGCCACCTCCGTTATGACATGTAGTCCGTAACGCTCCTTGGCCTCGCGGAGCCATGGCAGCGCCTCACGTCCCATACCCTCGAACGAGCCGGGGCGAGTGCGGGGCTTCCAGACGCCGGCACGAAAGACCTGCACGCCGGCATTATGCACGCCGAGGGCTGTCGCGAACAATTGCTCACGGCTCTCAGCGCTACATGGACCCGCAATATATAGAGACCCCGAGGCTAAATCGCTAAATATGGGATTCAAATCCTTCACGTTATAGCCTCCTACTCCTCGACGATAGTTACCGAGAGGATAAGGTCGCCAGGACGAATGTCGTCGATGACATCCACGCCCTCGATAACCTTACCGAAACATGTGTGTACGCCGTCGAGGTGCTGTGTATTCATACGGTTGTGGCAGATAAAGAACTGCGAACCTCCGGTGTTGGGACCACGGTGCGCCATAGAGAGGACACCACGGTCGTGATACTGACGCTCGGCACGTGTCTCACAGGGGATGGTGTAGCCCGGGCCTCCTGTGCCATCGCCCTTGGGACATCCACCCTGAATCACAAAATCGGGGATAACACGATGGAAGCACAAAGCATCGTAAAAGTGGCTCTCGGCGAGCTTAACAAAGTTGGCAACGGTAATGGGCGTCTCCTTTTCGTAGAGTTCTACCTTCATATCGCCCTTCTCGGTAGAGATAATTGCGTATTTCATATCGTAAAAGTTTTCGTTATGTAGTGCAAATATACTAAATATTTCCTAACATTTTCGCGTAGTAGCCTGCACCATAGCGACTACGGCAGGAAGTTTACCTCTTTGAGGTGTGTCATATACTGTTGCAGTGTTGCACGCGAGAGGCGCTCCACAGCCTCACCGTCAATCTCCGCAAGGATGTTGTGCTCACGCTTATAGTCGTCGTGGCGGTAGGCAGCAACGATACTCTCGCCGTCGAAGTCGGCAACATAGTCATCCCCGATAGCCGCATATCCGAAGCCCGTATGTATGAAGATGAAGGGCTCGCGCTCGGGCTCATTGAAGATGTCGCGACCCATAGCAAAGTAGGGCTCCTCGTTGCCCACAAGACCCAGCACCGTGGGCATGATGTCCACCTGTGCCGACACATGGTCGTAGCGTTGTGCAGGCAGCTTGCCATCGGGGGTGTACATGGCACCTACGATATGGTAGCAGCCCGGAATGGAGAGTGTACGCTCGGCCATGCGCTCGCTCGACACATGGTCGGCAACGAAGATAAAGAGCGTATGGTCGAACCACGCCTCATCACACACCGACTCCATAAAGCGACCTATCGCACGGTCGGTATATGCCACGGGCTGATGGTTGAGCGTCGTACCCGCAGGCAGCTCAGCACGCGCCTCTCGGGGGATGTTGAAGGGGTGGTGCGACGTAATGGTGAAGATACTCGCGAAGAAGGGCTCGCGGAGCGTCGATAGCTCCTCGCCCATATATTGCATGAAGGGCTCGTCCCAGATGCCCCAGAAGCCGTCAAAGGCGTCGTTGCCGTATCTCTCGGCATAGGTATCCATGCTGTATAGACGCTCTACACCCGCGATATGTGCATAGGCACCAAAGCCCATCGAACCATGCTCCGAGCCACAGAAGAAGGCGGTGTCGTAGCCCTTATCTGCCAGGATGCGGGGCAGGGCGCTACCCGCTGTGAGCGACTCGGCACGCAACATGAAGGGCTCCCCGTAGGAGGGCATAGAGCTCCATATTGTCGGGGGCGCCGCAATGCTTGTGAGACCATTGGCGTAGCAACGCTCCAAAAGAAGACCCTCGGACATAATCTTGTCAAGGTTGGGAGTGTAGCCCTCGCCCGTATGCTCCTCAGGCATCAGCAGCGCCGAATGCTCAGCAGAGAAGCTTTCGAGGATGAAGACCACGACATTGTACCCCTCGACGATGCCATACATATCGCTACGCGTCATGGTCGCAGGGTTGTGCGTGGGGCTGAATATGCACTCCACCTCCTCCTTATCGTAGAAGCGTGGTATCTCGACACGGTTAGATACGGTGCGTATGACACAGAATGGGTTCGAGAGTATGAGGTATGCCTTGTTGGGCGTCGTAGTGTAGAGCATCGCGTTGGAGAGGGTTATGGGGCGTGTCATGCGTGTAAGTCCGCCACGAACACCATATATCGAGTAGAGGGCGACGAGGGCTATGACAAGCAGGCGCACCACCGCGATAAGGGCTATGCGCTTAACCCTTATCCCTCCCCGGGGCCGCTCACCACTCGGGGCGTAGCTAACGATATCGCGCACCTCGAACTTACGGCGGTAGCCCACGACGAGTAACGCGAGGAGGAGCATGCAGACAATTACCAAATACCAATTATCGAGCATAAAGCGCCCCATGAGCAGCGCCGTATTGCCATTTTCGGCGAAGAATATCTCATCGGCCGTACAACGCTTCTGCGTGTAGTGGAAGTAGATAATGTCGCCGAAGTTGAAGGCCAGCATCACGGCTACGGGGATAACATACGCCCAAAACATCGCACGACGATACTCCTTCGACTGCCATATGCGTAGCGGAAGAGGCAGTATCGAGAGCAGGATGAAGAGCGATAGAGAGTAGATTATCGAGGCGTTGTCAAAGAGTATGGAGCCCTTGAAGAGCAGCCATATCTCCTCCATGGCAACATCTCCGACAAGGTCGTAGTTGTAGATGTAGAAGATGAGGTGCGTGAGTTGCAACGCCACATACGTCTGCAATATGCGCCATGCGGTAATTGCAAGACGTGTATGCGTGCCACGCTCCACCACGGCACAACACTTCGTCCATGCGTTCATTATTGTCTCCCTATTTGTACAGCTCAGCATATTTGGCTTTTGTTACTGCTTGGGTATCGATGCCGCCTTCACGCGGAAGAAGTTGTTCGGCGACGAGGTATCGAGGATGCGGTAGTCGTAGTTATTACCCCACTTTGCGGGACGGTCCTTAATCTCGCAATCCTCGCCTGTGTCGTTCATTACATAGCTACTTATCAGCTCGTGCCATACCTTGATACGACGTATCGACGCCTCGTAGTAGAAGAGGTCGTTGGCAGGATTGCACAAATCGTTCAGAGCCTCGATGTATATCGCGCGGTAGTCATCATACTGCAACAACTTGCCGATTAGCGGGCTGCGCTCCGTGTCGCCCCACTGCAACGGCGACTGACGTCCCGCATCGCCCTGTACACCGCAGTTGTGCGACGTGCCGAGGGTGTTGTCGTAGTCGTAGGGAATGAAGAAGAATTTGTAGTTGTCCTTATCCGTCGAGTTGAAGTATATGTAGTAGTTGTTCGAGTTGTTCCAGTAGTCGTCCCACATGCCCACCGCGACATTCACAGCGTAGGTACGCAGCAGCAGACGTACATCGCACACCGAGGCTATCCAGTCGTGGAAGTCCTGACCCTGACGCTGCGTAACGTTACGCATGAACTCTATGAGTTGCTCGCGTGCGGCGTCGAAGTTCTCGGTGTTACTCTCCAACTCGTAGGTGTAGTCATTCGTGGTGCCATCATCGGAGCCTATCCACACATTGTTGCGGTCGTTATAGTTGAGCGTAGCGCCGTAGCGACACTTCCATAGGTTGTGGTTGTGGTCGCCAAAGAGCTCCTTACGCCTCTTCACGAACTTGTCGTCGATAGACTCCAATAGCTCGTAAACGCCATAGTATGCAGGCTCCGTGTCGCCCTCGACATGTATCCATAGGCGGCAGTATGAGCTATATGGTGCCGTCCAGATACCGAAGCGGCGGAAGAGGTCATAGCAATATACCTCGCGACAGTAAGCACTATCATCCTTGAACCATTTGAGATGCAGCTTGCGCACGCCGCGTAGCTCATGGGCATCATCCTTCTGGTACTTGCGCAGGTTGACCATGAAGTGGCAGTGGTGCCAATCAGTGTCGTTGGTACGATGCATCTCGCCACCATTACCCTCAGGGCGACGGCGCGAGGTGTTGCCACGCAGACGCAAACCCGCATCGGCGAAGGTATGCGTCTCGCCCTTGGACTTAAACTCCACGTCGCAGTGAACATAGGCATTGGTGTTGCTATCGCGGTCATACTCTTTGAGCAGCGCGTTCCACTGCTCGACCGATACCTCAACCCTAATCTCGGGTAATGCCTCCAAGTCAAATACCCAGTCTAACTCGCCCTCAGCCCAACTTGTACTGGGGTAGTCGGGGTTTGCAGGGGTCTCGGGTCCATCTTCCGGCTTCTCCTCGGGCTTTTGGTCGTTACCGCCATTATTGCCCCCATTTTCATCATCGGGCTGCGTGATGCCGCCTGGTGGCGGTGTGAAGGTGTACTCCTCAACACACGACGTAGCGGCGGACATTGCCACCACCACAGCAAATAATAGAATGTGCGTAAAACGTCTCATATCAAAGTGAAATGTTAAAAGTTATAGGTGCGACGCAGACACTGCACCATTTTATTTAACTGATGTCATCATATGCTCCACGGCATTGAGTAGCGCCTCCTCGTCGTAGCCACACTCTGCCCAAAGCTCTGAGGGCTTACCATGCTCGACAAAGCGGTCGTCGATGCCGAGGTGAATGGTGTGGGGGTGCAGGTTGTGGGCGGCCATAAATGCCGATACAGCCTCACCCGCACCACCGTGTATTATGCCATCCTCGATGGTTATCACACGCTCAAAACGGCTACCTATGGTGAGTAGCAACGCCTCGTCCAAGGGCTTCACATAGCGTAAGTCATAGACCGCAACGCTATGCCTGCTACGCTCCGCTGCGCGCAGTGCCACGTTAGTCATGTTTCCTACGCCAATGATGGCCACGTCGCCACCTTCGCGCAGGAGCTCGCCACGACCCTCCTCCAAACGCTCAAAGGGGGTATTCTTCCACTCCACGCCCTCGCCAAGACCACGAGGGTAGCGTATCACGGTGGGATGCTCCGCAAGCGAGGCCGTGTACATCATCTGGCGCAACTGCCACTCGTTGCGGGGGGCCGCTATTGTGAGGTTGGGCACACATCCGAAGTATGCCATATCGAAGGCTCCGTGGTGCGTAGCACCATCCTCGCCCACGATGCCGCCACGGTCGAGGCACAACACCACGGGGAGGTTTTGGAGCGCCACATCGTGTATCACGTTATCGTAGGCGCGCTGCATGAACGACGAGTATATGTTGCAGAAGGGGCGACGCCCACCCGCAGCAAGACCCGCCGAGAAGGTTACGGCGTGTCCCTCGGCAATGCCCACATCGAAGCAACGCTCGGGCATCTCTTGCATCATCACGTTGAGCGAGCAGCCCGAAGGCATGGCGGGTGTTATGCCCACGATGCGCTCATCGCGGCGCGCAAGGTCAAGAAGCGTATGTCCAAAGACATCCTGATAGCGAGCTACCGCGTAGGCGTTGCGCACGCGCTCGCCCGTAGCCACGTCGAAGCGTCCCGGGGCGTGCCATGTTGCAGCATCTGCCTCAGCAGGAGCGTAGCCCTTACCCTTCTTGGTCTTTATGTGTAGCAATTTGGGGCCTCCTATATCTTTGAGGGCGCGCAGCGTGCGTATAAGTTCGCGCAAGTTGTGGCCATCGACAGGGCCGAAGTATCGAAAGTTGAGACTCTCAAAGAGGTTGCTATTTTGCAACAATCCTTGTTTTATGGCATTTCCGGTCTTACGGGCAAGGCGGTGCAGGGGAGGTACCACGCTGAGCACGCGCCATAGGCCACGTTTCAGGGTATTATACCACTTCGACGTTGACATGTGTACGAGGTAGCGGTCGAGGGCACCTGTCGGCTTGTCGATAGACATCTCGTTATCGTTGAGCACCACGAGAAGATTGGTCGCGGGCGAGGCACCGGCGTTGTTGAGACCCTCAAAGGCGAGGCCTCCGGTCATGGCGCCATCGCCAATCACGGCGATAACATGCCCCTTGGAGCCCTCCATCTCGCGCGCCTTGGCCATGCCGAAGGCTGCCGAGATGCTCACCGACGAGTGCCCCGCGCCAAAGGCGTCATAGGGGCTCTCAGCCATACGCGGAAAGCCGCTGATACCTCCACGCTTACGGTTTGTGGTAAAGAGGTCGCGGCGCCCTGTGAGAATCTTATGGGCGTATGCCTGGTGTCCCACATCCCAGACTATGCTATCATCGGGCGTGGAATAGACGTAGTGTAGCGCAACGGTTATCTCTACCGCACCAAGGCTTGAACCAAGGTGCCCCGGGTTTACGGCGCAACACTCGACGATATAACGACGTACCTCGCGGCAGTACTCAATGAGTTGCTCCTCACTAAGACGGCGCAGGTCGGCAGGCGTATCTACACTGTTGAGGTATTTGTATTGACTCTCAGCCATAGGTAAAATTATTGGGCTCACCTCAAAGAGGTGGCTATAACCTTACAAATGTACAAAAAATTTTGCAAAACGAAAAATCGTGGAGGATAATTTGGATAATTGTGGCTCTGGCGACTTAAACTTCGGCGATTGGGGACCCTGGCAATTTGACCCTCGGCGATTTAGACTCTTCGTCGCAGAGAATTGGAGGTATGAGGGTGCGTAGGGGGGGTATCGGAGGTGAGGCACAGGTATTGCTCTCACCCTAACCGCAAAACTACCACCAACCCTATTTAACCCTCAATTTTTGGCCTATCTGCAACACCTTTTTCTCCGAGATATTGTTCAGCGCGCATAGTCTCTTCACGGTCGTATGATGCTTTTGGGCGATATGTCCGAGGGTGTCGCCCTCGCGCACGGTGTACCACGTAGCCTCACCCGACGACGAGGTGCCCGATGATGACGACGTCGCTGAGACGCTAATCTTCAACTTCTGACCTGGTTTGATTACACTCTTCTCGGTGATATTGTTCAGCGCGCAGAGCCTCTTTACCGTCGTATTGTGTCTATTGGCGATATGTCCGAGGGTGTCGCCCTTGCGCACGGTGTACCACGTAGCCTCGCCCGACGACGAGGTGCCCGATGATGACAAAGAGGCTCCTGCCGGGTCTATGACGTTGAGTTTTACGCTGTTGAGTTTCAGGTCTTTATATGCTCTATTGAGTCGCTCTGTGGTGATGTTTATATCGCGATACACGGTGCGCACCGAGTCGGTGGTAGCATGCTTGAAAAGCCACTCGTAGGTCTCACCGAGGTAGAAGACACGCGCCAGGAGCGAGTGTCCCACGCCCTGCAACTCGTCGTAGCGAAGCAGATTGCAGCTGTCGGCCTTGACCACAGCATCACGCACGCGGCGTGAGGCGCTGACGGGCACCGCCCTATCTGCCGTGCCATGAATAATCCATGTGGGCGTTGAGCCTATCTTCGAGGGGTCGTTGTATGTCGAGCCACCGCAGAGACCTATGGTTGCCGCCGTGCGCTCGGGGTAGGCGGCAGCAAAGTCCAATGCACCGTATCCGCCGAGGCTCATGCCGAGAACATAGAGGCGCGTGGTATCCACCTCGTAGCGCTCAGCAACCCACTCAACGATATTCATGACCCTCTCCGGCTTCCACCAGCTGTCGCCACGGTTTTGGGGTGCTATTACCACGGCATCCACCTTACGGCCCATGGTCAGGGCATCAAGCGTACCATACTTACGCACGGTGTAGAGGTTTGTGCCACAGAGACTCTTGCCGTGCAGAAAGACCACGATAGGCAGTGAGCGACAATCCTCACGCTTAACGTCATAGCACAACACACTGTCGCACAACACACTGTCGCGGGCTACACTATCGCACAACACGCTGTCGCGGATAACCCGACCCTCACGCGCTATTTGAGCACGCTCCGAATAGTTATCGGGCAGATAGAGCCAGAAGTTATATCCGTTTGCCACCGAGTCACGCATGGCATATAGCTGCGCACGGCTCTCCACAACCGAGAGTAGCACGAGGACGATGAGTACAAGGCGTTTCATAGGTTACTTAATCTTAAATTTATAAATCTCGCGACCACGCGAGCCCACCACGACGCAGTCATCGACGACCACGGGCGACGACTCGAAATTCCAGGCTACACGACGCTTATATATAATCTTACCACTCAGAGCATCAATGAGATAGACATTGCCGATGACATCGCCCGTAAACACATACATTTTGCCATCGTCGGCGAGCAATGCAACGGGGGATGACCACGAGTAGTAGTCGAGCTTGGTGCTATACACAATATTGCCCGTCGCGGCGTCGATAGCCACAAACGAGCCTGTGTGGTTGCCCATGCCGCACATATTCACAAAGAGGAGCCCCTCGACATTACCACGACCTACGAGCGGCGTCGAGAACATACCCCCTTCGCGCACCTTCTCGGCATAATCTATCTTGTGGCACGCTATGCGGTTTTGCCATATCTTCTCGCCCGTCAGTGCATTGAGCTTCGTGAGGTAACAATAGCCCGAGGCGCCCTGCTTGTCGAGCTCCGACCCCACATAGAGCATGGGCACATCATCCTCGACTATAAGCACCGGCGAGGCGTCGGTGTCATCGACATTACGGAAATACCACACGGGCTTCATGGTGTCGATATTCACACACATAACGGCACCGCTATTGTCCGTGACGTAGATATAGTTCTTCCACACTGCGGGCGACGACTCCATGCCCGGAGCACTATATCCGCGACGACGGTAGCGTAGCGAGGTGTGGAGCTTCGCGCCACTCTCGTCGGCGGTAAATTTGTAGAGCGTGCCATTCTCCGAGGGGCGGAGGACAAAGTTATCCACGACCACCGCCGAGGGGTCGTAGGCACCCCATCTGCGCCACGCCTTGCTGTCGCGCCCGAAGAATGAGACGCGGCGATGGCTATATAGGTTGAATACATCGGCACCGATAGGCTCCACGGCGGGGATACCCTGACCGATGTAGAGGTTGCCGTTGAGACGAGGGTCGAGCGACACGGTGCCCTTTATAGGGTTGCCCGTGTTGTAGGCCTCGCGCGAGGCCTTGCCCGTCTCGAAATCAATGAAATACACCTCTCCGGAGAGCGAGCCCACGATAATCTCGCGCCGGCCAAATGCCTCGCTCAGCGCCGGCGATACCTCGCGTTGATATTCGGCGAGCGAGTCCGACCACTCTACGTACAGAGGTTGTCCCGTCCATCCCGAGCCTCCGCCCCACACGCCCGTCGATGTCTGACGGCTGTCGTATGTCGTCTTAAATATCCATTCGGTCTCTATGGTTGTGGGGGTGAGTGCGAGGCGTCCTGTCTGCGGCATATCGCGGCGCGATGAGCCACGGAATGTGAGCGTACCCGCCACCTTATCGTAGAGGTCGTCGTACGACGTTACGAGGGGTGAGGTTACGGTGTCGTGGCGCTCAATGACATACTCTATATCTGCCGCCGACATGTACATCGTGTCGGGCAGCGCCTGTGCTACACATCGTCCCATGGTGGCGATGCTCATGATGAGGGCACAGAGAATGGCTGTTTGGGTTGTGTTTCTCATATCGGTTGCGAAGTTAATACATTTATTTTTAACAATATACTCTTTATGCCATTTATTTTATTCTGCCACCGAGGGGGCGAGGGGGCGCGCACGCCACATCTTTTTTGTTGTTGCCACAGAAATATATGGCCTAAAAAATTGTGATTTTTGCAGAAAATTCGTATCTTCGCACAAATTATGGAGTTAAAACATTAGTTATAAACAACTATGACAACAGCAAAATATAAGAGAATACTTCTCAAACTCAGTGGCGAGTCATTGCAGGGCAAACAGAACTATGGCCACGATGTTGAGGTGCTCCGCGCGTATGCCGAGCAGATTAAGAGTATCGCAGCTCTCGGCGTCGAAATAGGCATCGTCATCGGTGGTGGCAACATCTTCCGTGGCATACAGGGTGCCGGCCGTGGCTTTGACCGTGTGAAGGGCGACCAGATGGGCATGCTCGCAACAATCATCAACTCATTAGCGTTGCAGTCGGCATTGGAGTCTGCGGGCGTTAAGTGCAAGGTGCTGACATCTATCCGCATGGAGCCTATCGGTGAGTACTACTCCAAGGCCAAAGCTATCGAGTACCTCGAAGCCGGATATGTCGTAATCATCGGTGGTGGCACCTCGAACCCATACTTCTCGACAGACACAGCCTCAGCACTCCGTGGCATCGAGATTGAGGCCGAGGTGATGTTCAAGGGCACACGTGTCGATGGCATCTACACTGCCGACCCCGAGAAGGATTCCACAGCTACAAAGTTCGATACCATCACCTTCGACGAGGTGCTGGCACGCCGATTGAAGGTTATGGACCAGACGGCATTCACACTCTGCCGGGAGAACCACCTGAGCCTCATGGTGTTCAACATGGACACCTACGGCAACCTCGAAAAGGTTATCCGCGGTGAGAATATCGGCACCGTGGTAACAGAGTAACGCACAACACATAAAATATGATACTATGGCTATCAAAATGAAACATAAGAAACGTGGCACAACGGGAAGCCTGCTACTAATGCTCGTAGCCCTCATAGCCGCTGTTGCCGCCATCATCTTCTGGCCCGTGGAGGCCGAGGCGATGACACATGCGCCCACCAGCACACAAGACGACATCGAGCAAACAACGCTTATCAAGGTGGGCGACACAGCCCCCGATTTCACCGTCGAGATGCTCAATGGCCGCGAGGTAACACTCTCGAAGCTCACCAAGCAGGGTAAGGTCGTGATGGTTATGTTCTGGGCAACGTGGTGTCCTCCCTGCCGCGAGGAGCTGTCGCACTTGCAGAGAGATGTCATCGAGCACTTTGCCGGCCGCAACCTCGTGGTACTGCCCATATCGCGTGGCGAGAAGCCCGAGGTGGTGCGCTCATTCATCGAGAGTATGGGATACACCTTCCCCATAGGTCTCGACCCCGAGCGCGCCATATACGACAAATATGCCTCAAACTATGTGCCCCGCACCTTCATCGTGGATACCTCGGGTAAGGTGTGCTACCTCGCCGTGGGCTACGACAAGGCAATAGCCAAGGAGGTTGAGACGGTACTCAACAGCACACTCCAAGCACCAGTAAAATGAGAATAACAGATAAAAGATAAAAGTATGGATACCAAGACTATTTTGAACGATACTACGGAGCGCATGCAGCGCGCTGTGGATCACCTCGTTGAGGAGTTGTTGAACATCCGTGCCGGCAAAGCATCGGTGAATGTTCTCAATGGCGTATTTGTTGACTACTACGGCTCACAGACCCCCGTATCGGGTGTTGCGAGCGTTACCGTGCCCGATGCCAAGACGGTACTTATTCAGCCCTGGGACAAGAATATGATTCGCCCCATCGAGAAGGCTATCATCGACTCAAACATCGGCCTCACACCCTCGAACAATGGCGAACATATCCGCCTCTCGATACCCCCTCTCACAGAGGAGCGCCGTAAGGAGATTGTGAAGAAGGTTAAGGCTGAGGGCGAGACCGCACGTATCAGCCTGCGTAATGCGCGTCGCGATGCCGTTGAACTCTTCAAGAAGGCACAGAAGGAGGGCATGTCTGAGGACGAGCAGAAGGATGGCGAGGCACAGGTACAGAAGCTCCTCGAGAAGTTTACCAAATCTATCGACGCTGAGTTGGAGAAGAAGGAGAAGGAGGTTATGACCGTGTAATTTAACATGATAAAGGGCCGTTCCCGGCCTTTGAATCATTGGCGCAGATGGAGGATACGTTCGGTATTTCGCATCTGCGCCAATTTTATGTCGAGACCAAGTCTAACGTCGAAAGCAGAGGGGGTTGAGTGGGTTGAGTGGCCGAAGGGGGCAAAGGGGTACATTGGGTCGAAGGAAGAGGTCATGAGGTCGAAGGAAGAGGACATGAGGTCGAAGGAAGAGGACATGAGGTCGAGGAATACAAGGATACTATTTTTGATAGCAAAAAACCACCCCTCCTACCCCACAAACCCCTCTTACCCCACAGACCCCACCTCTTTCCCTACGCTGAGCACACCTCACCCACTCACTTACAAAAAAAGGACCGCCACGACTTTTCTACGGTCGATAGCGGTCCCACCACGAACACAAACAATTATTAACCTTATAAGTTTTTCTTGACACATAGGCTGCTTCCCCACAGCCTTAACTAACACTTATTCTGCACTACTCAGTGGCGACGGTACCGTATAAGCACGCGTGGCCATCTCCTTATCGAGCATATACATACCATACTTGTTGCACTCAACAGCCTCCAATGCTGTGATTTTCTCGCGCGCCGACTCCTCCTCCTCAATCTGCTCGTCAACAAACCATACAAGACGGTTCATCGACGCGAAGTCCTGATCCTCACGAGCAATCGCTACAAGATTATTTATCATGCCCGTAACGACCTTCTCGTGCTCCAAAGTCTGACGATACATATCTGCCACCGACTCCCACGTAACAGGCACCGCAGCAATGGGACGCAACTCTACCTTCGCCTCACGCGAGTTGAGGTAGTTCATCAATATACGTGCGTGGTCCTGCTCTTCGCGATACTGAACGTAAAACCAGTTTGCAACACCTTTATATCCCTTATCCTCAGCGTCCATCGACATCGCGAGGTAGAGATATGCCGACCACATCTCGGCGTTTATCTGGGCATTGATTGCCTCATGAAGTCGCTTGCTAATCATAATCTTTTTAGTTTAGTTTATTGGTTGTTTTTATTGTTTTCTTGTGCAAAGATAAGACTAAAAAACAAATATTGCAAATCATAAATTTTTATAACCATATAAGTAAAATTTATACCTTAGCAATATGGCTATTTGTTTCGCTTACAAAAGCTACTATCGTGCCATTTTGCCACAATAGGGAGAAAATGTTGGTCAAATATTTTCCCGAGCCTCACTTTTTCGTAGAAAAGTTTGTATTTATTGAATTTTTTTGTACTTTTGCATCAATTGGAAAAAAGTGAACTTAAAAATGACTAAGGCACCTAACAGAAGTGAGCATCTGAGGAAGCCAGATTGGTTGAAGATTAGTCTTCGCAGCACGACCAACACGGCCGACGTAGAGCATATCGTGGGCGGACGCTGTCTGCACACTATTTGCACGAGCGGCATGTGCCCCAACAAGGCAGAGTGTTGGAGTCGTCGCACGGCAACCTTCATGATTCTCGGCGACATATGCACACGCAATTGTCGCTTCTGTGCTACGACGACCGGTCGCCCGCTACCTCCCGACCAGGAGGAGCCCGACAAGGTTGCCGAGAGCGCAAAGCTGATGGGCCTTAAACATGTTGTCGTTACGTCAGTAACACGCGACGACCTCCCGGACCACGGCGCCGAAATCTGGGCGCGCACCGTGGAGGCTATACGTCGCGAGAACCCCGACGCAACAATAGAGCTCCTTATTTCCGATATGGATGCCCGCCCCGAGTTACTCGACATGGTGCTGGCATCGCGTCCCGACATTGTGGGACACAACATCGAAACCGTCGAGCGACTGACCCCCGAGGTGCGTTCGCGTGCTAAGTATCGCACGTCGTTGGCTACCTTGAAGCATATTGCCGATAGCGGGGCGGTGGCTAAGAGCGGCCTTATGGTCGGTCTGGGCGAGAGCGAAGAGGAGGTGTTGGCGACGCTTAGAGACCTGCGCGAAGCGGGCGTGAGCATCGTAACCCTCGGTCAGTACCTTCAACCCACCAAGGAGCACTATCCCGTCAGGGCATACATCACTCCTCAAAAGTTCGAAGAGTACCGACTCAAAGCCCTCGAGATGGGTTTCAGCTACTGCGCGAGTGCACCCCTGGTGCGTTCGTCGTATTTGGCAGATGCCGCACTTGAAGCTGTGAGAAAGGGATGAAAGAGGTAGAAATCAGAAATTTACAGACTATGGCGTATGGCGAGTGCTGGGAGTTACAGCGTTCGCTCTTCGACGCATTGTGTGAGGCCAAGGCCTCGAAACGTATCTCGGACGATAGCCCCGCAGGGACCATTCTTATCGTCGAGCATCCCGCAGTATATACACTCGGCAAGAGTGGCCACGAGACAAACATGCTCCTTACCGAGGAGCGTTTGAAGGCCCTGGGTGCCGAATTTTATCATATAGACCGTGGCGGCGACATCACCTTCCACGGCCCTGGACAACTTGTCTGCTACCCTATTATCGACCTCGACGCGGTAGGTCTGGGCATCAGACGCTATATCGATGTGTTGGAGCAGACCATCATCGACCTCGCTGCCGACTAT